>JBBQLP010000129.1:0-1554 GCA_038327995.1 Caulobacterales bacterium | reverse complement strand
GCCCTCGATGACGTTGCCAGCTCCCGTGGTGGTCGACACCACTTGGCCGCCGCCGGTCAGGGTGGCGCCGCCCGAGTTGACGATCAGCGCCGCGCCGTAGTTGCCCGCGCCGCTCAGATCAATCGATCCGGTGTTGGCGATTCCCCCGGTGACGGCGAACGCCGTTCGTGAGCCTATCACGATCGCTCCAGCGTTAGCGCCAGAGCCGGTGCCCGCCTCAGCGGTGAAGGTCCCGCCGGTGATCGACAGGGTAGCGTTTGACGCCAGCTGGATGCTGTTCACCGTCTCAGCGGTGTTGGCGGTGACATCGAATGCGCCGCCGGTGGCGTCCAGGATCGCGTCATCCGAGGCGCCCGGAACTGTCCCGGTGTTCCAGTCGCCGGCGGTGTTGAAGTCGGCGCTAATGGCGCTCTTCCAGTGAATTTGAGCCATGGTATTCCTCGTCTCGTTTGTGCAGCCCGGTCGGGCATCAATGTAGTTCGGATCGCGCGCATCGAGGCGCGCCCGCCGCATCTCGAATCTCTTACGGCTCTCCGATTGTCGACTATAGGTTCAAATGGACTATTTTGCATCTTTATTCGTAAGAGGGGAGGTGTCAGACCAAAATTCACGGCCGGCTAACCGTGGGTCGGTAGGGCGGCGGAATGAAGAAGTCCAAGCCTCCCAAGCCGCCGCCCGACCCGTTCCGCTGGTTCGACTCCTCGCCCGAAGTGATCCGGCTGGTGGTGTTGATGTATGTCCGCTATCCGCTGTCGCTGAGAAACGTCGAGGAGCTGCTGTTCGAACGCGGGATCGACCTCTGCCACGAGACCGTGCGGCACTGGTGGAACCGCTTCGGACCGATGTTCGCCGCCGAGATCCGGAGAAAACGCGTTCATTCCATGCGCCAGTTCACCCACTGGCGGTGGCACATGGACGAGATGGTCGTGAGGGTGAACGGCGAGCGCTGCTACCTCTGGCGGGCCGTCGATCACGAGGGCGAGGTGCTGGAATCCTACGTCACCAAGACCCGCGACAAGGCCGCGGCCCTGGCCTTCATCAAGAAGGCGATGAAGCGCCATGGCCAGCCCAAGGCGATCGTCACCGACGGTCTGCGCTCCTACGGCGCGGCGCTGAAGGAGATCGGCGCCAAGGGGCTCCAAGCGCCGGTAAGGCGCTGGGCCAACAATCGGGCTGAGAACAGCCACCTCCCTTTTCGACGACGCGAGCGGGCGATGGCCCGCTTCCGTCGCATGAAGACCCTGCAGAAGTTCGCCTCGGTCCATGCATCCCTCAGCAACCATTTCAACCAGGAACGCCACCTCATCAGCAAAGACCTCTACCGCGAAAGGCGCTCCGCCGCGTTGGCCGAGTGGCGGTCAGTCATGGTCTGAACGCCGCTCGGGCTGGGGTTCACTGCGCCCTCGCGGAGAAGAGTTGCCTTTGGTCTGATGGGGTGGACGGCCCCTGTGTCCGGCGTCGATGCGCCATGGGATGGTCGTTGTCGAAGTCACCCTGAAGCAGGAGCCGTCCACCATGCAGATTACCACGATCGGTCTTGATCTCGCCAAGAGC
>JBBQLP010000128.1:0-1580 GCA_038327995.1 Caulobacterales bacterium | reverse complement strand
AAGTCCGGCTGCCTTGGCGAGATCTTTCAACGAGACCGCCGGGCGGGGGCCATAGTGACTGATCACCTCGCCCGCTGCGAGGTGGCCGAGACGGGCGCAGTCAACGAGGCTCTTTTCCCTCGCCAGGCCAAACATGAAGCCCGCTGCGTATTGGTCGCCGGCGCCCGTGGTGTCAACGACCTCGGCCACCGAGACGGCGGGGACGGTGTGGACCAATCCTTCACTCAGCACCACAGAGCCGGCGGCGCTGCGGGTGATGGCAGCGAGCTTGGCGCGCTGGCCTAGGGCGGTGCAGGCGGCATCGAAATCGGTGGTCTCGAACAGCGACTTGATCTCATCCTCGTTGCCGAACACCAGATCGACTTCGTCCTCGATGAAGGCCAGAAGCCCGGCCCGGTGGCGGTCGACCACAAACCCATCCGACAGGGTGATCGAGATCAGACGCCCGGCGTCCTTGGCGGCGGATGCAGCCTTGGAAAAGGCGGCGCGGCCCCCGTCGGGGTCGAACAGATAGCCTTCGAGGTAGAGAATCCGTCCGCCCTTCACCAGAGTCGGGTCCACATCTGCGGGCGTCAGAAGACCGGAGGCGCCGAGGAAGGTGGACATGGTTCGCTGCCCGTCCGGCGTCACCGCGATCATGGAGCGGGCCGTGGCCGCGCCGCCCACTAGAGGGGAGCAATCGAACCCGACGCCACCGGAGCGCATATCGTGGGTGAAGACCTCGCCAAGCTGATCGTTCGCCACCTTGCCGATGTAGGCTGCCGAGCCTCCGAACGAGGCGACCCCCGCCACCGTGTTGGCCGCAGACCCGCCTGAAGTTTCCATCGCCGGAGGCAGGGCTGCGTAGAGGGCATGGGCGCGCTCTTCGTCGATCAGGCCCATGGAGCCCTTCACCAAGCCCTGAACGATGAGGAAATCCTCGGCCACTGGCGCGATGACGTCGACGATGGCGTTGCCGACGGCGACGACGTCGTGGGTTGCAGGCATGAGGGCGGTCCTTGACGAAGCGGAGCAAACGCGCGGCGACTACAGGACGATCGGGGCTGAGGCAATCGCGAGCGGCCCCGAGGGAGAGCAACGCCTTGATGAGGCCGGAAACCTCGGTTAGCCCTGCGCGATGAAATCCAGGCTGTTTAAAACGTCTCAGGTCGCTGCGAGAGCCGCCTTTGTGCTGCTGGCGCTCGCCGGACCGGCGCTGTCGGCCCCGCACACCGCGCCGCGCCGCACCGAAGCGGCCACCCACTCCGAACTCCGCACGGAAGCCAGTTCACGGCTTGATCGTGATGAGGCGCGTCCGGCGCCCCAGCCCCTCGGCGCCCTCCTCTACGCCACCCCGGCGCAGGTGCGCGCGCGCTTTGGCGACCCGGACGTCTCCCGCGCCGAGGGCAAGGGCGCGTTCTGGACCTACCGGATGCCCCACTGCGCTCTTTTCCTATTCCTTCAGGATGGCGCCCACGGGCTGAAGGTCTCGGGCGCCGCCACCGGGCCCCGCAAGCGCGGCGAGCCGGTCCTCACCGTCGAAGCCTGTCTCGCCCAGGCCATTGAGACGCCCGAACAGTGACGGTCAAGCTCGCGATCCT
>JBBQLP010000127.1:0-1631 GCA_038327995.1 Caulobacterales bacterium | reverse complement strand
CTAGCCCACCTTATTCAGGCTGACGCTGGCGTTGGCCGGCTTGGCGGGGATTGAGCTGCGGGCACGATTCCTCGCGGCGCCTTTTTCCTCGCGATCTGGACTGTGGTTTTGGCTCCGTTGGGGTTGAGACGAGGGGCTTGTCGGTTTGGGGGCTTGGCCCCGGGGCTCAGGCTGGAGCAGGTCGCAGAGCTACGGCGATGTCGCGGAAGAGCGCCGCGTCGGGGCAGGCGACGGCGAAGGCGATGCGCACGCGGTGAGCAGTCTCGCGGATGCGGGCGCCGACCTTCAACAGCCTGATCCGCAGGGTGGCGAACTCGGCCTTGGCCAGGGCGTGGGTCTTGGGCACGGCGTCGCGGACGGTGAGCATCAACCAGTATGCGGCGGTGTGCAGGACCAGGCGCATCTGATTGGCCAGGGGCGAGCGGCAGGAGGTTCGATCGCTCTTCAGCTGGGTCTTGTGCAGTTTGATCAGGTTCTCGGCCTGGCCGCGCGCGCAGTAGAGCCTGGCGTAGATGTCCTCCGGGCCGGGGACTTCCAGCGAGGTGACGACCCAGCGGATATCCAGGCCCATGGGCGTGGCCTCGATGCGGGCGACGACGCGGCGCTCGTGCCTCCAGGACTTGGCGGCGTAACGGGTCTCGGCGAAGCCGCGCACGGCGGCCGCGCCGGTCTCGGCCCGCTGGACGCGGATAGGATCGACGACGTGTTCGACCTTGGCCGCCAGGGCCGGCGTGCCGGTGACGCCGAACAGATAGTCGAGGCCGTGCTTCTCGCAGAAGTCCATCAGCTCGGGCCGGCCATAGTGACCGTCCCCTCGGATGGTCAGGCGGGTCGCCGGCCAGTGGCGGCGGATGCGCAGGTAGAGCCGGCGCAGATAGCCGGCGGCCTCCTTGCCCGAAGGGGTCTTGCCCGGACGCAGGATCATCGCCACCGGGCGGCCGGTGGCGGTGTCATAGATGTGGATCGGCAGGAAGCAGCGCGCGTCGTGGTGGGCGTGGAACAGCGACAACTGCTGGGCGCCGTGGACCACGTCCAGGGTGTCGTCGATGTCGAGGGTCACCGCCGCGGGTTCCTGGGCGTAGCTGTCGCACCAGGCGTCCACCAGCGCATAGGTCAGCCGGATGACGGTCTTCAGGTCCGGCGCGTTCTCCCAACGCGAGATCGTCGGCTGCGAGCACAGGTCGCCGCCGCTGTCCGGCAGCCGCCCGCAGGCCAGCTTGAACGCCGGATCCCCGCGCAGGCGGTCCAGGTCGTTGGCGTCCTCGTAACCGCAGGCGATCGCAAGCACCCGCGCCCTCAGGATCGAGGCCACGGAGTGGGTGACCAGGGCCGCGTCGCGCGGGTCGGCGACCAGCCGCGCCAGCCGATCGACAATGCCGATCCGCCGGTCGGCCAGGGCCAGCAGCGCCACGCCACCGTCGGAGGTGATGCGCCCGCCATCAAAGGCCGCGCTGACTTTCTTGCGCGACACGCTTGGCAGATCGAACAGAAGATCGGTATCGTCATCCATGGCGGGCGTGGCGCCTCCGTGCTTCGGAATGGGTTGGTCTAAGCAACCAAAATCTATTCCAAAACAACGCGTTACGCTACGTCCGCCAGCCCGTTTTCAGGTGCGGCGTGAATTATGCGGG
>JBBQLP010000126.1:0-1878 GCA_038327995.1 Caulobacterales bacterium | reverse complement strand
AAGTCCGGCTGCCTTGGCGAGATCTTTCAACGAGACCGCCGGGCGGGGGCCATAGTGACTGATCACCTCGCCCGCTGCGAGGTGGCCGAGACGGGCGCAGTCAACGAGGCTCTTTTCCCTCGCCAGGCCAAACATGAAGCCAGCGGCGTATTGGTCGCCGGCGCCCGTGGTGTCAACGACCTCGGCCACGGAGACGGCGGGGACGGAGTGGACCAATCCTTCACTCAGCACCACCGAACCGGCGGCGCTGCGGGTGATGGCGGCGAGCTTGGCGCGCTGACCCAGGGCGGTGCAGGCGGCGTCGAAATCGGTGGTCTCGAACAGCGACTTGATCTCATCCTCGTTGCCGAACACCAGATCGACCTCGTCCTCGATAAAGGCCAAAAGCCCCGCCCGGTGGCGGTCGACCACAAACCCGTCCGACAGAGTGATCGAGATCAGACGCCCGACGTCTTTGGCGGCGGACGCGGCCTTGGAGAAGGCGGCGCGGCCCCCGTCGGGGTCGAACAGATAGCCTTCGAGGTAGAGAATCCGTCCGCCCTTCACCAGAGCCGGGTCCACATCGGCAGGCGTCAGAAGGCCAGAAGCGCCGAGGAAGGTGGACATGGTGCGCTGACCGTCCGGCGTCACCGCGATCATGGAGCGGGCCGTGGCCGCGCCTCCCACTAGAGGTGAGCAATCGAACCCGACGCCGCCGGAGCGCATATCGTGGACGAAAACCTCGCCGAGCTGATCGTTCGCCACCTTGCCGATATAGGCTGCCGAGCCGCCGAACGAGGCGACCCCGGCCACGGTGTTGGCCGCAGACCCGCCTGAAGTTTCCATCGCCGGAGGCAGGGCTGCGTAGAGGGCATGGGCGCGCTCTTCGTCGATCAGGCCCATGGAGCCCTTCACCAAGCCCTGAACGACGAGGAAATCCTCGGCCACTGGCGCGATGACGTCGACGATGGCGTTGCCGACGGCGACGACGTCGTGGGTTGCAGGCATGAGGGCGGTCCTTGACGAAGCAGAGCAAACGCGCGGCGACTACAGGACGATCGGGGCTGAGGCAATCGCGAGCGGCCCCGAGGGAGAGCAACGCCTTGATGAGGCCGGAAACCTCGGTTAGCCCTGCGCGATGAAATCCAGGCTGTTTAGAACGTCTCAGGTCGCTGCGAGAGCCGCCTTTGTGCTGCTGGCGCTCGCCGGACCGGCGCTGTCGGCCCCGCACACCGCGCCGCGCCGCACCGAAGCGGCCACCCACGCCGAACTCCGCACGGAAGCCAGTTCACGGCTTGATCGTGATGAGGCGCGTCCGGCGCCCCAGCCCCTCGGCGCCCTCCTCTACGCCACACCGGCGCAGGTGCGCGCGCGCTTTGGCGACCCGGACGTCTCACGCGCCGAGGGCAAGGGGGCGTTCTGGACCTACCGGATGCCCCACTGCGCACTTTTCCTATTCTTTCAGGATGGCGCGCACGGGCTAAAGGTCTCGGGCGCTTCCACCGGCACCCGCAAACGCGGCGAGCCGGTCCTCACCGTCGAATCCTGTCTCGCCCAGGCCTTCGAGACGCCCGAACAGTGACGGCCAAGCTCGCGATCCTCACCCCCGATCCGGCGGACGAGACCTATGCGTCGCGCTGGGGGCCCTACTATGAGCGGCTGGCCGGGTTCCTGACGGCGGCAGGGGCGCAGGTCTCTGCCTGCCCCTGGATCGATCCGATCCCCGACGATGTAGCGGTCGCCCTGCCGCTACTGGCCTGGGGTTATCACAAACAGACCGCCCGCTGGCTGGCGCGGCTGGCAGACACGACCACGCCGATGATCAATCCCGCGGCGGTGCTGATGTGGAACACCGACAAGCGCTATCTTCTGGAACTGCAATCCAGAGGCGCGCCGGTT
>JBBQLP010000125.1:0-1945 GCA_038327995.1 Caulobacterales bacterium | reverse complement strand
CAAGAGCTCGTCGATCTTGGAGAAGAAGGTCGGCCAGTAGGCTTCGCCCACCGCCTCGAACATCTCGATCGAGCCAATCCGGTCATAGGGACCCTTAACATCACGATAGTCGCAGAGCTTGATGCGCACCCGATCCGACAGACCGAGCTTGTGGATGCGGGCCGCGGCGAAGTCGTGCTGGGCCTGCGAAATCGTGATGGCGTCGATCTCGGCGCCGATCTCGCGCCCGACATATTCGGCGAACCCGCCCCAGCCACAGCCGATTTCCAGCACCTTGTGGGAACGCTCGATCCCGATAGAGCGCGCTAGGGCCGCATATTTGGCTTCCTGCCCGGCTTCCAGCCCGACACCCGGGCCCTCAAAAACGGCGGACGAGTAGGTCATGCTCGGGTCCAGCCAAGCCCCGTAGAAGCTGTTGCCGAGGTCGTAGTGGGCATGGATGTTCTTCTTTGACCCCGCCCGGCTGTTTCGGTGAAAGGCGTGGCTGAGGAAGTCCACGGCGCGCACTAAGGGATTGCCCTTCATCAGCTGCGCCAGCCGGTCGAAATTGTAGGAGAAAGCCACGAGCAGCGCCGGAAGGTCGGGCGTGTCCCAATCTCCCGCCGCGAAGCCCTCCGCGAAACCCACATCGCCGGAAGCCAAAATGCGACGAATAAAACGGTAGTCCTTGACCTCAAGCCGCACCCCACCGCCCGGCGCTTCACCCTCCACGCGCAGGGCGTGGCCGGAGGGAAGCACAACGGTCAGAGGAGCGCCCTGCCAGTTGGCGTTGATCACCTTCAGCGCCGTGCGAAACGCCGCCGGCGCGCGCCGGAACTCAGGCAGGCTAAAGAAAAAGTTCGCCGCCGGAATGTCGTAGGCCGGGTCAATCGAGAGCGTCATGCGAACTCCGTAAGGCTCAGGCGGCGAGACCGAGGGCGCGGCTGGCCCATCGGGTGATGAAGACGGCGACGGTGGCGGAGACGGCGGTGACCACCACGCCCCACGCGAGGTCAACTACGGTCACTTTGGTCGACCAGACGCGCAAGGTCGCCTGATTTGTCAGATCGTAGGCGGCGTAGCTCGCCAGACCTAACATCGCTCCGTTGATCGTAGCTCGCGTCCAGCTTCCTTCGCGCAGGGCCGGAGCCACGCAAAGCACCGTCACCCCAACCGTGAAGATCACGTAGAACAGGACAGCGGGACCCATCCGTGCGCCGTCGATGATCAGGTCGCCAAGCTCGGGCTTATAGAGGCGCGGAGCAGCAAGGCTCAGCCAGACGAAGTCCATCCCGGCGAAGATGGTGGCGGTGGCAATGTAAGCGATCAGGTAGCGGATCATGCGCCCTCTCCTCTAAGTCGCTGCGACCGGCTTTAGGCGGTAGTGACTGACGCCCCACTCGGCTCCGCCGCGATGACCGAACAGGCCCGCCGTGGCGAGAAAGAACAGTCGCCAGCGCCGCATCCACACCCGTGCGTTAGGGCCATAGACCTCGGTAAGCGTCCTGGTGACGGCGGCCTTATCAGCGTCGAAATTGGCCAGCCAGTCCAGCGCCGTCTTCTGATAGTGATGGCCGCTCCAGCGCCACTCGTCCTCCACCTCGAACAAGTCCCCGAACGCGCGGATAAGGGCGTGGCTCGGCATCACGCCGCCTGCGAAAAAGTGCTGTGCGATCCAGTCGCTCTTGTCAGCCACATCGAACCGATAGGGGGCCTTGGTGTGGCTGAAGACGTGGATGAAAAGACGCCCGTCCGGCTTCAGCCAACCCCGAGCCTTGGTGAGAAGCGCCCGCCAGTTGGCCATGTGCTCGAACATCTCCACCGAGACCACCCGATCAAACCGTCGGTCGATTTGCAAGTCGTTCATGTCGATGGTCAGCACATTGAGATTGGTCAGGCCATTCGCGGCGGCGGCCGCCATGATGTGCTCTCGCTGGGAGTTGGAATTGGAGACGGCCGTTATCTT
>JBBQLP010000124.1:0-2112 GCA_038327995.1 Caulobacterales bacterium | reverse complement strand
ATGTCGTTGAGATTGGCCAGCGAGCGCGGATCGATGGAGAAGCGCTTGCCGACCCCCGCCAAGGTGTCGCCCGCCCGTACCGTGTAAACCACCGGCGGCGGGATCCGTAGCACCGAGCCCGGCGTCACGTCATAGGGCGGTTGCAGGTTGTTGAGGTCGATGATCGCCCGGATTGGCGTTCGCACCCGCTCGGCCACCTCGAACACGCTCTCGCCGGGCCGCACCACAACCTGCGCCGGAGTTTCCAGCGCGGGGGGCGGGGCGGAGCGAACAGGCATGGTCGGACCGGGCGATTGGCGACCGCGCAACTGCGGCGCAGGTGGCTCATCGGACGGGACGGGCTCTGTGCGGGTTGAAGGGGGTGTGGAGTTCTGGCGGACGAAGTCCTGGTCTTCGGGCCCTGAGCGGGTGATCGCATAGGCGGGCTTCGGGACGCTGAAACGGCTGACATCTGTGCTGCAAGCGCCAAGCGCCAGTCCGGTCAGAGCGAGCAGCGGAGGCAGCCCTGCGCCAAACAGGGTCATCCTCAAACGCGTCATCCCGGATCGGACCATCAAAGTTCCTTCGCCACGCCGGGCAGCAGGGGCACGAAGCGCACTTCGCCCAGGTCCTCCACCGCAAAACCGCCCGCCCCGTCGCCCACATAGCGTTTCAGTTTCTGCACCGGCCCGCGTCCGATGGGCGCTACCAGCACGCCCTGGGGCTTGAGCTGGGCAAGCAGGATCGTCGGTTCTCCTTCCATCGCCGCCGTCACCAAAATGCGGTCGAAGGGGGCTTGCTCGGCCCAGCCCGCGCCTCCGTCGCCGAACTTGGTGATGATGTTCATGAGCTTCAGGGATTTCAGCCGCTTTTCCGCCTCGCCCAAGAGGGTACGGTAGCGCTCCACCGAGTAGACCAGCCGCGAGAGGGGCGAGAGGACGGCGGTCTGATAGCCCGACCCGGTGCCAATCTCCAGAACGCGCGAGCGGCTGTCCAAAGTCAGCGCCTGGGTCATCAGGCCCACGATCAGAGGCTGGGAAATGGTCTGGCCGCAGGCGATGGGCAGGGCCGAATCCTCCCACGAGCGCTCCTGGAACAGGTCGGGTACGAAGAGGTCGCGCGGCGTGCGTTCGATGGCGGCCAGCACCGCCGGATCGGAAACGCCCCCTTTGCGGAGGCTCAGAACCAGCTTTGCCAGACAGTCCTCAGTGGTGAGGGGCTCGCTCTGCACCACCCTAGAGCTTCCCAGAAAGCTTGGGCGGCGGGCCGCCGAGCTTGCCCTTCAGGTCGTGCAGGGTGGGCAGGTGCGTCAGGTCGATGTGCAGCGGTGTGACGGAAATCTTGCCCCCGAACGTGGCGTGCAGGTCGGTGCCCTCCGCCGGATTGGACGCCTGCACCGCGAACCCCATCCAGTAGTAGTCGCGGCCCCGCATATCGGTGCGCTTTTCGGCGTGGCGGATGTGCTGGTCGCGGAAGCCCTGCCGCGTCACCTCGACCTCGCTCACCTCTTCGGGGGGCCGGGCGGGGAAGTTGATGTTCATCACCACGTCGTCCGGCCAACCGATCTGGACGAGTCGCGTAATCAGGCCCGGAGCGAAATGCTCCGCCGTCTCGAACATGGCCCGGTAGCTATCGTCGAACACCTTCACGCCCTGCGACAGGGCGATGGAGGGGACGCCCAGCGCCATGCCCTCGATGGCCCCCGCCACGGTGCCAGACATAGTCACGTCCTCGGCGAGGTTCTGGCCCCGATTGACGCCGGAGAGCACGAGATCAGGCTTCGCGCCGGGGATCAATTCGCGCACCGCCAGCATGACGCAATCGGTGGGGCTGCCCGTCACCGAGAACGTGCGCTCATCGATCTTTCGCACGCGAATGGGGTCGGACATCGTGATTGCGCGCCCGACACCAGATTGTTCAGTATCCGGGGCGACGGTCCAGACATCGTCTGAAAGTTGGGCAGCGATGCGCTGGAGGCACGCCAAGCCCTCCGCATGGATGCCGTCGTCGTTGGTGAGAAGGAGCCTCACCCCTCGCCTCCAATGTGCGTAACGCCCCGCATATAAGGCAGCAGCGCCTGCGGGATCGCCACGCGGCCGCCTTCGTCCTGATAGTTCTCCAGGATCGCCACCA
>JBBQLP010000123.1:0-2358 GCA_038327995.1 Caulobacterales bacterium | reverse complement strand
AGAAAGCTGGAAGTCTGAACCGCGGGATGCAGCGCGGGCGTTATGGGGATTTGGCCACGCTGGTTGGTGGATGTTGCCGCTGAGGTTGCGGTTGGGTGTCGGGGAGCTGGCGCCGACGGGCGGATTTGTCCGATGCGATATTGGTGGCGGGAGGTACGAGTCGCCGTTTTCGTTGGCCTGGAGCCCAAGGAGCGCGGCCATGGCGCGAACGGTCTCGACGCCGGCGCGGGGCGGGCTGATCGGGTCTGCCGTGTGGGATTGAGCGCAGTTGGTCGGTCATGAGCTGTCGATGCCGAACGCCGGTCTTGTCGGAGCGGTGCGTGGGGAACGGCCGCGCTCGAAGATCTCGACGAGGATCATTCGACCGCCGCAACAGGGACAGGTGATCGCCGGCTTCACGGGCGCATCCGCCTCGGCGATGGTCTCGGGGACCTCGGCCGGCGGCGGCGCCTGGAGCAGCGCGCGGACCTTGGCCAAGTTTGCGGCGCGGGCGGTGTTGGCGAAGAGGCCGTAGTGCCGGATGCGGTGCAAGCCGCTTGGCAGGACGTGGATCAGGAAGCGGCGGATGAACTCGGCCGGCGCGAGGGTCATCAACTTGCGCCGGGCCTGTCCGTCCTGGCGGTAGTCCTTCCAGCGGAAGGTGACGCCGTTGTCGTCCATGCGGACCAGGCGGCTGTTGGAGATGGCGACGCGGTGGGTGTAGCGGGCGAGATAGGCCAGGACCGACTCCGGTCCGGCGAATGGGCGCTTGGCGTAGACGACCCACTCGGCCCGACGCAGCGGCGCCAGGCGGGCGGTGAAGGCGGCCCGGTCGGCGAGGCCGGCGAGGTTGCCGAAGAAGACCAGCCGCCCCTGGGCGTGGGCCTCGAGGAGGCGGTCGAGGAACAGCCGGCGGAACAGCCGCGAGAGCACGCGCACGGGGAGGAAGAACCGGGGCCTGCAAGATATCCAGCTCTGGCCGTCCGACGAGAGGCCGCCGCCGGGCACGATGCAATGCAGGTGCGGATGGTGGGTGAGGGCCGATCCCCAGGTATGCAGGACGGCGGTCAGGCCGATGCGGGCGCCCAGATGCTTCGGATCGGCGGCGATGGTCAGCAGCGTCTGTGAGGCCGCCTTGAACAGTATGTCGTAGACCACCGCCTTGTTGTGGAAGGCGATGTCGCCGATGGCCGCCGGCAGGGTGAACACGACATGGAAATAGGCCAGGGGCAGCAGCTCGGCCTGGCGCGCTTCCAGCCATCGCTGCGCCGCCGCCCCCTGACACTTCGGGCAATGCCGGTTGCGACAGGAGTTGTAGGCGATCCGAACATGGTCGCAGTCTTCGCAGCGCTCGACGTGACCGCCCAACGCCGTCGTCCGGCAGGCCTCGATCGCCGACATGACCTTGAGTTGGCCCAGGCTGATATGGCCGGCCTGGGCCTGGCGCCACGCCGGTCCATGGGCGCGGAAGATGTCGGCGACATCCAACGCCGGGCGCATCGGCCCGGCCCCGCCTCAGGCCGGCGGCGCCCTCAGCTTCAGCAGATCCAGCGGACTGTCGACGCCATCCAGGGTCTTGGCCGCGACCTGGGTGTAGACCGCCGTGGTCTCCAGCTTCTTGTGGCCCAGCAGGACCTGGATCACCCTCACGTCCACCTTCTGCTCCAGCAGGTGGGTGGCGAAGCAATGCCGAAGCGTGTGCAGACAGACGGGCTTGTCGATCCCGGCTGTCTGGACCGCCACGTGGAAGGCCCGGTTCAGCGAGCGAGGCGTCACCGGGTTGAAAGGCGTGTGCTGGTTGGGAAACAGCCAGACCGGCGGCCGCGCCACCTTCCACCAGGTGCGTAGAACGCCGAGCAGATGCGGCGAGAGCAGCGCGTCGCGGTCCCTGCGTCCCTTGCCCTGTTCGACCCGGATCCGCATGCGGCGGCTGTCTATGTCGCCGACCTTCAGGCCAATGACCTCCGACGCCCGAAGACCCGCGCCATAGGCCACGCTGAGCGCCGTGCGCCACTTCAGCCCGGGCGCCGCCTCCAGAAGACGCGCGACCTCGTCAGGGCTGAGCACTACCGGCAGCCGTTGCGGCTCCCGCGCCATCGCGATGTATTCCAGCGCCTCCGGCCGATGCAGCGTCACTCTGAAGAAGAACCGCAGCCCCACCATCACGCTGTTGACGCTGGCCGGCGCCAAGCCGCTCTCCAGAAGATGCAACTGAAACCGCCGCACATCCTCGAAGGTCAGCTTCGTCGGCGCACGACCACAATACTGACAGCACCCCCGAACCGATCGAATGTACCCACGCCGCGTCCCTTCGCTGAGGTTGCGGGCGGTCATGTCTTCGATCATCCGCCGCCGCAGCGGGTTCATGGCTTCTTCCGC
>JBBQLP010000122.1:0-2522 GCA_038327995.1 Caulobacterales bacterium | reverse complement strand
GGGAACTTCGCCCACGGGGTGCCCAAGCCCGCGATCTTCGTGGTGGATACGCACGGGGTGGTGCGCGCCAAACTGGCCAAGGAAGGCTATCGCATTCGCTCCGACAACGCGGCGATCCTGGCGGCGGTTGACGGGGTGAAGTAGGGCGCTCGCCCTGCGATCCGCTTCGCTACTCCGCCGGAAGCGTGTTTTCCGTTCGCTTGCTCATAAGGCTGTCGAAGTTCGACCACACCCCGTCCGTCCCGTGCCACTGGCCCTTGGTGGCGGCCTTGGAATATTCGGTGGAGCGGGCCTCGAAGAAGTTGGCGTGCTCGACCCCTGACAGCATCGACTGCAGCCACGGCAGGGGATTCTCCGTAACCCCGTAAAGCGCAGGTAGGTGAAGCTGGCGCAGGCGCCAGTCGGCGATGAAGCGGATGTAGGACTTGATGTCGTCCGGGGTCATGCCCTGAACCTCACCGGCCTCGAAGGCGAGGTCGATGAACTTGTCCTCCAGCCCGACCACCGTGCGGCAGTTCTCGACGATGTCGTCCTGAACCGACTTGGTGACGCAGCCCGTCTCGTGCGCGAAGGCGTGATAGAGTTTGATCATCCCCTCGCAGTGCAGGCTCTCATCACGCACCGACCAGCTCACGATCTGGCCCATGCCCTTCATCTTGTTGAAGCGCGGGAAGTTCATCAGCATGGCGAAGGAGGCGAAGAGCTGCAGCCCTTCGGTGAAGGCGCCGAACATGGCCAGGGTGCGGGCGATATCCTCGTGGCTGTCGACGCCGAAGGTCTGCATATAGTCGTGCTTGGCGCGCATGGCCTCGTAGTCGAGGAAGGCCCCGAACTCGGCCTCGGGCATCCCGATGGTCTCGAGCAGCAGGGCGTAGGCGGCGATGTGGATGGTCTCCATGTTGGAGAAGGCGCTCAGCATCATCTTCACCTCGGTGGGTTTGAAGACGCGGGCGTAGCGTTCCATGTAGTTGTCGTTCACCTCGACATCGGACTGGGTGAAGAAGCGGAAGATCTGGGTGAGGAGGTTGCGCTCCTTGTCGTTCAGCTTGGTCGCCCAGTCCTTGCAGTCTTCGCCGAGCGGAACCTCCTCGGGCATCCAGTGGACCTGCTGCTGCTTCTTCCAGAAGTCGTAGGCCCACGGGTAGCGGAACGGCTTGTAGGCATGGCTGGGGGTCATCAGGCCCGTGCCGCCGAAGCTGGCTGGTCCCAATCCCTTGGACGCGAATCCGGGAGGAGTGATGATCTTGCTCATGCCGTTACGCCTTATCCGAGTCAGAACACGTTAGAACACCAGATATGGGGGGCAAGGCGGTTAATTGCCGCTAAACCTAGTTTGTTGGGGATAGTCCCACAGCGCCTCAGTTAATCAGGATGGTGCCCAGAAGCACCTTGGCGCCGGGGCGGCCAAGGGTGCGGTCGGTGGCGCGCTGGAGCTGCGCGGCGATCACATCGGGGTTGGGCGGCTGTCCGGGCGCGAGGGAGGGCGCATAGGTCAGGATTTCGCGCAGGTAAGCGTCGCGCAGCAGGGGGACCGACTGACCGGCCCGCTTGCGCAGGCCGCCGTCGGCGACGTCGATTCCCACGTCGATGGTCATCACCCCGCGCCCGCCGCCTAGCCTCAGCACCGTCGCGGTAAGGGTCGGAAGCTGGATGAAACTATCGCCGCCCCCCTTCTTCTTATCGGCGGCGGAGGCGGCGCTGGAAACAGCAAGGAGCGCGGCGAGGGCGAGGGTCGGGGCGAGGCGGCGGCGGTTCATGCCGGGGACTGTGCCCGCCGCAGCGTCAGCGATCAATCCGGCGTGTTGGCGTCCAGTTCCGCCAGCCATGCGGCGGGGGAGGCGTCGGACGGCATCCGCCAGTCTCCGCGCGGCGACAGCGAGCCGCCGGAGGATATCTTCGGCCCATTGGGAAGTGCGGAACGTTTGAACTGGTTGGCGAAGAACCGCTGGATGAACAGGCGCAGCCAGCGCTTGATCTCGGCTAGGCCGTATGCCGAGCGCTCCGTCACGTCCTCAGGCCAGGCGCCTGCCCCGGCATCGCTCCAGGCGGTGTGGGCGAGGAAGGCGATCTTGGACGGCGCGAAGCCGTAGCGGGTCAGGTAATAGAGGTTGAAGTCCTGCAGCGCGTAGGGTCCCACGGTCGCCTCGGTGGACTGGCTCTTGCCGTCGGCTCCGATGGGGACAAGCTCCGGCGAGATTTCCGTGGAAAGCACCGCCACCAGAGCCTGCGACACCTCGGCGCTAAACTCCCCGGAGCGGGCGGCGAAGCGGATCAGGTGCTGGATCAGCGTCTTGGACACCCCGCCGTTGGGATTGTAGTGGCTCATGTGATCGCCAACGCCATAGGTGCACCAGCCAAGCCCAAGCTCTGACAGATCCCCCGTCCCCACCACCAGCGCCCGGTTCATATTGGCCAGACGGAACAAAAGGTCGGTGCGTAGGCCCGCCTGCACATTCTCGAACGTCACGTCATGCACCGGCTGGCCGCCCGCGAACGGGTGCTTGAGGTCGGCCAGCATCTGA
>JBBQLP010000121.1:0-2573 GCA_038327995.1 Caulobacterales bacterium | reverse complement strand
TGTTCAGGGTTTCGGATGCCGGCCCTGGCGCGCGGGTTCGATTGGCCGGGAGGGTCGGCGTCCGGAAGCCTGCAGGGGAGGAAACCGCGGGCGGCCGGCGCTCTATGGGGATTTAGGTCGGCCGCCGTGGTGTGGGCGCGTCGGCTAACCGCGAGGGACGCGATGTAGAGGCGCGGTCGACGCGTCTTGGAACCTCAGGGGCGGCCTGAACGGTCGTGAAGAGGTGCGAAGATGACACGATCGAGTGCTCCAGCCTGACGATGAGGCAGGGAGTCGCTCGGCGCCCGGCTGGCGCGTTCGCGGGAGGTCGGCGGGTTGGCGTCGGCGGAGCGCTCAAGAGGTGTCTATCCTGGTTGGGGCGATCGGCCACAGCCGGGGCCGCTGGCCACGCGTGAAGGTCTCGACGAGGCGCAGGCTTCCGCCGCAACAGGGGCAAGGCGGCTTGTTCTCTGTCGCCGGCGGCGTTGGAGGTTCGGCGGGGGCGGTCGACGGCTCCGTGGCGGAGCCCTCCCCCAGCAAGCTCCGAATCCGCTCAACGTTCGCGGTGCGCCGCGCGCTGGCGAGGAAGCCGTAGTGGCGGATGCGGTGGAAGCTGTCGGGCATCACGTGGAGAAGGAACCGCCGGAGGAACTCGAACGCCGGCAGGGTCATGGTCTTGATCCACTCCTGCCCAACGGCGGCGCTCCGGGCGCGGTAATCCTTCCAGCGGAAGGTGACGCACCGATCGTCGAGGCTGATCAGGCGGCTGTTGGCGACGGCGACGCGGTGGGTGTAGCGGGCGAGATAGGCCAGCACCGCCTCCGGGCCGCCGAAGGGGCGCTTGGCGTAGACCACCCACTCGGCGCGGCGGAGCGGGGCAAGATGGGCCTTGAAGGCGGCGGCGTCCGCGAGCGGCGCGAGGTCGTTGAAGAAGGCCAGCCTGCCCGCCGCGCGGGCGCGTTCAAGCCCATCGAGGAACAACCGGCGGAACAGGCGCGAGAGCACGCGCACGGAGAGGAAGAACCCCCGTTGGCAAGAAACCCAGCGCTCGCCGTCCAGCGCAAGCCCGCCGCCGGGCACGATACAGTGGACATGCGGATGATGGGTCATCGCCGAACCCCAGGTGTGCAGCACGGCGGTGAGGCCGATGCGCGCGCCCAAGTGCCTGGGATCGGCGGCGATGGTCAGCAGGGTCTCGGCGGCGGTCTTGAACAGCAGATCGTAGACCACGGCCTTGTTCTGGTAGGCGATGGCGGCGACCTGCGCCGGCAAGGTGAAGACCACATGGTAGTAGGCGACCGGCAGCAGGTCGGCCTCACGGTTGGCGAGCCAGGCCTTGGCCGCCGCCCCCTGGCACTTCGGGCAATGGCGATTGCGGCAGGAGTTGTAGGCGATCTGCAGATGGCCGCAGTCGTCGCAGCGCTGGACGTGGCCGCCCATGCGGGCGGTTCGGCAGGCTTCGATGGCCGACATCACCTTGAGCTGGCCCAGGCTCAGATGCCCGGCGTGGGCGCGGCGGTACGCCTCGCCGTGCCGGTTCAGGATGTCGGCCACCTCCAGCGGTGGCCGCGACACGGGAGGCGCGGTTCAGGCCGGCGCCGGCAACCTTAGCGACGCTGGGGTCCTCAGCAGCGAGAGCGGGCTCTGGACCTCGGCCAGAGTCTTCACCGCGACCCGGGTGTAGATGGCCGTTGTGTCGAGCTTCTTGTGGCCGAGCAGAACCTGGATCACCCGGATGTCTGTCTTGCGCTCGAGCAGGTGGGTGGCGAAGCTGTGACGCAGGGTGTGCAGGGAGACGCGCTTGTCCAGCGCCGCCGTGGTCGCCGCCGCGTGGCAGGCGCGGTTCAGCTGACGAGTGGTGATCGGCTGGGCCGGGTCCTGGCCGGGGAACAACCAACCCCGAGGTCTGGCCGCGCGCCACCAGGCGCGCAGGAGGTCCAGGAGGTCAGGCGAGAGCATGACGTAGCGGTCCTTGCGCCCCTTGCCCTGCTCGACCCGGATCAGCATGCGCGCGCTATCGATGTCGCCGATCTTGAGGTGGACGATCTCCGAGGCCCTGAGGCCGCCGCCGTAGGCGATGCTGAGCGCGGCCTTGTGCTTGAGGCTGGGCGCGCAGTGCAGCAGCAGCGCCACCTCCTCGGGGCTGAGCACGACTGGCAGCCGCTCGGGCGGGCGCACCGTGGCCAGCCGTTCGCCGAACTCCGCTCGGCAGAGCGTGATCTTGAAGAAGAACCGCAGCGCCGACACCGCCGCGTTCATCTTCGCCGGCGACGCGCCCTCCGAGGCGAGATGCAGCTGGTAGCGCCGCAAATCCTCCGGCTCCGCCAGATCAGGCGCGCTGCCGAGAAACGCCGTGAAGTCGCGAACCACCCGAACGTAGTCGGTCTGGGTCTTGGCGCCGAACTGGCGGATCGTCATGTCCTCGATCATGCGCCGACGCAGCGGGCTGACGGACTCTTGGGTCATCGAAGTCTCTCCTGTCTGAAGCGGGGGTTGGAACCCCACGATCTTCAGACAGGACGGGCCGAACTCGACACCTTCGGCGTAACCAGCACTGCCGCCGCCGCGCCCCTACCGCGTTAGCGGTTTAGTCC
>JBBQLP010000120.1:0-2611 GCA_038327995.1 Caulobacterales bacterium | reverse complement strand
GACGGCCCAGTGCTCGCCGCCGCCATCAGAGCCGGCGAAGAGGGCGTTCTTTCGGTTATGCAGACCTCTGCATAAGCGCAGTCGTGGCTTTTCGCCGGGTCCGACCGCGGCGGCGAGCGCGCCGCCTTCATGTACAGCCTGATCGTCACCGCCAAGCTCAACGACATCGATCCGCAGGCCTGGCTGGCCGACGTCTTGGCCCATATCGCCGAGCTACGTCGGCCACCACGACGCCGGGCGCGAAGGCCTCCTCAAGGATCGCCGCCTTATGCACAGACCGCCACCGGCGTCGCCGCTCCGGGCCCGTAATCAAACTCGTGTGGGCCATGTCTCGCTGCGAGCGCTCTTAAGGACGTCCTTACGAGCGCAGCATCCCGTCCAGGCCCCGCCCAGACAAGACGGCCTTCACCGGCTTTCAATTACCCACAAGTTCGACGAACCGGGTCCGGTCCCCTTGCTTTGGTTGAATCGGCTGTGATTCTGTCCGTGGCTCCGAATCACAGGCGGGGCCTCGATGACCAAAGCCGCATGCCAGCAAACATGGGTGGCCGGGGAGATCGCGGAAGGCCGACTTCCCGACAAGCGCTTGGAAAAGCGCCTTCGCCAAGTTTTCGATCAGTTGGGCGGCGCCATGGGACAGACTATTCCCCGAGCCTGCCAGGACTGGGCGAACACCAAGGCCGCCTATCGGTTCTTCTCCAACAGCCGGGTCAACGAGCACGCGATCCTCAAAGGCCATTTCGACGCGACCCGCGATCGCATCGCGACCGCCGAGGGGCCGATCCTGGTCTTGCAGGACACGACCGAGTTCTCGTTCCGGCGCGAGAAGACCGAGGCGATCGGCGTCACCAAGGTCGTCAACAGCGGCAAGGACAAGGATGGCCGGCCGCGCCTGCACACCGTTTGCGGGCTGCTGATGCATTCCAGCCTGGCGGTCACGATGGACGGCGTTCCCCTCGGATTGGCCGCGGTGAAGTTCTGGACCCGCGACAAGTTCAAGGGCACGGCCGCGCTCAAACGCAAGATCAATCCGACCCGTATCCCGATCGAGACGAAGGAAAGCTATCGCTGGCTGGAAAACCTTCGCCAATCCAACGCCCTGATCGGCGAGCCCCAGCGCTGCGTGCATGTCGGTGACCGAGAGAGCGACATCTACGAGCTCTTTTGCCTCGCCGCCGAGCTCGGAACGAGCTTCCTGGTGCGCGCCCAGACCGACCGCCTCGCCGGCGAGGGCGACCACACCGTCATGGCGGAGATGGCGGCGCAGCCGCCTTGCGCCACCCACGTGGTCGAGATCCGCGACGACAAGGGCGCCGCCGTCGCCGTGACCTTGGAGGTCAAGTTCAGAGCGATCAACGTCCTGCCGCCGATTGGAAAGCAAAAGAAATACCCGCCGCTCACGCTGACCTACATTCACGCCCGCGAGCCCAATCATCCGGCGGATCGGGACCCCGTGGATTGGAAGCTGGTCACGAACCTGCCGGTCAGCTCCGCCGAGGAGGCCGTCGAAAAGCTCTCCTGGTACGCCCTGCGTTGGAAGATCGAGGTCTTCCACAAAATCCTGAAATCGGGATGCCGGGCCGAAGAGGTCAAGCTGCGCACGGCGGAACGGTTGGTGAACCTCTTGGCCGTGTTCTGCATCCTCAGTTGGCGGGTCTTCTGGATCACCATGAGCAGCCGCGCAGCGCCCGAGGCGCCGCCCGACATCGCGTTCACCTCCCTGGAGGTCAAAATTCTCGACTCCGTTGTCCCCGACAAGCCATCAGGCAACCCTACCGCCCGCGGCCTCGGATTCTACGCCGTCAAGATCGCCCGCTTGGGCGGCTACCTCAACCGCAGGCGCGACCCGCCGCCAGGCAATATCGTCATGTGGCGCGGGTTGACGCGCCTGACCGACATCGGCCTCGGATTGAGCTTAGCTGCCGAACTTGTGGGTAATTGAAAGCCTCACCGGATGCTTACGCCGCGCTGGACGGTGAAATTGTAGATATCGCTTTCCACCTGCCAGTGACCGGCGTCCACGGTGCATGGACCCGTCGATTTCGTGGGGCGGTCGGTGCAGAGCGACCGCAGCTCGCCCGTTGGGGTTGGCGAAAACACGCTGTAGTCGCGCTTGTCCGGCGCCGGTTGCGGGGGGTCCGCCCGGGCGGCAAGCGGGAGAGAAAGGACAGCTATGAGGATCGCTAGAAGGCGCATCGGAGTGATCCTAGCAGAGTCGACCGGACTACTTCGGGGCCAAGTTGCTCTGAGCTTTCTCTAGAGCGACGCATCCGCAACCTCACGGTCACCCTCAAATTCCCCGAAGATGGGCGTAAGCTGCCTCGCAAACGGCTTCCAGCGTCCTATGGAACGGCTGTAGATGGGTTCGCGGACCTGAGTGACGCTTGCCGTCCTAACTGGCCGCGGCGACGTGTGAAAATCCAGGCAGCCATTGTCCCATTCCAGATTGCAGTGAGCAACGATCTGCCGGCTAACGGCCTCGAGGTCACCCACAAGATCCTCGTAGGACACTTCAAGAACCCGCCCCACCGGCAGGACGGCCTTCCAATGAGCCATCAGGCGCTCGTGGTCACGCCAATAGCCCAGCAGATCTTGCCAATCGTAGGACCAC
>JBBQLP010000119.1:0-2672 GCA_038327995.1 Caulobacterales bacterium | reverse complement strand
GGCATACCGATGATGCTGGTGCAAACCATCAGAGTGGTGGTGGAGAAGCGCTTCCGGGCCTCACGCACCGTCAGGAAATAACCGCCATACCAGACCGCTGTCAGGGTGGAGAGGCCGTCTCCGAGATAGGAAGGCTTGGCGCCGCCCACGCCCGCCTTGAACACCGCCATGCCGATGGCGCCCGCCACCGCCAGCGACATTCCGAGCAGGAATATGTGGCGAGGCTTTTCCTTCAGCACCAGCCACGCCGCGCCCGTCACGAGAATGGGGGTCAGGTTTGAGAGCACCGTCGCGTTGGCGACCGAGGTGAAGTGGATACCGTAGTGCCAGAAGCCGAGGTCGGCGGCGAACAGGAAGCCCGCGATCAGCAGAACAGGCGCGCGAATTACCGTCGTGATCTTCTCCGTCGAACGCGTAGCCATGAGGGTTAGCAGGGGCAGGGCGAAGGCCAGTCGCCAGAAGCCGGTGGCTGCAGGACCCGCTTGGCTCAGGCGCACAAGAATCGGCGAAAATCCGATAATGCACGCGCCCACGATGAGAATGAGGAGCGCGCGGCGGTGATCGGTGGGCGTCATGCCCGTCTATCGACCGGCGAGCGGTCCCGCGTCAAACCCCGCCATGGCCCAGACCTGCAATGGAGTTGCTCCCGTGGCTCTGAGGTCTCTCAGGCTTGGTGCGCCATCGCGCTTGGCGAGGCGCTTGCCGTCCGGCCTGAGTAGCAGCGGGTGGTGGCGATAGACCGGCGTCGGCAGGCCCAGCAGCGCCTGCAATAGCCGCTGAATGTGGACCGCTTCCCTCAAATCCTCGCCGCGAATGATGTGCGTCACGCCCTGAAATGCGTCATCGACCACCGAGGCGAGGTGATAGGCGACGCCAATGTCTTTTCGCCCCAGCACCACGTCGCCCGCCGAATCGGGTCGTACAGCGATTTCGCCAGCTTCCAGGTCTATGAAACGGAGGCGGCCCCATTCAGCGCCGAGCCGCTCTTTCGCCCTATCCAGCGACAGTCGCCAGGCGAAAGGTTCGCCCCGCGCCAGCCGCCCCGCTTCCTCATCTGTGGAGAGCGCTCCTCCGCGCCAGGGCTCGGCGAGGCCGTACGGGGCGGAGGTCATGGCCTCGGCCACCTCGCGCCGGGTGCGAAAGCAGCGGTAGAGCACGCCCAGATCGCGCAACCGTTCCAGCGCCGATTCGTAGTCCGCCATGTGGTCTGACTGGCGGCGAACAGGCTCTTCCCATCGCAGGCCGAGCCAGGCGAGGTCTTCCAGGGTCGCGGACTCATATGCTGGACGGCAACGCTTCCGGTCGATGTCCTCGATGCGCAGCAGAAACCGCCCAGCCATAGCCGTTGCCGCGTCAAACGCCATCCGTGCTGAAAAAGCGTGGCCTAGATGCAAATAGCCGGTGGGTGATGGGGCGAAGCGGGTGACGAATCCTGCTGGCGGATCGATCAAGTCTATTTCGAGTGAGGCGCGGCGTATGTGCCGGACCTCGCCATTAAGGCCTCGATGAACTGGTCTTCGCCGCCCAAAGCTTCGATCATCGGCTGGAACTGTGCGAAGCTGAACATCTCGGCCACCCCGTGAGCCGAGCACCAAGCGGAGATGCAACAGAGTTTCAGTTCAAGGTCATTGGTGGGGTCGATCCCGGCGCGGATCATGGCATCCTGAACCATGCTGAAGCCGCTGTCATCGTCGTGCGCCTTGTCCGGCATGGAGTCTTCGTTGCGGGAGCAGTCGTACATCACCCGATAGAGGGCCGGGTTGTCGCGAGCATACTTGACGTAGGCCACCCCGATTGTGGTCAACTTCTTGTCGGGGTCCGCCTCGGCGGCTGCCCGCATGGCGTCACTTAGGCCCTCAAAGCCCGCGCCCGCGATGGCGAGCATCAGATCGCCCTTATCCTTAAAGTGGTGATAGGGAGCGGCGGGACTGACCCCGGCCTCCCGCGCCACGGCGCGCAGCGAGAGGGCCTGCGGCCCGTCGCGCTCCAGAACCCGTTCGGCTGCCAGGATGAGTGCGCGCCGCAAATCCCCGTGGTGATAGGGGCGGGCTTCAATGAGATCCTGTTCAAGGGGCTTGTTCATGAGGGCACCATAACTTTTCATCCGAACGACGTAAAGATTATCTTGACACCGTTCACATAGATGGTATTTAAGCATCGTTCAGATCGAGACAAGCCATTCCGGCCCCTCGGGAACACAGAGAAAAGGGGACTACCATGACCATTCAAGCCATTGCCAATACGGCCACCCGCGACGCCGGGTTCCACTTTGAAGGCTTCGCCGACCGAATCGGCATGATCTTCCTCATCGCGCTGGGCTTTGTCGCCGCTGCCGGGACCGCCATCGTCGGCCTGTAAAACGCTTCCTTCGCCCATGATCCGAAGACCGGCTTCCTGAACTGGTCGCTGATCGACGGCGGGGCCTTGGCGGGGCCTTCCACTATGCAGCGGACGCGTGGGGCTATAGCTACGGTGGTGCCTTGGAATGGCGGACCGGGGAGTGGACGTTTCGCGGGGGACTGTTCGACACGTCCAGCGTACCCAACGGCAAGTCACTCACCAACAGCTTCCGCCAGTTCCAGTACGACGTGGAGGTCGAGCACCGTCAGACCCTGTGGGGCCATGAGGGCAAGGTGAAGCTGACCGCCTTCCTGTCCCGCGCGCGGCTGGCG
>JBBQLP010000118.1:0-2766 GCA_038327995.1 Caulobacterales bacterium | reverse complement strand
GGGCAAGGTGGCGGTAGTGTGCGGTTATGGCGACGTGGGCAAGGGCTCTGCCGCCTCGCTGCGTCAGGGCGGTGCGCGGGTGATCGTCACTGAAGTGGACCCCATCTGCGCGCTTCAGGCCGCGATGGAGGGCTATGAGGTCCGCACGCTCGAGAACTCAACCAAGGACGCGGACATCTTCGTCACCGCGACGGGCAACAAGGACGTGATCACCGTCGACCATATGCGGGCGATGAAGAACAACGCCATCGTCTGCAACATCGGGCATTTCGACAGCGAGATTCAGGTCGCGGGCCTGAAGAACTTCAAGTGGGACGAGATCAAGCCGCAGGTGCACCACATCGAGTTCCCCGACGGCAAGAAGATCATCCTGCTTTCCGAAGGGCGCCTCGTGAACCTAGGCAACGCTACGGGCCATCCGAGCTTTGTGATGAGCGCGAGCTTCACCAACCAGACCCTGGCCCAAATCGAGCTTTGGACCAACGCCAAGAGCTACGGGAAGAAGGTCTACACCCTGCCCAAGCACCTGGACGAGAAGGTCGCCATGCTGCACCTCGCCAAGCTCGGCGCGCAACTGACGGTGCTCAAGATGGAACAGGCGGACTACATCGGCGTTCCTCAGGCAGGGCCGTTCAAGCCGGATCACTACCGGTATTGATTCAGAGGCCCTTCAATGAGGGGCTGAGCCATGAGAATCACACCCGCGCACGGCGTTCTGATCGCCGTTCTAGCCTTGGGCGCCGTCACGGCGTGCGATCGCAACGGCAATGTGGGCGCGGGCGCGGACAATCGCATCTGCACCCCGTTCCCGACCACCCCAGCGAACGGCGCAGCGGCGACTTCGCCGACCATAGCCGTCGCCGGGACCGAGGCTGCGAGCTTCGACGACTGCCTGCACCGCTGGTCCTACAAGCTGGCGTCCTCGTCCGATTCCGCTGATCAGGTGGGCCGGGCGGTGGTGCAAGCCTGCGGTGAGAACCTGTCGCGCTGGAACGCCGAGGTCGTGAACGCCAGCGACCGGGCTCCCGAAACCTTCGACCTGACCACCGGTCGCCCCACCACCCCGGTGGAGCGCAACTACCAATACGCGCAGGGCAAGGCGCTATTCTACGTGGTCCAGGCCCGCGCCGGACACTGCGCCGTTCCGAGCTAAATCAAGTTCAGCTCACGCCAAAGCGCGCCGAGCACCCAGACAATGCGGCAGACCTCGGCGTGTGTCATGGTCATGCATCCCTCGGGGAGACTTCGGGTCTGGACATGACAATGACTGCTTCCCGTCTAGTGGGATGCGCCAGCAGGGACAGCGCTGCCTAACAGCGCCCACTACATTTGCTGCAGCACTTCCTCCAACGCCCTCACCACTCGATCCACATCCTCGCCCGCCATGGCTGGAAATAGCGGCAGGGCCACGACGCTGGCGTAGAAAGCCTCGGCGCCGGGAAGGCGCATCTCGCCGTAGCGTTTGCGGAAGACGGGCTGGCGGTAGAGCGGGATGTAGTGGACCTGGGCTGCCATGCCCGCCGCGTGCAGCCGCCGGATCACCTCGGCCCGAGACGCGCCCACCGCCTCGAAATCGATCAACACCTGATAAAGGTGCCAACCCGGCGCGCCCGGCCCCCTCGGAACCGGCCGAACCACAGGCGCGAGGCTAGCTAGGCGCGCATCATAGAGATCAGCCAGCGCCGCCCGCCGCGCCACGAACCGCTCCAGCTTGCCAAGCTGCGAAGCGCCGAGCGCGGCGCTCATCTCGTCCATCCGGTAGTTGAAACCGAGTTCGATCTGCTCATAGCTCCAGGGGTTGCGCGCGCCATTGGCGTCCAGCGACCCCGGCTCGCCCATCAGCGCCGGATCATGCGTTACCCCGTGATTGCGCAGCCGTCGCATCCGCCCCGCCCGGGCGGAATCGTTCAGGGTCGCCATCCCCCCCTCGCCGGCCGCGAGCGTCTTGACCGGATGTAGGGAAAAGCACGCCGCATCGCTCAATGAGCACGACCCGACCGGATGCTCAAATGCGTCCGCCCCGCCGATCGCGTGACAGGCGTCCTCCACGATCAACGCCCCTGCCGCCCGCGCTATGGGCGCAATCCCGGCCATGTCGCAGAGCCTTCCGCCGAGATGCACCGGCAACACAACCTTCACCGGCCCGCCGCCCATCGCCGCCGCCAGCGTCTCCGCCGTCATCAGTCCACTATCCGGGTCCACATCGGCGAACCGCACCTCGGCCCCGCACATCAACGCAACCGTAGCGGTGGACAGGAAGGTGATCGCCGGAACGAGGCACACATCTCCCGGCCTCACATCCAGCGCCGCCAGAGCTAGATGCAACGCCGCCGTACCGGAGGAACAGGCGACCGCCTCCCCCGCGCCCGTCGCCTTGGCGAACGCCGCCTCGAACGAGCCGACCTTTGGCCCGTGCGCGAGGAAATCGCTGCGCAACACCTCTACGACGGCGGCGATGTCGTCCTCGTCGATCCACTGGCGACCGTAGGGCAGGAAGGGCTGCATCCGGCCACTCTGCACCTGCCGCCTTACGGCCCCGTTAACCATGATCGGCGAAGACTGGGCCGTCAGGAGTTCCTCTTCCCATGCCCAGCGCCGCGCTCGCCCCAACCCCTCCTCTCGACAAGTTCGCCATCGGGCGCGACTTCCTCAGCCCCCGCGCCGACCTGAACGGCAAGAGCATCATGATCACCGGCGGCACCGGCAGCTTTGGCCGCGCCTTCACCCGCATGGTGATCGAAAACTTCCAGCCCAAAAAGCTGATCA
>JBBQLP010000117.1:0-2824 GCA_038327995.1 Caulobacterales bacterium | reverse complement strand
ACCGCCCTATGACGTGACGCCGGGCTCGGTGCTACGGATCCCGCCGCCGGTGGTTTACACGGTACGGGCGGGCGACACCTTGGCGGGGGTCGGCAAGCGCTTCTCCATCGATCCGCGCTCGCTGGCCAATCTCAACGACATCCAGCTTGAGACGAGCCTGCGCCCCGGCCAGCGGCTGGCCCTGCCGTCGCTGGTGAAGGATCGCGGCCCCGGCGCCGCCGCCACGGGGCCGCAGGTCGCAGCTTCCCTCGCGCCCACTCGATCGATCTCCGCCGCCACTCGACCCACCATCGTCAAACCCACATTCGCCACGACCGCCGCCATCAAGCCGCCGGTCACGAAAGCTGCACCCGCCACCGAGCCTGAAACCGATTCAGACACCACGCAGGTCGCCGCCATCGGCAAGGGCAAATTCGTCTGGCCGGTCAAGGGCGAGATCATTTCCGGCTATGGCCCCAAGGGTCCCGGCCAGCGCAACGACGGGATCAACATCGCCGCCACCGCCGGCGATCCGGTTAAGGCGGCGGCGGCGGGCCAGGTGGTCTATGCGGGCAATTCGGTGCCGGGGTTCGGCAATCTGGTGGTCATCAAACACGACGGCGGCTGGACCAGCCTCTATGGCAACCTGGGCAAGATGTCGGTGAAGATCAGGGCGGAGGTGGCGCAAGGCCAGGACATCGGCTCTGCGGGCGTCTCCGGCGCCGTGGATCGGCCGCAGGTGCATTTCGAGCTGCGGTACGCCCCATCCCCGGCGGTGAAGGCGAGACCCCTCGATCCGGCGACGCTGTTGCCGTAACGGCGTGGCGTTCTCCTTACATCTCCAACCCACTCCCCATCTCTCCCGCCAGATCACAGATCAACTGCCACGCCACGCGCCCGGACCGCGCGCCGCGAAGCTGCGACCATTGCAATGCGCGGCGATCGAGATCGGGCGCCGCCAGCCCGAACCGTTCAGCGTACGCGCGCACCGCTCCAAGATAGGTCGCCTGATCCATCGGCGGGAAACCGATCCACAGGCCGAAGCGGTCCGAGACGGAGATGCTCTCTTCCGCCTGTTCCGCCGCCGCCAGCATCCCCTCGGCCTCGTTGTGAGACTGTGGCGCGAGGTGGCGGCGATTGGAGGTGGCGACGAACAGCACATTGGGTGGCGGCCCCATCACGCCCCCTTCGAGCGCCGACTTCAGGGACTTGGCCGCGTCCGCCCCCGCCTCGAACGACAAGTCGTCGCACAGCACCACAAATCGCTCGGGGCGGTCTCGCAGACGGGAAAACAGGTGCGGCAGGCGAATGAGGCAGTCCCGGTCAAGCTCCACTAGCTTGAGGGCGGGGATGCGCTCCGCCTCCATCGCCACCGCAGCCTTCACCAGCGAGCTTTTGCCCGCACCCCGCACTCCCCATAGCAGGGCGTGATTGGCGGGAAGCGCGCAGGCGAAGCGGTGCAAGGTAGCGGTGAAGCGAGCCTTCTGAGCAGTGATGCCGATGAGGAGGTCGAGGGACAGAGCCGAGAGGGGCGCGGGAGTGAATCGGTCTGCCTCCGCGTCGTAGTGGAAGAAGGTGGCGGTGGAGAAGTCCGGTTCGGCTGCGGGCTCAGGCGCGAGCCGCTCCAGTGCCTCGGCGATACGGGTGAGGATAGGGGAAAGGTCGGACATGGGCGAGATTTGGGCGAAGGGGTGGCCTCGGGCAAGCCTTAACGCCGAGTGAAGCCGTGGGTGTGTCCTTCGACACGCCTCCAAGAGGGCTGCTCAGGATGACGGGCGTTTTGCAATGCCCATTCTTCTTCCGCCCCCCCCCACATTCGTCATCCTGAGCAAGGCGCCCTTGCGCCTGTGTAGAAGGACGCAAAGCCATCAACCGCACCCAAATCTCTCTAATCCATTCCATCGATTGCAAATCGGCGGGCCAGCGCATAGCTTCCGCGCCACTTTGCACCCGGCGGCTCGCTGCGGGCGCGATCCCCTGTTTCCCCGTTCTTGGGAGTTCCCCCATGTCCCTGCACCCGTCCTTGCACATGGCTTTCGTTCAGGCAGCCGTCGCACCCGCGGCCAGCGGCGGAGGTCCCGCAGACCTTCTGCTGCAATTCGCGCCCATGATCCTGATCTTCGGGGTGGGGTATTTCATCCTCTTCCGGCCTATGCAGCAAAAGCAGAAGGCGCACCAGGAGGCGGTTAAGGCGGTCAAGCGCGGCGACACCGTGGTGCTGGCTTCGGGGGTGATTGGCCAGGTCAGCCGGGTCGACGAGACCGAATGCACAATCGAGATCTCCCCCAAGGTCGAGGTCAAGGTGGTCAAGGCGATGATCACCGACGTGCGCACCCGCGGCGCACCGGCGGTCGCCAACGACTCCAAGATCTAAGCGCTATTCGAGCCGAACTGAAGAAGTCCTGACGCCATGATCCAGCTTCGCCCATGGAAGGTTGTGCTCGTCGTTCTGGCGACGATCTTCGGCCTCCTGTTCACCTTGCCGAACCTGGTTCCGGCGGGAAAACTGCCAGGCTTTTTGCCTAGCCAGCGACTGAACTTGGGCCTCGACTTGCAAGGCGGCTCGTACCTGCTGCTAGAGGTCGACATCGACTCGCTCAAGAAGGAGCAGTTGACCAATCTGGTGGAGGATGCACGCCGCACGCTGCAGACAGACCAGATCGTCTTCTCCGGCCTTGGTGCGCCAGCTAATGTGGTCACGGTGCGGATCACCGATCCGACCAAGGTTGAAAAGGCCTACGCCGATCTCGCCAAGCTGGCCCAGCCCATCGCCGGCTCGTCCGGCGTGCGCGACGTCAATGTACTGCGCGGACCCGACCAGACCATCACGCTCGAGCCCGCCGCC
>JBBQLP010000116.1:0-2853 GCA_038327995.1 Caulobacterales bacterium | reverse complement strand
GGTTTTGCTTATGTGGTTGAGAACTCGCTCTATGACGTGCGGAGGGTAGGCGAGGGCGGCCATGCCGGTCGCCGCCGTGCGCCTAAGATCGTGGAGGCGCCATTGGGAAAATTGGGGCGTGTTCGCTTGAGCGGCGGCCTTCGCCCGCAATTCGTGAAGCTTTTGATCGAGCTGCCTCTTCGCCGCCGAGAAGCCCTTTGCGCCCCCGCCGCCACGAGCGGGGAATACGAATTCCGCAACCGTGGGAGTCTCTTTCAACAGCTTCACCGTCTGCGGTGATAGGTCCAACTCATGGGCCTTGCCATTCTTCGTCCGCTCGGCGGGAATGCGCCAGATGGCACGTTCAAGGTCGATTTCCGACCAGGTCATCGCGGCGACTTCCTCGCGGCGTTGGCCCGTCAGCATGAGCAGCTTCACGATTCGACCGAACACACCGCTGAAGGCGTCGCATGCGACCCATATCTCGCGCAGCTCGTCGTCGCTCAAGACCCTGTCGCGCGCCTCCGGCCTCGGGGGGGCCTTCAGGCCCGCGCATGGTGAGATCGCCACGAGGTCCCGTCCCTCACACCATACGAAAAGGCCTCTGAGCGCTGCATACGTCGAGCGTGCGACAGCTGGCGACCTTTGGCCGATGCCATCAATCAGGTCGGCAACATCGGCGCGGCGAATATCCGATACGTGCCGGGCGCCCCACGCCTTGATGGGGCCTGGCGCAGCCTGGGCCGGCTTCACCTTATGCCCGCTGGGGCGTTTCTCAGGGCCCTTGCCTTCAAGGCCAAACCGAAGCAGCCGCTCCGTCTCTAACCAAGATCGATTCTTCCGCGCCTTGAGCCCGATATATCGCTCAGCGACTCCGGCGAAGGTGTTTCGCTGGCGTTCAACACGGGCTTCGGCGGCGGTCTTCTTCGCCTCCAGTTCAGCCGCCCGCTCCGCAAACGGATCGCGGCCTAGATCCACGGCCGCTAGGATCAATTTGGCTTCGTCTCTCGCGGCGTCGATGCTCCAGGGCTTGCCGTGTTGGCCTATCGTGATGCGGCGGGTGCGGGGTGCCTGTCCCGCGGCGACCTTCGGTCGGTACTGCACCAGATAGATTCGCGCGCCCGCAGGTGTGACACGAAGGCCGAAGCGCGGCAGCTGGGTATCCCAGACATAGATGTCCTTCGGGCCCTGCTGTGTGGCGTCGACAGCCGCCTTGGTAAGTTTGAGCGAGGGCATTTGCTGCTTATCCAGTGCACATGTTGGGCTGCCAAGAATAAGCGTCCGATAAGCGGCAGCTGTCAATCGGTGGGATGCCACGGGAAATTGTGTGCCAATTAATCGCATAAAATCAGTAGCGAAATCTAAGGCCATGACACCACGGGTCATCAGATGTCACCCGCAACTTCTGTGAGGAGGTCAGCGGTTCGACTCCGCTCGGCTCCACCAGGACCTCGCTTTAATCACCCTTTCGGCGGCTTGATGTGCATCAGGCATTCCTGCGCCACCGAGGCGACCAGCCGGCCGTCGTGGGTGAACATTTCGCCGCGCACCAGGCCCCGGCCCTGCGAGGTCGAAGGGCTGTCCTGGGCGAACAGCATCCAGTGGTTGAAGTCGAACGGCTGGTGGAACCACATGGCGTGATCGAGGCTCGCGGACTGCAGTCCCGGTGTCTGCCATGTGATCCCATGCACGCGCAGCGCCGTCTCCATGAAGGCCATGTCGGAGGCGTAGGCCAGCATCGCCTGTTGCAGATGCACATCCGGGCCGATCGGGTTTTTTGCCCGCATCCACACTTCCTTGCGCGGCGGGCGCTTGGCCGTGTCGCCGAAGGGGCGGGGATCGGGCCAGCGGATGTCGATGGGCCGGGGCGAGTCGCGCCAGCGGGGCTCCTCGGGCAGGTTTTCGGGCTCCGGTGCCTCCGGCATCGGGAACTGGTGCTCCAGCCCCTCGCGCGCGATCTGGAAGGAGGCGGCGAGGTTGAAGATCTGCTCGCCGTTCTGGATGGCGATGACGCGCCGGGTGGTGAAACTGCCGCCGTCGCGCGCCCGGTCCACCTCGAACACCACCGGAATGTGCACATTGCCGGGCCGGATGAAGTAGGCGTGCAGCGAGTGACAGACCCGGTCCTCCACCGTCTCGTAGGCCGCCAAGAGGGCCTGGGCGATCACGTGCCCGCCAAAGAAGTGGTCGCCGTTGTCGGTCGGCCCCCAGCCGATGAACAGGTTCCGGTCGATCTTCTGCAACGCCAGCGAGGCGATTAGGTCTAGCGGGTCAGTGACGGTCGGGCGCATCGCGGCGGTGGTTTTGGCGTCTGTCATGGGAAGGGGTTATAGGGGCGGGGTAGGGAAATGTGGATGGGAGTCTCGCGTTCGTCGTTAAGATAAGAAAAGGCTCTTATTATCACCACGCCACTGATTTATCCCCCTCCATGCGCGAGGCGCTACACTCCATCGGACGTCACCTCCTCCCCGCACCCGCGCCATTCCAACCTTTGCCTTCTCAATAGCGGTTCAATTGCGCTCCATCCGTACAAACAGCATCGCTCGTACCCGTATTGCACTCTTTGCACTCGATATGTGGGGTGCAGCGCCCGCGCGCTCCGCATAGCCATCCGCCCCATCCGCCCCTAAAACCCCGCTTATGACGTTCACCGCCACCGTCCTGACCATGTTCCCCGAGGCGTTTCCCGGGCCGCTCGGCGTGTCGCTGATCGGGAGCACCTGGCGCGAACAAGGGCTGTGGGCGTTGGAAACGGTGGACATTCGCGGGTTTTCCGAGGATAAGCGCGGCTTCCTGGATGACACTCCTGCGGGGGGCGGTCCGGGACAAGTGATGCGGGCGGACGTGATCGCCTCTGCGCTGGACAGCGTGGAG
>JBBQLP010000115.1:0-2886 GCA_038327995.1 Caulobacterales bacterium | reverse complement strand
TCGCGAAGGTCGTCGTCGTCGTCGATCACCAGAATGGTCTTGGATTGCGCCATGAGCCCTGTTCGCCTCGCGAGTCGGTGTTGACCGCAACATAGGCATAGGCGAGCCTCGCCGCATGAATTTCACCGCCTTTTCCGACGGGAGCTTCGATCTCGGTGGCCGCAGGGTGTGCTGCGCGCTCGGCAAGGGCGGAGTGATGGAGGCGGACAAGCGCGAGGGTGATGGCGCGAGCCCGCTGGGCGTGTGGCCGATCTTGCGCGTACTCTACCGGCCCGACCGGGGCGCGGCGCCGAAGACGACGCTTCCGGTCGCGCCGCTGCGGCCGGACGACGGCTGGTGCGATGCACCTGACGATCCGAACTACAACCGCCCGGTAACGCACCCCTACCCCGCCTCGGCGGAGCGGATGTGGCGCCAGGACGGCCTCTACGACGTGGTGGTGATCCTCGGCCACAACCACGACCCCGTGGTTCCCGGCGCGGGCTCGGCGATCTTCCTGCACTGCGCGCGGGGGGACTACGCACCGACGGAAGGGTGCGTCGCTCTGGTGCGACAAGACCTGGAAGCCGTGCTGGCGATCGCGAAGCCGGGGGATGCGGTGGAGATCAGAGCCGCGTAGCCCCTTTCAAAATCGCAGCGCTCTCGCCTCCTTCACGTGCGGCAGGGCGCGCACGCCCGCCAGCACCGTGTCCGTCAGCGTCTGGTCCACACCCACCAGCGCGATGGCGTCGCCGCCCGAGGCGGTGCGACCGAGGTTGAAGGTGGCGATGTTCACCCCCGCCTCCCCCAGGAGCCCGCCCAGGGCGCCGATGAACCCCGGCTTGTCGAGGTTGTTGACGTAGAGCATTGCCGGAGCGAAAGGCGCGTCGAGCTCCATGCCCTTGATCTCCACCACCCGCGGCGCGCCGGCGATGACCGTGCCGGCGAAGGTGCGGGCGCCGTCCGCGGTGTTGATGGTGATGCGCATCAGGCTGTCGTAGACGGGCGACATCTCCTGCCTGCTCTCCGTCACGGTAATCCCGCGCGCCTTGGCCACCGAAGGCGCGGAGACCATGTTGATCTCGGCCAGGGCCGGACGCAGCACCCCCGCCAGCGCCGCCGAGGTCAGGGGCGCGACGTTGAGCTTGGAGACCTCACCGACGTAAGCGACCTCGATCCCGGTCATGCCCCCATCCACCATCTGGCCAGCAAAGGCGCCGAGCTTTTCCGCCAACGCCACGAAGGGTTTCAGCTTGGGCGCCTCATCCGCCGAGACCGATGGGCTATTCAAGGCGTTGGTGACCGCGCCAGTGAGGAGGAGGTCGGAAATCTGCTCGGCCACCTGCAAGGCGACATTCTCCTGCGCTTCTTCGGTGGAGGCGCCGAGGTGAGGGGTGGCGATGAAGTTCGGAGCGCCGAAGAGAGGGTTCTCGGTGGCGGGTTCGGTGACGAAGACGTCGAAACCCGCCCCGCCGATGTGTCCGGAATCCAGCCCCGCACGAAGCGCGACTTCATCGACGAGCCCGCCTCGCGCGCAGTTGATGATCAGCACGCCCTTCCTCGTCTTGGCTAGCGCCTCGGCGGAAAGCACGTTGCGGGTTTTGTCGGTGAGCGGGGTGTGCAGGGTGATGATGTCGGCGCGGATCAGAAGCTCCTCCAGCTCGACCTTTTCGATCCCCAGCTCCACCGCACGCTCGGGGGTTAAGAAGGGGTCGTAGCCGATCACCTTCATGCGGAGGCCATTGGCGCGGTCAGCGACGATGCCGCCGATGTTGCCGCAGCCGATGATCCCCAGCGTCTTGGCGTAAAGCTCCACCCCCATGAAGCGGTTCTTCTCCCACTTGCCAGCCTGGGTGGAGGCGTCAGCGGCGGGAAGCTGGCGGGCCAGGGCGAACATCATCGCCACCGCGTGCTCGGCGGTGGTGATCGAGTTGCCGAAAGGGGTGTTCATCACCACGATGCCCTTGGCCGTGGCGGCGGGGATATCGACGTTGTCCACCCCGATCCCGGCCCGTCCGATCACCTTCAGCCGGGTGGCGGCGGCGATCACGTCCTTGTCGGCCTTGGTGGCGGAGCGGACGGCGAGGCCGTCGTACTGGCCGATGATGGCGAGGAGTTCTTCCTTCTTCAGTCCGGTCTTGGTGTCGACCTGAATGCCCCGATCCTCGAAGATCTTCAGCGCGGCGGGAGAGAGTTTGTCGGCGATGAGAACGCGGGGCATGGGGATTTTTCCTGATCCCTCCCCCTTCGACGGGGGAGGGCTGGGGTGAGGGTGTGATCCCCGGCGGTAGAGGAAAGGCTCGGGCGGCGCTTTGGCGATCACATCGATCCCGCGGCGCTTTCACCCTCACCCCAACCCTCTCCCGTCGAGGGAGAGGGAGTTAGAGCGCGGCTCTCGCCGTGATGAAGGCCCAGTCGAGCCAGGGGGTGAGGGCTTCTACGTCGGAGGTTTCGATGGTGGCGCCGCACCAGATGCGGAGCCCCGGCGGCGCGTCGCGATAGCCGCCGATGTCAAGCGCAACGCCTTCCTTTTCTAGCGATGTCGCCAAGGTCTTGGCGAAATCGGCCTGGGCGTCGGGGGACAGCGCCGTCACACTTGGGTCCACCACCTTCAGGCAAACCGAGGTGTTGGAGCGGATCGTCTTGTCCGTCGCCAGAAAGTCTACCCAGGGCGTCCTGGCGACCCATTCCTCCAGTGCGGCGAGGTTGGCGTCGGCCCGGCGGATCATCTCCGGCAGGCCACCGATCTCCGCCGCCCACTTCAAGGCGTCGATGGCGTCTTCCACGCAGAGCATCGAGGGGGTGTTGATAGTCGCGCCCTCGAAGATGTCGGCGATCAGCTTTCCGCTTTTTGTCATGCGGAACAGCTTCGGCATGGGCCAGGCAGGGGTATGGCTTTCCAGCCGT
>JBBQLP010000114.1:0-2898 GCA_038327995.1 Caulobacterales bacterium | reverse complement strand
GGAGGGATCGGAGGTGGCGATCAGGCGGCCTTCGCCTTCGATGATCTGGCGCGGCGCGCGGGTGCCGGGTGTGATCCCCGCGTTCCGGTCCTGCGCCCGCTTCCAGCCCGGCGAAGAATAGGTCGAGCCCGAGAATACTGGTACGTCGTCGAAGCGCGACTTAGCCTCGCTCATACCGGGACCGCCGCCGTAATAGCCAGTCTCCGACGCCGCCTCGACATTGGCGGGAGGCAGTTCGTCCACGAACCGCGAGGGAAGCTGGGAGGACCAGCGGCCATAGACCTGACGGTTGGCGGCGAAGCTGATCCGCGCCTGTTCACGCGCTCGGGTGATGCCGACGTAGGCGAGGCGGCGCTCTTCCTCCAGCCCCTTTTCGCCCTTCTCGTCCACGGAGCGCTGGGAGGGAAACACCCCTTCCTCCCACCCCGGCAGGAAGACCAGCGGGAACTCGAGCCCCTTGGCGGAGTGCAGCGTCATAATCCAGACCGCGTCGTCGCTCTCGCCCCGATCAAGGTCCATCACCAGAGACACGTGCTCCAGATAGGACTGCAGGGTGTCGAACTGGCCCATGGAGTTGACCAGCTCCTTCAGGTTCTCCAGCCGCCCTTGGCTTTGCGGTCCCTTATCGGCGCGCACCGCGTCGGTATAGCCGCTCTCCTCCAGGATGGTTTCGGTGAGCTCAGGATGGCGAAGCGTGGTCGCCATATTCCGCCACCGGTCGAGGTCCCGGATGAAGGTCGTCAGCGCCGTGCGGGTGCGGGCTGGTAGCTCGTCCGTGCCGATCAGCCCCCGCGCGGCGCTGACGGCGGAGAGGCCGTCCTGGCGAGCCAAAGACAGGAGCTTGGCGACCGACGTGTCGCCAATGCCGCGCCGGGGGGTGTTCACCACCCGCTCGAAGGCCAGATCGTCGTCTTCGGACTGGATCAGACGAAGGTAAGCGTGGGCGTCGCGGATTTCCGCCCGCTCGAAAAACCGGGGTCCGCCAACCACCTTGTAGGGGATCTGCAACAGCACGAACCGCTCCTCGAACGCCCGCATCTGGAATGAAGCGCGCACCAGCACAGCGCATTCGCGGTGATGGCGCTTTTTGGCGTCGTGGTCGCCCTTGTCTGGCGCCTTGATCCAGCGCTCGATTTCGTCGGCCACCAGCCGCGCCTCGGCCTCGCCGTCCCAGACGCCGGACACGCGCACCTTGTCGCCGCCCTCCGCCTCGGTCCAGAGGGTCTTGCCGAGCCGGCCTTTGTTGGTCGCTATCAGCCCGGAGGCAGCCTTCAAAATATGGGAGGTTGAGCGGTAGTTCCGCTCCAGTCGCACCACCTTGGCACCCGGAAAGTCGCGCTCGAAGCGCAGGATGTTGTCCACCTCCGCCCCCCGCCAGCCGTAGATCGACTGGTCATCGTCGCCGACGCAGCAGACGTTCTTGCGGGACTGAGCGAGCAGGCGCAGCCACAGATACTGGGCGACGTTGGTGTCCTGATACTCGTCGACGAGCAGGTATTTGAACCGCTGGTGATACTCCGCCAGAACGTCCGGGTGCTTCTGGAAGATCGTCAGATTGTGCAGCAGAAGATCGCCGAAATCACAGGCGTTCAGGGTGGCCAGCCGCGCCTGGTAGGCGGCGTAGAGCGCCTGCCCCTTGCCGCCCGCGAACCCCTCGCCCTCGGCGGGGCCGACCTGCGCGGGCGTCAGGCCCTTGTTCTTCCACTGGTCAATCAGGCTCGCCAGATGCTTGGCGGTCCAGCGTTTGGAATCAATTCCGTCGGCCTCGATCAGTTGCTTCAGGAGGCGCTCCTGATCGTCGGTGTCGAGGATGGTGAAGCTTGATTTGAGTCCCACCAGTTCGGCGTGGCGACGCAGGATTTGTGCGGCGACCGAGTGGAAGGTGCCGAGCCAGCGCAACCCCTCTGCCGAAGAGCCGATCAGGTGGGTGATCCGCTCGCGCATCTCCCGCGCGGCCTTGTTGGTGAAGGTGACGACGAGCAATTCCCAGGGCCGCGCCCGACCGGTGGCGAGAATGTGGGCGAGGCGGGTTGTCAGCACCCGCGTCTTGCCCGTGCCCGCGCCCGCCAGCACCAGAACCGGCCCCTCCACCGCCTCCACCGCCGCCCGCTGTTCGGGGTTCAGGCCTGCGAGATACTCAGCGGGCCCTTGGGGCGCATCCACGCGCGCAAGATCGGAAATCCTTGCAGAGGACGGCTGAAGGGGAAGATTGCCGGGGAAGTCGTCGTGCACGCGCAAGGGTCCTGAATCGGAGAACGAATGTAGCACGCACCGCAGCAGGTTTAAGGGGCAGTTTCCGGCGATGTCCGCTTAAGCGCCGCGACCCGACAAGCGCTAGCCAGAGGACGCTCGCCCCGCTCCAGGTCGATGCGGGTGATTAGGGCGGCGAGGCTTCCGGCTCCTGCCATTGCTTGCAACACGGCCCAGAACTCAGGCTCCAGCGCCAGGGAGGTGGCGTGGCCCGCAAGGTTTACGGAGCGTTTGACCAGCCCTGCCATATTGCCTCTTGCATAAACATGACGCCTGCGTCATCTTTGGTTTGCGCAAGGGAACCCTAGCATGACCGACGCCGCCATTATCGCTCCTGTACGTATCCAGCCGCAGAAGTTGCAGCCCCTGCGCGCCTTCCTCGCTTTTCGCCGCCTTCTAGCCGACAAGGAAGACACGCGTCAGGTGTTCGAGATCATGCAGGCGCTGAACGGCAAGTCGACGGGGCGGGCCTACCGGAGGCTGATCTCCACCGTTGAGGGCGGGCGTCTGGCTTATGACCGGGTGGAACTGGCCCCTATGTTCGACGACCGGAACTTCACTGGCAAGTTCCCCATCGGCACGGTGGGTCATGCCTACACCGCGTTCATGGATAGCGAGAACCTCTCCGCCGACGGATTGGCTGAGGTG
>JBBQLP010000113.1:0-3126 GCA_038327995.1 Caulobacterales bacterium | reverse complement strand
GAAGCGCTTTTCCAGCATCGCGCCCTTCTCGTCCTGCACGTCGGCGGCGACCACCAGCGCCCCCTCCGCCACGAATAGCTCCACGGCGCCCAGCCCGATGCCGGAGCAGCCCCCGGTGATGAGGGCGATCTTGCCTTTGAGACGGTCGGTCATCGCAAGGTTTCCTTCGCAGAAATGAGCTTGGTCAAGGGGATCAAGGTGGGGGCGTCGGAGCCTCTGACCACGATGTATGTCGCGCGAACGGCGGCTCTAAAAACAGCTAGAGATTGGGCGCGAATAGAGATGTCGCGCTGAAGCATTTTGTCGGACCGGGCGGGGGAGCCTCGAACTTGATTGGGAAAGTAAAGCGTAACTGCGCAATAGGGCGCGATCGATCCGCCGCCACATGACATCGCATAGTGGATGCAGACGCCGTCCCGACAAGCTCTACGCGCGCCCGACGGAGGCGGCGCTCCGATAAACAGGTCCCCGCCATCGTCGAGAATTTCAACCCCGAGCGCCGCCACGGCTGCAGCGTGTAGTGCGGGCGCGACATGGGGCACGGCGATACCGCGTTGCGACGCCAGAGCGTCGCCGAAAGGCGCCGAGACGCAGAGTTCGCTCTCTATCGCCACGCAAGGCGGCGGTGCGGCAATCACATCGTCACCACGACCTTGCCCTGGGCGCGTCGCTCGGCGAGGTCGGTGATGGCTTGCCCGGCCTGCGCCAAGGGATAGCGGGCCGAGACGTGGGGTTTGATGGTCTTGTCGGCGTACATCTGCAGCAGTTCCTTCAGGTTCTGCTGGTTGTCCTCCGGCTGTTTGGCCGTGAACGAGCCCCAGAACACCCCGACAATCTGGCAACCCTTGAGCAGGGTCAGGTTCAGCGGAATGGCCGGGATGCCTGCCGGGAAGCCAATCACCAGAAAGCGCCCCTCCCAGGCGATGGCGCGGAGCGAGGCCTCGGCGTAGTCGCCGCCCACCGCGTCGTAGATCACATTGGCTCCGTCCTTGCCGCACGCCTGTTTGAACAGGTCCGCCAGCGCCTTCTTGCCGTCCTTGTCGAACGGACCCGAGGGATAGACCACGCCCGATTCCGCCCCGTGCTTGATGGCGAGGTCGACCTTTTCCTGGGTGGAGGCCGCCGCGATCACCCGTGCCCCCATGGCCTTGCCAAGCTCCACCGCCGCCAGCCCCACGCCTCCCGCCGCGCCCAGCACCAGCAGCGTCTCGCCGCGCTTGATCGAAGCCCGCTGCTTCAGCGCATAATAGCTGGTGCCATAGGTGAGGAAGAAGGCGGCGCCCTCCTCGAACGGCATCCCCTCGGGCATGGGCGTGCAACGGCGGGCGTCGAGCGCGATCTTTTCCGCCATGCCGCCCCAGCCCGCCTGACCGATCACCCGGTCTCCGACTTTCAGCGTCGTGACGCCTTCGCCGAGGCTTTCCACCACCCCGGCCAGTTCTCCGCCGGGGGCGAAGGGACGTTCGGGTTTGAACTGGTATTTGTCCTCGATGATGATCACGTCGGGATAGTTGACCCCGCAGGCCTTCACCGAGACCACCACCTCGCCCGCCTTGGCGACGGGATCGGGCAGCTCTGTCAGCTCCAGGGTGTCAGGGCCGCCCACGCGGGTGCTCAGCATCGCCTTCATGGATCGGTTTCCAATTCTGCTCTAGGGGAGTGCGGCGGACGCTATCGCAACCCGCGCGGGGGCGACAAGCGCATTCGAGCTTTTGGTATGTGGATTTGAGATGACAGAGCAACCGATAGCCCTGGTGTTGCACGGCGGGGCGGGGGCGCGGCGCGGGCGCGACTACACCGCCGAGATCGCGCATATGCGCCGTCAAGTGGAGGCGGGGCGGGACCGCCTGCACGCGGGGGCCTCGGCGCTGGACGTGATGGTGGAGACCATCGCCGCGCTGGAGGCTTCGGGACTCTATGTGGCGGGGCGCGGCTCCTCCCCCAACCTTGTGGGCCGGTTCGAGCTCGACGCCAGCCTGATGGACGGGGCCACGACCCGCGCCGGAGCCGTCGCCGCGTTGGAGGGCTATGAGAGCCCCATCGGAGTCGCCCGCGCCATCATGCAGCGCACCCCCTACGTCATGCTGGCCGGAGACGGCGCCGCCCGCTTCGCCCGGCGCGAAAACCTGAAACAGATCAAGGACCCCGAGGCCTGGTTCACCCGCGCGGGTCAGGGCGAGGACAACCATGCGCCCGGCGGCGGGCCCGCGCTCGCGCACGGAACGGTGGGTTGCGTGGTGCTGGACCGGGCGGGACGCATTGCGGCGGGCACCTCCACCGGCGGGGTGTTCGACAAGCTGCCGGGCCGGGTGGGCGACACGCCCCTGATCGGCGCCGGAACCTGGGCCGATGAAACCGCGGGCGTCTCCTGCACCGGACAAGGGGAGTATTTCATCCGCACCAATGCAGCGGCGCAGGTCGCCTGGCGGATGCGGTTGGCTGGCGAAACGCTGGAAGCGGCCACAGGCGCCGTCATTGCGGGCATCGGCGCCCTTGGCGGCGACGGCGGTATGATCGCTCTGGATCGCGCGGGAAACATCGCCATGCCCTACAACTCCCAAGGCATGAAACGGGCCGCGCTTTATCCCGATGGGCGGGTGGTTTCGCTGGCGTTTGAAGGGTGAGCTGCAGAAAGGACCGTTAGGGCGCGGGACATGAAAAGGTCTCTTGCGAGCTGCTAGCGGAAGTAGGCGTTTGGATTTGTGCGTTTGGTCTCCTGACAGGTTCGCCCTTAAATCCACGGAGGCGATTTTAGCGAGCCGTCCAAGCTCACCGTTCCAGCTTGGGTCTTAAGGCCTTTGGGGCTTCAGTTTCAGAATGAAGGGCAGCCATCGCCCTCCGCTCATCGGCGTAAACGGGGATAGACCCGTGCTTATCCCCCACCCCTGCGCCCGGCTCTATAATCGCGCGATGGATATGAACTCCGCATCGTTATTTGGATTCGACGCCAAGCGCTGGACGCACGTGAGTTTGCGCCAACCGGGCGAAGTGGCCGGATGTCCGCTTGTCCGGTGGTTTTCGCAATCGGACACGACGGCGGCATGGAGGCCCGCTCCCATTTTGTCGCGCGGGCCCTTATCTGATAAGCCATCGCTTCAGTTGCATTCGGACACCGATCCCATGACG
>JBBQLP010000112.1:0-3135 GCA_038327995.1 Caulobacterales bacterium | reverse complement strand
CTGGCTTATGACCGGGTGGAACTGGCCCCTATGTTCGACGACCGGAACTTCACTGGCAAGTTCCCCATCGGCACGGTGGGTCATGCCTACACCGCGTTCATGGATAGCGAGAACCTCTCCGCCGACGGATTGGCTGAGGTGAGCCGGGAGTCCCGTGGCGGCGCTGCAGACCTGCATCACCCGCTGGCCTGGTTCGGACGACGCATCCGCGACACCCACGACATCTGGCATATCCTCACCGGTTATGGCCGTGATGGGCTGGGCGAGCTTTGCCTGGTGGCTTTCTCCTATGCTCAGACTGGCTCGCTGGGCTGGGCTTTTATCGCGGCGGGGGGCGTGTTGCGGAACCTGCGCGAGCCGAGCGGGGTGCGCGTCGCCAAGACTGTGTGGCAAGCCTACCAAAGTGGTCGGAACGCCGCATGGCTGCCCGGCGAGGACTTCGAGCGCCTGATGGGAGAACCTCTGGAAACCGCCCGCGCCCGCCTGAACATCCCCGCACCTAGCTGCTACCAAGCCTTCGCGGTGGAACAGCGCAACGGAAACTTGCAGGCCGTCGCCGCTTAGGGTTCAAGCTCTCGTTTGTGGGCGTCCAACGCCACTGAAAGCCGGTCAGTTTCCGCTCCGGTCGCCGCGCGTTCAGCCTTCGTCCGCCCGAAGCTCACCCGGTTTTGGGCGGCTGCCTGAGCCTTCTCGACCTTGGTCTTGGCCTTGCGCGCCTTGTTAAGATTGACGACTTCGCCGTTCACCTGAGCGCCGCCTCAGCCGCGCCGCCCGCCAGCGCTTCTACCATCAGAGCATTGTCCTCGGCCCACCGGCGCGCCAGCGCTGCATCCTCGGCAGCGTGGTCCAGCCGCCAGCGAAGGGCCTCGTCCACCACCCGGTTCAGCGCACCGCCCGCCCGCGCCCGCGCGACCAACAGGCTGTCGAGTTCCAGATGGATGTCTTCAGTCGTCATGGTCCGATCCTCGCAATGAACATGATAGCCAAAATGGGAAGCGTTGAAACCGGGATCGTGTTTCACGGGTTAAGCTCCCAGCGCCTTCCGCGCGTATGAGAACTCCGATGATCAATACCGCAGATATTCGCGAACATATGCACGTCCACTCGTCGGACGATCACCACATTGGCCGGGTCGATCACGTGAAAGGCGACATGATTGAACTTGCCAAGATGGACCTCGCCGCCATGGGCCAGCACCATTACATCCCGCTGAGCTGGGTCGACATGGTCGCGGACGACAAAGTGCATCTCACAGTCACCAAGGATGAAGCCAAGGCTCATTGGGACAAGGCTAACTGACCCGACGGTGAAATAGCCGCGTTCTTCGCGGCGCCGTCGCCACGAATGACTATATGGCGAGGCGGGACGGAGGACGCGTCATGCGGCTGATACTGAACATTCTGTGGTTTGTGTGGGGCGGCTGGATAGCTGGCCTGCTTTGGATGCTCGGCGGGGCAATACTTGCGATCACCATCGTCGGCCTGCCGTGGGCGCTGGCGGCTTGGCGGATCGCGGGTTTCGCCTTCTGGCCCTATGGCAAGAAGATTGTCTCGCGCGCCGATCTCGGCCATTCCGACCTTGGCACCGGACCGCTTGGCATTGTGCTGAACATCATTTGGTTCGTATTCGCGGGCTGGTACATTGCGCTTACGCATTTACTCGTCGCCGTGACCGAAGCCGTCAGCATCATCGGCATCCCCTTCGCGCTAAAGGATTTGCAGCTGGCGCAACTGGCCTTCGCGCCAGTGGGGATGGAAGTGGTGGAGGTTTAGATCCCCGCCCATTCCAAGCCGCCAGGTAGATCAACGGCGGCGAAGTCCACCTGCATGACGCGCCGCCGACTAGGCTTGGCGGCGGGATGTGAGGTATGCAAGATTGGTGTGCGGTAAATCCATACGTCGCCGGGTTCTGCGAGACAGAGCCCCGCTTCGAATCCTGCTGCAGTCTCAGTGGCCTGAATAGCCTCGACGCGTCCGACGCGGTGGGAGCCGCGCGCTACAATCAACGGCGCATTATAGTCGTCGCAGGGGTCGAAGTGCGCCCTGATTGTCAGCATCCCGCTTAGAATATCTACAGGTGGCTCTACGTGCAGAAAACCCGCTTTTCGAGACCATGGGCCGAAGCCTGGCGTCTCGACGCGTTGTTTGACCGCGATTGTTCGATCCTGATGCCACGCGACACCCCAGTTTCGGCGCTCGGTCTTGTCGAATAGAACCATGCGGACGGGCCGCGCTGCTGGTCCCAGCAGCGCACGGGCAATCCTGCCCACTGTCGTGTGAGCTTCCATCAGGGCGGCAGCGGTTGGGCGCCCAACAAGTCGGGCGCCGGGGCGCAAACCTATGGCGTCGAACAAAGTCTCAAGCTGAACCAACTCGGCGGCTGTGAGCTTCTCGCTCGCCAGTTCGGCGCCGTCGCGCTCCAGTTCCACAGACTTTAACCCGGCGAGATCATCTTCTCCGGTCGCACCAGTTCATCGAACTCCGCGTCGGTAACGTAGCCGCCGCCCACGGCTTCCTGGCGTAGGGTAGTGCCGTTCTTGTGAGCGGTCTTCGCAATTTTGGCGCAGGCATCGTAACCGAGGCGACCGTTCAGCGCCGTCACCAGCATCAGTGAGTTCTCAAGGCCCCGTTTGATGTTGTCTAGCCGCGGTTCGATGCCGACCACGCACTGGTCGGTGAAACTGACCGCTGCGTCGGACAACAGCCGCACCGATTGCAGGAAACTGTAGGCCATCACCGGGTTGAACACGTTGAGCTCGAAATGACCGGACGCTCCGGCAAAGGTCATGGTCGTCTCGTTGCCGAACACGCGGGTGCAGACCATGGTCAGCGCTTCGCACTGGGTCGGGTTCACCTTGCCCGGCATAATCGAGGAGCCGGGTTCATTCTCCGGTAGCGACAATTCGCCAAGCCCCGAGCGGGGGCCGGAGCCAAGGAAACGAATGTCGTTGGCGATCTTGAACAGGCTGGCGGCGACGGTATTCAGCGCTCCGTGGGTGAAGACCATGGCGTCGTGGGCGGCCAGCGCCTCGAACTTGTTGGGCGCGGTGGTGAACTTCAGCCCGGTGATGGCGGCGATGCGCTCGGCGACGGCCTCTGCGAAACCCACCGGCGCGTTGAGCCCCGTGCCCACCGC
>JBBQLP010000111.1:0-3179 GCA_038327995.1 Caulobacterales bacterium | reverse complement strand
CGCATCCTGTTCGAGGGCGCGCAGGGCGCGTTGCTCGATGTGGATCATGGCACCTACCCCTTCGTCACCTCGTCCAATACGGCCGCGGGGCAGGCGTCAGCCGGTTCTGGCCTCGGCCCTGGCTCGGTCGGCTATGTGCTGGGAATCGTGAAAGCCTACACCACCCGCGTGGGCGAAGGCCCCTTCCCCACCGAGCTTTTCGACGAGGTTGGCGAACACCTCTCCACGATCGGCAAGGAGGTTGGGGTCAACACCGGGCGTCAGCGCCGCTGCGGCTGGTTCGACGCGGTGCTGGTGCGCCAGACCGTGGCGATCAACGGCATCCACGGCATCGCCCTGATGAAGCTCGACGTGCTGGACGGGTTGAAGACGTTGAAAATCTGCACCGGCTACCGGATTGGCGCGCGGGCGTTCGATCACCTGCCCGCCGGGATGACCGATCAGGCGGCGCTGGAGCCAGTCTATGAGGAGATGGCGGGCTGGTCCGAGACGACCTACGGCGCGCGGTCATGGCGCGACCTGCCTGCCAACGCGGTCAAGTACGTGCGCCGGATCGAGGAGCTGATTGGCGCGCCCGTGGCCATGCTTTCTACGTCGCCTCAGCGGGACGACACCATTCTGATGCGGGATCCGTTTTGGGGTAGCGCGGGCTAGCGAGCGTGAAGGGCGATCAACGCGATAGCTAGTGCGCCCGCCGCCAGCCCCACGGCCAAGCCGGTCCAGACGCCGCCGCTGCGCTCGATCACCACCACTCGCTCCGCGTCAGGCTTCTCCGCCCATCGTGTCAGGCCGTCCACGATCCGTGTCCCCTGCTCCATCAGTTGCGCTGCGCGCGCGATGGGGGACAGTTCCCGCGCGATCCAGCGCTCCACCACTGGGCGGGCGGCAAGCCAGATGTCGTGATCAGGGTCGATGCGGCGGGCGACGCCTTCCACCGAAGCCATGGTCTTCTGAAGCAGAACCAGTTCGGGCCGAAGGTGCATATCAAAGATGGCGGTGATCTCGAACAGGAGGCCAAGGAGCCGCCCCATCGACACGTCCGACGCTTTGCGCCCCGCCACCGGCTCGCCCACGGCCCTGAGCGCCTGGGCGAAGGCTTCGACGCTGTGGCGTCTGGGCACGTATCCGGCGTCGAAATGCACCTGCGCCACCCGCTGGTAGTCGCGACGCAGGAAGCCCCACAATATCTCCGCCAAGAACCGCCGCTCCATGGGTCCAAGGCGTCCGATAATGCCGAAATCGATAGCGTAAACCTTGTCGGGCGGGCCGACGAACAGGTTTCCTTCGTGTAGGTCGGCATGGAAGACCCCGTGGTCCAGCGCCTGGGTAAGGAATCCGCGCACCAGATTGTCGGCCAGGGCGTGACGGTCGAAGCCTGGAGCACTCAGGGTCGCAGGCGCCGAAAGGGCCGCGCCTTGCACCCACTCTAGCACCAGAACCCGCCGCGCCACTGCGTCCCACACCACGGCGGGGGCGGACATATAGCCGTCCTTGGCCATAACCTCGGCCATTTCAGAAGCGGCTGAGGCTTCCAGACGAAGGTCGAGTTCCAGTTCCAGCGACCGGGCCACCGTCTCGACGAATGCTTTTGGTTCGAGGCGCCTTGCCTCCGCAGGGCCGCGCGCCGCCAGCGACGCCGCCAGTCGCATGGCGCCGATGTCTGTGGCGACCTGTTGCTCGATGCCCGGGCGGAGCACCTTCACCGCCACCCGTCGTCCGTCGAGCAGGGTGGCCGGGTGCGCCTGGGCGAGGGACGCCGCGCCGACGGCGGCCTCGAAACTTGAGAATATCGCCTCGATGGGCTTACCGAGTTGCTGCTCCACCACCGCCCGCGCCACCTCGGTCGGGAAGGGCGGCAGCCGGTCTTTCAAATGGCCGAGGTCGTCGGCGAACTCGATTCCGAAGGCATCGGCGCGGGTGGAGAGCAACTGTCCGAGCTTGATGAATACCGGGCCGAGTTTCTCGAAAGCGCGGGCGAGTCGCTGGCCAGGGCGACCATTGCGGCTCTCACGTCCCGCGAACAGATGCACCGCCCACGCCAGCAGCTTCGCCTGGGGTGGCAAGACGGGATCAAGCTCGCGCGGGATCAGGGCGTCGTGGCGGATCAACACCCACGCGGCGCCGATCAGCCTGATCGCGGAGGCGATGCGTCCGCTCATGCCTCAGACGGCCCAACCGTGGTGCAAGGCCGCCACCCCGCCAGTGAAGTTGGTGTAGCCGACCTGCGAGAACCCCGCCTCGCCGATCATGCGGGCGAAGGTCTTCTGATCGGGGAAGCGGCGGATGCTTTCCACGAGATACTGATAGCTGTCCCGGTCCTTCAGCACGGCCTCGCCGATGCGGGGAATGACGGCGAAGGAATAGGCGTCGTAGGCCTTGCGCAGCGCCGCCGCCGGGGGGCGCGAGAACTCAAGACAGAGGAACCGGCCCCCAGGCTTCAGCACCCGCCGCGCCTCTCGCAAGGCCGTGGGAATATCGGTCACGTTCCGAATGCCGAAGGCGATAACATAGGCGTCGGCGGAACGATCCCTGAGCGGAAGCCGCTGGGCGTCGCCCACAGCCCACGCGATCTCGGGTTCTAGACCACGTTCGCGGCCCTTCATCACCATCTCGGCGTTGTAGTCGATCACCATGATGCGGGCGTCCTCGCCACCCCGCCGCGCCTTGGCCTTGCGCGCAAGTTTGGCGAGGCGGCTGGAGATGTCGCCGGTGCCGCCCGCGCAATCGACGATCACCTCGCCGGGTTGAGGGTTCAGGCGCGCCGCCGTCATGTCTTTCCAGAGGCGGTGCACGCCGCCTGACATGAGGTCGTTCATCAGGTCGTAGCGATCCGCCACCTTGTCGAATACGCCGCGCACCAAGGAGGGCTTCTCCGCAGGATCGACATCCTTGAAACCGAAACTGGCGCGGGGTTCGCTCATGAGCGGACGCTTAAAGGAAAAGCGCTGGGGAAGTAAGTCGCCGTTGTGAGCCCCGCGCAGGGCGGCTATCCCCAGTCCATGCCCGAACTTCCAGAGGTCGAAACCGTCCGTCGTGGACTCGCCCCGCACCTCGAAGGTGCGCGCCTGACGCGGGTGATCCAGAACCGCCCCGACCTGCGCTTTCCGTTGCCCGACGACTTCGTTCGCCGCCTCACGGGCGGGACCGTGGAGGTGCTGGAGCGGCGAGCCAAATATCTT
>JBBQLP010000110.1:0-3189 GCA_038327995.1 Caulobacterales bacterium | reverse complement strand
CCGCCTGATAGAAGCCGCCCAGGGCGTCCACCAGCCCCAGGCCCCTGCCCTGGGCGCCGGTCCACACCCGCCCGCGGGCGATTTCGCGCACCCGCTCGGCGGTCAGGCCCCGGCCCTGCGCCACCCGGCCGATGAAGCCGTTGTAGATGCCGTCCATCCAGGCGGAGAAGGCGGCGCGCCGCGTGGCAGCGTCAGCGCCCCCACGACGAGGAGCAGCAACGCGGCCTGCGCCGCCAGGGCCCAGCCGAGCCACGGAGCGGCGCCGCGCCTTCGATGACCCGTTTCACGCCGACCCGCCGCGAGCCAGTCGCGGACCGCGGCTACGCGCGCTCGCCTCAGTGGATCGGGATCCAGCCGCTGTTTCAGCTGTGCCCATCCCTGCTCGACATCGATGGGCAAGACGGTGACCTCGGCCTTCAGGCCACGCTCGAACGCCAGATCGGCCCGGCATTCGGCGCAGACATTCAGGTGCGCCTCGACCCTGGCCTGTTCAGACCCGTCCAGGCGCCCGGTCACATACCAGGGCAGGAGCGATCGGGCCTCAAGGTGGTCGTCGCTCTGGGGGGGATGATGCGCCCGTTCACGACGCCCTCACAACCAATCCGCCAACGGGTCGGCCAGCCGTCGCTTCAGATGCCGCCGGGCATGGTACATTCGCGTCTTCACGGTGTCCGGCGGACAGGCCATGATCTCGGCGATCTCGCGGTAGCCGATTTCGTGGAAATAGGCGAGATCGACGACGGCGCGGTGGTCGGCCGACAGTTCGCCCATGGCGCTCAACAGGGCCTGCTGGACCTGTCGCTGGCCGAGCAGCTGTTCCGGGCCGGGCTCGACGCTCTCCCGGGTTTCGGCATGCCGATCTTCCATGGGTTCATCCTGCCGCCACAGGGCGTTCAGCGCTTTTCGGTAAGCGATGGCGAAGATCCAGGTCGATACCTTGCTGGTTCCGTTGTAGCCGCGCGGCCGTTCCCACACCACCATCATGGTGTCGTTGAGCACTTCCTCCACGAGTTGCGGGCGGTGGATCATGTTGATGAGGAACCGGGTGAGGCGGGCGTGATAGGCTCGGTAGAGGGCTTCGAAAGCGCGCCGGTCTCCTTCCGCGATCAGGCCGATCAAACGCGCGTCGTCCCGCGAGTCCGATCGCGCGACAGTCCGGGGCTGACCAACGTCGGCTTCCATGCGTGCTCCCGATTAATTCCTCGCCGGCGGGAAAAGGTTCAAAGGGCGCCTCGCAAATCCTCCGGATCTTCGATGCGAGGGAGGCAAAGGCGACCGTCCTATGTTCGAGCCTCCCGTGGTTTTTTCTCCACCGCTTTGAACGCTTGATCTCCCAACAGCAATACACGGAGGCGACGAACGGGAAATCCACGGGCAACAGGTCGCGACAGCCAGGAGGAGAGAACCATGAACCACATCACCAGGAGTGTCATCGCAACGTCGCTGGCCTCCGTGCTCGGCATCGTGAGTTTGGCTTCCCATGCCCAGGCCCAAACCCAGCCGCCGCCGCCGTGTCACCCCAATCCGAACGCCGCCCAAGATCGGCAAACCGTCCTGCAACGCGGCGACATCAGCCAGTTGCCCGAGGATCTGCGTGAGAGGCTCGGCGTGCTGGCGGAACGCCCCCACAGTCAGTTGCCTACTCAAGCCTACGCGGAAGCGAACCACCCCAGTCGCCTGTTCCAGTATTACCTGCTCGATACCACCGGCTTCGAGCCCAATCCCTTTACCCAGCTGTTTCCCGGCATCAACGAGAAGGCGATGCTGACCGCCACCGGGCCCGCCTGCGGGCTGCCGACGATTGGGTCGGTGCGTGTCGTTCTGGAGCCGAAACCCGGCTTGCCCACCGATCCCAATAACGTACGCGCCTTCATCGACGTCTTTTACGATATGGCCGGGCTCTTCGTCATCAACAACGAGAGCGGCTGGTACGAGGGGTGGATGATCCACGATCTGGTCGTCGCTCCGGTCTCGTCCACCCCAACCTTCGGCTCCATCAGCCGGGAGGACGCGGCGGCGCTTCAGGCGATAGGCGATCACCATAATGTGCCCGGCGCCGTCTTCACCATTAATGGCGCCGCGCCGCACCTGCCGAGCCCGGGCGACCATTTTCCGAGCCAGCAGACCAATGTCGTGCCCATCCAGCTGAGCATGGGCGCGTGGAACACGCTGCAACAGAGCGACGGTCACGCCTATTGGGAGTTCAACTATACGACCAACTGGATCCACCCGCTGTATGAACTCCCCTTCACCGGCGGAATACCCGGGACCTTCGAGGCGGGAAAGATCGGCGCGCTCCAGTCGATCGTGCCGGGGTCGGGGCCGTCGGGGGTCAAGAACGATCCGGTGCGCTATGGAGACAACCCCAACAATAAGGGGATCATCCAGGCCTCGGGTCCTCGCGACCCGGACAAGTTCGACGCCGGCGTCGATTCGCAGCGCGAGTTCCGTCAGCGCTTCATTCCAAGCGGCCTGGCGAACGAAATCTTCCTCGACGTCTACCAGCGGTTGAGGTCGTTCGAGCCGAACGTCACCGATACCCAGCAGCGGCTGTTCGACGCCTACGCGAGCGAGGTGGCGCGCGTGGACAAAAACGGCGACGGCGTGATTTCGGCCCTTGAAGGCGACGTCGATACGGCGTCGGGCGGATTTCCGGACAACACCCGGCTTTTCATTCCGGCCACGGAATTCACCCGCTTCGCCATCACCCGCGAGATCAACGATGGACTGCTCGCGCCACGTTTCGCGCCCAGCCAAAAGGCCTGGGTGATGTCTGGGCAGATCGTGCGGGTAAATCCCGGGGTTCCCGCTTCCGCCGGCCGCGACGCCGACGACAGGTAGATTAAGGGCCGCCGAGGCGCGGGCGCTTCCTTTGCCCGCGCCTCGCGAGGAACTTCGAGTCGATCCGCGGCGGTCGCTCCGGCGACCGCCGCGGGCCTGCCCTATTCAGTCTGGTTTCGCGCACCGCTCACCATCCCCCCTCCGGCGCCAGCACCGTGGCCCCGTCGGCCCGCAGGCGCGCCTGGCGCAGGTCGCTGATCGCCGCCCGGGCCGCCGGCTGGCCGGCCAGTCGGAGGGCGCTCCCGACCAGCCGCGCGCCATCCGCCCCGGCCCCGAACAGCTTCCGCAGGGCCTCAAAGGGCGAGGCGCCGGCGTTGAAGGTCTCCAGCCGCGCCTCGCCCCGGATGC
>JBBQLP010000109.1:0-3236 GCA_038327995.1 Caulobacterales bacterium | reverse complement strand
CGATCGACGAGATCCGGCAGGTGTTCGAGGTCAATGTGATCGGCCTGCTGCGAGTGACCCAGGCGTTCGCGCCGCTGCTGGCGGCGACCGCGACCAGCCAGACGCGGCCCGGGCGGGTGGTCAATATGAGCTCGGTCGGCGGCAAGCTCGGCGCGCCGTTCCTCGGCGCCTATGTGGGTTCCAAACACGCGGTCGAGGGGCTGTCGGAATCGCTGCGGCGCGAGCTGCTGCTGTTCGGCGTCGATGTGATCATCATCGGCCCCGGCGCGGTGCTCACGCCGATCTGGGACAAGGCCGAGGCCGGCGACGTCGGCTATCTGGCGGGCACGCCGTATGAGGCCAGCGCCAAACGGTTCAACGACTATTTCATCACCAGCGGGCGCAAGGGACTGAAGCCCGAGCGTGTGGGCGAACTAGTGCTGAAGGTGCTTACCATCGACAAGCCCAAGACCCGCTACGCGATCCTCAAGGGCAAGCTGACCAACTGGACCATTCCACAGCTCCTGCCCAAACGCAGCGTGGACCGGGTGTTCGGCAAGCAGTTGGGCTTTCTCAAGTAACCATCGCGCCGCCCGGCGCGTAGAACCCTCGACCGTCTGTTTCAGGAAACCCCCATGCTGACCCTTCACCACCTCAACAACTCGCGCTCGCAGCGCATCCTGTGGCTGCTGGAGGAACTGGGCCTTCCCTACGACATGGTGAAATACCAACGGGGAAGTCCAGTGCCCCTGGCGCCGCCGGAGTTGAAGGGTGTGCACCCGCTCGGCAAGTCGCCGGTGATCGCTGACGGGGACCAGCTGATCGCCGAGTCCAGCGCCATCGTCGAGTACATCATCGACACCTATGGCGAAGGCCGTTTGAAGCCCAAGGTCGGGACGGCCGACTACTGGCGTTACATTGAATGGCTGCACTATGCCGAAGGCTCGGCGATGTTGCCGCTGATGATGTCGCTCTACGCCGGCATGCTCGGCGAAGCCGCCGCGCCGCTACGGCCGCGCATCGAAGGCGAGATCGCCAACAACTTCGCCTATATGGACAAGGCGCTGGAAAAAACCGGTTTCTTTGTCGGTAACGATCTGACCGGCGCCGACATTCAACTGTTGTTCGTATTGGAAGCGGCCTCGGGCGGCGGCGCCACCGCGCCCTATCCGCATCTGGTCAGCTTTGTGGAAAGAATGCAGGCCCGCCCCGCCTATCTGCGCGCCATCGAAAAGGGCGGACCCTATCAATTGATGCGTCGCTAGTGGTAACAATCAGACGGAAGAGTCCGGCTCAGGCTTTGCGATTTCAACGGGTTACGCCGCATTTGGCGGGCTCCAAATGTCAGATTCTATCCACTAGTATCCGAATGGGCCGGCGCAGGCGGTCGAGTCCAGGTGCTGGGCCGCCGGTCTGTTGATATGGCGGGCGTTGGCGCGGCCCGGATTGCGCAATTTCGCGCACTTCAACTCGGTTAGCTTGACCGCACCTACGCACGCCCCGCTTGCAGCGCCCCAATCGACTTGCCTTCTGAGCATCAACAGTTGGCGCGTGGAGTGCGAATTAGTCCGATTCATGACTTTAGGCAGTAGATCGTCTTCCGAATCGCCTATACTGACTGCGAACGTAAAAATTAGTCGCTGCGGGAGTCGCGCAATGGAAGAGACCGATACGTCGGAACTGATCGAACTGACTGCGGATATCGCGTCAGCCTATGTCAGCAACAACACCGTGGCGGTAAACGATCTGCCCGGTTTGATCCGCAACATCCACGCGGCGCTGTCCGGCGTTGGCGGCCCAGTCGAAAAGCCGGTGGAGCCGCAAAGCCCGGCGGTTTCGATCAAGAAATCCTTGACCGACGACTTTCTGATCTGTCTCGAAGACGGTCGGAAGTTCAAATCCCTGAAGCGGCACCTGCGCACCAAGTACAATATGTCGCCGGAGGAATATCGCGCCAAATGGGGTCTGCCGAAGACCTATCCGATGGTCGCGCCCGCCTACGCCGCGGCCCGCTCCAACCTCGCCAAGCAGATGGGCCTGGGCCAGGGTGGCCGTAAGCCCGCCAAGGCCAAGCCGGTCGTCAAGGCCGCCCGCGGCCGCAAGGCCTAGGTCTCTAGTGCACTGACGCAGTCGTAAGATTCACAAGCGCGCCGCGTTGTGCGAGTCTGGGTGCATGGCCCAGACTGTCAGCATCATCGTCGGGGAGCAGGATCGCAAGCGGCTTGCCGCGATCGCATCCGACCGCGCCCGCCCGCTCAAACACGTGCAGCGCGCCCTTATCATTCTGCGCTCGGCCGAGCGGCGCAACGTCTTGGAGGTCGCCGAACTCGCCGGCGTCAGCCGCCCCGCGGTCTGGCGCTGGCAGGTGCGCTACGCCGAGTTGGGCGTCGATGGCCTGCTGCGTGACAAGACCCGCCCGCCGGGTAGGGCGCCGCTCTCCACCGCGAAGGTGGCCAAGGTCCTGGCCCTGACCTGTTCGGAACCACCCGGCGAGGTCACCCACTGGACCGGTCGGGCTGTCGCCAAGGCCGTCGGCGTTTCTCTTCGCGCCGTGCAGCGCATCTGGGACCAACATCGACTTCAGCCGCACCGGCTGCGCACCTTCAAGCGATCCAAGGACCCCGCCTTCGCCGCCAAGGTCGAGGATATTGTCGGCCTCTACATGAGCCCGCCCCATCACGCCGTGGTCTTGTCCATCGACGAAAAGAGCCAGATCCAGGCCCTGGACCGGACCCAGCCGGGCCTGCCAATAAAGCCCGGCAAGTGCGCGACGATGACCCATGACTACAAGCGCCACGGAACCACCACCCTGTTCGCCGCCCTCAATGTCCTCAACGGCGTGGTCCTCGGCCGCTGCATGCAAAAGCATACTCACCAGGAGTTCATCCGCTTCCTGAACGCAGTCGAGCGCGAGGTCCCAGCCGGAAAGGTCATCCATGTCATTCTCGACAACTACGGGACCCACAAACATCCCAAGACCCGCGCCTGGCTCGCACGCCACCCCCGATGGACCTTTCACTTCACGCCCACCTCGGCCTCCTGGCTAAACGCCGTAGAGGGCTTCTTCTCCATCCTCACCAGGCGGCGCATCCGCCGCGGCGCCTTCCAATCCGTCGTCGATCTCCAGGCCGCCATCAACCGCTACATCAACGAGCACAACGATGACCCCAAGCCCTTCGTCTGGACCAAGCCCGCAGATGTTATCCTCGACAAGCTCAGCCGACTGCCTGCACCTTCCGTCTGAGTCAGTGCACTAG
>JBBQLP010000108.1:0-3253 GCA_038327995.1 Caulobacterales bacterium | reverse complement strand
TGCTTCATCGTCTGTCACAGAAGGTCTAGCCAGCGGCGGCGCGCCCCCGCTAATCTCGCCGCATGAAACGTCTCGCTCTCTCCGTCGCTGCGCTCGCCCTCATCAGCCTTCCGGCATTCGGCGCCGAAAGGGCGCCTACGTCAAAGGTCGCCGGGTCCCCTGCCCTAGCCCGGATCATCGCCGACTACGACAGGGCCGAGCGGGTCTTCAACCCCTGGTCGGCGGCGCAGGATGGGGATGTGGAGGCGCTGTCCCGGCTCGGCGACGACAGCCCCGAAACCCTGGCGCGTGAAGCAGCGGTGCTGAAAGGCCTCAAGGGGCGTCTCGACACCCTGCCGCCCCCCGACCCCGCTTCAGAGGACGCGGTCAACCGGGGCTTTCTCGGACGGTTGATCGGCGACAGCCTGACCGAGATCAGGCTCGACACCGCGCGGATCAACTTCGACGCCTACTCCGGCTTTCACCTGACGCCACTATCCATTGGCCGAAACACGCGTATCAGGGACCGGGCCGACGCCGAGGCCTACTTGAAGCGCCTCGCCGCCTTACCCCACTATTATGAAATCGAGATCGCCAACGCCCGGCGCGGGGTCGCCACTGGCTTCACCCAGCCCGCGCCCACCGTGGCGGTGGTGCTGGCGGTGGCGAAGAAACAGGCCGCGACGCCCGCTGGCGAAGACAGTCTCCTGAAGCCGATTCTGGAGTTGCCGCCCTCGATACCGCCGGAGGATCAGGCGGCGATCACCGCCCGGGCCTTGCAGTCGATCCAGGTCTTCAAGGCATTTGAGTCGGCCTTCATCACCTTCCTGGAAACCGAATACGCCCCCCACGCCCGCAAGAGCCTCGCCGCCCGCGATCTTCCCAATGGCGAGGCGGTTTACCGGGCGGCCATCGCGCGCCACACCACCACCGACCTGACGCCGGACCAGATCCACCAGATCGGCCTCGATGAGGTCAAGCGCATCCGCGCCGAGATGGAAGCCGCGATCAAAGCCTCGGGCTTTAAAGGGGACTTTAAGGCGTTCCAGGCGTTCCTGCGCACCGATCCCCAGTTCTACGTGACCACCCGGCAGGCGCTTCTGGAGAAATCGGCCCTGTTCGCCAAGACGGTGGACGACAAGCTGCCGCACGAGTTCGGTCGCCTGCCGCGCCTGCCCTTCGCGGTGCGCGAAATCCCCCGCGAAAGCGAAGAAGGCGCCACCACCGCCTACTACAACGAAGGCTCCCCAGCGCTCGGCGTCGCGGGCGGTTATGAGGTCAACACCTCCCACCTCGACCAGCGGCCGATCTATGAAATCCCGGCCCTGTCGCTGCACGAAAGCCAGCCCGGCCACCATTTGCAGATCGCCCTGCAACAGGAACGCACCGACCTGCCCGCGTTTCGCCGCAACGGCGCCTTCACCGCCTACACCGAGGGTTGGGGGCTCTATTCGGAGCAACTCGGCGAGGAAATGGGCCTCTATCGCACCCCCTATGAGCATTTCGGACGGCTGAGCTATGAGATGTGGCGCGCCTGTCGCCTGGTGGCCGACACCGGCATCCACTGGCTGCGCTGGAGCAAGGAGGAGGCGCGGGCCTGTTTCACCGACAATACCGCGCTCGCCGCCAAGAATATCGACGTGGAGCTTGACCGTTACATCTCGTGGCCGGGGCAGGCCCTCGCCTACAAGATCGGCGAATTGAAGATCATGCAGCTTCGCCATCGGGCCGAGGCGGCGCTGGGCCCGAAGTTCGACGTGCGCGCCTTCCACGACGCAGTGCTTCTCGATGGACCTGTGCCACTCGATCTTCTGGAAAAGCGCATCGACGCCTGGATCGCGGTGCAGAAGAAGGGTTAGCCCCGCTCAGCAAACCCCGCCGAAGCACCAGACCAGCACCGCTTTCTGGGCGTGGATGCGGTTTTCCGCCTCGTCCCAGACCAGCGAGCGGGGGCCGTCGATCACCGCGTCGGTGACTTCCTCACCCCGGTGCGCGGGCAGGCAGTGCAAGAACACCGCGTCCTTGGTCGCCAGACCCATAATCTTTTCGTCCACCTGGAACGGCTCGAAGGCCTTGAGCCGCTCGTCGTGGTCGGTGTCGCCCATGGACACCCAGGTGTCGGTGATCACGCAGTCGGCGCCCTCGACGGCGGCGCGCGGATCGTTGGTCAGCTCGATCTTGCCCGCGTTCCCCGCCCGCGCGAGGTCCATCAGGTCCGGGTGATAATCGGCCGGGGTGGCGACGTTCAGATTGAAACCGAGCTTGCCTGCGGCGTGGATGAAACTGGCGCAAACGTTGTTGCCGTCGCCGATCCAGGCGATCGTCCGTCCCTCCACCGGCCCCCGATGTTCCTCAAAAGTCATCAGATCGGCGAGGATTTGGCAGGGGTGGCTACGCTCGGTCAGACCATTGATGATCGGCACGGTCGAGGATTGCGCCAGCCGCTCCACGTCGTCGTGCCGATTGGCGCGGATCATCACCGCATCGACCATGCGCGAGAGAACCCGCGCGGTGTCTTCTATCGGCTCGCCGCGCCCAAGCTGCATATCCGAGGCGTTGGAGATGATCCCGCTCCCGCCTAGTTGGCGGATCGCAGCGTCGAATGAGAAGCGAGTGCGGGTGCTATTCTTCTCGAAGATCATCGCCAGGGTGCGCCCGGCGGCCGGAGCGTCGGCATCCACGCGCCCTCGGGTCCAGCCCGCGCGGGCTTTCTTTCGGGCGTGGCCCTCATCGAGGATGGCGCGGATGGTGGCTTGATCCAGCTTCCACAGGTCGAGGAAATGGCGAACCTCGGCGACGGCGCGGGTCATGCTAAGGCCGCCTTCATCTCGGCTTGGGCCTGCTCGCAGGTGCGCCCGAGCTTCTCGATCGCTTCGCGGATATCCGCCTGGGTGATGATCAAGGGGGGGAGCAAGCGAACACAGTTGTCGCCGCCGCCCGCCATGAGGAGGTGCTGGTCCCGCGCCATCCGCATGAAGTCGCGGTTGTTCGGGCCGAGTTTCAGCCCGACCAGAAGTCCCTTGCCCCGGATGTCGAGCACCACATCGGGATAGCGCGCCTTCAAACCCTCAAGCTGCTGGGTCAGGTAGCCCGCCACGTCGCGCACGTGGGCCAGCATTTCGTCCGTGGCGATCTCGCCCACCGACGCCCGCGCCACAGCCATGGCGAGTGGGTTGCCGCCGTAGGTCGAGCCGTGTGATCCCGCAACCATGCCCTTGGCCGCCTCGCGCGTGGCCAGACAAGCGCCGACCGGAAAGCCGCCGCCCAGCGCCTT
>JBBQLP010000107.1:0-3348 GCA_038327995.1 Caulobacterales bacterium | reverse complement strand
GTCATCGACGATCACCCGCAGGCGCTCGCGATCGGTCGGGATCAGATAGACGGTGACGCCAGTACGCATCCCGCAGACTCGCACGACATCACGCCGGGGGGAATCCAAACTCGGACTCTTATGTCCCGATCAATCCACTAGTGCTGTTTCCAGAGATGGACGCCTCTGCAGATGTCCCGGAGATTACCGAAGCCTGCTGGGGCATTTTGAATAAATCGCCCTCCGCGATGATGTGCGCTTCGAGCCGCATGGTTGTGAAGCGCAAGGGCCAATCCAAGCCCGTGGTCGTGGCCTGTACCTTGACCCCCTACGATCCCCAGTTCGAGCTGGGCGGCTCACTGAGCCAGGCGCTGGGTTCGGTGGCCCTGAACCACCCGCACTGCGCGAAATTCTGCGTCCTGGGCGGCGCGAGCTGCAGCGCCTCGTGAGCCGGGCGGCTTCAGCCTCATTCTCGGCCGAAACCTTGTCGGTCATCATCCCAACGATGAACGCGGCCGAGCGCCTTGGCGCGACCCTCGACAGGGTCGGCGACGCTTGGGGCGCCGAACTGATCGTCGTCGATGGCGGCTCCTCGGACGACACTGTGTCGATCGCCACGAAGCACGGGGCCATCTGCCTGCAGGCCGAGCGCGGCCGCGGTACACAACTGCGAGCCGGAGCGGCACGGGCCAGCCGCCCCTGGCTGCTCTTCCTGCATGCCGACACCCTCCTGGACGCAGGGTGCGTCGCCGCCGCCCAAGCGTGGGCTGACGGCCCCGGCGCGGAGGATGAATTTGCCGCCTTCACCTTCAAACTCGACGATGACAACTGGCGGGCCAGGTTGCTGAGCTGGCTGGTTGATGTGCGCGCCCGGCGCCTGGGCGGCCTGCCCTACGGTGATCAAGGCTTGCTGATCCATCGTGACCTCCTCAACCGCGTCGGCGGATACGCAGCGGTTCCGCTCATGGAGGACGTGGATCTGGCCCGCCGTCTTGGCCGCCGCCGGCTTAAACTGTTGCCGGCCCATGCGGTGACGTCTGCGGACCGATGGCGCCGTGATGGGTGGGTTCGGCGCAGCGTACGAAATCTGGTTTGCCTGACCCTGTTCCGAGTCGGCGTGTCGCCGGCAACCATCGTGCGCCTCTATGAGCGCTGAAGGCCAAGCGCGACACCTGGTGATCTTCGCTCGCCAGCCACGCTACGGCGTCGGCAAGCGTCGCCTGGCGGCCGAGGTCGGGAATATGGCGGCCTGGCGCTTCCAGCGCAGCGCCCTGGCGGCGCTGATGCGCGAGCTTGCGCAGGATCCTCGGTGGACCACCTGGCTTGCGGTGACGCCGGACCGGCCCACCCAATGGGTCAAGGGCGCAAGGCCAATGGCCCAGGGACCAGGTGACCTTGGTGCGCGTCTCACCCGGCTGGCCCGCGCCTTGCCGCCTGGCCCCTTGATCGTCATTGGCAGCGACGCGCCTCAAGTCAATCGCCGGGACGTCGCCGCCGGGTTCCAGGTCCTAGGCCGCTTTGATGCGGTCTTCGGACCCGCGCGTGACGGGGGTTTCTGGTTGGTCGGGTTGTCACGGCGAGGTCGACGCCGCCCCCCTTTCAGTCACGTCCGCTGGTCGACCTCGGACGCCTTGGCCGACACCCTCGCCAATCTTGGCGGTCGCCCCGTCGGCTCTCTTCGGGTCCTGGAAGACGTCGATGACGCGGCCAGCCTGCGACGGGCGGGATCTGGCGGAATGCGGCGTGGCGCCGCAGTGTAACCCGCTCCATTGCTGGGCCGAATTCCAAATAGAGAGGCGGGTGAATGAAGGCGGCGGAGGACCGGTTGCGGTCCCTGATGATCCAGGGACTGGACGGCGACGCCGCATCGCACACCCGACTCCTACGTGAGCTCTCGATTCTGCTGCGCGGTTTCTACTCAAGACGGTTTGGCGGCGACCCCGCCGATGCGGAGGATCTGGTGCAGGAGACGTTGATCGCGGTGCATACCCGGCGCGAAAGCTATGACCCCAGCAAGCCCTTCACTTCGTGGGCTTTCACGATGGCGCGCTACAAGATGATCGATGAGTTCAGGAGGCGCGGCTTGCGTTTGACCACGCCTATCGATGACGTCGATGAGCTCTTTGCGGACGACGAGATCGAACCGGCTTCCGCAGCCATGGATCTCGATCGCCTTCTCCAGGGTCTGCCGGCTCAACAACGGGCGGCGATCCAGCAGGTCAAGATCGAAGGCCTGTCGATCGAGGAAGCCGCAGCGCGGAGCGGCCTGTCGCCCTCCAATGTCAAGATCAGCATTCACCGTGGGCTGAAAACGCTGCTAGCCCGTGTGCGGAAGGATGCGCGCGTTGGGAACTGACGATCTGATCGCCGTCCTGGGCATGCAAGCGGCGCCCGTTCCCCGGCATGCGGCTGTCCGCCGCTTGTGTCTGGCTCTGGTCGTGGGCGGGGTGGTCGCCCTCGGTTTGCTGCTTGCCACTCTTGGCGTGCGTCCGGACATCGCGGCGGCCAGCGCGACCGCCCCGTTCTGGATGAAATGGATGTTCACGCTCTCCCTAGTGGCCGCCGGCATAGCGGTCGTAGGCCGCTTAGGCCAGCCCGACGGCCGGATCGGCTGGACGGGGGCGGTACTGGCGACTCCGTTCGCCATCGTGGCCATGATGGCCGTTGGTGAGCTGATGCTCGCTCCAGAGCAGCTGCGCAAAGGCCTTATCCTTGGCCAGACGGCGCCGCGCTGCGCTGTCTCCATCCTAGTCTTATCGGCGCCGGTGTTCGCCGCCTGCGTCTGGGCGTTCCGACGCCAGGCGCCGACGCGGCTTCGTCGGGCCGGCGCCGCTGCCGGGGTGCTATCCGGCGCATTAGGCGCCGCAGTCTACGCCTTCTCCTGCCCCGAGAGCTCCGCCGCGTTTATGATCACCTGGTATACGGGCGGGATCCTCGCAGCCGGCGTTCTGGGCGGCTTGGTCGGACCGCGGCTCCTGCGTTGGTAGTAGGCTGTGCTGATGAGCCGGAGCCCAGTCTCATTGGTTCACCTGCCAGTTTCCAAGCCTGAACGGCGCTCGTCGCTATAGATGAGGGCGTCCACCATGGGCTCTCCTGAGGCCGTGCGTCGGCAGCGCAGGCTCCATTTGAACGCGGCCGATTTGCGACAACGCCTCTTATTCGCGGGATTGTAACCGGCGGATTCTAATAAGCATTATCGGAAATAGTATGGTGTAATTGTTATCGCCCCTGTCATATTTCGAAATAGCTGCGACTGGCGCGTTGGCTTCGGATTTGGGATCGAGATGCACGCGACTATTCGATCCAGAGATCGAAATAGGCGCGACTAAACTCACCGGGCACAGTGGCATTCTCTCGGGCAATCTCCGG
>JBBQLP010000106.1:0-3384 GCA_038327995.1 Caulobacterales bacterium | reverse complement strand
AGCCCGGTCCAGTCCTTCCAGCCCTCGAGGTTATAGACGAGGTCCCAGATCTCCGAGGCGGGCGCGGCGACGCCGATGCGGTGTTCGATGCGAAAGGCCATGACCCGATATGTAGAAAGTCCGGGCGCTCTTTGGAAGCGTCCTCTCGCGAGGGCCTACCAGCGAAGCGTCAATCGTCCCAACACTGCGCCGACCAGACCGCTGATAGCGACGCCGACCGTATACCAGATGGCGACGAAGGGCGCGGCGTTCTCGTTGCAGAAGAAGGCGTACACGAAGGCGCCCACGCCGCCCGCCATCAGGCCTGCCGCGGCGCCCGCCAGCGCAGGCCGCGTCGGCGCCATGCCCCGCAGCGCCCAGAGGGTCGCCCCCAGCACTGGAAGACTGATCGTCGCAATATACTGCGGGCAGATCATGGAGGAATGCCCCATCATCAGGTGATGGCGTGCCTCTGCAGGAGCGGAAATGTATCGGACCAGAGCGATACCGGCGAGAACCGCGACCACTGCGGTCGCCATGGAAAAGGCTCGCGTTCCGTTCCCGCCCGGCCGGCCGAGCGCCAGCACCGCCCATGCGCCCGCAGCCCCGAGGCCAAGGGTGTAGGCGAACTTCATCCAGAACATACCCGTCAGGCTGGCGGCGGCGATGTCGGGCCGCACTCCCAGCCAGGCGAGCATCAGCGCCACGGACAGCAGCAGGCCGATCAGGGTCAGCCCCGCCAGCCGCCGCTCCATCCACAGGGGGGGGATCGGATCGAGCCGTCCTGCCAGATCATCGATCAGGTCTTCGGTGTTCATGGGGTCTTGTCCCCCAGATCGGCAGTATTGGCCGTCTCGCCCGTAGTCGCCTGCGCCTGAACCTTGGCGGCGAGGCTTTTCAGCCCCCGGTGCACATTGACCTTCACCGCACCCTCGGACAGGCCCACGCTCTCTCCGGCTTCGGCGGCGGTCATACCCTCGATCTTGGTCTTGCGGATCAGGGCGGCGCGAGCGGTGGGCAGAGCATTCAGCAAGTGAGCCACGTCGCGTTTGGCCATGGCGGGTTCGGCCTCGTCGGCGGCGAACAGCGCGCCCGCATCCTCCAGCGGCACGGTCTGGCGCAACCGTGAGCGACGGTAGTGGTCGATCAGCCGATAGCGCGCGATCGCATAGACCCAGGCCGTAAGCGGCTGGTTGGGGTCATAGCTGGCGCGGCGGCGGTGCATGGCGATCAGGGTGTCCTGGACGAGATCCTCACAATCCTCCGCGGCGGAGCCGAGGCGGCGTGCGTAGTAGGCGCGAAGGTTGCGGCTGAGTTCGGCCAAAAGACTGCTGTACGCCCGCGCATCTCCCGCGAGCGCGTCGAGCATCAATCCTCGGAGCCGGGCTTCGGCCGCAATCAATTTCGTTCCACCCCGTGGTCAATCCGTTTGGACTGGCTTTTGGTTACATGGCTTGGCCTCGGACGCACGCAAAACTTTTATGGAATGGTCGATGTAACTCTTTCCAGCTAGGCGGCGAACTGATGGGCATAACGGATCGAGCTCCACGAGGACGTCCATGTTTCGCACCGCCGTCATTCCCTTCGCTGGAGCCGCTCTGCTCGCGGCCAGCCTGACCTTCAGCGGCGGCGCGGGCGCGCAGCCCCCGGCGCCGCGCCTTTCGGTGGTGGAGCTTTTCACCAGCCAGGGCTGCTCGTCATGCCCCCCCGCCAACGACAATGTGTCGGCCATCAGCAACCGCCCGGACATTCTGGCCCTCAGCTTCAACGTCACCTACTGGGACCAGCTTGGCTGGAAGGACACCTTCGCCAAGCCCGCCTACACCCAGCGTCAGGTGGACTATGAACACGGCTTGCGCCACGACGGCCCGTTCACCCCGCAAGTGGTTGTGAACGGCAAGGCCGATGTGGTCGGCAATGTTCGTCCCGAGATCGAACACCTGATCGCCTCGACCCGCATCGAAGGGCCGCCGGTGAACCTGCAGGGCGGCGCGGTTGAAGTCGGCGCCGGACGCCCGCTCGGCGCGCCCGCCGACGTCTGGCTGGTTCGCTACGACCCGCGCGTTGTGCAGGTGCCAGTTCGCGCCGGAGAAAATGGAGGGCGCACCCTGCCGCACAAGAACGTCGTGCACGAATTGACCCGCCTCGGCGGCTGGTCGGGTCGGGCCGTCAGCTATCCCATCCCCGCCGCCGGACCCGGCCTTTCCACAGCCGTTCTGGTGCAGGGGCGCTCGGGCGGCCCGATCATCGCCGCCGCCAAAAGCTAGGCCCAACAGATATTCCCTTTCCTGGGCGGAGCTCCCTCACCCCCGCTCTGTCCCCTGGAAACGCGGCCGGCGACCAACCCTCGTCGGCCGCGACCTCCCTGTCAGCTTCAGTCCTCCGTTCAACCCAATTTCTCTCACAAGGAAACGACCATGAAGACCGTAACCACCCTGTTTGCCGCTCTGGCGCTTACCGCCGTCGCCGTTCCCGCCTTCGCCCAGGACGCCATGAAGGCCGACGACCATATGTCCGCCGACAAAATGAAAGCCGATCACATGAAGGCCGATCACATGAAGGCCGACAAGATGAAGGCGGACAAGATGGAAGCTGACAAGATGAAGGCCGACCACATGAAGGCGGACAAGATGGAAGCCGACCACATGGCGACCGACAAGCCGAAGTAAGCCACGCTTACAACTCTTCCCCTCCAGCTCCCGGGGAACGAAAAGGCCGTCCTTCCGGGCGGCCTTTTTTGTTGGTTAGATATTGAGGTCGCGCCCGCGCGTCTCCGGCAGGAAGACGATGGTTACGCCGATGGCGAAGATCGTCGCCAGGATCGGGTACCAGAGCCCGAAATAGATATCCCCGCTCGCCGTCACCATGGCGTAGGCGATGGCTGGCAGGAACCCGCCGACCCAGCCGGTGCCGATATGATAGGGCAAGCTCAGCGCGGTGTAGCGCACCCTTGCGGGGAACAACTCCACCAGACACGCCGCCTGCGGGCCATAGAGCGCAGTTGCGCCCACCGTGAAGAGCAGGATCACAAGGAAAACCCCCAGCGCATCCGTGCGGGCGGGATCGGCCTTTTCCGGATAGCCCGCCGCCTTCAACTTCGCCTTCAGGCGCGTTTCCACACTCGTTTTAGTCGCCTTCAGGGTCTTGGCGTCGAGCCCCGCGCCTTCCGCAGAAACCACCGCTGCAGCGCCCACCCGGACGCTGGCGACAGAGCCCGCAGGCGCGGCCTCGTTGCGGTAGGAGACGCCCGCGCCGGTCAGCACGCTCTTGGCGATATCGCAGGAAGAGCGGAACTGCGCCTTGCCCACCGGATCGAACTGTAGGGCGCAGGAGGCAGGGTCGGCATAGACCACCACGGGCGCCCGGGCGCTGGCCTCCGCCAATCCCGGATTGCCCCGCTCGACC
>JBBQLP010000105.1:0-3403 GCA_038327995.1 Caulobacterales bacterium | reverse complement strand
CGGCCGATGCCGACGCCTAGCCAAGGACTTCGAGGCCACCGTCGAAAGCGCCGTCGCATGGATCCTCATCGCCCACATCCGACGGCTCACCCGCCGCCTCGCCAGAGCATGAACGCAATTATGAGTCAGACTCTTAGTGATGGTCTCGAAGGCCGCGATGGAGAGGGCGATCGCGCCGCTCTTCTTCATACTGATGTGAAAGAGCATCGGGACGGCAAAGCTCAATAGAAAGGTGTCCAGGCTCCCGAAGAAGCGCCACGTAATGGCCTTGATCAGCGAGCGCCCGCGCGCGGTCGGAGCGTGAACGAACATGCGGAAGCCCCCTCATCGTCGTCGGCGCCCTCATGTCACTCCTGCGCGGGAAACGCTAGCCGGGCGCGCGCACTAAACTTGAACTCGGGCCTGCCTAAGCGCGCGCTTTCGTTCACATGGGACGCCATTCCCCCACCGCGCCTTTGTGGAAGAACGGGATCAGCCACCAGCGCGCATCGACCAACTCCAGGCCGGCGCTTGGATCGGTCGGATCGATCGGCCGCAGGATCGGCGCGGTGTTCGTCGGGCGGATATGCTCGCGCGGCGGGACGTTCGGGATTGCGCCGTCCTTGAACTTCAAGGGCAACCGGGTCTGGCTGAACTCGTCGACCAGCCGCGAGACCGGCGCGAGGTAGCCGTAGCGGTTGCACATGGCGCCGACGATTCCACGCGGGCGGTTAGACTGTCCAGGGCGAAGGGATCAGGCCGCTCGCAGCCCTATCCGGGGGTAACGGCCCCTTGATCGTTGACGGAGATGGCGGTGGTCTGGCCTGCCTTCGTCGCTTTGCCGTGCCACACACCGTTGGCGTCATGTCTCATGCCTTCAATGTGGCGGTAGCCTGCATTGTAGATAAAGGTGATCGCCGCTTCTTCGTTGAACGAGCCCTTGCCCTCGGTGCGTACGCTGACAGAGCGGTGTTGAACGCCGTTGAGAGCGCCAGACTCCGCCGGCTTCGTGCAGCCGATAACGAGGCCTAGCGCGGGCAGGACAACGAGTAACTTTTTCATCAGCGTCTCCGGGGCCGAGGAAAGGCGGAGAGGCACAACCTTACTCGCGATCGAGCCGTTCCCGAAATCTAATCGCTGGCGCTTTCGCTAGCCTATGCGGCTGACAAGGTCGGCAACGCCGATTGACTCGCTGGCGGCGGTGCGGAACATCAAGCCTCGGGCGCGCAGAGGACACCGGGGACATTCAGAACCTACTCGCCGGCCTCGCTAGAAGCGGAGCTCTTGCGGGTGCTGCGGCTAGGGCCGGGCTCCCGCCGAATCAGGCGCGGGCGGCGGTGCAAGGCGTCGCCGAACATGTGAATGGCGGCGGCCAAATGGACGGCATGATCGAAGCGGTCGCCGCCAAGGCCGGCCTCGATCCCACACAGGTTCAAGCCTTCCTCCCTTACGTTTTGCCGCTCCTCCAGCAACACGCCCAGGCGACCACTGGCGGTGCGCAGGGCGAGCTCGGGAGCCTGATCGGTTCGTTGTCGGGCATGAAGGGGAACGCGGGCCAAGGCAGCGGCGGTCTGGGTGGCATTCTCGGGGGGATGCTCGGCGAGCGTTCGTAACGACGAGCTCGGCCGAGTCCGCCCCCGTTCGCCGTCATCCACCCATAGCGCGCGATCTTTGTGGGAACAGTGGTGGGAACAATCACGTTGCCTGCCGAAAACATGCGTTATTTCAACGGCACTTGGCGGACCCCCTCTCCGCCACGCTACCGTCCGAGCGTGTTTCCCACTGTCCATAAATATCAACACATAGATTGCGCTGAGCGGTGAACCGTCTGGCGCCGTCCACCCAAGTTCGCTACAATCCGGCGAGCGATTGGGGTGAATCGTTGGGGTAAAGCGGTGGCCGGGGACATTCAGCGGCTGACGGCGCGCAAGGTCGAGACGATCAAGGCGGCGGGCGGCATTGTCAGCGCAAAAATTCACTGTCGGCTAACCGGCGCTTCGTAGGGCGATGGAATGAAGCCGCCGTCCAAGCTCCCCTGGCCGCCTGATCCGTTCCGCTGGTTCGACTCTTCGCCCGCGGTGATCCGCCTCGCGGTCTTGATGTACGTTCGCTACCCGCTGTCGCTGCGCAACGTCGAGAACATGCTGTTCGAGCGCGGGATCGACATTTGCCACGAGACGGTGCGGCACTGGTGGAACCGGTTCGGCCCGATGTTCGCCGCCGAGATCCGCAGAAAGCGCGTTCATTCCATGCGCCAGTTCACTCACTGGCGGTGGCACATGGACGAGGTGGTCGTGAAGGTGAACGGTGAGCGCTGCTACCTCTGGCGAGCCGTCGATCACGAAGGCGAGGTGCTGGAATCCTACGTCACCAAGACCCGTGACAAGGCCGCGGCCCTGGCCTTCATCAAGAAGGCGATGAAGCGCCACGGCGCTCCCAAGGCGATCGTCACCGACGGTCTGCGCTACTACGGCGCGGCGCTGAAGGAGATCGGCGCCAAAGCGCTCCAAGCGCCGGTGAGGCGCTGGGCCAACAATCGGGCTGAGAACAGCCACCTCCCTTTTCGACGACGCGAGCGGGCGATGGCCCGCTTCCGCCGCATGAAGACCTTGCAGAAGTTCGCCTCGGTCCATGCATCCCTCAGCAACCATTTCAACCAGGAGCGCCACCTCATCAGCAAAGACCTCTACCGCGAGAGACGCTCCGCCGCCCTCGGGGAGTGGCGGTCAGTCATGGCCTGAACGCCGCTTGGGCTGGGGTTCACTGCGCCCTCGCGGAGAAGAGTTGCCTTTGGTCTGATGGGGTGGACGGCCCCTGTGTCCGGCGTCGATGCGCCATGGGATGGTCGTTGTCGAAGTCACCCTGAAGCAGGAGCCGTCCACAATGCAGATTATCACGATCGGCCTTGATCTCGCCAAGAGCGTTTTCCAGGTTCACGGAGTCGACGCCACCGGCCAGGCGGTGGTCAGGAGGAAGCTGCGCCGGGCCGAGGTTCTGAGGTTCTTCGAAGCCTTGCCGGCTTGTCTGGTTGGCGTGGAAGCCTGCGCCACCGCCCACTACTGGGCCCGGCGGATTTCAGCATTCGGCCACGAGGTGCGGCTGATGCCGCCAGCCTACGTGAAGGCCTATCTGCGGCGACAGAAGAACGACGCCGCCGACGCCGAAGCCATCTGCGAAGCGGTGACGCGTCCGACCATGCCCTTCGTGCCGGTCAAGAGCGCCGAGCGGCAAGGCGTGCTGGTGCTGCATCGGACCCGCGAGTTGCTGGTTCGTCAGCGCACCATGCTGATCAACGCCATCCGCGGCCACTGTGCCGAGTTTGGCATGGTTGCCCCATTGGGCGCTGCCCGGGTAGCCGAACTCGTCGAGACTATCCGCCAAGCAGAGACTTCGGAGCTTCCCGGCCTGGCCCGGTCCGCTCTGC
>JBBQLP010000104.1:0-3554 GCA_038327995.1 Caulobacterales bacterium | reverse complement strand
CAGGTGGGCGAAGGACGTGGCGGGCGCGGGGTCGGTCATGTCGTCGGCGGGCACGTAGATGGCCTGGACCGAGGTGATCGAACCCTTGTTGGTCGACGCGATGCGCTCCTGCAGGTTGCCCATCTCGGTGGCCAGCGTCGGCTGATAGCCCACAGCCGAGGGGATACGGCCGAGGAGCGCCGACACTTCCGCGCCGGCCTGGGTGAAGCGGAAGATGTTGTCGATGAAGAGCAGCACATCCTTGCCCTCTTCGTCGCGGAAGTACTCGGCCTGGGCCAGGCCGGTCAGGGCCACGCGGGCGCGGGCGCCCGGAGGCTCGTTCATCTGGCCGTAGACCAGCGCGCACTTGGAGCCCTCGCCGCCGCCCGGCAGGTTCACGTTGCTCTCGATCATCTCGTGATAGAGATCGTTGCCTTCACGCGTGCGCTCGCCGACGCCGGCCAGCACAGAGTAGCCGCCGTAGGCCTTGGCGATGTTGTTGATCAACTCCTGCATGGTCACGGTCTTGCCGACGCCCGCGCCGCCGAACAGGCCGATCTTGCCGCCCTTGGTGTAGGGGCAGAGAAGATCGATCACCTTGATGCCGGTGACGAGCACCTCGGTCGAACCGACCTGATCGGCGAACGAGGGGGCCTCGCGGTGGATGCCCGCCATGTGTTCGTGCGAGATCGGACCGGCTTCGTCGATGGGCTCGCCGATCACGTTCATGATCCGGCCGAGGGTGGCGGGGCCCACGGGCACGCGGATCGGGCCGCCGGTGTCGATCACCTCGGCTCCGCGCACCAAGCCCTCGGTGGTGTCCATGGCGATGGCGCGCACGGCGTTTTCACCAAGGTGCTGAGCCACCTCGAACACGAGGCGAACCTTCGCGCCCGTCTTGGCGTCGATGTTGACGGTCTCCAGCGCGTTCTGGATCGCCGGCAGCGTGCCTTCGAACTCCACATCGACGACCGCGCCGATGATCTGGACGAGCTTGCCGCGCGAGGTTCCGGCGGGGAGGATGGACTTGGGTTGGACGGTCATGGGTCAGACCTTCTTTCTGAAATCTGGGGGCGTCAGACGGCGTCGGCGCCGGAGATGATCTCGATCAGCTCCTTGGTGATCTGCGCCTGACGGGTGCGGTTCATCTTGATGGTGAGGGCGGTGATGAGGTCGCCCGCGTTGCGGGTGGCGTTATCCATGGCGGCCATCTGGGCGGCGAAGAATCCCGCCTGGCCTTCGAGCACTGCGGTCAGAAGCTGGACCGAGATGTTCTGCGGCAGGAGAGTTTCCAGGATGGATTCCTCGTCAGGCTCGTAGCTATAGACGCCGCCCTTCAGGTCGGGCTGCGGCCCTGCGTCCGCCGCTGCATCGACCACGGCGGGGATGAGCTGGCGCGTGGTCGGGGTCTGGGTGACCACCGATTTGAACTGGCTGTAGACCAGCGTCACCACATCGATCTCGCCGCCGAGATAAAGGTCGAGGATCTTTTGCGCGATCGGGTGCACCAGATCAAAGCCCGGCGGTTTGAGGCCAAGCTCGTAGCTTTCCACAAAGCGGTCGCCGAACTGGCGACGAAGCTGATCGCGGCCCTTGCGGCCGATGGTCAGGATGCGGACGTCCTTGCCCTGGGCGATCAGGGAGGTGATCCGCTCGCGCGCCAGACGCACCACATTGGAATTGATTCCGCCCGCGAGGCCCCGGTCAGCCGTCGCCACTACGATCAGGTGACGTTTGTCAGACCCGGTGCCCGCCAGAAGCAGGGGGGCGGAGGGTCCGGAAACACTTTGCGCCAGATTGGCGATCACTCCCGCCATGCGCCGGGCATAGGGACGCGCGGCCTCGGCGGCGATCTGCGCCCGGCGCAGTTTTGCCGCCGCCACCATTTGCAACGCCTTGGTGATCTTCTGCGTGGACTTCACGCTGGTGATCCGCGTGCGCATTTCCTTGACGGTAGCCATGACCGATCAGTCTCTTTCCGGTCAGGCCGCGAAGGTCTTGGAGAAGTCAGCCAAGGCGTCCTTCAGCATGGTTTCCAGCGCGGGGGTCAGCGCCTTTTCCTTGCGGACCCCTTCGAGGAATTCGGGGTATGAGCCCTTCAGCTTCGACAAAAGGCCGTCCTGGAATGCGCCGACCGCGGAGGTCGGGATGGGGTCGAGGTAGCCGCGGGTCCCGGCGTAGATCACCGCCACCTGCTCCTCCACCGCGAAGGGCGCGTACTGCTTCTGCTTCAAAAGCTCGGTCAGGCGCTCGCCCCGCGCCAGCATCTTCTGGGTCGAAGCGTCGAGGTCGGAGCCGAACTTGGCGAAGGCGGCCATTTCCCGATACTGGGCCAGTTCGCCCTTGATCGGGCCGGCGACGGTCTTCATCGCCTTGATCTGGGCCGAGGAACCCACCCGCGACACCGAAATGCCCACGTTCACCGCCGGGCGGATGCCCTGATAGAACAGGTCGGTTTCCAGGAAGATCTGGCCATCGGTGATCGAGATCACATTGGTGGGGATGTAGGCGGACACGTCGTTGGCCTGGGTCTCGATGATCGGCAGGGCGGTCAGCGAACCCGAGCCATTGTCTTCATTGAGCTTGGCGGCGCGTTCGAGCAGGCGGGAATGCAGGTAGAAGACGTCGCCCGGATAGGCTTCGCGGCCCGGCGGACGGCGCAGGAGGAGCGACATCTGGCGATAGGCCACGGCCTGCTTGGATAGATCGTCATAGATGATCAGGGCGTGCATCCCGTTGTCGCGGAACCACTCGCCCATGGCGCAACCCGAGAACGGGGCCAGGAACTGCAGCGGCGCGGGCTCGGACGCAGTGGCCGAGACGACGATGGTGTAGTCGAGCGCCCCGTTTTCCTCCAGCGTGCGCACGATCTGCGCCACGGTAGAGCGCTTCTGACCGATGGCGACGTAGATGCAGTAGAGCTTGGCGCTCTCGTCGGTTCCGGCGTTGATGGCCTTCTGGTTCAGGATGGCGTCGATGGCCACGGCGGTCTTGCCGGTCTGACGGTCGCCGATGATCAGTTCGCGCTGGCCGCGCCCGATGGGGATCAGGGTGTCGATGGCCTTCAGGCCCGTCTGCACCGGCTCGTGAACGGATTTCCGGGGAATAATGCCTGGCGCCTTCACATCCACCCGGCGGCGCTCGGCCACGTTAGTGAGGGGGCCCTTGGCGTCGATAGGCTCACCCAGCGGATTGACGACGCGGCCGAGCAGACCCTTGCCCACCGGCACGTCGACGATTTCGCCCAGGCGACGCACTTCGTCGCCTTCCTTGATTTCGCGGTCTTCGCCGAAGATCACCACGCCGACGTTGTCGCGCTCCAGGTTCAGGGCCATGCCCTTCACGTTGGCTTTCGGGAAGGAGACCATCTCCCCGGCCTGGACCTGATCCAGGCCATAGACGCGGGCGATGCCGTCGCCGACCGACAGCACGCTGCCGACGTCGGAAACATCGGCTTCCTCGCCGAAGCCTGCGATCTGGGATTTGAGGATGGCCGAGATTTCGGCGGCGCGAATGTCCATGGCTTTGTCTTACGCTCTCTTGAGGGCGAACTTGAGTTGGTCGAGCCGCGACTT
>JBBQLP010000103.1:0-3594 GCA_038327995.1 Caulobacterales bacterium | reverse complement strand
GATCTTCACGGTGAAGATTCCCTGGGATCAGGTCGTCCTGCGCACCCTGATGCCCCAGATCGCCATCAACAGACAGACGACGATGATGTTGGTCGCCGTGCTCGGCACCACCATCAGCCCCTACCTCTTCTTCTGGCAGAGTGCGCAGGAGGTGGAGGAAATCGAGGACGACGCCAACGATAAGGAAGCCCTGAAGGATGCGCCTAAAAAGGCCCGTCGCCAGCTTCGCCGCATCGGAATAGACACCATCACCGGCATGGTCTTTTCCGAGCTGATCGCCTTCTTCGTGATCCTGACCGCCGCTGTAACCCTGAATGTGCACCACATAACCCACATCGATACGGCGGCGCAGGCGGCGGAGGCGCTGAAGCCCATCGCCGGGCCGTTCGCCTCGATCATCTTCTCCCTCGGTATCATCGGCACAGGCCTTCTGGCGATCCCGGTGCTGGCCGGGTCGGCGGCATATGCGGTGGCGGAGACGCGGGGATGGACCGAGGGACTTAATCGCAGAGTGCTGGAGGCCAAGGAGTTCTACGCCATCATCGCCCTGGCCATGATCGGCGGCGTGGCGCTGTCGTTCTCACCCATCGATCCGATCAAGGCGCTGGTGTGGAGCGCCATCGTCAACGGCGTAGCTGCGGTGCCGATCATGGCGGTGACGATGATCGTCTCGGCGCGCAAGGACCTGATGGGTATTTACGTCGCCACGCCGATCCAGCGCATCTTCGGCTGGCTGGCCACGGCCGTCATGGGCGCGGCGGCGGTAGGTATGGTGGTGCTGGGCGGCGGCGGTTAGGTGCGCACATAGTCCAGGAACACCGGGGCGATGTCGCCGAGTTTCTTGGTCTCATAGCGTGTGGTGATGTGATCGGCGGGGGGCGTGCGCCAGTCGTCGGCGCGCTCTGCGGTCCAGCGGAAATTGGGAGAGGCGGCCATCCGCTCCAGCGTCCAGTCGGCGTAGTCGGCCCAGTCGGTGGCGAAGCGCAGGCGTCCGCCCGGTTTCATCACCCGCGCCAGAGCCTCGATAGCGTCCGGCTGCATCAGGCGGCGTTTGTGATGACGCACCTTGGGCCATGGGTCGGGGAAGAGAATAAAGACACGAGAGAGGCCGGCGTCAGGCAGGGCGTTGATGAGATCACGTGCATCGCCAATGTGAAGGCTTACGTTCGTTAGCGCGGTCTCATCGATGTGCCGAAGGGCGCTCGCCGCTCCGTTCCAGAAGGGTTCGGCTCCCAGCACCACGACATCCGGTCGCTCCGCCGCCTGCGCCGCCATATGCTCGCCTCCGCCGAAGCCGACCTCCAGCCAGGCCTCGCTCGCGCCCGGCATGAGCGCGAACGGATCGACTGGCCCTGCAAGCGGATCGGGCGTGGCGATGGCGGGCAGAAGCGTCTCGATCAGCCCCGCCTGCTTCGGCTTGATGGTGCGCGAGCGGGTTCGCCCAAAGCTGCGGATGGCGCCGTGAGACTGCTGCATCAGCGGTCCCATCCGGGATAGGTCGGATAGCGCTCGACCCAAAGCGCCTTGAGCCTTGGGTCGGCGTCCACCCGGCGCACCACCTCACCCATGCGCGGGGCGGCGGCGTAGAACTTCTGGCGGCGCGGTTTGAAGCGCGAAACAACGGCCACATAAATGTCCAGCACGCCGATATCCTCGCCCAATATATAAGAACCAGGTTCGATCTGGGCTTCCATTTGGCCCCAGGCGAAGCTGATCCGCTCAGCGGTGCGCTGCAGCACTACAGTTTCCTGCACAGGGTCGGAAACCACCCGCGAGGGCGCATCCCTGATCCAGTAGAGGCTGTAGATCGCCGTTGAGACATAGGTCATCCAGCGCAGGTAGGCCGCACGTTTCGGATCGCGAGGCGGCGGCGCCAGACGCGCCTCGGGGTATTGTTCTGCGATCCACATCAGGATCGCAGCGCTCTCGCTTAGAAGTTCTCCGCTTAGGAACCGCAGCGCCGGAACCTGCCGAAGCGGATAGCCGTCTTGCTGCACCACCCCATCATCGCCATAGACATCGATCACCCTGTACGGCGCACCCGTAAGCACAAGCGCGGCCTCCACCGCTACCGCGCCGCTGCTCTTCCCACCGTAAAGGGTCAGCAAATCGCCCATCACATCGCCGATATGCCGCCGTCGAGCTTCAACTCCGCGCCGGTCATGAACTTGCTTTCGTCGGACGCGAGGTACAGCACGGCGTTGGCGATGTCGTCCGGCTCGCCGATGTGGCCGAGGGGCACCTGGCGGGCCAGCTTGGCGTCCGCGACCTCCTTGCCGAGCATCTGACGCAGGGGGTCCAGGATCGGTGTATCGATGAAAGTCGGGTGGATCGAGTTCGACCGGATGTCCCAGCCCTGTTTGGCGCAGTGCAGGGCGATGCCCTTAGACAGCAGCCAGACCGCCGCCTTGGAGGCGTTGTAGCTTGGCGAATTGTGCGCCGCGATCAGTCCTGCGATGGACGAGATGTTGATGATCGAGCCCGGCTGGTTCTGCTTCATGTACTTCAGCGCGTGCTTGGTGCCGAGAAACACGCCATCGACGTTGACGCCCATCACCAGCTTCCAGTCCTCCAGCGACAATTGCTCGATGTTGCCGCCCTTGGAGATGCCAGCGTTGTGCACCAGCACGCTGATTCCGCCCATGGCTGCATCCGCCTCCTCCAGCACATAGGTCCACTGGGCCTCCTCGCGCACATCGAGGGAGTAGGCGAAGGCGGTCCCGGCGCCATGGACGGCATTGATTTCGTCCGCCACGCCTTGCGCGCCTTCGAGATTGATGTCGGCGATGGCCACCCTGGCGCCTTCGCTGGCCAGCCTGCGCGCCATGGCCGCGCCCAGCCCCTGCGCCCCGCCCGTGATCAGCGCCTTCTTGCCCGCTGCCCGTCCCGGTTTGTCTGCCATGCGTTCTTTCCTCGTGTCTTGAGTTTGTGGTCTTTAGCCTGCCGCGAGCGCGGTCATGAACGTCGCCAGATCGATGTCGTTCTGGGTCACGCCGTGCGCATCGTGGGTGGTGAGCACCACCTCGACGGTGTTGTAGACGTTGGACCATTCGGGGTGATGGTCGTGTTTGTCGGCCCAGAGCGCCACGCGTGTCATGAAACCGAAAGCGGCGTTGAAGTCCTTGAACTTGAAGGCGCGGGCGATGGCGTCGCGTTCACCGGGGGCCTTTTTCCAGCCCGTCAGGGTTTCCAGCGCGGTCTCGGCGCCGATCTTGTTCTGTGGCATGGGATTGGGCTCCTAGCGGGTCACACTGGGGTTCTAGCGCATTGTTCAGCGCCGCGCGCCAGCTTCGGCTTCGGCTTCGCAGGTGATGAGCCCGCAGGCTGCAGCGAAGCGTTCTGTGATCCAATGGATGGGCTCTGGAGGTTTGGGGACAACCCCTCGGCGGGGCGGTTGCCGGGCGATGCGAGCCGTCTGGTCTGCAAGCGCGACCCGGCAACCCGCGAGGGTGAGGGCTCCGTTTTTGCTGCTGACGATCCCTGCTAACAGCCGCCGCAGAGGCTCCCCGCGCGGCGGTCGGCTTGAGCCGGAGACGCAAAGCAGCGCCGCCGCCAGAACGTGCGCTGCCGATCCAATGGGCGCTTCGTCGAAGG
>JBBQLP010000102.1:0-3788 GCA_038327995.1 Caulobacterales bacterium | reverse complement strand
ACGGCCAGTCTGGCTGGGGCGACGGCGAACGCCGGAACAATCGCGCTTGGCGGCTCAAGTCTCGTGGTGGCGGCGAACGCGACCTTAAGCGGCGGCGGGACGGTCTCGCTGGGCAAGGGTGGCGTCAACCGCCTCTCCGGTACATCGGCGGCCATCACCCTGACCAATGTCGACAACACCATCGTCGGCTCGGGCCAGATCGGCCTGGGGCGACTGACCCTGGTTAACCGGGCGGCTGGCGTGATCGACGCCACCGCCGGCGCGGCTCTGATCGTGCAGACGGCCGGAACGCTGATCAACGCAGGCCTGATGGAATCGACCGGCGGCGGTCATCTGGGCCTGCGCCTGACGACGGTGAACAACACCGGCGGCACGCTGCTGGCGGCCAGCGGCTCGGTGATCAACCTCACCGGCGCAACCATTATCGGCGGGACGCTGCAATCGAGCGGCACGGGCTCGGCGATCCAGACCTTCGCCGGGGCCAACATGATCGACGGGACGACGGCGACGGTGTTCAACCAGGGCAATCTCGGTGTGAGCGACGGCACGTCCCTTACGATCCAAGGCGCCTTCGACAACACCGGCCGGGTAGCGATCAAGGCGCAGATGCATGTCGCCCATCTGGTGGTCGGCGCGGCGGGGCTGACGTTGACCGGCGGCGGCCAGGTGCTGATGACCGACGACGCCTTCAACCGCATCGCCGGGACAAGCGGCGCGCCGAGGCTGGACAATGTCGACAACCGCATCGCCGGCTCAGGCCAGATCGGGGCTGGGACCCTGACGCTGATCAACGGCGCGGCCGGCGTGATCGACGCCACCGGAACCAAGGCCCTCACCATCAACACCGGCACGATCGCGATCCAGAACGCCGGCGTAATCGAGGCGGCGGGGTCCGGCGGGGCGAGCGTGCTGAGCGCGGTCGTCAACAGCGGGATGTTGGAAGCCGCTGGCGGGACCTTGACGGTAAGCGGCGCGGTCAGCGGCTCGGGCTCGGGCGCGATCGCCAGCGGAACGCTCGACTTCACCGCCGCCTTCAATCAGGCGGTCAAGTTCACCGGCGCGACCGGCGAGCTCGAACTGGCGCAGTCGCAGAGCTACACCGCCGCCATCACTGGCTTCTCCAAGACAGGCGGCACGTCGCTCGATCTACGCGACATCGCCTTCAAGAGCGCCAGCGAGGCCAGCTTCAGCGGCACCGCCACCTCCGGCGTCCTCACCGTCACCGACGGAACCCACACCGCCAAGATCCGCCTGATGGGCGACTATCGAAGCTCGACCTTCACCGCCAGCAGCGATGGACACGGCGGGACGATCGTCATCGATCCCACCCAGACCGCCTCCGCCGTCCTGCCGCACGCCTTCATAGCCGCCGCGGCGGGGCTGGGCGCGAGCGGAGCGGCAGGGAGTTCACCGATCTCCAGTGGCTGGCGCGAACCGTCTCCCATGCTGACGGCGGCGCCCCGAACTCAAATGGGTTAAGAGCCGCCGGCAGGCCCCTCGTTCGGGGACACCGACAGGCCTCGAAGTGCCAAGGTCAGCTTTCTCGCGCTTGGCTGAAGGTAGCCGTCCACCCTGAATGGCGGTTCCAAATGTCTGCTCGCGGCCATGCGGGCGATTCCGGGAGGGTGGCCGGTTTGCCCGCCCATGCGGCTGAACAAGCAGGGCCGCGCGGGCTGGACCGGTGTTGCGCTCGGGTGAGAAGGTCGGCCCGACGACAGTGCTGAAGCGATCTGCCTATTGTGACCAGATAGCGTGGGGCGCACAGGGTGTGAACAGGCACCGACGCGTGACCCCAGCGTGATTATCACGTAACACCTTGCATCGTTAAGCAAAATACAGCACCGAAGGGGGCCCCGATCGGCGCCGATCGCAACCCCCTTCCAAAATTAATTATGCGAATGTTTTCGACCACTTGATACCGATTTAGCCGGGGTCATGATTGGACGCCTGTTCACAGCTTGGATTTCTTCATACGGCCGCCCTACGGAGCCTTGGTTAGCTGGCCGTGAATTTTTGGTTTGACACCACCCTCCTGCCCAGTGTCTGTTTGTTGCGGGGCGCGACTGGATGGGTGCACAGATTTTGTCACATATTTTCGCCGGTGGAACATTAGCTCGAGGGCGGCAGGTCCGTGTTTACGGCATGTTCGCAGCAATGTCATTTTATCTAGGCTGGAGCCCGGAAGTCGCAAAGGCTACTACTTACGGCCTTTTCCAGAACGACCAAAATTGGAGTGTCGTCGCGAAAAATTTACAGCTTTGCACAAATGGAGGGTATATCCGGTTGCCGCAGAATGTCGCAGCAATTCGTTCGGATGGAAGCGTAAACGACGCCAACAACATCCTGGGCGCTTCTGAAGCTCATGAGCTCGGTTGCAAGATCGCACTCACGGTAGCTAATATTGAGTGCCTGGGCAGCCATGGGACCGCCATTTCGTGTCCGCCGAGCGATATCAAGTCGTACACTACCCGTATCACCCAAGTTGTGAAAGATATCAACCCCGCTGTTGTAAATGTAGAAAACGAGGTCACCGCTGACAACCTTTACGGAACGGGCAAGTTTTACCGTTGGAATTACAGTCATGGGAGCGCCCCAGCACAAGTCGCGGCTGCTACAAGCGCCGATTACATTGCTCAGCTATCCTTGTCGATCCGAGCGCTCGTTAATAGCTGCTCAGTCTCCTTAAATGGATGTATTGTCACTACGGACGGGATTGGTAAGGGCGCTTTGAATATTGCTTTCTGGCAAAGCTTATACTCGAGCCAGACTTGCCCACCCGGCGGCGGTCCCGGCGTTGCGGACGAGTTCGCGGCACTTGCCCTAGTGCCTCCGCTTTCTCCTGTGAACTTAACTTCCGATATCCCTACCTGCGCCAATCCGAATTATACGCCGTTTACCAAATATCCGGTCGAAAATATTAAGTTGTTGTTAGCGATGGATCTGCTGCACGGGTATAAATCCGCCGGCGTCAATGTACTCAACTTGCACTTTTATTGGTACTTGAATAAACCCCTGTACATAAAGGCGATTTCTGAATGGGCTGCTAGTGTGAGTGGCATAAATGTTCTCGCGTCCAATGAAATGGGTGAGATATTGACGACCCCAGCGCAATTACCACCATATCAATCTGATACTTTAAAGCGTATGCTAGAAAGCGCTTATTTCGAGAAATTCAACTTTGTTCTTTGGTATTCCACCCCTCATTCCAATATCGTGACGCTTGGAGATCCAATCTCCGGGGCGCTCACGCCTGCTGGCATAACGTACAAGACATTTCTTTCGAATCATTGAGGTCGTTGTCTCGGGAAGTTAGTTCTGGGAGGAGTTGCACTACGTTATGTTCTTGCTTTTCAGCAACATGACGTAGGAGCGGCCGGTCTGAAAGCCCTGCTCACGGACGTCCGCCAGGGGCTGATCGATGTGGTGGTGGTCTACAAGGTCGGTCGGCTGACGCGCTCGCTGGCCGACTTCACCCGCATCGTCGAACTCTTCGATGGGCGCTGTCGGTGCTGTCATCTGTGGACGCCCCTGCTCCGCAAGGGTGAATGTGGAATTAGGTGGTGATCTGTCGGGGTGCGGTCATCTGTCCGGCCTGTTGGCGCGGCGCTGATGGCCGCTGGCCCTGATGAGGTCCGCTGACCAGGCCCCTATCAGTCCAGCGAGCACGAAGCTCCGACAGCACCTCGGGATGTCCCAGTCTGCGGCCGCGTTTCAGATCATCATCATTCCTCGTGCACCCTTACAGTTCGGAGCGGCGGCTTTGGGCCGCGGCGATCTTGGTCAGGCCA
>JBBQLP010000101.1:0-3886 GCA_038327995.1 Caulobacterales bacterium | reverse complement strand
GGCGGATTCGAAGGTTGCCATGAGCTGTTTGAAGCCCTGGCCTTCCACCCCGCCGAGCAGATTTTCCGCAGGCACAGTGAAGCCGTCGAAGCCGATCTCGTATTCCTTCATCCCGCGATAGCCCAGCACCTCGATCTCGCCACCGCTCATGCCCTTGGTGGGGAACGGAGTTTCATCGGTCCCGCGCGCCTTCGAGGCTAGGAGAAGCGACAGGCCGCGATAATCGGTGGTGTTCGGGTCCGTGCGGACCATCAAGGTCATTACGTCCGCGCGAACGGCGTGGGTGATCCAGGTCTTGTTGCCAGTGACGACGTAAACGTCGCCCTCCTTCGCCGCACGAGTGCGAAGAGCGCCGAGGTCTGAACCCGTGTTGGGTTCGGTGAAGACGGCGGTGGGCAGGATTTCGGCCGACGCGATCTTGGGCAGCCAGTGCGCCTTTTGCGCTGCCGTGCCGCCCGTCAGGATCAGTTCAGCGGCGATTTCCGAGCGGGTAGGCAGGGAGCCCACACCGATATAACCGCGACTGAGTTCTTCGGAGACCACGCACATGGCGGTCTTGCTCATGCCAGCGCCCCCGAACTCTTCTGGAATGGTCAGGCCGAACACGCCGAGGTCGCCCAGCTCCTGCACCAGCCCAATCGGGATCAGCTCGTCTCGCAGGTGCCAGCCATGGGCGAAGGGGATAACCTTCTCGTTGGCGAAGGCGTGAAACTGGTCACGGATCATCTCATAGGTGTCGTCGAGGCCGGTGGCCTCCACCGTTGCGCGTCCCTGCGCTTCGGCGACCAGATCGGCGAGGCGGGTCTTCACCGCCTGCCCGCCCGCATCCGTCATCAGCCGGGCGAGGGGCGGGGCGAACAGGATGTTCATGGCTTCGCGGGCAACCCCGAGGTCCGCGGGGCGCACCATCTCGCCTTGGTTCATGGGAATGCCGCCGACGAGTTGGCAGGCGTATTCAGCGGCCAGAAGTTGGGCCAGCAGAGCCTCGGTCTCACCGAACTTTCCCTGCGTCTTCAGAGCGCCTGTCCAACGGTGAAGCTGGCGGAATAGCTCGGTGTAGGTGGCGTACCAGGCCAGGCCGTGCACCGCGTGCTGTTCGCGGTCGACGGCGGCGCGGTCTACCTTGCCGTTCACCGAAACCTTAGCGCGCACTGCGGCGGTTCCGGCGCTGAGGAATTGCGCGGCGGCGGCGGCGGCCCCTCCCAGCACATCTTCGAGATCGGCCAGGACCAACGTCACGGCTGGCGCAGCGGTTGCTTCGGCAAGCGTCATCAAAGTCTCCCTCGTTCGGCGTTATTGCACCTGCGAAGAGATCGGCCAAGCGCGCGGCGAGGCTGGCGAGGCGGCTTTGCGCCTGCTACCGCTAGGGAACGCCCAAGACGTATCTGGAGGAATATCGATGCTGAAGGTCCATCACCTGAACGAGAGCCGCTCGCAGCGCATCCTGTGGCTGCTGGAAGAGATCGGCGTCCCCTACGAGATCGTCAAATACGAACGCAACGCCCAAACGCGCCTCGCGCCGCCTGAGCTTGAAGCGGTGCACCCACTCGGCAAGTCGCCCATTCTGGAAGACGGCGCGATCAAGATCGCTGAGTCCGGCGCTATCGTCGAATACCTCTGCGCAAAGTATGGCGACGGCAAGTTCGGGCGGGCGATGGGCGATCCCCAGTGGGCCACCTATATCGAATGGGTCCAGTATGCCGAGGGCTCGGCCATGCTCCCTCTGATGCTGTTCATGTATCTGGGCCGGTTGGGCGAGGCGGGCGCTCCTCTGCATCCGCGCGTTGAAGGCGAGATCAAGAACCACATTGGCTATGTCGAGCGCTGCATGGCGGGGCGTCAGTTCCTGGTGGGAGACAGTCTGACCGGCGCCGACATCATGATGAGCTTCGTGTGCGAGGTGACGCGGGCCTTCGGCAAGCTGAAGGATTATCCGAACCTCGACGCGTATCTTGATCGGCTGCATGATCGGCCAGCGTGGAAGGCGGCTTTGGAGAAGAGCGGCTCTTACGCCATGGGGCGCTAACGTCGGCGATACGAGGTGAGGGGTATGGGGATGGCGAAGAGGGCGATCATCGCAGGCGCGGTGCTGACGCTGGCGGCGGGGCTCAGCGGCTGCGCGGAAAAACACCAGTTCTCGCGCCTGAACAGTCCGGGTGGCGGGTTTGTGGTGACGGTGGACTACATCACCCGCCCGTTCGGCTCGCATGACGCGGTAGTATCGCTACAGGAGCGGCGCGGGCTGGCGCAGACCGTCGCCACCTTCCGCAACGTGCAGTCGATCAATGTGAGCTGGCTCGGGCCGTCGGACCTAAGCGTGTGCGAGAAGGGAGAGGTGCTGGGCTACAAGAAGAGCGTCAACATCAACGCCCACGACGGCGTGCACAGCTTCCACGTGCGGTATGGATGCTGACGCTCGCCTGACACGCGAATTGACGATGTATCGTTAATGGCTAAGCTTCCCCATGACGCCGACGCGGGGTTCGGCGGGGAGGAAACGACAATGATCAGGAAACTGGCGGCTGAGTTTCTAGGAACGGCGTGGCTGGTGCTGGGTGGATGCGGAGCGGCGGTGCTGGCGGCGGCCTTCCCGCAACTGGGCATCGGCTTTGTAGGCGTATCCTTGGCCTTCGGGCTGACGGTGGTGACGATGGCCTATGCGATCGGCCACATCTCGGGCTGCCACCTCAATCCGGCCGTGTCGGTGGGATTGTGGGCGGGGGGACGGTTTCCGGCAAAGGACCTGCCGGGCTATGTAGCCGCCCAGGTGATGGGCGGGATCGCGGGCGCGGGGGTTCTCTATATCGTCGCCTCGGGCCATGCGGGCTTCAGCCTCGCGGGCGGGTTCGCCTCGAACGGCTATGGCGATCATTCTCCGGGCGGTTATTCGATGATGGCTTCGCTGGCGTGCGAGTTCGTGATGACCTTCGCCTTCCTGTTCGTGATTATGGGATCGACCCACGGCAATGCGCCGCGCGGGTTTGCCCCGCTGGCCATCGGGCTTTGCCTGACCCTGATCCATCTGATCAGCATTCCCGTCACCAACACCTCGGTGAACCCGGCGCGCAGCACGGGCCCGGCGCTGTTCGCGGGCGGCTGGGCGTTGCAGCAACTCTGGCTGTTCTGGCTGGCGCCCATGCTAGGCGCGGCGGCGGGCGGCATCGCCTACAAGTTCATCAGCGCCGACAGTCCCGCGCCGGTGGATGTGAAGGGGGATGCCTGAGGCTAGCTCTTCCACCTTAGCGTTCCGGCATCCACCGGATTGACGAAGGCGCGATCCTCAGCCCGCGCCTTCGCCCATTCGCGCTTCAGGGCCTGATACCATTTGGCCTGTTTGTCGGCGTCGTCGATCCAAAGGAGCAGCGGGTCGTATTTCAGGCCCTCGTTCTGCAGGTTCACCATGTCGCCGTCCTGACGCAGGAACTTGCGGGCGCCGATGCGGATGATCGGCCCCAGCAGGGTCATCACGAGGTGGTCGGACCAGACGATCTGGGTGACGCGGGTTTTGCTCCCAGTCACAGGCGTCAGGCAGGTGAGAGCCAGCGCCTGGCGTTTGCCGACCTGAATGTGTTCCCATCTGAGCCCCGGCAAACGGAAGGTGATCTCTGTCTCCGGCGCGCCGCCGAGGAGTCTATAGGCCCGCGAGTTCGACGACGGCGGGTGGCGCACCATGCAGAACCCCAGCGGGCGCGGCTCGAATCGCTTGGCCTTCTCGTGCTGGCTGGATGAGGATCGCCACCACCATTGCTGATGCACATAGGGGCCGTGGGTGGGGTCCATCAGGCCGACCACCGCCTGATCGATGTGGGTGTCAAAATCCAGCCGGTCGATCAGCTTGGGCGCGCCGCCGACGACGCCCTCGAACATAGGCGGCTCGTCGTGAATG
>JBBQLP010000100.1:0-3924 GCA_038327995.1 Caulobacterales bacterium | reverse complement strand
AGTGAAGGCGGGACCACCGGGTCCGGCCTGTCTATCTGTCTGTTTTGCGGCTCGTCCGACTCGGCGCGCCCGGACTATCTGCGGGCGGCGAGCGAGTTTGGGCGGGTTCTGGCGCGCGAAGGTGTGCGTCTGGTCTATGGTGGCGGCGGTATCGGCCTGATGGGCGCGGCGGCCAAGGCGTCGCACGCGGCTGGAGGCAAGGTGCTGGGCGTCATGCCCGACTTCCTGTGTCGCAACGAGGTGGTCTACGACGAGGTTGAAACGGTGATCGTGCAGAATATGCACGAGCGGAAGAAGCTGATGTTCGAGGAGTCAGATGGCTTCGCCATCTTCCCTGGCGGCATAGGCACTCTGGAAGAGGTAGTGGAACTGATGTCCTGGAGGCGGCTCGACCTGCACAGAAAGCCCATCGTGTTTCTCGACATGGACGGCTTCTGGCGGCCGTTCTACGCCCTGATGAACCATCTGATTGACGAGAAGGTCTGTCCCGCCTGGCTGCCGGACACCTGGGGGTCGGTGGAGACGGTGGAAGCGGTTTTGCCCGCTTTGCTCAAAATGCGCGCGGATGCTGAAGCGGGCCCAGGCTTCTTCGGTTATGCGGAGAAGGCCGACGTGGCGACGCGGGGATAGGTGGGTTGCAAGTTCCTCGCCCTGCCCACCAGGCGAGGGTGACACTTATGGCGATGCAGGATGTAGCGCCGCCGCCAACCGACAATCGCCTGACTCTGCAACGTCCCCTCCGTCATGGCGCGTATTCAGTCCATGCCGCTACCGGTTTTACAGGCGAAAACCGGCTACCGATCCATCGCTACCGAATGCGCGCCTGACGCCGCCGCCGCCAAGGAGGGCGAGTCCTGGCCGAACAGTTGGCGGTAGATCCAGTAGTTGGCGACCACGCGCTGGACGAACTCGCGGGTCTGGCCGCCGGGCATACTCTCGAAGATCAGGAGGCTGTCTGCGTCAGGCATCCGGGCTGAGGTCTTGATGATGGTGCCGGGGCCGGAGTTGTAGGCCGCCACGGCGCGCAGCACGTCGCCCTGAAGATTGTTGAGCAGGATGGCCATATAGTCCTGACCGATGCGCAGATTATAGGCCGGGTCGCGCAAGACGTTGGGGTCGTGGGCGATCTTGTCGTCTCCGGCCACGCGGGCGGCGGTGGCGGGGGTAAGCTGCATCAAACCGTAGGCGCCCGCGTTGGACGAGGCGTCGGGCCGAAACCCGCTTTCCTGCCTCACGATGGCGTAGACGAGCGCCTTGTCCAGCGTATAGCCGCCGATGGGCTGAAACTCCGGCGTGGGAAACTGGGCGATGTCGAAGCGGCTCCGGCCCCCGCGGCTGAGGTCGGCGGAGGAGGTGAGGGGGGCGTTCAGCGCTAGGCCAAGCGCCATCCACTGCCGGCGCGCGGCGGGGGATCCGGCGCCCAGCAGCGCGGTGCGAAGCTCCAGCCCCGCCTCGGTGCGCAGCCCGATCTGAGCGTAGGCGGCGGCGCGGTGGGCGCGCTTGTCGGTCTTCACAAGACCATTGAGACCGGCGGCGGAGAGGGTCGGGGAGGGCTTGCCCGTGGCGTCGTCGGCGCGGTCAGTCGGCGGTCCCATATCGAGGCCGTTTGCGCCAACGGCGGGGTCGAGGCCCAGTTGCCGCTCCGCGATCAGGCCATAGAAGGTGTAGGGCGTTCGCGCCGCAATCTGTAGCAGGCTCGGCGCCTTTTCCGGTTCGCCTGCCGCCACTGCCGCCCGCGCCGCCCAAAAGGCCGCAGCCGAGCGCACCCACTCGTTCTGGGTCTGGTCGTCCGCCAGCGCCGACAGCCGCGCCAGCGCCGTGTCGTAACGCTTCATGCGGAAGGCCGCGAGGCCGCCGATCCAGCGTTCCCCCGCCGCCGTGGCCAGCGCGTATCCGCCCTCCACGTCGCCGCTGTAATAGGCTTCCTTGGCGGCTTGCAGGCGCGGATCGACCTTGGCGATGGGCTCCTTCAGATCGAGCTTTTCCGCGACCGCTTCCACCCGCGCCCACAGCGCTGGAGAGGCGGGCGCTGCGTCGGGCTGATCGCTGTCGGGGGTCGCGAGATCGGCGTCGGCCTGCGGGCGGCGCTTGCGAGCCAGGGTGTAGACCCGCTCGGCGCCCGGCTGGTCGTGATAGCGTTTCAGCCAGCTTCGCAACTCTTCGTAGCTGGCGGTGTAGTCCGCGTGCATCAGCTTCAGGAGCTTGACGCGTCCCACCAGGCATTCGTCGTCGACCTTGTCGGCGATTCTGTCAGAAGTGTCGAAATCGCCCCGCTTAACGGCGGAGAAGGCGGCGGCGTAGGCCTTGGCGTCGGCTGTGGACAGGGCGTGAACCGGCGTCTGGGCCGCAGAGGCGGACCCCAGCGCCATGAGCGCGAGCGCGGCCGTCATGGAGCGGGTCAGCCAGCCGATTCGCATCCCGATGGTCATCGTCCGTCCTGAAACAGCGCCGAACCCTCCGGCCCGACCGCCACGCCGCAAGCCTTAGTCCTGTGCGGTCAGGCTCTCAAGTCGCGCGGCGAGCGTCATAAGGTCCTGCCACGCCTTCTTTTTTCCAAGCGGTTGGCGCAGCAGGAAGGCCGGATGCAGCGTCGCCAGAGCGGGCAGGGCTGCGCCGTCTGCCGGGGTCCACTCCCGCCACTGACCCCGGATGGAGAGTATGCCCTCGGAAGTCTTCAGCATGGCCTTGGCCGAGGCTCCGCCCGCGAGCAGCAGAAGCTTTGGCTGCACCAGTTCGATAGCTCGCTCCACGAAGGGCAGGCACACCGCCTGTTCCGCCGGAGTGGGTGTGCGGTTTCCGGGCGGGCGCCAGAAGACGGTGTTGCTGATGAAAACCTGGTCCGCGAGCCCTGCTGCGGTCAGCATCTTGTCCAGAAGCTGCCCAGCCTTGCCGACGAAGGGAGCGCCCTGCCGATCCTCGTCCGCTCCCGGTCCCTCGCCGATGATCATCAGCGGCGCATCGGCGCGGCCCCGCGAAAACACCGCCCGGCTCGCGCCCTGCGTCTTCAGCCCGCACCCGTCGAAGGCGGCGATGGCGGCCTCCAGTGCGGCGAGGTCTGGCGCGGCCTGGGCCAGCACGGTCGCTTCGGCGATGGCGGCTGTGAGGTCGGGGGACGGGGCGGTGCGTTCCTGCTGGGCGCGAGGGGCTACAGTGCTCGCGATCCGTGCGGGCGGCGCAGGCTTTGGCGCGCGCGCCTTAAGCCGGTCCACCGGCGCGTCTTCATACGCGGTCTCGACCCCCATCTCGGCCCAGAAGGCCAGAGCGCTGATCAAGGCCTTGTCGGGAGACGGGGTGGGCATGCGAGGAGCCTAATGGGTTTCAGGGACGGGTAGAAGCACACGTTCTTGCGCCTGCCCTGTGAGCGGGAGGTCAAGCCACGCAAATCCCTGCTTGACCGCCCCTGCGGCGCCTCGGAATAAGTCGGGTCAGGATTATTCCGCGAAAGCCGGGAGAGCGACCATGGCCGAGGAAGTTGTCAACGAGATGGGCGCCGATGCTCCCGATGAGCCCCGCGAGGCGATGGAATACGATGTGGTCATCGTCGGCGGCGGCCCGGCGGGCCTCTCGGCGGCGATCCGGCTGAAGCAGATGGCGCAGAAGGCGGGCACGGAAATCTCCGTTGCGCTGTTGGAAAAGGGTTCCGAAGTCGGGGCGCACATCCTCTCCGGCGCGGTGATCGACCCCAAGGGGCTGACCGAGCTTTTCCCCGACTGGAAAGCCCTCGGCGCGCCGCTGGAAACCGCGGTGACGAAAGACAAAATCCTCTACCTTGGAGCCCGGGGGTCGATCGACCTGACCTGGTTGCCCATGCCAGGGTTCATGAAGAACCACGGTTGCTATATCGCCTCCCTCGCCAACCTCTGCCGCTGGCTGTCTGAACAGGCCGAGGCGGCGGGGGTCGAGGTCTATCCCGGCATGGCGGCG
>JBBQLP010000099.1:0-4211 GCA_038327995.1 Caulobacterales bacterium | reverse complement strand
CCGTCTGACGGTTCTTACTTCTTCATCATGTTGTTGGACATGGAGTCCGACTTCATCGCATCGCCCTTCATGGCGTCCGACTTCATCGCCATCTTGTGGTGCTTGTGGTGCTTGTGGTGCTTCGCCATCGGCTTCTTGGCTTCCATCTTGTCTTCCATCTTTTCGGAAGCCATCGGCTTGGCGGCCATCTTGTCAGCGGCCATGGGCTTCGCGGCCATGGGAGCGGCCATCTTGTTTTGCGCGAACGCCGGAGCGGCGACGAGCGAGGCGGCGATGGCGGCCGCTGCGAGAAGTTTAATGGTCATGGTGTGAGGCCCTGTCTTGCCGCACAGCGCGGCTGGTGCATAACATCGCGCGATTTTCCGGTTTCTATCAAGGCGCCCGAGGCCCACATTTCTGTAAGGTTGTAACCTTGGTCCGGGCAGGCCGAACTACGGAACTAGCACCGCCATGTTCAAGGCGTCGGAGGAAAGATGAGCGAAACAGCCGCCCCAATGGATGAGGCTCCCACGTCCGCGCAATCCTCCGAAAAAATCATCTACCGGCACACCTTGTGGGTGCGCTCCTGGCACTGGGTCAACGCCATAGCCCTGATGGTGCTCTTGATGAGCGGGTTGCAGATTTTCAATGCCCATCCGTCGCTGAACTGGGGCCAGACTACCAATTTCGACCACGCTTTGCTCGATCTGTCCTCGGTGGACGCGGGCAATGGCAAACTAAGGGGCGTCACCACCGTCTTCGGCCATCCCTTCACCACCACCGGCGTTCTGGGCGCGTCGAAGGGGTCGGACGGGCAATATCAGGACGTCGGTTTCCCGCATTGGGTCACGCTGCCGGGCTTCCGCGATCTGGGCACAGGACGGCGCTGGCATTTCTTCTTCGCCTGGATGTTCGTGCTGAACGGAGCGCTGTTCATCGCCTACACCCTGTGGAGTCGCCACCTGAAGAAGGACCTCTGGCCCTCGGTGGCTGACCTGAAGACCATTCCCGCCTCGATCTGGGAGCACGTCCAGCTCAAGCACCCGGAGGACGAGGCGGCGGCGCGCTATAATGTGCTGCAAAAGCTGGCCTACCTCAGCGTGCTCTACGGCCTTCTGCCGCTGATGTTACTGACGGGCCTGACCATGTCGCCGGGGATGGACGCGGCGTTTCCGGGCCTTCTGTGGGTGTTCGGCGGTCGCCAGTCGGCGCGAACGATCCACTTCCTGTCGGCGTCAGGCATCGTCATATTCTTCCTGATCCACATCTTCGAGGTGTTCGCAGCGGGCTTCTTCAACGAGATGCGCTCGATCATCACCGGGCGCTTCGCCATCAAGACCCACACCCCCACGCCCGCCGCAGACCCGGAGTTCTGCCCCGTGCCCAGTCAAGGAGCAGGCGAATGAACGCCCCCGTCATCAACCGCCGCCTCGCCGCCGGACTTCTGGCGAGCGCTGGCGCGGCGGCGCTCACTGGCTGCGACAAGCTCTCCGAGAACGCCAGTGTGCAGAAGGTGATCGGTTCGGCCGAGCAACTGACCATCGCCAGCCAGCGGTTGATCCTCAGCCCCGGCCAGTTCGCCCCTGAGTACAAAGAGAGCGACATCTCTCCATGGTTCAAGCCCAACGGCACGTCCGACCCGGACGACGAGGACTACGCCAACCACGTCCAGGCGGGCTTCAAGGACTGGAAGCTGGAGGTTGGCGGGCTAGTGGAGAATCCGCTGTCTCTCTCGCTCGACGACATCAAGGCTCGCCCCTCGCGCACCCAGATCACTCGGCACGACTGCGTGGAGGGCTGGAGCTGCATCGGCAAGTGGACCGGCATGATGCTCGGTCCGATGCTGAAGGAGGCCAAGGTCAAACCGGAGGCGAAATACATCCTGTTCCGCTGCGCCGACAGTCTGGGCGACGCGGATGACGGGTCGGACGACTATTACGAGAGCATTTCGATGGTCGACGCATACCATCCCCAGACGCTTTTGGCCTACGCCCTGAACGGCAAGCCCTTGGAGGTCGCGCACGGCGCGCCGATACGCCTGCGCGCCGAACGCTATCTTGGTTACAAACAGGCCAAATACGTGATGAAGATTGAGGCCATTGACAGTTTCGCCCACATCCACGGTGGCCACGGCGGCTATTGGGAAGACCGGGGCTATGACTGGTACGGCGGCATTTGATCCGCGCTCCGCAACCTTTGTTCATCCTCCCGGATTGAGACGGTAGCACCGGACCGTGCGGCCTCGGCTGTCCGGCCCGGTTTTTGCTGATCTTCCACCGCTGGGACGGTATGACGATGTCGCTCTCCCGACATGGAACGGAGCGACATGAGCTGGTTGAGGCCAAGTTGGACGAAGTTGCGCGGCGGGCGAGAGCCTGAACACGCGCTTGCGTCCACACCTCCCGGCCAGATCTACTACGCCATTGGCGACGTCCATGGGCGGCTCGACCTTCTGCGCACCCTCCTAAAGAAGATCGAAGCCGATGCGGCGCGGACGCCCTCCAAGACGGTGAGCCTCACTTTTCTGGGCGATTATGTGGACCGGGGGCAGGACTCCCGGGGGGTGATCGAGCTGCTGACTGTCCTGGCGCGCGACGGCGGCGATCACGTGACGGCCCTGAAGGGCAATCACGAGGAGGCGATGCTGGGCTTTCTCGCTGACCCCACGACCGGCGCCGCATGGGCAGAGCACGGCGGACGCGAGACCCTTAAATCCTACGGGGTCGATCCCCCGCGCAATCTTACCGACGCAGAGGCCTGGGCGACCACCCGCAACGCTTTCGCCGCCAACCTGCCGCCCGCGCACCTGGATTTTCTCAGAAACCTTCAGCTTTTCGCCATCGTTGGCGACTATATCTTCGTCCACGCGGGCGTCCGCCCGGGGATTCCGATCGAACACCAGGACGAGCGCGACCTGTTATGGATACGCCAGGAGTTTCTCGGCGCCCCGAGGGCGCTGGATCAGGTGGTCGTGCACGGGCATACCCCGAGCGCCGAGCCGTCATTGGCGCCGGGCAGGATCGGAGTCGATACTGGGGCCTACGCGACGGGTGTGTTGACCGCCGTGCGTTTGGAAGATGATCGCCAAAGCTTTATTCGGACGGGCGTGTAGTTTTTTGCTAGGAAGCGCGGGTTGAGCGCCAGGGGTAGGATCATGGGTCGGATAGGCATTTTGTTCGCGGCGCTGTTCGCGATGACGTTGGTGGCCTGCAGCACGGGCGCGATGCAGGAGGGCTCTCTTCCTTCGACCCCACTCGCCGTGGCGAGCCCGGCGGGCGTGGTTCCGGCCAATCTTCCCCGAGGCAACGACCCCTCGTTCCAGTACCGCCTAGGCGCGGGCGACAAGGTGCGAATCCAGACATTTGGCGAGAATGCGCTGACCGGGGAGTTCAACATCTCCGGCGCGGGCTCTATCGCCCTGCCGCTAGTCGGCGATATGCGGGCGCAGGGGCTGACCACGGGCGAGCTTCAGGTGGCGATCCAGAACGCGCTTAAGAACGGCTTCCTGACCGACCCGCAGGTGAGCGTGGAAGTGCTGAACTATCGCCCCTTCTACATCCTCGGCGAAGTCACCAAGCCGGGCGAATATCCCTACACCAACGGGCTGACAGTGCTTAACGCGGTGGCCACGGCTAACGGCTTCACCTACCGGGCCGACACCCACAAGGTCTTCATCAAGCGCGCCAACGACACCGCGGAGCATGAGCTTGAGCTGACCACCACCACCCCGGTCGAGCCGGGCGACACCATCCGGGTGAAGGAACGCTTCTTCTGATCTGTCGCCGGGCCGCCAAACGTTGTTTCGCGACGCGTTCCCGGACCTCCGCCTTCCCATATGCTCATTTGTAGCATAAGTATCGTCCAGCCATTTCTGGTCGGGCCCGCCGGCTTGACTCAAAGGGAGGCGCGCCGTGACCGCCGACTTCTTTGATCCCGCCCGCCATGGCTTTCTGCGGCTTGGCGTTTGCACACCCCGGGTGCGTCTTGCCGATCCCGCAATCAACGGCGCGGCGAGCGAAGCCCTGCTGCGCCAGGCCGAGGCGGCGGGCGTTTCGGTGCTGCTGTTTCCCGAGCTTGGCCTTTCGGCCTACGCCATCGACGACCTGTTCCAGCAGGAGACCTTGCTGATCGCTGTGGACGCAGAGATCGCCCGCCTCGTCGCCCTTAGCAAAGACCTCAAGCTCATGTTTGCGGTGGGCGCCCCGCTCCGCCATCGCGGACTGCTCTACAAT
>JBBQLP010000098.1:0-4214 GCA_038327995.1 Caulobacterales bacterium | reverse complement strand
CTACGGCTCGATCATGGGGTCGGGGCAGGTGGAAAGCGGCGGCGGGGGCTATCGCGCCCGTTTCAAGGGCATGACGTCCGCCGAGGCCAAGGCCGCCTGCCGCAAGCTGTCAGCCGGTGGGCAGCGTTGCATGGTGATGGCCACATCCTGAACTAGCGACCGATCAGCCGATCTCGCGCAGCGTTGAGCTGCGCCGCCAAACCGTTCGTGCCGCCCTGATCCGGGTGGACTCTGCGGATCAGGCGAAGATGGGCCGCTTTCACTGCATCGGCGCTGGCCCCAAGGGGAACTCCAAGTAGCGCCCTCGCCTCCGTCTCGCTCGGTTTCGGCGATATGGGAGCAGGCGCAGTGCGGGATGTCACGGAGGCCACAGCGCGCCGCGTGGCCTGTCCCAGCCGCCGCATACCCACACTCCCGAGCGAGACGCCGATCAGCACCAGTACGAGCGCAAGGATCACGACCATCAGGCGACCTCGGCGGAAGCCTCGTCGTTCCGCGCCTCATTTGCAGCGCCGTAGCCAGGTATTCCGAGAGCGCCCATGATCGACCTCAACTCTTGGCGAGCCGCGACATGGGCCAGAGCGACGGGCACCGGACGCACGGTGGTGGAAAGGTCGGCCACCGTCAGGCCAAAAGGGTAAAGCTCGCGATAGATCACCCGGTCGCGCAGGCCCGGCCCGATTCGGAAGCCGACCCGCTTGGAAAGGGCGAGAATGCGCTCATCGAGCCGCTTCCTGTTCCGTGCCTCTGTGGTAGCGAGGCGGTTGCGCAGCACAAGCCAGTCGATGGAGCGCCGGGCGCCCACCATCCGCAGCTTGCGCGATTCCCACACCGTCTCGGAGTAGAGGCTTGGCTTGGTCAGTTCCAGCGTCACAGGGTCTACAACGCCCAGCATATCGAAATCGACAAAACTGTCGTTCAGCGGCGTGACGATCAGGTCTGCACGGGCATGGGCGGCTCTGGAGGTCGGCGTATCCGCCCCCGGCGTGTCGATGATGACATAGTCAGCCGCTGCATCGGCGGCGTCGATAATCGCGTTGACGCCCGATGCCGCGGCTTCGGGCGCAGCGTTCAGCAACAGTCGTGGATCGTCCAGTCTTGCGACAGGCATCGGCAAGGTCACGCCAGCCGACGCCATCCATGTCGCTCGGCTGGCCAGGAAATGACCCATCGACTGCTGACGCAGGTCAAGGTCGATCACCGCCACCTTGGCCCCATCGTAAAGAAGGGCGCAAGCGACGTGCATGGCGATGGTGGACTTACCCGCCCCACCCTTCTCATTGCCGATGACGATGATACGCGGCGCAGGCTGCATGGCCGATTCTACTCGAAGCTGTTGGGAGCCCACGAGATACCTCCACAGACCCCTTCGTCAACGCGCAAACAGCGCACCATCACCAAGCGCCCATTTCGCGAAGCTTCAGCGCGAAATCGGTGGGCAGCGCCTCGTGATCGGCGGCGGTGGAGAGGTCGGGCGGGGCGTCTTCTAGCGGCATATAGCGCCACCCCTGAAAAGGTCTGCGCGGGGTAGGGGCCACGCGGATCACGTGGGGATCGAGCACGATCTCGCAGCGCTTGTTCTTCCCCTCGCCCAGGGTCTCGATGGCGAGAATGTGCTGACGGCACAGAATGGCGCCCTTGAACACACGATAGAGAGAACCCGCCTCAAGCAATTCCTCGGCGCGCTTGGGGGTATGGCGTGTGTGCACCCGCCAGTCCGGCCCCGCCTCGCGAGTGCGCTGCCAGGTTTGCAGTTCCTCGACGGTGTCGCAGCCGACGCAGAGCTTGATCAGGTGGATCGCCACTCAGTCCGCCTCGACCCGCGCCAGCACCGCGCCTTCGCTCACCTGATCGCCGACCTTGACGTTGAGTTCGATCAGCTTGCCGTCGAAGGGGGCGAGCAGCACGTGCTCCATCTTCATCGCCTCCAGCGCGACGATCGGCTGGCCCTTGGCGACGCGCGCTCCGGCGTCGGCGGACACCGAAACGATACGTCCGGGCATGGGGGAGGTCAGGGTGCCGTTGGAGGCCGCGCCCGACATTATTTCCTGAGGAGGATGGATGGCGAACTCGTAACGCTCACCTCTCTCGAATCCGAGAATGATCCCATCCGAGCGAGGCCAGAAATCATTCCAGTGGGTGGAGCCCCGATAGGTCGACGTGGTGGCGGAAATCCCCTCGACCCGATCGCCATCGAGCCACATGGAGATTCGGCGAACGGGCTCAGCGTTCAAGCGAAACCCAGTCGTGCCCCATAGCGCATTCCAAGGCGGAACCTCATTGTCGCGATCCGGCGGGAGATGGTCGATGGCGCAGTAAGCTGCCTCATCCAATAGCTTCCCTGTCGGTGCTGGCCGTGGCGCCAGATCTTTGATCCGCGCCTCGATAAAGCCGGTATCCACGTCTCCCGCCACAAAATCGGGGTGCTCGGCACAGCGGACGAGGAAACCCGCATTGGTCTTAACTGGCGAAACTTCGACCTTGGCGCAGGAGCGCGCAAGTTTGGCAGCAACGGCTTCGCGGGTGTCGGCGTGGACGATGATCTTGGCGATCATGGGATCGTAGAAGGGCGTGACCTCGCCCCCCTCCTCCACCCCGGTATCGACACGCACGCCGTCGCCCGCGTCCGGCAGGCGGAAATGCTCCAGCTTGCCCGTGGAGGGCAGAAACTTGTTGGCAGGGTTCTCTGCATAGAGGCGGGCCTCCATAGCGTGGCCGGTCATGGTGATTGCGCCTTGGGCCAGCGGCAGGGGCTCGCCGGACGCGACACGAAGCTGCCATTCCACCAGATCGAGCCCGGTGATCATCTCGGTGACAGGGTGTTCGACCTGCAGCCGGGTGTTCATCTCCATGAACCAGATGCGGTCCGCCCTGAGTCCCTCCGACGCGTCGGCGATGAACTCCACGGTGCCTGCGCCCTGATAGTTCACCGCCCACGCGGCCTTGATGGCTGCGGAGGTGACGGCGGCGCGTGTGGCCTCGTCAATGCCCGGCGCGGGAGCTTCCTCGATCACTTTTTGATGGCGTCGCTGGAGCGAGCAGTCGCGCTCGTAGAGGTGCACGACATTGCCCCAAGCGTCGGCGAAGACCTGCACCTCGATATGGCGCGGACGGGTGACGTAGGTTTCCAAGAGCACCCGGTCGTCGCCGAAACTGGCCGCACCTTCGCGCTTGGCCCCGGCGAGGGCCGTGGCGAAGTCTTCCGACCGCTCGACCTTGCGCATCCCCTTGCCGCCGCCGCCCGCCACAGCCTTGATCAGCACCGGATAGCCGATGCGGTCGGCCTCGGATTTCAGGCGCGCCTCGGATTGGTCCTCGCCGAGATAGCCCGGCGTGACCGGCACCCCCGCCTCGCTCATCAGCTTTTTCGCGGCGTCCTTCAGCCCCATAGCGGTGATTGCCGAAGGTGGCGGCCCGACCCAGATCAATCCGGCGTCCAGCACGGCCTGCGCGAAGGCGGCGTTTTCCGATAGGAAACCGTAGCCGGGGTGGACGGCGTCCGCGCCCGTAGCCTTGGCCGCCGCCAGCACCTTGGCCTGATCGAGATAGCTTTCGCGGGCAGGCGAAGCGCCGAGGTGGTGCGCGTATGTCGCCTCGCGCACGTGCGGAGCCTGCTTGTCGGCATCGGAATAGACCGCCACCGTCTCAATCCCCATGCGCGCGGCGGTGCGGATGATCCGGCGAGCGATCTCGCCCCGGTTGGCGATCAAAAGGCGTTTCATCAGGAGCCCATACCGTTCAGGCCGACCCAAAGGAGCCCCACAAAGATCAATCCGCCGCCGATGACCGAGCCCAGCAGCAACAGCGCCATCCGCACCAGCGTGCCGATAATACTCGTCTGATAGACCCCGCGCATATGCACGAACAGATGCACGGGCGCGGCGAGCATGAGAATGTTGGACCCTCCGTGGGTCAGCTTCGAGAACAGCGCCGCTATCGCCAGCAGCAAGCCCACCGCAGAGAGCGAATGCAGGCTGAAGATGGTGTGATCGAAAACGTAGAACCGGCGCTGGAACACGAAGAGCAGGCTGAGGAGCCCCGCCGCCAAAGGCAGCATCAGGAAGGCGAACCGCTCCGACCACTGTTCGAGCACCAGCTCGAACCGTTTGGGATCGTCCAGCACACTGGTCAGCCGCTCCTTCATCCAGCCGGAGGCGGCAGCGTTGGATTTGTTGAGAACTCGCATTTGCGTCTTGGCGATCCCGGCTTTGACC
>JBBQLP010000097.1:0-4250 GCA_038327995.1 Caulobacterales bacterium | reverse complement strand
ATAAAGCGCGTCCAGCGCTTCCCTCGGGCTCAAGCTGTCCGGGTCGAGCCCTTCCAGCGCCTTCTCAAGCTTCGATGGGCCAGCGAACACCGGCGAGGGTGGCGAAGCGGCGGCGAAGAGGGGCAGGTCGTCCAGCCGGGTGGGCGAGCCCGGCTCTTTCTCCAACCGCTCCAGCACTTCTCGCGCCCGCGCCACCACCCCCGGCGGCACCCCCGCCAGTTTGGCGACCTGTACGCCATAGGAACGATCAGCCGCGCCCGGCCCGGCCTCGTGCAGAAACACCAGCTCTCCATTCCACTCCCTGGCCCGCATGGAAAGGTTGCTGACGTGCGTCAGTCGCCCCTCCAGCTTGGCAAGCTCGTGATAGTGGGTGGCGAACAAAGCCCGCGAGCGGTTGTGGTCGTGCAGCGCCTCGGCGCAGGCCCAGGCGATGGCCAGCCCGTCGTAGGTGGCGGTGCCGCGCCCGATCTCGTCCAACATCACAAGCGAGCGCGGCGTCGCCTGGGTCAGGATGGCGGCGGTCTCCACCATCTCGGCCATGAAGGTCGAGCGGCCCCGCGCCAGATCGTCCCCGGCGCCGACCCGGCTGAACAGGCGGTCCACCACGCCCAGCCTCAGTCGCTTGGCGGGAACGAAACACCCGGCTTGGGCCAGCACCGCGAGAAGTGCGTTCTGGCGCAGGAAGGTCGACTTACCCGCCATGTTCGGCCCGGTGACAAGCGACAGGCGTGCGCCCGTCTCACCCGAACCATCCAGCTTGCAGTCGTTGGGGGTGAAAGGATCGCCCGCCCGGCGCACGGCCGCTTCCACAACCGGGTGGCGCGCGGCCTCCGCGTCGAACACCAGGCTGTCATCTACTTCAGGCCGCACGGCGCCGACTTCGGACGCCCATTCGGCAAGCGCGGCGGCGACGTCCACTGCGGCGAGCGCATCAGCGGCGGCGAGGAGAGGGGCGGCGAGATCGCACGCTTGCGCACGGAAACGCTCGAAGGTCTCTGCCTCCATGGCCAGCGCCCGGTCGCCCGCCTGCGCGATCCTGGCGTCGAGATCAGCGAGATCGACGGTGGTGAAGCGGGCCTGATTGGCCATGGTTTGGCGGTGGATGAAGGTGGCGTTCCAAGGGGGCTGGAACAGAGGCTCGGCTCTGCTGGCCGCCACTTCCACGAAATAGCCCAACACCCCGTTGTGACGAACCTTCAGGGCGATGCCTGTCTCCAGCTGGAGCTGCGCCTCCAACGCCAGGATCACCCGGCGGCTGTCGTCCCTGAGCTGGCGCGCTTGGTCGAGTTCAGGCCGAAAGCCGCGCGCCACGTAGCCGCCGTCGCGTACAACCAAAGGCAGGCTCTCCTCCAACCCCTGCTTCAACTGCTCCAGAAAGCGCGCGAGATCGGGCTTGTCGGCGAGGGTAAGGGCGCAAAGCGCCTGTTCAATCTCCGTTGGGGGCTGGTCCAGCGGTGCAGTACGTTGGGCGAAGAGCGAGACCACGCCCTCGCCGGTCAGAAGACCGGAGCGCAACGCGCCGAGGTCGCGCGGGCCGCCGCGTCCTAGCCCGAGCCGAGAAAGGGCGCGCGCCATGTCCGCCGCTTCGCGCAGCAGGGAACGAAGATCGGCGCGAAGAAGGCGCTGCTCATAAAGGTGCTCCACCGCGTCCAGCCGCGCGCCGATGGCCTCAAGCGATAGCAGCGGCCGCGCCAGCCGGTCGGCCAGCCGACGCGCGCCGGGCGATGTCACCGTGCGGTCGATGCAGGCGAGGAGCGATCCCTCACGCTGTCCTGACAAAGTGCGTTCAAGCTCAAGGCTGGCACGGGTCGCGGGGTCAATCGCCATAACCTCGGCGCCCATGGTCCGGCGGGGCGGGCGTAGCATGAGCGGGCGGCCCGCCTGGGTTGTCTCCAGATGGGCCGCGATCAGGCCGAGCGCCACTACCTCGGCGGGGGCGAAATCCCCGAACCCGTCGAGCGTCGCCACCCCATAGAGCCGCTTGATCCGGTCCTCGCACACCTTCGGTTCGGCCAGCGCGCCGGGCATGGGCTGGATCGCGGCGCCCGAGCAGTTGACGGCAGCGGCTGCGATCTCGTCAGCGAACAGGCGGTCTGGGAGCAGGATTTCTGAGGGACGGAGCGCCGCCAGCGCCGCGCCAAGCTCCTCCTTCGCCAGCAGCAGCGACTCCACCTCCCCGGTGGAAAGCTCTACGGACGCCAGCGCCGCCTGCCCGCCGCGCACCGCCACCGCCGCCAACCGGTTGGCCCCGCGCGCGTCCAACAGGCTGTCTTCGGTCAGGGTGCCCGGCGTGACCACGCGCACGAGGTCGCGGTGGACGATGGACTTGGAACCGCGCTTCTTCGCCTCGGCCGGGCTCTCCATCTGCTCGCAGACCGCCACCTTGAAACCGGAGCGGATCAGCTTGGCGAGATAGGCTTCGGCGGCGTGGACCGGCACTCCGCACATCGGAATATCGGCCCCTGCGTGCTTGCCGCGATACGTAAGAACGATGCCCAGAGCCTCGGCGGCGGTCTTCGCATCCTCGAAGAACATCTCGTAGAAATCGCCCATGCGGAAGAAGACCAGGGCGTCGGGCTGTTTGGCCTTGGCGTCAAAGAACTGCTGCATCACCGGCGTCGCGCCCGCGCTGGCGCTAACCACCTGATCAGGCGAAAGCGCGAAGGCGGCGGAAGACTGTGAGGGCGGGCCACTCATCGGCCCTTGCTACTGCGCGCTGCCACCCAACGGAAGTGCGATCCGGTCCGGCTAGGCCGCCTTGCGCGGCTCCGCCCGTACCGACAGCCTCAGGAGGGTGAGAAGCGGGTGGTAATCCAGCGCGCCGAGATCGGGCCGCGCGGCTTCTATCGGAACCCGGCCCTCACGGATCCCCCACCGGCCAAACATCCGATTTTCGATGGGTTCCACGCCCTTAAGTACGATGTCCCGGTGGCGCGTGTCGGCCTCGATCCGCCGAAACAGGTCTTCGAGTGTGGTGTGATCGCCCTCAAGAACCTGAACGAAACAATCGCCGTAAACAAGAAGGGCTCCTGTCAACGCCCGCTTGCGGTTTCGCTCGTCCGACTGGGCGACGATCTGCGACAGTTCCGAGGGATCTGTAGCGCGCTGTGTCGAGTAACTGACGTATAGGAGCTGATGAAGCCCGTGCCCGAACCGGTCAACATAGTGCATAGCTGCCTCACATTACCTTGCAACACACTATGGCTGCTGCCGTCTGAAATAATCCTTCACGCCGACAGAACCGAGGCGTGGGCGCAGCAGGTTCGCTGCATCATATAAAGACATCCTTATATCTCGGTTGCGCGCCGAACGGCCCGTCGCTATAGAAGCGGCTAAACTCATCTCACCAAACCCGCATCCGGAAAGGGCCGCGTCATGGCCGACTACATCGTCAGAGACATCGCCCTCGCCCCCTGGGGCCAGAAGGAAATCGAAATCGCTGAGACCGAAATGCCGGGACTGATGGCGCTGCGCACCGAGTTCGGCCACGACAAGCCCCTGAAAGGCGCGCGCATCGCGGGATCGCTACACATGACGATCCAGACGGCGGTCTTGATCCAGACGCTGGAAGCCCTCGGCGCCGATGTACGCTGGGCCTCGTGCAACATCTTCTCGACCCAGGACCACGCCGCCGCCGCCATCGCCGCCGCAGGAACCCCCGTCTTCGCGCTGAAAGGTGAAAACCTGATCGAATACTGGGAATATGCGCACAAGATTTTCGAGTGGTCTGACGGGGGCTACCCGAACCTGATCCTCGACGACGGCGGCGATGCCACCCTGCTCTGCGTGCTCGGCCCCAAGGCGGAGGTGGACATTTCGGTGCTCGCCAACCCGCAGAACGAGGAGGAAGAAGCCCTCTACGCGGTGATGAAGCGCTATTTAAAGGAAAAGCCCGGCTTCTATTCGGCCATTCGCGACGCCATCGGCGGCGTTTCCGAAGAGACCACCACAGGCGTTCACCGCCTCTATCAGATGGCCGAGCGGGGCGAGTTGCCCTTCCCCGCCATCAACGTCAACGACAGCGTCACCAAGTCCAAGTTCGACAACCTCTATGGCTGCCGCGAGAGCCTCGTGGACGCCATCCGCCGCGGCACCGACGTGATGCTGTCGGGCAAGGTGGCGGTAGTGTGCGGTTATGGCGACGTGGGCAAGGGCTCTGCCGCCTCGCTGCGTCAGGGCGGTGCGCGGGTGATCGTCACTGAAGTGGACCCCATCTGCGCGCTTCAGGCCGCGATGGAGGGCTATGAGGT
>JBBQLP010000096.1:0-4341 GCA_038327995.1 Caulobacterales bacterium | reverse complement strand
GACCACCCGATCAAACCGTCGGTCGATTTGCAAGTCGTTCATGTCGATGGTCAGCACATTGAGATTGGTCAGGCCATTCGCGGCGGCGGCCGCCATGATGTGCTCTCGCTGGGAGTTGGAATTGGAGACGGCCGTTATCTTGGCGTTGGGATAGGTCTCGGCCATGTAGAGGCTGAGCGAGCCCCAGCCGCAGCCCAGCTCCAGGATCTCCTGTCCGTCCTTCAGATCGGCGTGGGCGACGGTCTCTGCGAGCGCGATCACCTCCGCCTCCTCATGGGTTTCATTGCCCGTAGGGTAGAGACAGGAGGAGTATTTCAGCCGCGGCCCCAGCACCTGCTGGAAGAAGGCGGCGGGAACCTCGTAGTGCTGTTCATTGGCCCGGTCGGTCTCCTCGGCGATAGGGCGCATCCCCATCTCGCGGGCGAACACCAGATCCACGTCGGCTGGAGCGTCTAGGGTCTTCCGGCGGGCGCCTTCCACCAGCCACCCAATGGCCGGGCGGGTGACGAAATCCGGTAGGGGCGCGTCCTCGAAGGCGTGGATGGCGGTTTCGATCAGGCTCATGATGGGCTCGCGGCGGTGATGGCGGGAGATGGATTGAGGGATACGGGGCGGGCGGGCGTCGTCCGGGAAGCTTGCGCCTCCTGGCCTTTCCGCGCCGCGTGAGCGTCGATGAAGGCGGTCAGGTCGCGGAACACCGGACCCAGAAATCTGAGCGGGCTGGCGACAGCGCCCATGATAAGCGCATGGTTGAGGCCTTTGTAGTAGCGGGTCTGCACTTCATCGCCCGCCGCCTGCGCCTTGGCGGCGAGGTTCACGGTATTCTTCACGTAGACCACGGTGTCGCCGAGATCGTGGGCGAGGAACATGGGCGGCTCGCCGCCCGCGATATGGTTGATCGGCTGGCCTTGCGGGCGCTGGTCCTCGGGGCCAAAGATGATCTTCAGCTCGTCACTCTCGAGCGGCAGGAAATCGTAGGGTCCGGCCAGTCCCACAACGCCCCGGATGTCGCGCCGGGGGTCCATGCCCTCCGCCGCCAGCCACTCCGCGTCCACCGCCAGCATCATCGCATTATAAGCGCCTGCCGAGTGGCCCATCAGGAAGATCTGGCGGGGGTCGAAGCCGTAGTCGCGGGCGTGATCGCGAGTCCAGCGTACGGCCTGCGCGGAATCCTTGAGGAAGTCCGGGTAGCGCACCTCCGGGTAGAGCCGGTAGTCAGGCACGACGGCGAGATAGCCATGCGAAGCCAGGGCAGCACCGACGAACTTGTAGTCGGCCCTGTTTCCGGTGTCCCAGCCGCCGCCGTAGAAAAAGACCACCACCGGCGCGCCGGGCTTAGGCGATCTCGGCGCGTATACGTCCAGCCTGTGCCGGTCGCCCGGGTTCGTTGCGTAGGTGAGGTCGCGGGTGATGGCCACGCCGCCCGTGGGCTCCAGGGCGTTCAACACCCCAATCGGCCCTGACGCGCAGGCGGCCAGGGTGGACATCAGCCCCGCCGCGATCAGGGCTCCCACGGCGCGGGTCCGTTTTTGAGCGTTGCGCCGTTGCGCCTCGGGAACTGGTCTTCCGCCCATCGGGCCTCCTTCACAGGCTCACCAGCCCGCGATCCTGGCCAGCTACGCAGCTTGACGGCGTTCGGATGCTGGCCAATCCCGCATCCACGTCCCACAATCGTATCGTAACTCCCTCAGGCCCGGCGGCGATCCGTCAAGCTTGGCCTTATCGTCAATAATTTTCTAGGAGCCGCCTGAGGCATGGACGCGCCGCGCCAAAGCATCGCCGTGATTGGCTCCGGCATTTCGGGCCTATCGGCGGCGTGGCTTTTGAGCCAGCGCCACGAGGTGACAGTCTATGAGGCCGCGCCGCGCCTTGGCGGCCACACCAACACGGTTCTGGCGCCCCAGCCCGACGGCGCGCCGGATGTGCCGGTGGACACCGGATTCATCGTCTACAATGAGAAGACCTACCCCAACCTCACGGCCCTGTTCGCGCATCTGGGGGTGGAGACACGCGGCACGGATATGTCGTTCGCCGTATCGCTAGAGTGGGGCGGGCTGGAATACGGCTCCACCGACCTCCGCGCCCTGTTCGGGCAAAGGCGCAACCTGTTCAGGCCCCGCTTCTGGTCGATGCTGAAAGACCTGCAAAGGTTCTACAAGACCGCGCCCAACGACCTGGCGGAGGTCAGCGCCTCAGGGGTTTCGCTTGGTGACTACCTGGACGTGAAAGGCTACGGGCGCGCGTTTCGGGAGGATCACCTGTTGCCACAGGCGGCGGCGATCTGGTCCGCCAGCGTGGGCGACATCGGCGACTATCCCGCCGCCAGCTTCATCCGCTTCTTCGACAATCATGGCCTGCTCGAACTCGATATCCATGCCCGGCCCCAGTGGCGAACGGTGGTGGGCGGCAGCGTCGCCTACATTCCAAAACTCACTGCGCCCTACGCGGAGCGCATTCTTCTAGACACGCCCGTGACTGGGATTGCTCGAAGGTCGGACGGTATAATCGTGCGTGACCGGCGCGGCGGCGAACGGCGGTTCGATCAGGTGGTGATAGCCTCCCACGCCAATCAGGCGCTGGCCATGTTGGAAAACCCGTCCGGCGATGAGAGGGCTTTGCTCGGCGCCTTCCGCTACAGCCGCAACACCGCCGTGCTGCACACCGACGCCCGCCTGATGCCTCGGCGAAAGGCGGTCTGGTCAGCCTGGAACTTCGTCGGCGACACCGCCAGCACCGGCGAAGTCACCTATTGGATGAACCTGTTGCAAGGACTGAACAGCGCAGAACCCCTGCTGGTCTCTCTGAACCCCAGCGCCCAGCCCCCAGATCCGGCCACTGTGATCCGCACCGAAACCTATGAGCACCCCCTGTTCGATGCGGCGGCCATGGCGGCGCAGGAACGGTTGTGGTCGTTGCAAGGCCGTCAGCGCACATGGTTCTGCGGCGCCCACTTTGGCGCGGGCTTTCATGAGGATGGGCTTCAGGCCGGTCTCGCCGTGGCTGAGGCCATCGGTGGGGTGCGACGTCCCTGGACGGTGGCCGAAGAATCTGGCCGCATTCACCTGACATCTCCTCCCATCCGGGAAGCGGCGGAATGACACTGGAGCCCGTTCCCCAGGTTGCTCCGCCTTTCACCTCCGCGCTCTATCCGGGCCGGGTCTGGCACAAGCGGTTCCGGCCGCGCGTGCACGCGCTGCGCTACGACATCCTGATGATGTTGATCGACATTGACGAACTGGACTTGTTGGACGCAAAACACCGCTGGTTCAGTCGCAATCGCTTCAATCTCCTCAGCTTCCGCGACCGGGATCACGGCGACGGCTCGTTCATCCCTCTGCGCGACCAGATCGAGAAACATCTCGCAGCGGCGGGGTTCGAGGCGGGCGGGCGGATCACCATTCTGTCGATGCCGCGCATTCTCGGGCGGGCGTTCAACCCTCTCACGCTCTATTTCTGTTACACCCCCGAAGGAGCGCTCACAGCGATCCTCTATGAGGTGAACAACACCTTTGGCGAGCGGCACAGCTATCTGATGCCGGTTACGGCTGCGTCCGGCGATGTGGTGACGCAGGACTGCGCCAAGCGGCTCTACGTCTCGCCGTTCATGGACATGGACCTGACCTACCATTTTCGTGTGAAGCCGGTAGCGAAGGGCGCCGAAGGCGAGGCTCTCGCAGTCGATATCGACGTGAACGACGCGGAGGGCCGAATGCTGGTCGCCGCCTTCGCCGGGCGGCGGGAAGCGATCAGCGACGCCTCCCTGCTGAAGGCCGCGATGGCCCAGCCCTTTCAACTGATCAAGGTGGTGGGCGGCATCCACTGGGAGGCGCTGAAGATCTGGCTTAAAGGCGTCAAACTTCGCAACCGTCCGCCGCGGCCCACTGAGCCTGTGACCGTCACTGTTCCATAAGGACGCTCGGTTGAATTGCTGCAAAACGCCGCAACAAATCTACACGTGCGAAGACCGCTACAGCCGACTATGAACGCCCTGCGGTCATGGCTTCCTTGCCTCCGCGAAGACGCAGCGGAGCGGCGATGATTGATCGGAAGGCTGCGGGCAGGGCTGTGATCGGTGTCGCGATTTCGTTCGGCGCTGCGATCCTGGCCTCCTGCGCCGCCAAGAAGCCGCCAGCGCCCCCGCCGCCCGTGGTGACGGTTGCTCAGCCCCTGGTGCGCCAGATCGTCGACTGGGACGAATATGTCGGCCAGTTCGCCGCTGTGGATTCCGTTGATATTCGCCCGCGCGTCAGCGGCTATCTGACCAGCGTCAATTTCAGGGACGGGCAGACGGTCGCCAAGGGGCAGCTTCTGTTCGTGATCGATCCGCGCCCCTACCAGGCG
>JBBQLP010000095.1:0-4548 GCA_038327995.1 Caulobacterales bacterium | reverse complement strand
TGAAAGCCGGGCTGGACCACCGCTTCGGGCTGGAGCAGCAGGACCACGAGCGCGGCGATGGAGAGCGAGCGCAAGCTGATTGCGCGCCGGTCGAGCAGGATGGCGATGAAGGCCACGCTGGCGGTGATTGCCGCCCGCTTGGCCGGGGGATGGGCGCCAGAAAGCGTCAAATAGCAAAGCACGGCGATCAATCCGCCCAGCGCCGCCACCTTTTTGCCCGACACCCGCACCGCCAGCCACGGCCAGAGCGCGACGCCAAGCCTCAACGCCGCGAACACGAACCCTGAGACGGCTGCGGTGTGTAGACCCGCAATCGCCAGCATATGCGCCAAGCCCGAGCCTCGCAGGTCGTCGGCGGACGCGGCGGCCAGCCAACCTTCGTGACTGGTCGTGACTGCCACCGCCAGCCCCGCTGCCGCATCCCCCGCCGCTGGAGCGATGGCGCGCAAGTCGTCGGCCAGGCCCCGCGCGACGCGCCAGCGCAGACGGTTGATCCAAAGCTCGACCCGAAGCCGAGCCGATGGCGCAGGCAAACTCACCACCATAGGTGGCTTCATCGCTAATCCCACACCGCCGATCCGCTCAAACCAGGCATCGCGGGCGAAGTCGTACGCGCCCGGAGCCGCAGGCCGGGGCGGCGGATTGAGTAGGGCTGTCACGCGGATCGCCTCGCCGGGACCGACCACCGCGTCGTGCGGCACCACAATCCTGATCCGCGCGGGAAGCTGGTCGGAACGCAACCGGGCGATGCGGGTGGGCGCAATAAGGAGCCTCCCCCGCTCGTCCGACGGGCTGGCGACGTCCACCACCCATCCCTCAACCGTCCCGACCCCGTATTTGGCCGGAATGCGCGGCGCGGCGGCGAGATGGGTTGCGAGCGCTCCATTGGCAAACCCGGCGGCGCCGAAGGCCATAAGGATCGTAGCGATCAGTAGAAGGCGGCTCTTGCCCCAAGCGCTGGCGAAGATCGCCGGAACCAGCGCGGCCAGCGCGATGATAATGCAGGCGCCAAGGTCGGGTTCGGTTTTCAGGCCGAAATAGCTCGCGGCCCCGGCGCCAAACAGCACGGGCGTATAAAGCGGCCAGCGATCGATCTGGGCGACGGTTTCGGTCTTTGCCCACTCCAAAACCGCCGCGGGGTCCCGCCGCAAACCTGCCAGCCATCTAGGCTTCGGCGAGCGGCCTGTGCTAAGTGCACCGCCCCTGCCCTCCTGGTCCCCTAGTCCGATGACCGACCGACCCAAAGTCGTCACCCGCTTCGCCCCCTCGCCCACTGGCTCCCTGCACATAGGGGGGGCAAGGACGGCCCTGTTCAACCAGCTTTATGCGCGCCACACGGGCGGGACCTTCCTTTTACGGATCGAAGATACCGACCGCGAGCGCTCCACCGAGGCCAATGTGCAGGTGATTCACGACGGGCTGAGCTGGCTTGGCGTCACGCCGGATGCGCCGCCGGTGTTCCAGGCCAGCCGCGCCGCTCGCCACGCCGAGGTGGTGCAAGAGATGCTGGCGCGCGGCCAAGCCTATCGCGACTGGACTACGACGGCGGAACTCGACATCGAACGCGAGCGCGCCCGCGCCGAGGGCCGAGTGGTGCGCTCAGCTTGGCGAGACGGCGACGCGGCGAAAATCCCCAACGACCGCCCCTTCGCCGTGCGCCTGCGCGCGCCGCTGGACGGTGAGACGGTGGTGGCCGACCTGGTGAAAGGCGATGTGGTGTTCCGAAATGCCGAACTCGACGACCTGGTGTTGCTGCGCTCGGACGGCACGCCGACCTACAATCTCGCTGTCGTCGTCGATGACCACGACATGGGAGTCACCCATGTGATTCGGGGCGACGACCACTTGAACAACGCCGCCCGGCAATCCTTGATCTATCGGGCTATGGACTGGACCGCACCCGCCTTCGCCCACGTGCCGCTGATCCATGGGCCCGACGGCGCCAAGCTTTCCAAACGTCACGGGGCGCAGGCAGTGGGCGAGTTCGCTGAGATGGGCTACCTGCCCGAAGCCATGCGCAACTATTTGACCCGGCTGGGTTGGGGCCATGGTGACAGTGAGATCTTCAGCGACGATGACGCAGCGACCTGGTTCGATATCATCGACGTAGTGAAGGCCCCCGCCCGACTGGACTGGGACAAGCTGAACTTCGTCAACCAGCAGTATATCCGGGCAGCCGACGACGTACGGCTGGCAAAACTGGCCGCCGATGTGCACCGCACACGCGGATTTGATATTTCGCCGGAACGGCTCGCCACGCTTAGCCAAGTGATCGGCCTAGTGAAGGAGGCGGCGCAGACGACGCTACAACTGGCGGACCTGACGGTGTTCGCTCTAGGCGTCCGGCCCCTGCCGCTGGATGAGAAGACCGGCAGGCTGCTCACGCCAGAGACCGCGCAACGCCTTGGAAGATTGCGGGAAAATCTATCGAGGTCCGCTGCGTGGGAGCGAAGTGCCCTGGAGGGCGACATCCGAGCCTTCGCCGAATCAGAGGGAGTAGGCATCGGTAAGTTCGGGGCAGCATTGCGCGGTGTTCTGGGCGGCGGCGCGCCCGCCCCCGACCTCGCCTCGACCCTGGTGGCGCTTGGCCGGGAAGAGAGTCTAGGCCGCATCGACGACGCGCTTTCGCAGGCGCAGTAAAGGTCTATATAGCGTCAAGCTTTTCGCATGATCGTTGATCGGCGGGCAGCAGGGGGCTGGCTGAACTGGGAGGTTTCGTATGGCTGACGACATCAAAAGCAAGACGGCGACGTTCTGCATCGACAACAAGGTGGTGGAACTTCCGGTGCTAACCGGCACGGTGGGGCCGGATGTAGTGGACATTCGCAAGCTCTACGCCTCCGCCGACGTCTTCACCTTCGATCCCGGTTTCACCTCCACCGCGAGTTGCGAGAGCAAGATCACCTTTGTCGATGGCGACGAGGGCGTACTACTCTATCGCGGCTACGCCATCGACGACCTGGCCGAGAACGCCAGTTTCCTGGAGGTTTGTTACCTCCTGTTGACCGGCGAACTGCCGACGGCGGCAGAATACACCGAATTTGAGCGCACCATCACCCTCCACACCATGGTGCACGATCAGTTCAACCGCTTCTTCCAGGGCTTCCGGCGTGACGCGCACCCGATGGCGATCATGGTCGGGGCGGTGGGCGCGCTGGCCGCTTTTTACCACGACTCGACCAACATCCATGACCCAAAGCAGCGCGAAATTTCGGCACACCGGATGATCGCCAAGATGCCGACCATCGCAGCGCAGGCCTACAAATATTCGATCGGCCAGCCGTTCGTCTATCCGCGCAACGATCTGGACTATGCCGAGAACTTCCTGCGGATGTGCTTCTCGGTGCCAGCGGAGGACTACAAGTCCAATCCGATCATGGTCAAGGCCATGAACCGGCTTCTGATCCTGCAAGCTGACCACGAGCAGAATGCCTCGACTTCCACCGTTCGCCTTGCCGGATCGTCGGGGGCCAACCCGTTCGCCTGCATTTCGGCGGGCATCGCTTGCCTTTGGGGCCCGTTGCATGGAGGCGCCAACGAAGACGCGCTGAATATGCTGATCGAGATCGGCACGGTGGACAAGATTCCCGAGTTCATTGAGGGCGTGAAGAAGCGTGATCGCAAGCTCGCAGGTTTCGGGCATCGGGTTTACAAAAGCTACGACCCGCGCGCCAAGGTGATGCAGAAGACCACCCATGAGGTGCTGGATGCGCTGGGAATGCACGATGATCCCTTGCTCAAGGTTGCGCTGGAACTTGAGCGGATCGCGCTGAACGATGAGTATTTCATCGAACGGAAGCTCTATCCGAACATAGACTTCTATTCAGGCATCACTATGAAGGCGTTGGGATTCCCGGCGGATATGTTCACCGTACTTTTCGCGGTGGCGCGCACGGTGGGCTGGATCGCGCAATGGAACGAGATGATCGCCGATCCGGCGCAGAAGATCGGACGCCCGCGGCAGATCTACACGGGCCCTGCCAAGCGCGACTTCAAACAGATCGACAAGCGAGGCTGAGTCTAGGCGGCGGGGGCGGTGTAAACGTCATGGTCCGCCCTCTCCGCAAGCAGGGACAGGATTGTATCTGCGGCTTGCTCTGACGGATCGGGCAAACCACGTCCCATCGCCTTGAGCGCTGCGTTCTGGCGTTCGATCTGGCTTGTTCGCAGAGCGGGGTCGTCCAGGCGCGCGCCCACCGCCGCAGCGAGATTTTCTGCGGTGCACCGCCCCTGCACGAACTCCGGCGCGATCTCCTCCCCCGCCGCGATGTTGAACAGGGTGATGTAGCGGGTGGTGAGGAGGCGTATCAGAATGGCGTAGGTTAGTGTTCCCAGCCGGTATCCGACCACGACAGGACAGCTTGCCATCGCCAGTTCCAGCGTTACCGTGCCGCTGCAAGCCAAAGCCACCGTCGCGGCGCTCATGGCGTCCCGTTTCAGATCCACGTCGGTGAGCAAGATCGTTCCTTCGGGCCACCCGGACACTGTCGCCTGCATAGCCGTCGCCACCGTGGAGGAGATCGGAGCAACGATGCGAAGACCTGGATA
>JBBQLP010000094.1:0-5063 GCA_038327995.1 Caulobacterales bacterium | reverse complement strand
CAACACCTTTTTGGACCGCGCCCTTGACGCCCTCGTTGCTCATAGCCGTCTCCATTGTTTGACGTCTGCTGCAACTCGAGCGTCGCGGTCCGGTTCCTTGGCTTTGAAGAAATATACTCAGAGCCGATAACATCGAGCTAGGAACATGGTCACGCAGATAGCGTTAGGGCAGAAGCTGCGTCCAGGGTGGGCGCCAAGCTAGCAACACCAGTCGTAATTTCAGGAGGAAACCTTGTCCCAGACCGTTACTGGCCTGTTCGATCTCTACACGGACGCAAAAACTGCAGTAGATGATCTCGAGACTACAGGCGTCCCACATTCAGACATCAGCATCGTCGCCAGCGATGCGCGCGGCGAGCACGCCGATCAGATGAACAAGGCGGGTGAAGATGCGGGCAAGGGCGCTGGCATCGGCGCTGCGGTAGGCGGCGTCGGCGGCCTTCTGGCAGGTATCGGCCTTCTGGCCATCCCCGGCCTTGGTCCCGTCGTTGCGGCTGGCTGGCTGGCCTCAACGCTTGTTGGCGCCTTGGGGGGCGCGGCGATCGGTGGTGCGGCTGGCGGAATCGTTGGCGCCCTGACGAAGGCGGGCGTGTCCGAGGCAGACGCAAATACCTACGCGGAGGGGGTTCGCCGCGGCGGCACGCTCGTGAGCGCCCGCGTGGAAGATGCGCAGGTTTCCATAGCGCGTTCCATCCTCGCCGGAGAGCGAACCGTCGATATTACGGGTCGTCGCTCGATCTACCAGGGCGAAGGCTGGTCGAACTTTGACGACACCGCTGCTCCCTACACCCCCGAGCAGGTCGCCGCTGAACGCGCGCGATACCTTTAAGCCTAGATCAGGACAGCGAACATGAAACTCAAGATCTCCGCGATCGTATTGATCGCAGGCCTTAGCCTTGGCGGTGTCGCCATGGCGCAAGATGCCCCAGCAGGTGGTCCCACCGCCAAGGGCAACGCTCCTCTGAAGAACACTCACACCGTCAACGACGGCGCGGCCAGGATCGGCGCCAACTCGTTCACCCAGAACGAGGCGCGCAAGCACATTATGAACTCCGGATACGGCTCGGTGTCGGGGCTGTCGAAAGGTGATGATGGCGTCTGGCGTGGAACCGCGATGCGCGGCGGCACGAACTACAACGTTGCCCTCGACTACAAGGGCAACGTGACCGGTGGCGGCGCCGTCGGTATGGCGTCAATGACAACCAAGTCGACAAGCACCACTACAGCGACCATGGCCGCACCGGCAAAGGCAGCGACGTCCACAAGCACGACCTCTTCGATGAGCACGATGCATCATAGGCATCACTGGAGGCGCCACCACATGAAGCGCTGCCATGTGAAAGGAGCCGCTTGTAGCGGAGCCGACAAAAACCACGACGGCATCGCTGACAAGGACGAACACAAGACGAAGTAGTAAGGCGGGGCGCTCCATGCATCGGAGCGCCCTTACCGCTTGCTGAGAACTGGCCTCTTACTGGAGTTTTCTAATGGGTATCTTCGCGTCCATCATGGACAAAATCTTCCACCAGGGCGGAGCGGCTGCCGCGCAAACCGCCCCCGTGGCCGACGCACCGCAGGCTGCCACGCCCGCAGCCGCGCCGCCGCAATCAGCGCCTGCTGCTCAACTGGTCGATGTCGAAGCGGTGCTAGCCCAGATGGCTTCGAACGCTTCTGGCGGCGGCGGAAACTGGCGGACTTCGATCGTCGATCTTCTGAAGCTGCTGGGCCTGGATTCCAGCCTCGATGCTCGAAAGACGCTGGCCACGGAGCTCAATGTGCACGTCGGAGCCGACGGTACTGCCGAAGAGAACATCGCCTTGCACAGAGCGGTGATGCAGAAGCTCGCCGATAACGGCGGCACGGTGCCAAACAGCCTCAAGGGCTGATTATAAGCACGGGAGTAAGATCATCGGACTATTCGATACGCTTGAACAGGCTGGCGGGGGCAGTCAGGCGCCCAGACCAAAGGTGGAGGCAGCACCCAACAAGGTCTCGTAGACTGGGCCAAGGTCGGCGACCAGGCTCGCGATGCCTATAGCCAGGCAAGCGAGCGCGTATAGAAGGTGGCCACGCACGTGGATCCGTTCGTACAGGATCAGCCTTACGCTCCGCTTGCTTCCCAGCGGCAACGGGTCTTCTGCTTGGACTGCTGATCGCCGGTCGTGGGCCGAAGATCGTCTACGTTAGGCCGCGTCTGATCCGTAACAGCAACCCTGTTCGACTACGCTAGAGATCACCGCTCTCGGCTATCGCCGAGCGAGTGCTGACTTTCGTAAGACGGTGGAGGCGATTGGTGCTGTCGTGTTAGACTGCCAAGAGCAGCCTTGAGGTCGCGCACGAAGTCGTCGAAACCCCTGCGCCGCGCCGCCTCGTCGGGAAGGCGCAAGAGATAGGACGGATGGACGGTGGCGTAAGCTTGCGTCCCGCTTTCCAGCCTTTCGGCATAGCCGCGCTCCGTCAGAACCGACACACGCCGACCGAACACCGCTTGAGCCGCCGTAGAGCCAAGCGCCACGATCACCTTCGGTTTCACAAGTCGCTGCTCGTTCTGCAGCCACCATCTGCAGGCCTTTATCTCGCCCACGGCGGGGGTCTTATGGATGCGGCGCTTGCCTCGAAGCTCATGTTTGAAGTGCTTAACCGCATTGGTGACGTAGGTGGTCTCTCGCGCGATCCCCGCCTCGGCCAGCGCCCGGTTGAACAGCTCTCCTGCCGGCCCGACAAAGGGGCGCCCCGAGAGGTCTTCCATATCGCCAGGCTGTTCGCCAACGAACATGATCTCCGCGTGCGACGGTCCTTCGCCCGTCACGCCCTGCGTTGCGTCGTGCCAAAGTTCGCAACGGCGGCAGACTTGGATGCTGGCCGCCACGTCGTTAAGCGAACTCAGCGCGATTCCACTGTCGAATGGGGCGTCGCGCTCTCGCCGAGCAGCGATCTTTACTGCGCGATCGGAGGGTTGGGTGGGGTGGGCGGCTACCATGGCGGCGGCGCGGGCTCCGGCGGTTTGGATCATTGCGGGAATCAGCTGAGCCTCAGGCAGGTTTCGCCAGTAGTGGCGCGCCATGTGCTGGACCATCACCTTGGGGTTGAACCGGGCGGGGTTGAAGACATTGGCGAAATAAACCTTCCAGTCGTCCTCGCGCGCATCATCCGCGGGTAGTTGGCTCGCGTCGGCGCCTGCACCGAACCGCATCACCTCCCTGTCCCACCACGCGCTGGCGTAAGGGGTAAGGATAGAGAAGCGCACATTCGCAAGGCGACGCACGAAGAACCCCACGTCCTTTTCAAGCACATAGTGAGGCGGCTCGTACCAGGCGGCATATTCCTCCACTTTTGGATCTTCCTCGCTGTTCGGTCCGGGCTCGTCCACACGCCGGAAGCGAACAAAAGCATGCATCTTATGCGTCGCTTGGCGCACAGCCTTCAGATAGCCGTGCGCCTTATCCACATCTGGATCGGTGAGAATTTTGAGCAAGGTAGGCTCTTCGCGCAGCCGCCACAGGATGCGGTACAGCAGGTCCCAGCGATCCTCCGCACGGTTCAGCAGAGCGTCATTGGACAGGGCGAACAGTTCCTTCGGCGCGGTGAACCCGACGCCCGCCGGCGGCTCCGGAACCTGATCGCCCGCAAACAGTGTCGCGTGCTCATCACCCACACGCCATTGGACGTCTCGAGGCGGAATGAAGGCCAGCCTCAAGTGTCGCGCCGCTGATCGCCATCCCGCCACATCGGTGGGATTGGAGAGGGCGACGGTGATCGTCAAAACAGCGACATCTGCACCGGCTGCGGTGTCGCCAGCGCCCGAAATTCCGCCTCCAGTCGCGCATCGTCGGTCGCCCCGCCCGGCGTCCAGTCCGCGCACACCACGAAAGGCTTCAACCGTTTCACTGACCCCGACAGCCGCCCGAGATCCTCCAGTGTCAACCGCTTGTAGCGCCGTACGCCCAGCAGGCGGTTCACTGACTTGACACCCAGCCCCGGTATCCGGAGCAGCCTCTCCCGATCCGCCGTGTTTACATCTACCGGAAACCGCCCACGGTTTCCCAGTGCCCAGGCGAGCTTGGGATCGAGGTCGAGATCGAGCATTCCGTCCGCGCGCCCCTCCACGATCTCGCCTTGCTCGAAGCCATAGAAGCGCATCAGCCAGTCGGCCTGATAGAGCCGGTGCTCGCGCATCATGTGCGGCCGCTGAGACGGCAAGAGGCTGGAGCTGTCAGGGATCGGGCTGAAGGCTGAGTAGTAGACCCGGCGTAGTCCATAAGCCGCGTAAAGCCCGTCCGCCCGCACCAATATATCGGCGTCGCTGGCTGCGTCTGCGCCAACGATCATCTGTGTGGACTGGCCGGCGGGAGCGAATTTCGGCGCGGCGGTCTTTCGCATCGAGCGGTCTTTGCCAGCACGGATGTCATAGCTTACACGTCCCATCGCCCTCTTGATCGTGGCGGGCGTCTTTTCCGGAGCTAGCCGGAGCAGACTCTCATCCTTTGGCAACTCGATATTCACCGACAATCGATCAGCATAAAGCCCCGCCTCCGCCGCTAGCTCGGGGCTGCACCCGGCGATCAGCTTCAGGTGGATATAGCCGCGAAAGTCGTGATCGAGGCGCAGGCTCTTTGCGACCCGGTTCATCTCGCCCTGCGTGTGGTCGGCGGACTTGATCACGCCGGACGACAGGAAAAGGCCCTCGATATAGTTGCGCTTGTAGAAATCGAGCGTCAGCCCCGTAACCTCCTCGACGCTGAATCGGGCGCGCGGTGTGTTGGACGACGAGCGGTTCACGCAATAAACGCAGTCGTAAACGCAGAAATTAGTCAGCAGTATTTTCAGCAGGGAAACACAGCGCCCATCCGGCGTATAGGCGTGGCAGACCCCCATCCCCCCGGTGACCGCCCCCACCCCCCTACCGTTCAGCGAGTCGCGTTTCGATCCCCCCGATGAGGCGCAGGAAGCGTCGTATTTCGCTGCATCCGACAGAATTTCCAGCTTGCGACGAAGATCGATGACGGTCATGCCCGCATAATAATGTTCCTTCTTTGTTCGCGCAACCTTAAGTTCGGGCTGGC
>JBBQLP010000093.1:0-5073 GCA_038327995.1 Caulobacterales bacterium | reverse complement strand
GTCGACCTCCAGGCCGCCATCAACCGCTTCGTCGCCGACCACAACCAGCAGCCCAAACCCTTCGTCTGGACCGCCGATCCAGACAAAATCATCGCCGCCGCCAGCCGTGGGCACCAAACGTTGGAATCAATCCACTAGCCGTCTATGCCGACGCCTTCGAATGGGTCGAAATGCCCAACACCCTGGGGATGGCGGTGTTCGCCGACGGCGGACGGATGGCATCCAAGCCCTATGCCGCTTCCGGCGCCTATATCGACCGCATGTCGGACTTCTGCTCGGGGTGCGGCTACGATGTGAAGCAGAAGACCGGTCCGCGCGCCTGTCCGTTCAACTACCTCTACTGGGCCTTTCTCATACGGCACGAGCATCGGTTGTCGGGCAACCCGCGGCTCGCCATGCCCTATCGTACGCTTGCCGGGTGGCCCCAGGACCGCCGGGATTCGATTGTCCGGGAGGCGGACGTGTTCCTCGATGGTCTCGAAGACCGTTATGACCCTGAGGCGCCGGTCAGATAGAGACGAGCCGCAAGATGTTTCGGTGAACAGGTGTCGGATGCGCGTTGGGATCGTTGGGGCGGGAATGGCGGGGCTCGCCTGCGCCGAGGGATTGGAGCGGCAGGGACACGAGGTCGTCTTGCTCGACAAAGGTCGCGGACCCGGCGGGCGAATGTCGACGCGGCGAATGCAAACGTGCCTGGGCGAAGCACAGTTCGATCATGGGGCTCAGTATTTCACTGTTCGTGATGAAGGCTTTCGTGTGCGGGTCGAGGCTTGGATCGCCGAAGGCGTGGTGGCTCCGTGGCCCGCCGCTGGAAACGACGCCTATGTCGGTGTTCCCGCCATGAACAGCCCCGTTCGGCGAATGGCCCAGGGCTTTAGCGTCCGTTGGTCCACGCTCGTGACGAAGATTGAAAGCATCGGCCCGGGATGGCGCCTTTTTGTTGAGAGCGGAGAGGTCTTTGACGTCGATATGGCCGTCATCGCCGCGCCCGCCGAACAGACCGCCGCCTTGCTTGCGACTGCGGCGCCCGACCTGGCGGCCCGCGCCGACGCCGCGACAAGCGAGCCGTGCTGGACGGTCATGCTCGCCTTTTCTGCACCCTGCCCTGTGGTCGGCGATTGCTGGAGGGGTCGGGACGTCATCGGGTGGGCCGCGCGAAATCGCGCCAAGCCGGGACGCTCCGGGCCTGAGACCTGGGTTGTGCAGGCCACCCCCGACTGGTCAAGACGCCATCTTGAGGCCGACCCGGATCGGGTCGCCGCCACTCTGACGGCGGCCCTATCGAACATACTGGGCGTCGCCTTGCCTGACAGTGTCGGGATCGCCAGCCATCGGTGGCGCTTCGCGCGATCCGCCGCGGACGGTTCTGGTGCGCTCCTGGATCGCGGCCGCCGCCTCGGTGTCTGCGGGGACTGGCTGATCGGGCCACGAGTCGAAGCGGCCTGGGTCTCAGGCGCGAGTCTGGCGCAACGCGTCGGGGTGGGTGTTTTGGGCGCAAGCCCAACTATCTGATCAGAAACGCATTCGATATCGAGATTAGGTCGAGATCAGCTCTGGATTCGCATTAGCCGAATGATGGGGTCAGGAGGGCCACAGTGGCTCTCCGCCAAGCGTTAGCCGGTTGCAGTGTTATTTCATAACGGTAGGGACTAGATCGCCCAGCAGTTGATTTGGAAACCGCCGCTTCTGGACGATCGCATAGAAGCGTTCGGTGACTTCGGGGATCCGGCAGTGCTCGACGAGGATCCGGGCCTCGAGTTCGTCGCGCACCACGATCGGCGGCACGAGTGTGACGCCCTCGCGCTCACGGGCGAGAAGGCGCAGCATGGCCATGTCATCGACTTCGGCGAGGATAGTTGGTCTGATCCCGGCTAATTCGAGGACCCGGTCGAACGCCACGCGGATATCGCTGTCCAGGCTGGGCAGCAGCAAGGGCTCTGTGCGCAAATCCTCCAGCCAGACCTCCTGCTCACCAAGGACGTCACCAACGCAGCCGCGCTCGAAGCGGCGGTCCGTGACGCCATCAGACTCTGCGGCGCAGCGTTTGTCGAAACCGACATGCGCGCCCATCGCAATCCCACCCGGATGGCGGCGATCGAGCCCGCGACGCGCGATCTGGTGCGCCGGTTTAACAGTCGCTGTCCGCAATGCGACCATCGGGGTTTCGACGTGACGGAGCGGATCCCTGGGTTGCCGTGCGCCTGGTGCGGCGATCCCACAGAGGTGATCATGGCCGAAGCGCTGAACTGCCGGTAATGCGGCTGTCGGATTGAGCTATCCGTGACAACCGATACTAGCGCGGACCCCGGTCAATGTGAGGGGTGCAACCCATAGACCGACACCGCTCGGCTGATGCGGGGATTGTCCTGAAGGACGTTCAAGATCAACTCCAACGCGCTCGGTGATAGCCGAAAACCTCGGGATACACTAATGCCTCCGATTTTGCAGACCGCTCAGATGCGCTTCCCCAGGTGATCGGCGACGGTAAAGATATCCTTGTCGCCCCTACCGCAGAGGTTCATCAGCACGATGCCGTCTTTGCCGACCTCCCGGGCAATTTCGCCGACGCGGGCCAATGCATGGGCTGGCTCCAGCGCCGGGATGATACCCTCGACCTTCGAGCAGAGCTGGAAGGCCTCCAGCGCCTCCTCATCGGTGGCGGAGACATAGGTGGCCCGCCCGACATCGTGCAGCCAAGCATGCTCCGGCCCGATCCCCGGATAGTCGAGCCCCGCCGAGATGGAGTGGGCATCGATGATCTGGCCATCTTCGTCCTGAAGCAGGTAGGTCTTGTTGCCGTGGAGCACACCAGGACGGCCGCCGGTGAGTGACGCCGAGTGCATGCCGCTTGCCAAGCCGTAGCCGGCCGCCTCGACGCCGATCAGTTGCACGCCCTCATCGGCCAGAAACGGGTGGAACAGTCCGATGGCGTTGGATCCGCCGCCGATGCAGGCCACGACCGCGTCGGGCAGTCTGCCCTCCCGCTCCAGCATCTGCGCCCGCGCCTCGGTCCCGATCACGCTCTGGAAGTCGCGGACCATAGCCGGATAAGGGTGCGGGCCGGCTGCGGTACCGATGATGTAATAAGTGTCGTGCACGTTGGTGACCCAGTCGCGCATGGCCTCGTTCATGGCATCCTTCAAGGTGCCTGTACCCGACGTCACAGTTCGCACCTCGGCACCAAGGAGATTCATTCGGAAGACGTTGGGCTTCTGCCGCTCCACGTCCAGCGAACCCATATAGACAATGCAAGGATAGCCGAACCGGGCGCAGACGGTGGCCGAGGCCACGCCGTGCTGGCCCGCGCCGGTCTCGGCGATGATCCGCGTCTTGCCCATGCGCCGGGCGAGCAGGATCTGACCCACGCAGTTGTTGATCTTGTGCGCGCCGGTGTGGTTCAGCTCGTCACGCTTGAAATAGATCTTGGCTGCGCCGAAGTGCTGGGTCAGCCGCTCGGCAAAATAGAGCGGGGAGGGGCGCCCTACATAGTGGGTCAGATAATCTGCTAGCTCGCTTTGAAACTCCGGATCAGCCTTTGCGGCGCCATAGGCGGCCTCCAGTTCGTGCACCAGGGGCATCAGCGTTTCGGGCACATAACGGCCACCATAGTCGCCGAACCGACCGGCAGAGTCCGGCATCGCCGAATAGTCATTGGGTCGCCGCGAAGCGGGCGTTGGTACGGTCAAAGGGTAATCTCCGGACTCTGCATTCGACCACAGGGGCAATCGAAATAAACGGCGCCGATAAGCTTGGTCTATGCGGCGACGCCGTCGCCAGCGTTAGGGCTCTATCGGAACCATCACTTCGTTCCGCCGCATGAACCAAGGCGTCCAGGGGGGATCATACTGGGCAAGCGTCACCGGACCGCTCGCGCGCAAATGATGGGCCTTAGCCGCCGCCAAGAGTTCGGTGCTTTTCACATCAACGTCACCCTTGCTGGCTAAGCTGGAAAACCGCAGGACGGCGAAGCGTGTTGCCGGCAGACGTCGCAATTGCACCTTCGGATCATTCGGTTCGGGCAGCGCCTCCATAGTGTAGGAGCTCGGCATCGTGAACCGGACGATCCATGTCCCGGCGTTCTGAATCTGCATGACGGGAGCCGTCATCGCGATCTTCTCGCTGACTGGCGCCTGAGCCACCGGCGCGGTCATAGCGATGCTCTTGCGGCTCTTGTTGCCGCCGAAGATGTAACCGGCAAGCAAACGGAAGCCCTTGTTGGCGGCTTCCTTCTGTTCGCCCGTTACAGTGACCTCGGCCACGATGAGACCGGGATAGTCCCTGACTTCAAAGGAGTCGTCGCTGAGCACGGTCTTGAACGCCGGCTCCTCAACCGCCGCGGCGGGCCCTGCCACGAGCAATAGCGCGCCCGCGAGCGATAGCAGCGCAAGGATCTTGTTCATCGTTCACTCCAGGTTGAATCTGCACAGAGAAGGCGGGGGAAACGGCGGGTCACCATGGGATTGCGGAGCCATCCCAAGCGTAGAACCGCCCGCTGTCGGAGGGACCCAGCCTGTCGAGGACCCTTAGGATATGACCCGCCGCAGTTTGTGCGGAGAAGACCTGGTCGCGGGGTCGGTTTGAGAGAATAGGGGCGCTGAGGGCTGAACCTACTGTGCCGGGATGGATCGCGACGCACACGCCAAGCGGATGATCGCGGCGATGCTCAATCGCAGCCGTGCGGATCAGCATGTTGAGCGCTGCTTTTGAAGCGCGATAACCGTACCAGCCGCCGAAGGCGTTGTCTTCGATGCTGCCGACGCGGGCCGAGAGCGCCGCGAAGACGCTGACGCGATCCCGTGGCGTCAGCGGCAGAAGATAGCGCGCGGCGAGCGCGGGGCCGATTGCATTGACCTGGAAGAGGGTCGTCAGCGCGCGGGGATCAAGGCCCCTAAGCGATTTCTCCGGCGTGACACCGTCGCCATGCAGCATTCCGGTCGCGACGATGATGAAGGTAGGAGCGCCAAGGGCGCAAATCTGCTGCGCGGCCGACGCCAGGCTCACCTCGTCGAGAATATCCGCCGCCAGCCATGTCGAACGGTCATCGTCGACCCAGCTGCGGGGACGGCTGCGTGA
>JBBQLP010000092.1:0-5141 GCA_038327995.1 Caulobacterales bacterium | reverse complement strand
GTGGTGGGCGCGGCGGCGGGGGGCGCGACCGGGGGCTTGCTGGGAGCCTTGAAGGATGCGGGCGTCACCGATGAGGATGCGCACGTCTATGCCGAAGGCGTCAGGCGGGGCGGATCGCTGGTGAGCGCGAGGGTGGATGAGCAGGACGCCGGGCGCGTGGAAGATGTCCTTCGCCGCCAAAGTGGGATCGATGCCGCGACGCGTGGCGCGGTCTATCGCCGGGACGGGTGGACCGGGTTCGACGAGAAAGCGGCCCCATATGCGGCCGACGTGACGCGGCCCGTCTAGCCTATTTGAGAGGAGCTTTGGACACTGCGTCGTCTATGACGGCGCGGTGTCCTTCACCTCCAGCACGGCCCTCCCAATCCAAGCTCGCGCCCGTCAGAGCGGCGGCGGCGCGCGCCCTGACAGCTGCGCGCCAGGAGCTGACATTGACGTCACGCCCGATTGAGGACGTTTACCGCTGCGCCCCGGGGGCGCGTTACGACCCCAGGGTGTCACTTGGCGCAGAGGTACGAGCCTTAGTGACCCCGTTGCAAGGTTGACGCGCACCATCTCGCTCAGGCTGTTGAGCGAGGGGATGTAACCGGGTCGGCCGCTCTTCTGCCCTTTCCCACAACATCGAGACGGGAGGCTTCTAAATCGCCGCGTCGGGTTCGCACGCGCGCAAGTCGTCCAGCATCCCGCGCCCGGTCGGCGTCCAGCCCAAGGTCTCGCGCGTAATGGCGCTGGACGCGTGATTATCCATGCCGGCAAACATGGCGAAGGCGCCGAAGTAGTCACCGATTTCATCCGGTGCGAGGCCGCGCGCGGGCAAGCCCAGGCGTTCGCCGATCGCCTCGGCCATGGCGCGCATGGGCACGTGCTCTTCGTCTACCGCGTGGAAGACCGCGCCCGCCTTTCCCTTCTCCAACGCCAGGCGATAGAGCCGGGCCACGTCGCTTACATGCGCGGCCGAGAATCCGTTGGAGCCGTCGCCGGCGTAACCCACGAAGCCTTTCTGCCGCGCAATCTGGATCATCGGGGTGATCAGGCCCTGACGGCGGGTGTGGTGCACCTGCGGCAGGCGCAGGACCATGCCGCGCACGCCGCGCTCCACCGCACCGAGGGTGCTGAGTTCGGAAGCTCCGCGAACGACGCCGAACCCCTCGCGCGGCGTCGGATCGATCTCCTCGGCAATCTTCCCCGTGATAATGTTTACGCCCGAGGTGACTACGAAGGGTTTTCCCGTGCCCTCCAGGGCGGCCAGCATCGTCCCCACCGCGCGGTTGTCCTTCTGCCCGTTCTCCACGAAGCGGCTGAAATCGTGGTCGAACGCGAGATGGACAACCCCATCAGCGTTCCGGGCGCCCTGCACGAGCGACTCGGGCTCCTCCAGTGTGCCGCGGTGAACGGCGACGCTTAGACTCTCGAGCTTTGCCGCGGCCGCGTCGTTGCGCGCGAGGCCGACGACCTCATGGCCGGCCTCCTTGAGTTCCGCGATAAGGGCCGTGCCGATGAACCCGGTCGCGCCGGTGACGAATACCCGCATGACTGTCTCGCGCTTCGCTCGTTGTGGACGGCGGCTCCTACCGCAGACTCTTGCACCTTACATAGTCGAGAGCTGATGGAAACATGGCGGCTGCCGCTCCCTTCGGCCGAGACCCTCGGCGGCTTTCTTCGTTGGCGGCGCTTGCAGCATGAGGCCCGCCTGGGGCTCGCAGCCAGAGGCGCCACGAGCGGGCGTTCGCGTGCGGCCCGCAACCGGACCTTCATCGCGGGAACCCCGGCCTAAGGGTCTGGCCGCCAAATTCCCAACCGCCAGCGCCAGCGATGAAAATAGGATGATCTGACCGCCGAAAACGGCGCTTAGGACGCTCTTAGGAGCGTTTTCGACTGTCCGCCGGCCGCCCGTCGCGAACTACGAGTCAGACTCCTAAATGCGGAGGTGAACGGCCGATGATGCGCGCGTTCCGCCCTCATTCATCGCCAAGCGCTAATCCTCCCAAACTTCGAAACGAAGTGTCCCAGTCGGCTGAGTGAGGATGTGATGAGCCCAAAGACAATCCTTTTGCTGACCGCAGGCGCGGCAGCGGTTTATTTGCCCCTCGCGGTCTCGGCGCAGGAGTATTACCGCCAACCTGGCGGGGACCAATCGTATCAAACCCGCGACGACCAGTCGTATTACGGCCAACCCGACGGAGACCAGTCATACCGCCCCAGGGGAGACCAGCCGTACTTTGAGCAGCCCGGTGGTGATTGGTATGGCGCAGGCCGCATGACGTTCCGCGGCTACCCGGAGTTTAGACAGGTTGAGGCGCACATCCGAGCGGAGATCAATGACGGTGTGCGCGAAGACTTGCTCGCGCCCGAAGACGCCGCAGACTTCAAGCGGCAACTCCGGGCCGTTCAGGCTCACGAACTGCAAGAATACCGCGAACACGGCTGGAACCTGCCGGAATACGATCGCCGGGCAATCCGCTCTCGGCTCGGCGCCCTTGACAGTCTGGTCGATCAGACACGCGACGAACCCTAAACCGTGGACGCTGGCCCAGCAGCTTTCGGCCAGGACGTTCAGATCGGCGCTTTCGACGCCACGGCCGGCGCGGTGGTCGCGGACCTCCCGCCGAAGGATGCCGAACGCGGCGTGGCCAATTTCATGGTCGCGCCGGGGTTTCTCCGTGCCGGAGGCGCGCGCGTTCATGAAGGCGACGCGATAGGCCCGCGGCCTCCGCGATCTGGCGGGTCGAGACCGACTTCTGGCTCAGGCGCCCCCTCCACCATCAGCCTCTCGGCGAGTTCATGCGTCTGACCGCCCGCCTCCATCTCAGGCGGCCGCATGATTGCCTTCACCTTGACCACCCCACCGGGATCGACGCAGATTTAATCGCCGCGCGAAGGCACATCGACGATCCAGCGATTGCCGACGAATTTCCAACGGGACTGAGCGGATCGAAGATCGCCTGCCCGACGGGGATGGCAAGGAGGACAGGCAGCGGACTGCCTGGAACGAAGCGGCTCCGCTCGGGTTCAAGCGATACGCAGGAGAGAACGAACCCATGTCCGCCTCGGAAACGCTTAAAGAAATCTACATCGACGAACTTCGCGACCTATGGTCGGCCAACGATCAGATGCACGGTGCGTTGAAGCAACTTTCGCACAAGGCTGGCAATCCCAAGCTGAAGGCCATGCTCGACAAGTCGGTGGGCGGAGTGGCGAAGCACACCGAGGCTTTGAAAATGCTCATCGAAACGAACGACGGCAAACACTCCAAAGACCATTGCAAGGGCATGGAGGGTCTCGTGGCGGAGGCCAGAAAGCACGCCATCGACGCCCACATCAAAGACGACGACGCGCGGGACGTAATCATCGTGGCCCAATACCAGCGCATGTCTCACTATGGTTTGGCGGGCTTCGGGACGGCCGAAGCCTATGCCCGAGCTCTGGGGCTGCTGGCTGACGAAGCCAAGCTGAAGGCCATGACCGGTGAGATCTATCAGGCCGACGAATTCGCGACGGCGCTCGCCGAACAGTCGGTCAATCTGGCGGCCAAGCGCGGGTGACCGCCGCGCCGCCCGGGTCTTGGCTCAGTCAGGGCTAATCGATTTTCTCGGCGGCGCCCGGCCCCCCTTCCCGTGTTTGGAGAATTTGCATGCGGCTTCCCAAAGGTGCGACCGTCGCCGTCGCGGATGGTGAAAAGCTCAACCTGTTTCGCAACACCGGCGATGAAACAAATCCAAGGCTTACGGCGCTGCCGTCGCCGGACATCCGAAGCGCCAAGGGATCAGGCGCGGGGCATGAAAGCAGCTCCGCCAACCCCGACCACAATCAGGCCGATGAGGACGGGTTCGCGGCGGGTGTCGCCGAGCTGCTCAACCGGCGGGTGATGGACGGAAAGATAACCGGTCTTGTCGTCATTGCCGCTCCCCGCACGCTTGGCGAGTTGCGCAAGCACTATCACCAGACTTTATCGGCCAAGCTGGTCGGCGAGATCGCCAAGGATCTCACCGGCCATGCGGCGCACGATGTCGAAAAGGCGATCGCCGCCGGATCGGATGCCCAATGAGCAGGCCGGCCGGCTCTCAGCCGGACTTTATGCGACCTGATCGGCCATGGTCGCGCCGCGGGAACCTAAGGGCAGAGGGCCGCCCGTCGTCGAATCGACCATCGTCTGATGTTCCAGTTCCGCGTTTATTTCGGCGCCGGCCAGAACAATGACGCTCGAGACCCAGATCCACAGCATCAGGCCGATGGCGGTTCCAAGGGACCCATAGGTCCGGTCGTAGTGCGCGAATCGCCCCACGTAGAATGAAAAAGCGACGGAGCAGAGGAGCCAAACGACTGTCGCGCTAACGCTGCCCCAGGTGATCCACCGCCAGCGCGCCATCTCTCGGCTGGGTCCAAAACGATAGAGAACCGATAGACAGCCCGCGAACGCCAGGAACAAGACAGGCCAGCGGGCCACATCGAGGAGGAACTCGACGTCTTTGCCAAGGAACGCGCCGACGAGCGAGCCTGCCCCCAACGCGATAAGGACGATAGCCGCGAAGATGAGCAGCCCGAAGGTGAAAGCCAGAGAAATCAGGGTGAACCTGATGAAGCCCCGCTTTTCGCGCTCCTCATAGGCGACATTCATTCCGACCATCACCGCCTTCATCGCACCGCTGGCGCTCCAGAATGAGATCACCAGTCCACCGACAAGCGCGAGCGAAAGGCCGCCGCTTCGCGCCTTTGCCAAACGCACCATCTGCTGCCCGGCGAAATTCACTATGTCGGGCGGGAGCAGGACGCTGAGAACCTGGAGTTGGCGTGGCACATCGCTTACGTCGCCGATAAGGCCGTATAGAGCGACAAAGGCTCCCAACGCGGGGAAGATCGCCAGCAAAATGTTGAAGGTAACGCCGCCGGCGATGATTGATATGTTGTCCTGATTGAACTCCTTCCAAGTTCGCACGAGCACCTGCTTCCAGCCTCGCAGCGGGATCTTCGCCGGACTATCAGCCGAGCGCCCCCTCTCTTTCTCCCAGGCGCCGGACCCCGCGTGGCGAGCCCGGGCGGCATCGATTGAAAGGGCGCCAAGCATCATGGCCCCAAGCGCCGCCGCCACCATCAGGTCGAACCAGCCAAGATGAAGGTCCGATCCGGTTTTTCCTGGTTTCATG
>JBBQLP010000091.1:0-5153 GCA_038327995.1 Caulobacterales bacterium | reverse complement strand
ACTGAAGAACTGGAACGCAAACGCACTCAAAAGCTCAACGCCCTGCAGGTAGCGCTGAAGCAGCCGGGCGGCGTGGCGGGCTTTGTGGCGCCGCGCGCGGTGTTCGGAGATGGGTCCTATGGCCGGGTCGCTGGCGGCACGCCCGCTTCGATCAAGGGTTTGACCCGCGCGGATGTGACGGCGAGCTACAAGCTAGGCTTCCAGCCCTCGAAGGCGATTCTGGTGGTCACTGGCGATATCGAACCCGAGACCGCTTTCGCCCTGGCGAACAGGAGCTTCGGGGACTGGAAGAGCGACATCGTTGCTGGCGGCCGCGACCGCACCTCGTCCGCACCCGCCCCCAGCGTCACTGTGATCGACCTGCCCGGCTCCGGCCAGGCGGCCGTGGTCCTCGCGGCGCCGTCGGTCGCCCGCGCCAACCCTGATTTCTACAAGGTGGAGGTCGCCAATGGCGTGCTGGGCGGCGGCTTTTCCGCGCGCCTGAATGCAGAGGTGCGGATCAAGCGGGGGCTGGCCTATGGCGCGGGCAGCCGCATCGACGAGCGGGCGCACGGCGGCCTGTTCACCGCCTCGGCCCAAACCAAGAACGAAAGCGCCGTCGAGGTCGCCGAGCTTCTGCTCAGCGAGGCGAGGAAGCTGGGCGCCGAGCCCATCGCGACCTCCGAACTGGAGCCGCGCAAAGCGGCCCTGATCGGCGGCTTCGGGCGCGAGGTGGAGACCTCCGCCGGCCTCGCGGGCCTGCTCACCGACTACGCCCTCTACGGCGTGCCGCTGGACGAGATAGGACAGTTCACCGCCAAGACCGGCGCCGTCACGGCGGCGCAGGCGCAGGCCGCCGCGTCCGAGGTGGTCGATCCCGCCAGGGCCAGCCTGATCATCGTCGGCGACGCCAAACTGTTCTCGGCCAAGCTGAAGGCCAGCTTCCCCAATGCGCGAGTGATCGAGGCGGCGGACCTCGATCTCGACAGCCCGACGCTGACGAAGGGTCGGTGAGCGGCCCGCGCGCCTTAACCTCGCAGGTTGAGGCGCGCGCCCACGTCGTGTAACCCGTTCGATCACAAGGGCGCCGGTGCGCCGCTCCCAGGATAAATACCGATGGCGGATACGCCCATCCACACGCCTCAATCTTCTTACACTTACGAGGAGTTGCTCGCCTGCGGCCGCGGCGAAATGTTCGGGCCTGGGAATGCCCAGTTGCCCGCGCCGCCCATGCTGTTGTTCGACCGGATCGTCCATATCGACGACAGCGGCGGTCAGTTCGGCAAGGGATATATCGAGGCGGAGTTCGACATCAACCCCGAGCAGTGGTTCTTTCTCTGCCATTTCATCGGCGATCCGGTGATGCCAGGAAGCCTGGGGCTGGACGCCTTATGGCAGTTGGTGGGCTTTTATCTTGGCTGGATCGGCGGCAAGGGCAGAGGCCGGGCGCTGGGGTGCGGTGAGGCAAAGTTCGCTGGCGAGGTTACGCCGGACACCAAGAAGGTCACTTACAAGATCGAGATGAAGCGCGTGATCAACCGTCGTCTGGTGATGGGCATCGGCGACGGCGTACTGGAGGCTGACGGCAAGCCGATCTACACCTCGACGGATATGCGCGTCGGTCTCTATCAGCGCACCTGAACATTGATCGCGCGCTGGGATACCGCGAGGTCCAGAAGCGCCTATATTGGGGGTCACAATCTTGGCGTCGGGCTATCCGACGCCAAAGACCTCGTCTAGATTTCAATCAAGAAACAAGAGGGCGGAGGAAGCTTCATGCGGCGTGTCGTCATCAGCGGGCTGGGCATCGTCTCCTCCATCGGCTCGTCCGCCGAGGAAGTGACCGCGTCCCTGCGTGAAGCGAAGTCCGGCGTCGTCGCCGCGCCTGACTATGCCGAGCTCGGCTTCCGCTGTCAGGTGCAAGCCGCCCCGGTGAAGGATGGCGCTCCCCTGATCGACTGGGAGGCGCTGGTGGATCGCCGCGCGGCCCGCTTTCTGGCTCCCGGCCTCGCCTATGCCCACATCGCTATGGAGCAGGCCATCGCTGATTCCGGCCTCACCGAAGACGAGGTCCGCAACGACCGCACGGGGCTCATCATTGGCGACGGCGGCCCCTCGACGCGGGCTATCGTCAACGCCGCCGAGATCACCCGCACCAAGGGCCCCAAGCGCGTCGGCCCGTTTGCGGTGCCCAAGGCGATGTGCTCTGGCCCTTCGGCGGTGCTGTCCACCTGGTTCAAGACGCGGGGGATCAACTATTCGATCTCCTCGGCCTGCGCGACCTCCACCCACTGCATCGGCGCCGCCGCCGAACAGATCATCATGGGCAAGCAGGACGTGATGTTCGCGGGGGGCTGCGAGGAACTGGACTGGACCCTCAGCGTGCTGTTCGACGCCATGGGCGCCATGTCGTCGGGCTTCAATGATCGACCCGCCGTAGCCTCAAGAGCCTATGATGCGGACCGCGACGGCTTCGTCATCGCCGGCGGCGCGGGCGTGGTGGTGGTGGAAGAGCTTGAGCACGCCAGGGCGCGAGGCGCGAAAATCTACGCCGAGATCACCGGCTACGCCGCCAACGCCGACGCGCACGACATGGTCTCTCCCTCGGGCGAGGGCGCGGTGCGCTGCATGAACCTCGCCATGGCGGGCTGGGACGGCAAGCCGGTGGGCCGGATCGACTACCTCAATCCCCACGGCACCGGCACTCCCATCGGCGACGTGAAGGAGATGGACGCCGTGCGCCAGGTGTTCGGCAGCCACATCCCGCCGATCTCCTCCACCAAGTCCCTGACCGGGCATTCTTTGGGTGCAGCGGGGGCGCAGGAGGCGATCTACTGCCTTTTGATGATGCAGGCCGGTTTCGCCGCCAAGAGCGCCCACATCGACACCCTCGACCCAGCCTTCGCCGACCTGCCCATTCTGCGCGAGCGCAAGGACGGCCCCCTGAACACCGTCATGTCCAACTCCTTCGGCTTCGGCGGAACCAACGGCACACTGGTGATGAGCCGGTTCGAGGGATGAAATAGGCGTGCACTGCAGAGGAAACCGGTTAGGGATCCGCTGTAGGTGATGAGCGGCCCTCAATATGGACCCACCGACTGCATCCATCCCTGTGCCTCACCGCTGACGCCATTGTCTGCGGCGACAAGATCTTGTTGGCTGTAACTGGAGAACCGGGGTTCGACCTTGGGAGTTCGACCAACCTCGTGAATGTCGGTATGGATTCGCCCCGTCGAGCCCGATCCAACGACGCTGGCCTTCAACCAAAACTGAGAGATTCCCTATGCGCTCACAAGATTTCCTCACCGCCGTTGGTATTGGGGTCAGCGACCTCGCCAGGTCTGCCGACTTCTACGGCCGGGTGTTGGGCATGAAGCAGACGGGAACGTTCAAGGTCGCATATATGGACGAGATCATGATGGCTCACGAAGGCCGCTCCGCTGTCGTTCTAATGCACTACACCGATGGCTCCACGCGCAACTATCGCGATAATCCGGTCAAGCTGGTGTTCTACGTCACCGACCCGGTCGCAGGCATCGAACGCATCCGCGCCGAGGGCCTCGAGGTTCTGCACGAATGCGCGCCTAACCCGGGCATGGGCGGCGCCGTGCTCGGCCTCGCCAAGGATCCAGACGGCTATGTGATCGAGTTGATCCAGGCGCCGGCCAGGGCGGAGGCCGTCGCCAGCTAGCGGTGAGAATCTGACGCTTTATTTCTTGCCGACAAGCAGACCGTCGGAACGGTTGGGTAGGGTGACATCCAGGCCTCGCCGCTTGCCGGTCAGGGTCTAATCTTCTCCAACGAATGATCTATGACCCCGCGCCATGATCGTGCTGTAGTGGTCTCGCCGCAGTTTTTTGGATGGAAGCTATGAGCAAGGCCGTAGGCGCGGGCGATCTGGTTCTATGCGTCAATGCCGCCCCAAACCATGTCACCGGAATGCAAGTGCCCCTCGTGGCCGGGGAGACTTACCGTGTCGTCGAGGTCATGGATTTTGCCTGCCCATGCGGACGTTCAGATGCTCTGCTGGACGTAGGGGTTGATTTCGCGTGGTGCCAGACGCGCTTCCGCCTCCTGCCCAAGCCCAAGTCCGAAACCAAGACGCGCCGTGTTTCGGCACCCAAGGAGAAGGAGACTGTTCGATGAACAGCCGACTGGTGGTCGAACGCGGTAGGCGCCAACGCTTTGTATCGGACGTTGAACATTGCGCCGGAAAGCGGACCTGTTGAAGGTCCGCTGTAGGTCGAAAGTGGACTTCGGCGCCCTTCCGCAAACCTCACTTATCCTCGCTTCCGTCTCTGCCGGTGGGATAGCCCTCATACTGTTGGGTGTTCCTGTGTATAGAGAGGGCGGTCCGGATCGGCCCCGATCGGCATGGGGATGTGGTTGAGCGGGTCTTCTCATCTGAGCAGAACGAGGGCGAGGCCCGGCGCTCCGCACCCCTCCCCCAACTCGCGGTAAACAACCAGTGAGGGCGAAGACGTGCGCGCTGTAACGCTCGCCTCGGTCGCGCGAACTTACACGCGAGGGCGCTCGGCGCTCCTGACCCCTGTTCCTTGAGGTGCACCGTGCGGCGTTTGATCAATCTGTTGGCTCTGGCCGTCTTCGGGGCTTCGCCTCTCGCCGTAGTGGCGTCCGTTCCGGCAGCGGCGCAGCCCGTCGCAGCAGTCGTTGCCCCTGGCACGGACATCGACATCGGCCCGGCGGTCGGCGCGCGTATTCCCGAGTTCGCGGCGGTGGACGCTGGCGGCGCAGCGCGGAGCTTCGCCAGTCTGCCGGGCAAGAAGGGCGTCGTACTGGTTTTCTTCCGCTCGGCCCGCTGGTGCCCGTTCTGCCAGCACCAGTTGATCGACCTGAAAGCGGTGCAGGCGCCCTTGGCCGAGCGCGGCTACAGCCTTGTCGCCCTGAGCTACGACAAGCCGGAAGATCTGACGAAGTTCGCCGAAAAACAGGCGGTGAAATATACCCTTCTGTCGGATGATGGCTCGAAGATGATCGACGCCTTCCGGCTGCGCGATCCGCAGTATCCGGCTGGGAACTTCGCCCACGGGGTGCCCAAGCCCGCGATCTTCGTGGTGGATACGCACGGGGTGGTGCGCGCCAAACTGGCCAAGGAAGGCTATCGCATTCGCTCCGACAACGCGGCGATCCTGGCGGCGGTTGACGGGGTGAAG
>JBBQLP010000090.1:0-5691 GCA_038327995.1 Caulobacterales bacterium | reverse complement strand
GCAATTAATTCGCCGCCTCGTACCTGACATTGAGTTCGTGACGCGGGAGCGGTTCTCCACCCTTACTTACGCTGGCTCGAAAAAGCTTACCCGCCTGCCGCGCCGGACTGCCGTCGTCGCCTTCTCCGCCGAGCGGGTCTACGCCATTGCCGAGCTGATCCGGCGCCAGAGGGGCGGAGCGGCGGTGGTGATGGGCTCGCTCTCGCCGCGCACCCGCAACGCCCAGGTGGCGCTCTATCAGTCGGGCGAGGTGGACTTCCTCGTCGCCACCGACGCTATCGGCATGGGACTGAACATGGATGTGGGCCATGTGGCCTTCGCGGGGCTGCAGAAGTTCGACGGCAAGCGCACCCGCTGGCTGACCCCGGCGGAGATCGCCCAGGTGGCGGGCCGCGCCGGGCGCTACCAGCGCGACGGCACGTTCGGGGTGACGGGCGAGGCGGAGGAGATGGATGAGGACCTCATCGCCTCCGTCGAACAGCACCGCTTTGAGCCCATCACACAGATTAACTGGCGTTCCGCCCGGCTGGACTTCCAGTCGCTGCCGAACCTGGTGCGCTCGCTCACCGCGCCGCCGGTGACGCCGGGATTGAAGCTTGCGGAGCAAGCGCTGGATGAGGCCACGTTGAAGCTGCTGGCGAACGACCCGGAGGTGGCGGTGCGGGCGCGAGGGGCCGGCAATCTGCGCACCTTGTGGGCGGTCTGTCAGACGCCTGACTTTCGCAAGACCACCAAGGACGAACACCTGAGAATGGTGCGCGAGGTCTTCTTCAGCCTGACCGAACGCCAGCGCCGTCTGCCGGAGGACTGGATCGCCGACCAGTTCAATGCGCTGGACCGCACGGAGGGCGAAATCGACGTCCTGGCTCAGCGTCTCGCAGGGGTGCGCACCCTCGCCTATGCCGCCAATCGCTCCGACTGGTTGGGTGATCCCCCCGCCTGGCGCGAGAAGACCCACGCCTTGGAGGACCGGCTTTCCGACACCCTGCACCAGAAATTGATGCAGCGGTTCATCGACCGGCGCACCTCCGCCCTGATGCGCTCGTTGAGCGCCACGGAGGAGGTGCTGGCGGGGGTGTCCGAAGAGGGGGCGGTGACGGTGGAGGGGCACCGCGTGGGCCGTCTGATCGGGGTGCGTTTCGAGCCCGAGCGCGGCTCAACCGCACTGGAGAACAAAGCCCTGCGCTCCGCTGCCGTACGAGCGGTGGGACCGGAGGTGGCGCGCCGCCTCGGCGCCCTCGCAGCGGACAAGGATGAGGCGTTCGCCTTCCAGCCTGCGGGCGAGATCATCTGGAACGGCGCAGCAGCGGGGCGGATCACTGGCGGTTCGCCCTTCCACCCGCGGGTCGAACTTTACGGCGACCTCGGCCCGGCGACGGCGCGGGAAAGGACCCGGATGCGGCTGGAAGCCTTCGTCGTCAGCGAGGCCCGCCGCCGCCTGGCGCCTCTCGCGGCGCTTGAAGCGGCGATGGCCGAAGGCGTGTTAAAGGGTTTGGCGCGGGGGCTAGCCTTCCGCCTGATCGAGGCGGGGGGCGTGCTCGACCGGCGCGCCGCAACTCAAGAGATCAAGGCCCTGAGCCAGGCCGAGCGCCGCACCCTCCGCACGCTCGGGGTGCGCTTCGCCGCCTTCAGTCTGCACATACCTGCACTGTTGACCGACGCCGCGCGCGACATGGCCGTGGCCTTCGCCGCCGTTGGAACCGGACGGCACTGGCGGCCTCATCCGGGAAAGCTCAGCCGCCTGCCGCACCCGGCGCCGTCCAGCCGGGTGCTTTCCGCTCACGGTCTGATTGTCGCCGGGGCCTTCGCCATTCCGGTGGAACTCCTGGAGCGGCTCGACGCCTATATGCGCACCGAGCCGGCCGTTGCGGGCGGCCTTGTGCTGAAATCCGAAGCGCTGATCGATCTGGGATGGGACGAGCCAACCGGGCGGGCCATACTGAAGGGCCTTGGCTTCACGTCGGTGCGCAAGACTGCGCCGGGCGAGCCCTCGATCTGCCGACGGCGCAAGGAGGTCGAGCCGGAAGTCGCCACGCCTGCCCGAAGCGGCGCGTCGCCCTTCGCTGCACTTTCCAGCCTGAACCGGGCGCCCGTCACTGCCGCCAAACGCCGTCCGCGTCGGCGCTCGCAGTCCCGCCCCTCTACCGCATGACCGAAGACGCCGCCCGCATCGATGTGTGGCTTTGGCGCGCGCGGTTTTTCAAGACGCGAGCCCTTGCCCAGCACTTCGTCGAGGAGGGCCGCGTGCGCCTGACGCGCGCCGGACAGGAAGGCCGGATCGATAAACCCTCGCGCGGGGTACGGCCGGAAGACATACTGGTGTTCGTGATCGGCGGGAGGCTAACCGCCATCAGGATTGAAGCTTTGGGACTTCGGCGACGGCCCGCAGAAGAAGCGAGAACCCTCTATGCCCCGCTGGACGCGCCTACATCCTTGTCCGGGCATTGACAGACACCGCAGCCAAACCCCATTTGCGCCGCTTAGGGGCCGCCATTCCACCGTTTCGAGCACAATGACCTACATCGTCACCGACGCCTGCATCAAATGTAAGTTCATGGACTGCGTAGAGGTCTGTCCCGTCGATTGCTTCTATGAGGGTGAAAACTTCCTCGCCATCAGCCCAGACGAATGTATCGACTGCGGCGTATGCGAGCCGGAATGCCCGGTCGACGCTATCAAGCCCGACACCGAGGACGATCCCGACGGCAAGTGGCTGAAGATCAATTCCGACTACGCCAAAATCTGGCCGAATATCACCGTCAAGGGCGAACCGCCCGCCGACGCGGAAGCCTATGAACGCGAAACCGGCAAGCTGGAAAAGTATTTTAGCGAAAAGCCGGGCAAGGGCTCCTGACGCCAGGACGGCCAAACCCGCGTGACTTATGCAACCCTTTCAAAGGGCTGTATTTTGTGATATGGTTCAACAACGATGTATCGAGGTGGCGCGTTGCGCCCCGGTTCGTCGACGTCACATTAGCCGTCTGATCCAGACGCGCGCCGAAACCCTGACCGGGGCGCCCTGATAATCGGGCGCAGAACGAGATTGAGGCCGCAGCCTTTGCGCGGCCCGCGCCTCCTTCGTCCGTACGGCAACCACCGGCGCGGGATCCCGGCGCATCGCGGCTCCCGTCATAAGCGGCGGCCCGCGCGTGGTGAAGAAGGGCTAACAATGACCAAAACCGAGTACGAATTCGCCGTCGGCGACAGCGTCGTCTATCCGGCCCATGGCGTGGGTCAGGTGAAGGCGGTGGAAACCCAAGCGGTCGCCGGAATGTCGCTCGAAGTCTACGTCATCACTTTCGACCACGAGAAAATGACCCTGCGCGTTCCTACCAAGAAGGCCAAGACGGCTGGCCTGCGCTCGCTGGCGGGTGGGGACGTGGTGTCGAGCGCCCTCATCACCCTGAAGGGCCGCGCCCGCGTAAAGCGCACCATGTGGTCGCGCCGGGCCCAGGAATACGAAGCCAAGATCAACTCTGGCGACTTGATCTCCATCGCCGAAGTGGTGCGCGACCTGCACCGGGCCGACAACCAGCCGGAACAGTCGTATTCCGAGCGCCAGCTCTACGAATCGGCGCTGGACCGGATGGCGCGCGAAGTGGCTGCCATCGAGAAGATCGACCGCGACGCGGCGGTGGGCTTGCTCACCAAGTCGTTGATCAAGGCGGCGTAGGTCGCGCCGCGCCATTAAACGCGTCAAGCGCGCTGTTGACGGCGAAGGCTTCGCGCCTCAGCATCCTCCGGGAAATCGGGGGATGTCATGCCAAGTCTGGATGTAAGCACCTATCCGCGAGTAGCGACGCCCGTTGTGGTGGTCGGCAGCGCCGTCGTCTTCCTCTTGGCGCTGGCGGGCATCTCCAACGCCTTGCTGACCGGAGCGGCCTTGCCGCCCGTCTTTGGCAAGGCGGCGGTGATCGCCCACTTGACCACAGTCTTCCTGGCGCTCCCACTGGGCATTTCGCAACTCGTGCTGCCCAAGGGCAGCTTTCGCCACCGCACAGTGGGCTACATATGGTGTGCGCTGATGCTGACGACGGCGGTGGTCAGCTTCGCGGTTCGCGGGATAAATCCGGGCGGCCTCAGCTTCATCCACCTGTTCTCGGTTCTGACCCTCGTCTTGGTGCCGATCATCATCTTCAACGCGCGGACCGGGCGGGTGGCGCAGCATCAACGCGCGGTGCTCGGGCTTATGCTGGGCGGTCTGGTAGTCGCGGGTCTGTTCACCTTCGTGCCAGGCCGAGCCTTGGGTGTACTCGTCTCGCGCCTGTTTCATTGACGGATCAGCCCTTTAGGCGCTCCACCTGTTCGGGGTGATCCAGGATAAGGCGCAGGCTGTGCACGCCGCCCCTAACCCGCAACAATCGCCCCTGCAAATCGTAAGGATCGACCCCGGCGGAGCGGAAGTCACGCAAAGCCGCAGCAGGGATTTCTGCTGAAAGCGCGCCGCGCCAGTTGTCCGAAAAGTCCAGGTAGACCCCTCCCCCTCCCGAACGACCGACCCGCCGTATGCGCCCTTCCACCAGGACCAGGCCGCGATCATCCCGCGTGACCTCGCCCGGCAGCAACACCTGATAGGCTTTCAGCGCCCAGAGGCCCCGTCTGGCCCGCCGCGCCGCGCCCTCCCGCGCCAACAGCGCTCCCGCCAGCGCCCTGTTGTCAGCAAAGGTGCGAACCCGCGGGGCCCGCGTCGATCAGCGCGCCCTCGATCCAGCGGCGAGATTTGAGGTCCCGCACATGACCCACCGCGCGTCCAAACGGATCGACCTTTGCCCCGCCGTGCAGGATTTCGATCCGGCGACCGTCCACCAGATGTTCCAGCGCCGCCGTCGCCTCTTCCGCATAGGGCGCGCCACGACGAGGCGCTTCCACCCCCGCCAGATGCACCTGATCGCCGCCATCGAGTTCCAACGTGTCGCCGGACACGACGCCCGTCACCCGCCCCTGCCGACCCTGCGCAAGCCCGTCGAGCACACCCCCATCGCCGCAGCTCACCAACATCGTCGCAAAGACGGCGAGCAGGACGGTGCCAATGCTCCTCATGTGCGCTGCGCCCCCGGCTTCTCGAAGCCGGGCCTTCCCCGCTTCACCCGGCAAGGCTAAAGGAAAGCCGCGTGGCCCGGTAGCTCAGCAGGATAGAGCAGAGCTTTCCTAAAGCTAAGGTCAGGGGTTCGAGTCCCTTCCGGGCCGCCATCGATGGTTGATTTTATGGTTGTTTTCTCGCTTTTTCGACTTCCATCATTAATACAATCATAAAAACGCTAACGACCTTTGCCGGACTGTGGCGGCACGGGCAGGTAAGCCCTTCTGTCAGGATATTCTGCCGCCAGACGTGATGGCGAGAGGAAGCGACCGAGCGCGAGACATGAACGTCAAGGACGGCAAATCGCGATGAGGCCAGGTGCCCGTGTGAATCCCGACGAGACCAACTTCACCGTGGCCTTAAGCTCTCGGATATCCCGCAACACGCGCCGCTCTGATGTTGGTGATGTTAACCTTCGTTCGGAGTTCGGAACTGCGGTTCGCCGAGTGGGGGGAGTTAGAGGGGATCGATGGCAAAAAGCCGCTTCGGCGAATTCCAGCCGAACGCATGAAAATGCGCACCGAGCATCTGGCTCCCCTCGCTCCCGAAGCCGTTATGTTGGTCAAGTCGATCCAGCAGTTGGGCTTGAAAAGCCGGTACCTATTCCCGGC
>JBBQLP010000089.1:0-5918 GCA_038327995.1 Caulobacterales bacterium | reverse complement strand
GTCTGGCGTCGTCCTGGCGACACGGCCCCCATCTTGGGCCATGATCTTGACCCGTCCGCGATGGACTCTGAACCGGCAGGGCATCGCCTAAGCCATGAGCGGGGTTGGGGCCTCTGCGCCTACCGGAGACAAGTTGCCGTTAGACTGGCAGCACCCGCGGGACCCATCGGCCGTTGAAAATCTTGGACAGCCAAACCGGCCCATCGACACGATCAACAACATCCCGCAGCGGGGGTCTGGTCGCCGCTGCCTGCGCTGGACGGAAAATGGCACCGTAAAGGCAAACAAGTAGAGCCGCTTTTTGGCGCGGATTCGGCCGGGGGGGGCTACGAAAGATCCAGTTTTGAATTAAACGCAGGACCGTTACGGCCGTGCGAAGACTTCAAGTATAGGCAAGTCCAAAAATTTGTTTGACAGAGCCGTTCTGTGGCACTTTGTCGCGGTAACATTTCACAATTGATATATGCGGATGGTGTTAGCTTGGGTTGTCGCGTGACAGGAGAGTTCGGATGGCGGAAGCGGCCCTAAGCGCGAAGGGTGTTATAGGCGCCGTCTCCGTCGTTGCTGGTATCGCCGCCGTGGCGAGCACCGCGCAACATGCCCTTTCGCCCTCGGCTACCACAACGACCGCCACACTGGCGTCTCCCTCGATCTCAAATCCGGCGTTCCTGAACCGCGCGAGCTTCGGTGCAACAGACGGGTCTGTCGTGGAGCTCGCAGCCTCTGGAATCAACGCCTGGTTGGCGCAGCAGGCCCATGCGGCTCCCACAGCAAGTGGCGCGCCCGGTTATTGGGCTGCGACCCCGGACTTCCACCTCAATTGGATCATCAGGCGCAAGGCGGATTTTGACGCCGCTTACCAAGCTGCGCTAACCGCCTCCGGGTCAAACGCTGCCGCGAAGGCCAAAGTGCGCCGGCAGAAACTCGACAAAGCCCAGTTTCAGGAAAGCTTCTGGGCCCGCGCGATCCAGGGAGACGATCAGCTGCGGCACCGGCTCGCCTTGGCGCTCTCGGAGATCTTCGTCGTATCGTTCGCCTCTTCGACCATCACGCCACGCATCGCGGCGTCGTGGTACGATATGCTGAGCAAGAACGCCTTCGGCAACTTTCAGGGTCTGTTGAAGGCGGTAACGCTTCACCCGGCAATGGGGATCTACCTCAATATTCTGGGCAACCAACAGGCGGATAACGACCCGTCTCGTCACCCAGACGAGAACTACGCTCGCGAGATCCTGCAGCTGATGTCGATTGGTCTTGTGCAGTTGAATGCAGATGGGTCGCCCAAACTCGATACGACCGGCGCGTCGATCCCGACATACACCCATGCGGATATCGCGGGCCTAGCGAATGTGTTTACCGGTTGGGGTTGGTACGCCACAAAGCCATCAGCGTCCACATTCAGCCGCCAGCCCGGCGACGGCGCCGACTTGGCCGCCGCGGACGTGCAGCCCCTGATTGCCTATCCGGGTTACCATTCCCAGCTCCAGAAAACCTTCCTTGGAGCCTCAGTTCCCGCCTATGTCGGGGCTCAACCAACCACGGTCGCCGGAGCAGTAGCGGTCGCCGTCTACCAGACGCACTCGCTCGACACGGCGATGGGTGTGATTTCTCGCCATCCGAACGTAGCCCCGTTTATCGCGCGCCGCCTGATCCAGAGGTTCGTCACCAGTAACCCCAGCTCAGCCTATGTGGGCCGAGTCGCCGCCGCGTTCACCGGGCCTGCTACGCACCCGGAAAACTACGGCAACCTTTACACGACTATAGTTGCGGTGCTGACGGATTCCGAAGCATTGAGCACCGCGTCGGCGGTGAAGAACACTTTCGGTCGGTTGCGTGAACCGGTGCTTCGTATGGCGCATTGGTTGCGCGCGTGCGAAGCGACTTCCAAGGCGACCCCGACGGCGCCCGGCGGCAACTTCACCCCGTTCACCGATTTTGGTGATCCGACCCAGCTAGATCAGGCGCCGCTTGAGGCCCTATCTGTATTCAACTTCTGGACTCCCGACTACGTCCCGCCGGACACCAACATCGCAAAGGCAGGCCTGGTCGCGCCCGAGTTCCAGGCCGTCGACGTTCTTACCGTTGCAAGCTACGTCAACCTGATGACGTCCGTGATCCAAGGCGGCGGCTGGCCCGGAGGCGACGTAACGGTCAGCTATGTAAAGGAGATCGCCGCCCTCTCCAACGCCAGCGCGACGGCGGGGGATGCGGCGCTCGTTGATCGGTTGAACGTACTATTGTTCGGCGGCTCCATGAGCCCGGTTCTCACCGCTCGTCTCACCCGGGTGCTCGCCAGCACTCCGCTTCCGGCCAAAAGCCCGACAGCCGCTCAAATCAGGGCCGTTCAGATCTCTAAGATCAAAAATGCGCTGATGATCGCTCTCACGTCCCCTGAATACCTAGTGCAGAGATAGGACGCAGCCGTGACCGATCATACTCCATCACGCCGAGACGCACTGGCGTGGTTTGCAGCTTTCGGCGCGGCGGCGCCTGTTGCGTTGAACCTGAGCGCTATCGGAGCGGCGGCGGCGCAAACCGCCGGTGCGAGCGCCCCTTATCGGGCCCTGGTCTGTATCTTCCTTCAAGGGGGCAATGACTCGAACAATCTCTTGGTGGCGACCGACCCCGGGAGTTTTTCGCAATACTGGGCGGCGCGTTTCATAGGAACAGATCCGATTGCGCTTATGCCGCCCGGCGCAGCGCCGGTCGCCATTGGCCAGACGTCGACGGTCACCAAGCGTCTGGTCACCAGCGCCTCCATGCCGGAGCACTGGGGAGGGCTCGCGCCCATTTCACCCGCCACCGCTCAAACTGTACCTCCCGCAAACAAAATCGGCACTAGCGATGCCCCGCGCACCTTCGGCCTGCACCCGCTGATGCCTAACGCTCAGGCCATGTTTAAGAACGGTTCACTGGCTCTTATAGCCAACGTAGGAACGTTGCTGGCGCCGCTGTCCAAGGCCACCTACTTGAAGCCCACGGCGAGTACGCCCATTCCACAGCGGCTATTCTCCCATGCCGATCAACAATCGGCGTGGCAGTCAGGCCACGTGGAAGGCTCGCAAACGGGCTGGGGCGGCCTGATCGGCGACACGGCCGCCGCCGCCAATGCAAAAGGGGTGGATTTCACCGCGATCACAACGGCGGGGAATACGGTCTATCTAGCTGGCGTAACGACCAAGCCCTTCCGAGTGAAATTCGGAAAGAACCGCGCGACCGCGCAAACGATCACTCTGCTCGGTTCGAGCGGGTCATATAACGGTTCGAACATATTCTTGCAGGAGTTCCGGGCCGGAGTGCAGGAGGCTTCACTAGGCGCTCTTCAGACGAACTTTTTGGTGGTGGACTACGCAGCTGCCGTAAGCCGTTCGGTCGGCACCTCACTTTTGTACGACAACGCCCTGGGCGCTATGGGCGGCGCGTATTCCCAAGTTCCGGCGCCCATACCTTTTGTCGATCCGATCACTGGTAAGACCGTCGACAACTCCCTGGCCGACCAGTTGCAGGCGGTAGCGGAAACCGCCGCCGCGCACGCGCTTTTGGGAGTTCAACGGCAGGTCTTCTTCGTGCAATATGGTAGCTTCGACACCCACGACGGTCAGAATGCTCGCCAGGGCTTGCTCTTGGCTGAACTCGATCACGCGCTCGCCTATTTCGACGGAGCGGTGAAGGGCCTGGGCCTTTCTGATCAGATAACCACGTTTACAGCGTCTGATTTCAATCGCACGTTCACCTCCAACGGCGATGGTACGGACCACGCCTGGGGCGGGCATCACCTCGTGATGGGTGGAGCGGTCAAAGGTGGCGACATCTACGGCGCCTTCCCGACCGCCGGTATCGATCGGGCGGCGACGTCAACCTCGGCTGCGTTCTTAAACCCCGACGCCGTCGGGAACGCTATCATTCCAACCACGTCGGTGGATCAATACCTGGCGACGATGGCGAGGTGGATGGGCGTCACAGATCCGCAGCTTGCCACGATATTCCCTCAACTGCGCCAGTTCCCCAAGTCAGATATCGGCTTTCTGAAAGTCTGATTGAGCGGCACACGGTCGACACCAACAGAGACAGACTTGCAAGGGCTCTGTCAGGTCAAATGCACCAGCCGGCGGAAAGCTGTGTTAGCAGACCGCCAAGGCGCGCAAAAAAACCCTGCGATCCGTTCCGCTGGTTTGGTTCGTCGTCCGAGGTGATCCGGCTGGTGGACGGATGTATGTGAAGTACCCGCTGTCGCTACGCGGCGTGGAAGATCTGCTGAACGAGCGCGGGATCGACATCTGCCACGAGACGGTGCGGTTCTGGTGGAATCGGTTCGGCTCGATGTTAGCCGCGGAGATACGGCGGAAGCGGGTTCAGGCCATGCGCCAGCACTGGCGATGGCGCCCCGATGAGGTCTACGTGCCCCGAAGGGCGGCGTGACCAACATCAAAGGTGAGACGCACAACCTATGGCGGGCGGTGGATCATTGAGGCGAAGTGCTGGAATCCTACGTATGAAGATAAGGGGCACGGTTGCGGCTCTGGCCTTCCTCAGGAAGGCGCTAAAACGGCATGGGAGCCCGAAGGCGATCACCACCGATGGCCTGCGCTCCTAGCGGCCTCTGCGCCTACCGGAGACATGTTGCCGTTAGAGTGATGGGGTGGATGGCCCCTGTGTCCGGCGTTGATGCGCCATAGAGTGGCTGTTGTTGAAGCAACCTCTTTGTAGGGACCATCCACCATGCAGATTACTACGATCGGTCTGGATCTCGCCAAGTCCGTTTTCCAGGTTCATTGCGTTCAGGCTGACGGCGGCGTGGTGCGCAGGAAGCTGCGGCGAGCGCAGGTTTTGCCCTTCTTCGAAGCTCAGCCACCAAGCCTGGTCGGCATGGAAGCCTGCGCGACAGCGCATCACTGGGCCCGTGAGATCGCGGCGCGGGGGCACGAGGTCCGGCTGATGGCCCCGTCCTATGTGAAGGCCTACCTACGCCGCCAGAAGAACGATGCCGCCGACGCCGAAGCGATCTGCGAAGCAGTGACCCGCCCGACGATGCGGTTCGTGCCGGTCAAGAGTGCGGAGCGGCAGGGGGTGCTGGTGTTGCACCGGACCCGGGAACTGCTCGTGCGTCAGCGCACCATGCTGATCAACGCCATCCGTGGGCACTGCGCTGAGTTCGGCCTCATCGCACCGCAAGGCCCGCGGCGCGTCATGGAGCTGATCGAACAGGTGAAGGCGGGGGCCGTCGCCGCTCTGCCCGAGATCGCCAGCGCAGCCCTTTTGCTGCTCGGGGAGCAACTGATCGGTCTGGCCCAGCAGATCAACACCCTTGAGCGACGGCTGCTCGCCTGGCATCGCCAGGATCGGGCAAGCCAAAGGCTGGCGAGCATCCCTGGCGTGGGACTTACTAGCGCCACCGCCTTGGCCGCGTCCGTGACCGATCCAACACTGTTCCGCTCCGGGCGCGAGTTCGCCGCCTTCCTGGGCCTGGTCCCTCGCCAGAACTCCTCTGGCGGCAAGGACAGGCTCGGGCGCATCTCCAAGAAGGGCGACGGCTATCTCAGAAAGCTGCTGGTGGTGGGAGCCACCTCAGTGATCCGGCGGGCGAAGGCCGGCGAGCTCGCGGCGGCGCCCTGGATCCGTTCGCTGCTTGAGCGGCGCCCCGCCCGGGTCGTCACCGTCGCCATGGCCAACAAAACCGCCCGGATCGTCTGGGCAGTCCTGGCGCGCGGTGAGGACTACAGGCCAGCGGCTATGGCCTGATCAAGATCGCGGCGGCGAGAAGCCGACGCTCCAGACTGTAAGAGGCTGACTGAAAAAGAAGGTGGGTGATTTCAATCGGTTGTGATTCCGTTGGGTTGCGAAGCTCAATGGAGGCCACGATGGCTTGGACTGAAACCACCCGCGCTCAGTATCGGCGCGAGGGCCTGCGGTATGCAAGC
>JBBQLP010000088.1:0-6193 GCA_038327995.1 Caulobacterales bacterium | reverse complement strand
GCGGGCGGCTGTGGCGGCGGGCGAACCGGAGAAGGCGCCGGGCCTTTTGCAGATCGCGGCCAGAACGCCTTATACCTTCTACGGTCTGATCGCAGAGCGGCAACTCGGGCTGGAGCCCGCTGTCGGCGCGAACGGCCTCGATATGGGACCACCGCCCACGGACAGCGCCGACGACGCCTCGGGCAAGCCATCCCCCACCCTCTCCGCTGTAGGTCTGGGCGGTCTGGTGAAAACCGACAAGCGCGCGCACCGCGCCGCCGCCTACGCCCAGATCGGACTTCGCACCGAGGCGGGGCTGGAGCTTCGCACCGCGCTGCTGGGCGCCGGATCGCCCGCCGCGCGCAGGCAGTGGATGGCGCTTGGCCTCGCCCTGAACGCTCCCCTCACCTCCTCCTCAGACCTCAGCCGAGGGGGCCGGAGCCGCTTCGACATCGCCCAGTTTCCGACGCCGGAGTTTCAACCCATCGGCGGCTATACGCTGGACAAGGCGCTGGTCTATGCCATCGTGAGGCAGGAAAGCGGGTTTCGGCCAGACGCCTCGTCCAACGCTGGCGCATATGGCCTGATGCAACTCACCCCAGCCACCGCCGCCCGCGTGGCCGGGGACGACAAGATCGCCCACGACCCCAACGTCCTGCGCGACCCCGCCTATAATCTGCGCATCGGCCAGGATTATATGGCCATCCTGCTCAACAACCTTCAGGGCGACGTGCTGCGCGCCGTGGCGGCTTACAACTCCGGCCCCGGCACCATCATCAAGACCTCCGCCCGGATGCCTGACGCCGACAGCCTTCTGATCTTCGAGAGTATGCCCGGCGGCCAGACCCGCGAGTTCGTCCAGCGCGTGGTCGCCAACTACTGGATTTACCGCCAACTGTTCGGCAAGGACTCGCCTTCGCTAGCGGCGGCGGCGTCAGGCGCGCATTCGGTGGCGATGGACCGGTAGCAAGTTCTCGCCTGTCAAACGGGAGGAGGTGGCATGGGCGGGATATACGCCATGACGGATGGGGCGTTGCAGGGTCAAGCGATTATCGGTCGGCGGGCGGCGCTACACCCGACATCACCTTAAGTGTCACCCTCTGCTGGTAGGCAAGGCGAGGAACTCGCAACCCACTTATGCCCGGGTCGCCACGTCCGCCTTCTCCGCATAGCCAAAGAAGCCCGGACCCGCTTCGGCCTCGGTGCGCATCTTCAGCAAAGCAGGCAGAACCGCCTCCACCGTCTCCACCGAGCCCCATGTGTCCGGCAGCCAGGCGGGGCAGACCTTCTCGTCGATCAGGTGTTTCATCAGCGCGTAGAAGGGCCGCCAAAAGCCGTCCATGTCGAGAAACACGATGGGCTTCCTGTGCAGGTCGAGCCGTCGCCAGGACATGAGCTCCACCACCTCTTCCAGGGTGCCGACGCCGCCGGGAAAGATGGCGAAGCCGTCTGACTCTTCGAACATCAACTTCTTCCGTTCGTGCATATTCTGCACGATCACCGTTTCGACCTCGTCGAAGACCACTTCGTTGCGGCGCAGAAAGTCCGGCATGACGCCCAGCACCCTTCCCCCTGCCGCGTGCGACGCCTTCGCCGCTGCGCCCATCAGGCCGATCCCCCCACCGCCATAGACCAGCCGCACGCCTTCGCGCGCCAGAACCCCCCCAAACGCGCTCGCCGCCTGCAGATAGTCGGGCCGCGCCGAGTCGGACGAGCCGCAAAACAGACAGATAGACAGGCCGGACCCGGTGGTCCCGCCTTCGCTGTTATTCGTCATTCCCTGAAAACCTTTGTCTCAATAGCCCCACGCCGCTTGCGGGGGACGCTCACGCGCGCGATCTAGCATTTAATGCCGCTGCTCGGGTTAAACACAAGCCGCTTCGTTCTCGCCGCCGCCACGGGGGCCTGTATGCTGCTGGGGCAGGCGGGCTGCGAGCGCATCCGCACGGCGGCGCAAAAGGTGGCCAACCCGATCAACGTCGCCCCAGATTATCTCACCCCTCCCGCGCCCACCGGTTCCAGCATCGAGGCGAACGGAAACATCCGCATTCAAGGAACGGCTCCGGCTAAATCCAGCGTCAGCCTGCGATCTCCCGAAGGGGAAAGCGCCGAGGCGAGGACCGACACTACAGGGCATTGGGCGACGACCCTGGCGCCTGTCCCGCAACCCCGCCTCTACGCCTTCGAGGCGAGCATCGGCGGTCGAACCGTTCGGGCCGAAGGAGCGCTCTGTGTTCTCACTCTGCCCATGCCTGCGATTGTGGTGTTGCGCGCCGGGTCGGGCGCTGCGGTCCTCGGCGCCGCCAGCGACGGGGTCCTGGTGTTGAGCGATATCGACTTCGACGGCGGCGGAGGCGTCGCGGCGGCCGGACTGGGCCCCTCCAACACTCCCGTTCGGCTGACCATCGATGGCCTAGCCGCCGGGGTGGCGCAGGCGGACGCCTTGGGGCGGTTTTCCGTCATGGCGCTCGATCCCCGTCACGCCCCCATCGCCGGGCTGCACCGGATCGGCGTGCAGACACCCTCGGGCGGCGGCGCGGTGGTCGAGGTCTCGGTATCGCCGCCGACGCCCCTGTCGGGAACGGAAATCTATCGCGCCGCCCGGATCGAAGGCGGCTGGCGGATCGATTGGCGGATACCCGGAGGGGGCGCACAGACCAGCTTGGTGTTTGACCCTCCGGTTCAGGCTCGTTCTTCCCCGGCGCGCCAGCGATGAACGTGCGCGCCACCGCTCCGTCCCATAAGGACGCTATCCTCGCGGACGGCCCGCCGCCGGAGAAGCTCGGCCTGCTGAAGGCTATGCTGCACCTCTGGCGACTTGTCGCCTCGTCGCGCGCACCCGGTCTACGCTGGCGGCTCACGCTGTCGCTGGTGCTGACGTTCGGCAGCAAGATCACCGATGTGCTGGCGCCCTTGTTCCTGGGCGTCGCGGTCAACCGGCTGGCCGGGGGCCGAGGCGTTTGGCGGGTCGGGAAACAGGCGGCGGGCGCGGTCGGAACTCACCTTGCGGGTAATCCCGTCCACGGGACCGGGACCAGCGCCTTGGGGCTGACCTTCGTGGGGCTTGCGGTCGGCTGGGCGGCAATGCGCTTTGGCTCCAGCGCCGCGCCCCAGCTTCGCGACATCGTCTTCAACCCAGTGGGACAGGCGGCGCAGAGGCGAGCGGCGGCCCAGACCTTCGCCCACGCGCTTTCTCTGTCGCTGGACTTCCACCAGACCAAGCGCACCGGCGCTCTCGCCCGCACGGTGGACCGGGGCTCCCGCGCCGTGGATTTCCTGTTGCGCATTTTGGTGTTCAACCTCGCGCCTACAGTGATGGCGCTGGTGTTTGCGGCGCTGGTGCTGGCCAAGGCCTACGACTGGCGTTTTGCGGCGACGGCGATTGTCACGGTGGCGGTCTACGGGATCACCACCTTCGCCATTTCCGACTGGCGGATCGGCCACCGGCGCTTGCTCAACGACGCTGACGCCGCCGCTTCCGCCCGGGCGGTGGATGCCCTGATCAACTACGAGACCGTCAAGGCCTTCGGCGCCGAGGCCAGAGCCGCCGCCAACTACGACAACGCCCTGGGAATCTACGCCGAGGCTTCTACCAAGGCGAACACATCGCTGGCCTTCCTGAACATCATCCAGGCGGCGGTGATGAGCGCGGGCCTTCTGGTCATGGCGCTATTGGCCGGGTTCGAGGTGGCCGCCGGGCGAATGGGGCCGGGCGACATCACCGCCTCAATCCTGATCCTCACCGGCCTCTACGCGCCGCTGAACATCCTTGGCTTCGCCTATCGCGAGATCAGGCAATCGACCATCGACATGGAATCGATGCTGGCGTTGACCTCTAAGGTTCCCGAGATTTCGGATGCGCCGAACGCGGTGGACTTGCCCCCTTGCGGCCGGGGACAGGGCGGGGCGGTGGCATTCGAGGGCGTCTCCTTCCGCCACTCCGCGCGGGTGGAGGGTCTGGCCGAGGTCTCCTTCCGCGCCGCACCGGGGACAACGGTGGCCATCGTCGGACCGTCCGGCGCGGGCAAGTCCACCCTTGTGCGGCTGGCCCTGCGCCTGATCGACCCGCAAGCCGGACGGGTGACGCTGGACGGGCATGACCTTCGAGACCTGACCCAGGCATCGCTCCGCCGCGCCATCGCTCTGGTGCCGCAGGACGTGGCGCTATTCAACGACACCCTCGGAGCCAACATCGCCTTCGCCAAGCCGGGGGCGTCAGACGAGGAGGTGTGGGCGGCCGCAGAGGCGGCGGAACTCGGCCCCTTCTTGCGCGGCCTGCCCGACGGGATGGAAACCAAGGTGGGCGAACGGGGCCTGAAGCTTTCCGGCGGGGAGCGTCAGCGGGTCGGCCTCGCCCGCGCGCTTCTGGCCGATCCCCGCGTCCTGATCCTCGACGAAGCCACATCGGCGCTGGACAGTCGCACCGAAGCGGCGATTCAGGCGACGTTGCGTAGGGCCAAGGCAGGACGGACCACGCTGGTTGTCGCTCACCGCCTTTCCACCGTGGCCGACGCCGACGAAATCCTCGTCATCAAGGCGGGACGCATCGTCGAGCGCGGAAACCACGCTGCCCTGATCGACCTAGGCGGCGAATACGCGGGCCTGTGGCGCAAACAGACACGGGAGGCCTAGCGGATGTGTGGCATCTTTGGGTGGGTCACTCGCCGGCCGGTCGTTGGGGCCGAACTCTGGATCGAAGAAGCCCGCGTCCGGCTCGCGCATCGGGGACCTGACGGCTCAGGTCTGTGGCGCGGTATGGTTGGCAATGCAGAAGTCGCGCTGCTCCATCTGAGGCTTGCGATCATCGACATCGAAGGTAGCCCTCAACCGTTCTGGAGCCACGACGGTCGCTATGCGATCGCCTTCAATGGCGAAATCTACAATTATCTAGAATTGCGCGCTGAACTCATCGCTCTCGGTCATCAGTTCCGCTCTGAGGGCGACACCGAGGTGGTGATCGAGGCATGGCGCGCGTGGGGCGAAGCCGCCCTGCAGCGCTTTCGCGGGATGTTCGCTTTCGCACTCTGCGACCTCGCGGAGGGCCGGACGGTGCTTGCCCGCGATCCTTTCGGAAAGAAACCCTTGTTTCTGGTGGAGATTCCCGGCGGCGTGGCCTTCGCCTCAGAAATCCCCGCGCTGATCGCCGGTCCGATGGTGGGCGCCCGCCTGAATGAGAGTGTGCTGACCGACTACTTCGTGGCCCGTTACGTCGATGGGCCGCAGACTTTTTTCGAGGGAGTGAGAAAGCTGCCACCGGGCTCGCTCCTCATCCACGACGCGAAAGGCGTGCAAGAGAGACGCTACTTCTCCCCGCCCTTCGCGCGCACGTCCGGCGCGTTGATGGGCGAAGACGAGGCGGAGCGGGCCTTCGCCGCAACGCTCGAGCGCGCCGTTGAACTACGAATGCGCAGCGATGCTCCGTATGGCGTATTCCTGTCTGGCGGGCTCGACTCCTCAGTGATCGCCGCCCTCATGCAGCGACATAGCGCCGAGCCCATCCGAACCTACTCTGTCGGATTCGACGTTGAGGGCAGTTCCGAGCTGCCTTAAGCTGCGGCTGTCGCCCAGCGGATCGGCTCCCGACACGAGGCGCTGACGATCGATGATGCAGCCTTCTTCGATGCGTGGCCCGACGCCGTGCGCCACCGGGCTGCACCAGTGTCTGAAGCCTCGGACGTGCCGATCCTGGCCCTTTCCCGGCGGGCCGGACAAGAGGTCAAAATGGTGCTGACGGGAGAGGGAGCTGATGAGCTTCTGGCCGGTTACCCTAAGTATCTAGCCGAACCTTCTGTGCGCCGATACCAGCACGTCGTGCCAGCCTGGGCGCATCGGGCCTTCGTCGATCCGATTCTCAGCCGGGCTCCAGGGTTTGGAGATCGTCTTCGCACGTTGTCACGCGCGATGGGAGAGCATGACCCGTGGCGTCGCGGCGCACTGTGGTTCGCCAGCCTTTCGCCCGAGGAGGCTATGCGCTTGACCGGGAAGACGACATCCGCGAGCGGCAACGGTAATGACGAAGGGATGCAGGCTGCGGGCGTCCGCGCCCTTCAACTCGCCGACCAGCGCCATTGGCTTCCAGACAACCTGCTGGAACGGGGTGATCGCATGATGATGGCTGGATCGGTCGAGGGGCGTATGCCGTTCATGGATACCGAGCTGGCCGAACTGGCCGCGCGGATGCCCGCCTCGCTGATGACCGGCCACCCGCGCGGTA
>JBBQLP010000087.1:0-6400 GCA_038327995.1 Caulobacterales bacterium | reverse complement strand
CTGATCGCGAGTCAGAGGCGGGGCAATGGAGGTAAAACGGAGAAGCTCACCGAACCTGCCCATGGCGCTCGCGACGGAGAAGGGAAGAGGAACGAGAGCTCGACGCGCGCCGATCTCTCTAAGCATCAACTCCATCAGCGTGCGGAAACTATAGACCCCTGGCCCGCCAAGCTCATAGACCGCCCCCGTCGCCGCAGGGTCCGACAGAGCATGGGAAATCGCTGCGCCCACGTCGCCCGCATAGACGGGCTGGAACAGGGTGTGGCCGCCGCCAATCAGGGGCAGAACAGGAGAGAGGCCAGCCATGGCGGCGAAGCGATTGAAGAACTGGTCTTCCTCCCCGAACACCACCGAGGGGCGCAGAATAGTCGCCGTCGGCATGGCGGCGAGCACGTCGGCTTCGCCTTCGGCCTTGGTTCGGGCGTAGACGGCGGCGCTGGAAGCGTCCGCCCCGATGGCCGACACCTGCACCATCCGCGTGATCCCCTGCGCAGCGGCGGCCTCGGCTATGATCTTGGGGGCAAGGGCGTGAACGGCGTGGAAGCTCTGGCGCGGCGTCTCGTAAAGCGCGCCCACGAGGTTCACCACCGCGCTCGCCTCCTCCAGCGCCTGCGCCACCGAGGCGGGCATCCGCACATTGGCCTGTTCAAGCTCGATCTGGCCGACCTCACCCATGACCCGCAACTCCGGCGCGAGGTGGGGGCGGCGCATGGCGACCCGCACCCGCCAGCCGTCCTTCGCCAGCGCCCGCACCGCATAACGGCCCAGGAAGCCCGATCCGCCGAACACAGTGACGAGCGCGCCCCTCAAAGCGGCTGACTTCAATGATGCTTGCATAGCGGCGCGCGCCTCTCTCTAGTCTACACCTCGGATAGACGATGGCCCCGCGTCGCGCAACGAAGCGGCGGGGCCGCACGGGGAAACTACCGCCATGACCAGACTGACCACCGCCCTGATGACAGGCGCCGCTCTAATGATCGCTACGCCCTTGCTTGCGGCGACCGCAAAGCCAGCGCGCGACATCAAGGTCTGGGCCGCTGCGGAGGCTGCGCGGCCCGATCAGCTCAAACTGCTCGAGAGTGTGGTCAACATCGATTCCGGCACCGGCGACGCGGCGGGTGGAAACAAGGTCGCCGTGATCCTGATCCCTCGCCTGAAGGCGCTGGGCGCCGAAATCCAGACCCTGCCGCCCGAAATCGAGGGGCTGGCGAACAACACCGTCGCCACACTCACCGGAACCGGCAAGGCTCGGATCCTGATCATCGGCCACATCGACACCGTGTTCGGGCCGGGAACCGTGGCGAAATGGCCCTTTTCCATAGCGGGTGATCGCGGAAGCGGCCCCGGCATCTCCGACGAGAAGGGCGGGGTGGTGCAGGCGCTGACCGCGCTGAAACTGCTGCACGACGTGGGCTTCAAATCCTACGGCAAGATCACCTTTCTGATCGAGACCTCCGAAGAGCGCGGCTCGCCCGGCACGCGCAAGCTGATCGACAAACTGGTGCGCGAGAACGACGTGGAGCTGAACATGGAGCCCGGCGATGCGCCGGACGCCATCACGGTGTGGCGCAAGGGCTCGACCACCTATCACATCGCCGTCAAGGGCCGCGCCGCCCACGCCGGGGTCGCCCCGCAGGACGGGCGCAACGCGGCGGTGGAGTTGATCCACCAGCTTCAGACTGTGGAGGCCATGCCCCACTCCGGCCCCGGCGTCACCGCCAACCTCACCGTCATCCACGCCGGAACGCGCGAGAACATCATCCCCGAAGACGCCGAGGCGCAGGTGAATGTGCGGGTGCGGGAGAATAGCGATTTCGCCAAGGTCGAGGCCGCGCTCAGGAAAGCCGCCGAAACCACCGTGGTGCCGGACACCAAGGTCACGGTTTCCAGCGCCCCCGCCTTCCCGCCCCTGCCCAACAACCCCGGCACGGATGCCTTGGCCAGGCGAGCTCAGGCGATCTACGCGGGCCTCGGGCGCACGCTAGGGCTGGAAGGCAACGGCGGCGCTTCGGAATCGGCGCTGGCGGCGGCGGTGGGCACGCCCGCCCTCGACGGCCTCGGCCCGGTGGGCGGGGGCTTTCACTCCGACAAGGAGTTCATGGACCTGACCACCGTCACCCCCCGCCTCTACCTGATGACCAAACTCCTGATGGACCTCTCCGCCAATCCGCCGAAGCGTGTGCGGTAGAATCGTATGCCGCCGACCTTCCTTCTCATTTTCTTCCTTGGTCCGGCAATCCTATCGGGGGTGGTCGTTATGGCAGCGAGCCTGGTCTTAGGTTGGCGAGGGGGTCAAAGCATCTGGGTCCACCTCACGCGAGGCGTCTGCGCGATATTGGGCGCCCTCTCAGGCTACATTTTTGGCGGCGTAGCGGCATTCGCTATAGGCAGCGCCGTAGGTGCAAATCCGAGCCCGGCATCAGTCGGGCTGGGCATCTTGGTGGGGCTTGGCATAGGCGCTCTTTTGGGAGGGTTGCTGGCTCTTCCATTTTTGGGCATGGCCTACAAGATGGTCACTTGGCTTGCGCTTAGGGTCGGTGTGGCGGACCATTGACCGTTCCCCGCTTCCGCCCTAAAGGTCGCGCCCTCGCGCTCAGGGCCTGCCCGGACTGCGGGCCCAGGTGGCGGAATTGGTAGACGCGCTGGCTTCAGGTGCCAGTGGCTTAACGGCCGTGAAGGTTCGAGTCCTTTCCTGGGCACCATCTATTCAAGAGACGGTCCGTCTCTCTCGGCCGGACGTCGGGGAACGCTCGCCGGCATGACAAACCATCTGCACAAGGGCGACCTGCCGGACGGGCTGGACTTCGGTCCGGCCGTAGCGGTGGATTCCGAGACCATGGGTCTGCGCATCGGGCGCGATCCGCTTTGTGTCGTGCAGCTTTCGGCGGGCGATGGCGACGCGCATCTGGTGCAGTTCGACCGCGATACCTATGACTGCCCCAATCTGAAGCGTCTCCTGACCGACCCTGAGGTGGTGAAGATTTTCCATTTCGGGCGGTTCGACATCGCCATGTTCGCCCTGCACCTCGGGGTCGTCACCTGTCCGGTCTACTGCACCAAGATCGCCTCCAAACTGGCCCGCACCTACACCGACCGGCACGGACTGAAGGACGTGACCAAGGAGTTGCTCGGCGTCGATCTTTCCAAGGCGCAGCAAAGCTCCGACTGGGGCCGTGAGACGCTATCCCCCGAGCAGATCGCCTATGCGGCGTCGGACGTGCTGAACCTTCACGCCCTGCGCGCGCGCCTCGACGCCATGCTGGAGCGCGAGGGCCGCGAGGACCTGGCTCAAGCCTGTTTCGACTTTCTCCCCAACCGCGCGCTGCTCGACGTAGCGGGATGGGAAGAGGTCGACATTTTCGCCCATAGCTGACCCGCCCGTGGCCGTCACCCCTCCTCCGAGCCTGTCTGGCACAAGTTTTCCCGCCTTGGTCCTGACCGGACCGCAGGGGGCGTCTGACGACGCCATCCGGCGGGCGCAGGAGATCGCGCGCTGGCGCAGGCGTTCTCTAGTGATCCGGTTCTGGCGAGGTTTCCTGCCGGTGATAATCGGCGTGATTCTGGTCGGCCTGATCGGCTGGGTCGTGGCGAAAACCTTCCAGAGCTGGACCGCCGCCCCGGTGGCGGGGGGCGAGATAAGGATGATCCATCCCCGGTTCTTTGGCCGCAACAACAAGAACCAGCCCTATACCATCACCGCCGAAGAGGCCGTACGCGACAACCGCGACATCAACCGCGTCGCCCTGACCCAGCCGCGTCTTTCCATGCAGACCGACGCGCCGGGGCCGGTTTTGGCGCAGTCAGACCGGGGACTTCTGAACGAGGCGACGCATCTGTTGCAAATGAACGGCGCCGTGAAGGTGAATGACGGGCGAGGCTATGTTTTCCTCAGCGAAAGCGCCTTGCTGGACACCCAGACCCATCGCGCCGAAGGCCATAACCACGTCACCGGCGACGGTCCTCTGGGACATTTCGACGCCAACGCTTATGTGATCGATGAAAAAGGCGGTCATGCGGTGTTGACCGGGCAGGTGCATACGCATCTGTTGCCGCAAGGCTCCGCCGTCAAACCCTGACCGCGACACAAAGGACGAACCCCATGCGCACCCGCGCGCTCATCGCCGGCCTCGGGGCCGCCATCGGCCTGCTGTTCGCATCGGGCGCAACCTTGTCCGCTTACGCCGCGCCAGCGCCCGCTCCGGCCAGGGCGGCCAGCACGGGTCTTGGCGCCTCCAACCTGCCCATCGACATCTCGGCCGAGGGCACGGACATCCGCCAGAACGAGCGGCAGGTGGTCTACTACGGAAACGTCGAAGCTATCCAGGGCACGGCGCGCCTGAACACGCCTCGCCTGACGGTCTTCTATGTGGCGCGCAACGCGCCGGGAGGCGCGCCCGCTCCGGCTAGCGGCGGCATCGGCTCCAACTCCGTAGAGCGGATCGAGTGCGAAGGACCGGTTTTCTACACCACCCCGACCCAGAACGCGAAAGGCGACCACGCCACCTACATCGCCGCAGACGACACCATCACCATGACCGGCAATGTGGTGCTGGTGCAGGAGAAGAACGTCTCCACCGGCGACAAGCTGGTGATCGAACAGAAGAGCGGCCACGCCACCCTGACCTCGACCGGGGCCAAGTCCGACCCCGGCAAGCGGGTGCGCGCGGTGCTTTATCCCAACCAGGCCCAGCCTCAACCCGGCGCAGCGCCCGTCCCGAAGGCGCCGCCCGCCAAGACCACACCGGGGCGTCCGTGACGGATTTCGCCCGCCTCAACGGCTCGATCCCCTCTGGCCTCTACGTCGACAATATCGGCAAGTCGTTCGGCGCACGCACGGTGGTCAAGAGCGTCAGCCTGCGGCTTCAGCGGGGCGAGGTGGTGGGCCTGCTCGGTCCCAACGGCGCAGGCAAGACCACCTGTTTCTACATGATCACCGGACTGATCGCGGCGGACTACGGCTCCATCTACCTCGACGGCGAGGACGTGACGCCTCAGCCCATGTATCAGCGCGCGCGGCTAGGCATCGGCTATCTGCCGCAGGAGACCTCGATCTTTCGCGGCATGACCGTGGCGCAGAACGTGATGGCGGTGGTCGAGCTGCGCGAGCGCGACAAGACGCGGCAGAAGGCGCGGGTGGCGCAGCTTCTGGAAGAGCTTCATATCTCTCACCTGAAGGACGCCCGCGCCACGGCCCTCTCCGGCGGCGAGCGGCGGCGGGTGGAAATCGCCCGGGCCCTGGCGTCGGAACCCGCCTTCATGCTGCTGGACGAGCCCTTCGCCGGGATCGATCCCCTGGCGATCACCGACATTCGCGAGGTCATCACCTATCTGAAGTCGCAGGGCATCGGGGTGCTGATCACCGATCACAATGTGCGCGAGACCCTGGCCATCTGCGACCGCGCCTCGATCATCTCCGGCGGCGAAGTGCTGTTCGAGGGCTCCCCCGACGCGGTCATGGCCGACCCGGAAGTGCGCCGCGTCTACCTCGGCGATCAGTTCGTGGCGGCGTAGCCTAATACCGCTATCCCGCCCCCTGCGCCGCCTTGCGCGCAATCGCCATGGCCTCGGCCTGTTCCGCCGTGATCCCCAGAGCATCCAGCAGCGGTGAGACCGTTTCCGGGGCCCAGCTATGGCGCGAGCCGATGGTGATCCCGCCGTCCACCACAATGTGTGTGCCCGAAACGAAGGCCGAAGCGTCCGACGCCAGATAGAGCGCAGCCTCGGCGATGTCGGCGGGCATCCCGCCCTTGGGCACCGGCTGGAACTTGGGCGCGACCTCGGCGATGCGGGCGGCCATCTGGTCCGCCACGTCTCTGGGAAGTCCCATCGAGGCCCCGAAGATGGAGGTGGCGATCAGGCCGGGACAGATCGCGTTGACGCGGATGTTGTGCGGCGAAAGCTCCGCCGCCGTCACCTTCGACAGGTGAATCACTCCGCATTTGGCCACCGAATAGGCGATGGGGCCCCACCCGGCCTGCAGCCCGGCGATGGAGGCGGTGTTGATGATCGAGCCCCCGCCGCGCGCCTTCATCAGCGGAACGGCGTATTTCATGCCCAGCATCGGGCCACGCACGAGAAGCGCAAAGGTGTCGTCCCAGGCTTTGGCGTCGGTTTCCTCCACCGTGCCAATGGCCCCGCCGTGACCGGCGTTGTTGAACAGGATGTCGAGGCCGCCGAAAGATGAGGCCGCCAGCGCCACCGCCGCCTTGATCTCCGCCTCCACCGTCACGTCGCAGTGGGCGTAGCGGACCTTGTCAGGGAAGCGCTTTTCCAGCATCGCGCCCTTCTCGTCCTGCACGTCGGCGGCGACCACCAGCGCCCCCTCCGCCACGAATAGCTCCACGGCGCCCAGCCCGATGCCGGAGCAGCCCCCGGTGATGAGGGCGATCTTGCCTTTGAG
>JBBQLP010000086.1:0-6779 GCA_038327995.1 Caulobacterales bacterium | reverse complement strand
GCCTTGACCGTGTTGCGGACCACTTCGAGCGCGGTAGTAAAAGCCGCGACCGTGATGGCGCTGTCTGTGGATTGTTCAAGCATAGGTGTGTCTTTCCTTCGGTTTGTATTGAGTTGTCTTCAGGTCTATCCGTGCGCCGTGCGGACGGTTGCGGAGCATTCCCAAGCCTTGATCTCGGCGCGGCTGTAGAACACCCTGCCCATGAGCTTGTAGAACGGCGGGCCTAATTCCGCATGACGCTATGCGGCCAGCGTGGCGACTGCGACGCCAAGCGTCTCAGCGGCCTCTGGAACCTTTATTCTATCGGTGGGGATGGTCTGCATTCGTGATACCTTCATCTGATTAGCGTCATGGCCAGATGGAAGCGTAGAACACCATATTCGTGGGGCAAGTGTGTTTTTTATTGTTGCGAACGATTTATCGGTGTTGCTTATGCCGCTCCAGCAAGCCGAGTATTAATCGAACTAGTCTGATTTACTACGCGACCGAGCCGCAAGTAACTGCACGTTTTGCGACCCCATACACTGTTTATCCCCGCCATTGACTTGAGAGAAATCGACCCGTGGGGACGATACCCAAATGGGGACAGAAAAAGTGCAATGATTTCAATGGTTTTGGCGGATGGGGTGGGATTCGAACCCACGGTGGGCTTTCACCCACGGCGGTTTTCAAGACCGCTGCCTTAAACCGCTCGGCCACCCATCCTGGGGTCTGATCGTCGGCGGGAGCGCCTCATAGCAGTCCCGGCTCGCCGGCGCACGACCCGAAAGATGGCAAACGCAGTTTAACCAACTCCTTTAGCCAAGCCTCAAGTCCCCCTGTGTAAGATGGCCGCAGTTGGGAAGACCGGATGCGTCCGAAACCCCCGGCCCGCCGCCGAAAGCGCGGCATCCATAGTAGGGGTTTGCGCCAGAATGGTTGTCTCCGAGCGTTTGTCCGCGTGCGCACCTCGTGCATGCACGCTGCTTTTTGTGCTTTCTATCGGCGGGGGCCTTGGGGCCTGCGCCAGCCTGCCGGACAGTTCCGCGTCCACGCCTTTCATGCCGATGACGCGGCAGGCGACGAGCGAACCCGCAGCAGTTTATCAAACCCAATTTTCGCCTCCGATAGGCTCCCAGCCGCAGCGCGCACAGGCCGCCCCGGCGGGCGGTCGCTACAAGGTGGGCTCTCCCTACCAGTCCGGCGGCGTCTGGTATGTGCCCGCCGAACAACCCGGTTATGAAGAGACGGGGCTGGCGTCATGGTATGGCGACGCCTTCAACGGCAAGCCGACCGCCAACGGCGAGTTGTTCGATATGTACGGCGTCTCCGGCGCTCACGCGACGCTGCCCATGCCGTCCATCGTCGAGGTGACGAACCTGGAGAATGGACGCGTCTTGCAAGTGCGGATGAACGACAGGGGCCCCTTCCACCCCGGGCGGATCATCGATCTCTCGCGCGGAGCGGCTGACAAGTTAGGCTTTGCGGTCAAGGGCACGGCCAAGGTGCGCGTGCGCTACGTCGGACCGGCGTCGCTGAACGGTGTCGATGCGCGCATGACCTTCGCTAGCAACAGCGCACCCGTTCGTGAATACCTGCCCGAGCGGCGTCCTGTAGCGTATCAGACCGTTGCGCCAGTGCGTTCCAATCCGGCGCCGCATATAGAAGTCATGAACGTCCCCGCGGGAGTGAGCGGGGGAGGGGCCTACGCGGTTCAGGCCGGAGCCTATGGCAGCCGCGAGGCGGCGGAACGCATCGCCACCAGTCTCGCCAGTGCGGGATCAACCACCATCAGGCCGCTGGATCGCGGTGGCGCTATCCTGTTCCGTGTCGTTGTCGGACCCTGGGGCGACCAGAGTGCGGCGCAATCGGCGCGAGAACGGGTGGCGGCGCTCGGCTTCAACGATGCGCGGATCGTGCCGGGGTTCTAGGCGAGTACTTTCGATCGCCGGGCGCTTGCCTATGCGCCCGAACCGGCCAATGTGAGGGCCGTGAACCAAGGCTTTTTCATCACGTTCGAGGGCGGCGAAGGGGTGGGAAAATCCACCCAGGTCCGCCGCCTCACCGAACGACTGTGCACCATGGGCCGCGAGGTCGTGGCGACGCGTGAGCCTGGCGGCTCGCTTGGCGCCGAGGCCCTGCGCGACCTTTTGGTCCGCGGCGAGGCGGACCGTTGGTCAGCGCTTTCCGAAACCCTGATTCTCTACGCCGCCCGCGCCGACCATCTGGAGCGCACCATCCGCCCGGCGCTGGAGCGGGGCGCAGTGGTTATCTGCGACCGCTTTGCCGACTCTACCCGCGCCTATCAGGGGGTGGGAGGCGGCGTCGCGCCGGAGTTCATCCGCCAGCTCGAAGAAACGGTGCTCGGTTGCACCCGCCCTGCCCTGACCCTGATCCTCGACCTGTCCGTGGAGCAGGGGTTGAGGCGAGCGGGCGCGCGCGGCGGGGCCGAGGCGCGTTTCGAGGCAAAGGGCGAGGCCTTCCACCAGAAGCTGCGACAGGGCTTCCTCGATCTGGCGGCGACCGAACCCCACCGTTGCTTGGTGATCGACGCGGCCCGGCCGGAAGATGAGGTGGAGGCGGCGATCTGGCTGGCGACCGAACGCCGGCTGAGTCCCGTGCGATGAGCGACGCATCCATCCATCCGCGTGATCTCGTCTCGCTTTATCGTGTCGAGGTGCAGGAGGCGGCGTTCGAGGCGGCGCTGTCGCGGGGCCGCCTGCACCACGCTTGGCTCTTGACCGGCCCAGCGGGCGTTGGAAAAGCCGCCTTCGCCTACCGGGCCGCCCGGCGACTTCTGGGCGCGCAGCCCGATTTTCGGCTTGGTGTATTGAACACAGCGCCGAACGATCCCGTAGCGCGCCTGATCGCGGCCTCTTCGCACCCGGACCTGATGGTGCTGGAGCGCGAAACCGAAGGGGGGGTCACAAAGCGCGGCATCTCGGTCGAACAGGCCCGCAAGCTGCCGGGGTTCTTCGCCAAGGCCCCCGCGCTCGGTCCCTATCGCGTCGCCATCATCGACACCGCCGACGATCTAAACGCGACCGCCGCCAACGCCGTTCTGAAGACCCTCGAGGAACCGTCCGGCGGTGGCGTAGTGTTCCTTATCTCCAACGCGCCCGGGCGGCTTTTGCCCACAATCCGCTCCCGCTGCCGCCGCCTGGTGTTCGATCCCTGGCCGCGGGAAGCGCTGATCGCCTTGCTCGCTGGCAGGCCTGAGGCGTCGGGCAGCGATCTGGAGCGGTTGGCGGACGAGGCCCGAGGCTCGCCCGGTCGGGCGCTGGCGGGCGGCAGATCGGGCGCCCTCGATGAGGCGGCGTCGGCCCTGCTGTCCAGGCTTCCCGCTATCGATCCGGCAGGAGCGCAGGCGCTGGCCGACAGCTTTCGCGGCGCGGGAGGAAACGAACGGTTTGCGTCCTTGGTTCAAAGGCTGTCTGCGCGGGCCAAGGCCGCTGCGCTGGCGGGCGGACCGGATGCGGGGGAGGGGTGGGCCACCGCGTGGTCGCGCCTCAACGCCCTGCCGGAGATGGTGGAGGGCCTGAACCTCGACCGGGGCGACGCCCTCTGGACAGTAGTGGCGGAACTACGCGCTGCAACCCGCGCCTCGGGCCTTTCATGCTGATCGACAGTCACGTTAATCTACACGCCCCGCAGTTCGCCGACGATCAGGCCGAAGTTATCGCACGTGCGCGGACGGCGGGCGTGGAGATAATGGTGACGATCTGCGACCGGGTTTCGCTATTCCCGACCGTGAAAGCCGTCGCCGAAGCTCACGACGACGTCTGGTGCACCGTAGGAACGCACCCGCACGAAGCCAAGGAAAATCTGTATCTTAGCGTCGAAAGCTTGGTTGACCTAGCCCTCCATCCGAAGGTGGTGGGAATCGGCGAAACCGGGCTCGACTATCACTACGATCTCAGCCCGCGTGAGGTTCAGCGCGCCGTCTTCGCGGTCCACATCGATGCCGCGCGCGCATCTGGTCTGCCTCTGGTGGTGCACACACGCGAGGCCGACGAGGATATGATCCGGATGCTGGAGGAGGCGCACGCGACGGGACCTTTCAAGCTTCTGATGCACTGCTACACCTCGGGTGCGGAGTTGGCCCGGCGGGCGGCGGCGCTGGGTGCATGGTTCTCGGTGTCCGGCATCGCAACGTTCAAGGCGGCGGAGGAAGTGAGGGCCGTCATTCGCGACATGCCGCCCGAACGCATCATCGTCGAGACCGACTGCCCCTATCTCGCCCCCATGCCCATGCGCGGACGGCGCAACGAACCCGCCTATCTTCCCTACATCCTCGCCCGGTTGGCGGAGATCAGAGGTTGGTCGCTGGAGGAGGCGGAGCGCCGCACGGAAGACGCCTTCTTCGCTCTGTTCGACCGTATTCCGCGCTTGGCGCCCACTAGATGACCAGCCTTCAGTTTACCATCCTGGGCTCCGGTTCATCCGGCGGGGTTCCGCGCGCGGATGGAAACTGGGGCATCTGCGATCCCAACGATCCGAGAAACCGACGCTCGCGATGCAGTTTCCTTGTTCGGAGAAACCATGAAGAAAATCCATGTGGTTGCACCACAATCCTCATTGATACCTCACCGGACCTGAGGCTACAGGCGGCGACATCGGGCGCCAAGCGTCTCGACGCGGTGCTCTATACCCATGATCACGCCGATCAGGCCCACGGGATAGACGATTTACGACCCTTCGCCATTTCCATGCGCCGCCGCATTCCATGTTTCATGGATGATGCGACCCGGCGGACCCTCACTCGGCGGTTCGACTACATTTTCGAGAGCCAGGGCGGTTATCCCGCTATCTGCGATGCGGTAGGCCTGCCTCCTCATGGCGAACACTGGTGGATCGATGGCCCCACGGGCGCGGTTCCCATCGTGACTTTCGATCAGGATCATGGCGAGGTCCGGTCGGTCGGATATCGGTTTGCCGATGTGGCCTATTGCAGCGACGTGGTGGCGTTTCCGAGCGCCTCCATGGCCGCGCTTGCAGGCCTTGACGTTTTCATCATCGATGCGCTGCGCGACACGGCGCATCCGACACACGCCAACGTGGCGCAGGCGCTGGAATGGATCGAGGAACTGAAGCCCCGACGCGCGATCCTGACCAATCTGCACATTGACCTTGATTTCAGGGCTTTGGCGGCACGTTTGCCGAAGGGAGTGGAACCTGCGTATGACGGGCTAATCTTTGAAAGCCGACATTCAATTTCCGATAATATTCCTTAGGCGCAAACGGTCTGTAGCGCCCATTTAGTAATGTCGCACCGTGCCATTTAGAGATGTCACCCTCTCTCGCGTTTGCGCGGGAGGCCTCCAGGATGACGTTGCATTTCATGAGCGACAAGGAGCTGTCTCGGCTTGAGATCCTTCGCGATCTCCGTAGCGGAAATCTCACCACCTCGGCAGCAGCGGATCTGCTTGGTCTGGAGCGTCGCCAGGTCCAGCGCCTAGCCAAGGCCTATCAAGAGCACGGCGCTACGGCGCTGATCTCCAAGAAGCGAGGCCGGCCGAGCAACCGTCAGTCGCCCACGGGCCTCAAGGAACAGGCCCTGGAGCTGATCCGCGCGAAGTACACGGACTTTGGGCCGACACTGGCCGCCGAGAAGCTGCGCGAGGTCCACGGCATCACCGTCGGCCGGGAGACGCTGCGGCTTTGGATGCTCGACGCCGGCCTCTGGGCGGATCGGGTGAAGCGCCGCGGCCGGGTCTACCAGCCCCGCTATCGCCGGGAGTGCGTCGGCGAGCTGGTCCAGGTCGATGGCTCCGAGCACTGGTGGTTCGAGGATCGCGGCCCGCAATGCACCCTGCTCGTCTTCATCGACGACGCCACCAGCCGACTGATGCACCTGCAGTTCGTCCAGTCGGAGTCGACCTTCGCCTACTTCAACGCCACGCAGAGGTATCTGGGGCAGCACGGCAAGCCCGTCGCGTTCTACACCGACAAGCATGCGGTCTTCCGGGTCAACAAGCCCGCCGGGCTCCATGGCGACGGCATGACCCAGTTCGGCCGCGCGCTGAAGGCGCTGACGATCGAGATCATCTGCGCCAACTCGAGCCAGGCCAAGGGCCGCGTCGAGCGCGCCAACAAGACCCTGCAGGACCGCCTCGTGAAAGAGCTGCGGCTCGCCGGCGTCAGCACCATGGAGGCCGGCAACGCCTTCCTGCCGACCTTCATGGCCGACTACAACGCCCGCTTCGCCAAGGCGCCGTTCAACGACAAGGATCTCCACCGGCCCATGACGCCTCGGGACCGGCTTGACGAAGCCTTCACCTGGCGTGCCGAGCGGACCCTGTCGCAGTCCCTGACGCTCCAGTACGACAACATCCTCTTCATGATCGACCCATCCGAGTTTGCTCAGGCGGCGACCGGCCAAAGGGTCGAGGTCGTGGACTTCCCCGATGGGCGCTTGGAGGTCCGCTATAAGGGCCGGAGCATGCCTTATCGGACCTTCGACAGGTTGAGGCGCGTCACCGAGACGGCCGTGCTGGAGAACAAGCGGCTCGGCGGCCTCCTCGCCCTGATCCGCCAAGACCAGCAGACCCAGCCGCGAGGTGAACGCACCCGCAAGGGTCCCAAGCGGCGGGATCAGGCCGGACACATGTTCGGCTGACTCTGGTCTAGGTGCCTTGCGCGCCTGCCGGCGCACTGCGGAAAACAAGCGGCGGCAGCGGCAGTGCGGAGTGAAGCGGTCGGGCTCTGCGCGATGTGAGGGCTACGCGCCCGCCCGCTCCCCTCACCCGGGTGACATCTCTATCTGGCAGAACCCGCGACATCTCTAACCGGCGTAGACA
>JBBQLP010000085.1:0-7332 GCA_038327995.1 Caulobacterales bacterium | reverse complement strand
CGGTGCAGTAGACCATGACGTCGAAGCCTTCGGCGACCAGGAGTTTCAGCGCCCGCAACGTCTCTTCCCTGTCTGGGTAGAGGTGGGGGGTGTTGGACAAGACCTCCAGCTTCACCAGCGACCAGCCGCCCGCCTCGCGCGCCAGTCTGAGCGTCCGCACCGCCTCCTCGCCGGTGAAACATCCCGCCGTATTGGGCAGGTAGGTGAAGTGGTCGGGCTTGACGAAATCGGCCAGCATCGGCTGGGAGGGATCGCTGAGGTTCACCCGGCGCAGGGCCACGGTGACGATCTCGGCGCCCGCCGCTTCGGCGGCTTCGGCATTCTCGGCGTAGGTCTTGTATTTGCCGGTGCCGACGATCAGCCGCGAGGTGAAGCTGCGCCCGGCGACGGTCCAGGTGTCTTCTTTGATGGGGAGCTTGGATCCGTCCATGGTCAGCCGCCTCCGATAAAATGGACGATCTCGATCCGGTCGCCGTCGGTGAGCGCGGTCGAGCCGTAGAGCGAGCGAGGCACGATTTCGAGGTTGCGCTCCACCGCCACCTTGCGCGGGTCCAGGCCAAGCTCGGCGACCAGCGCCGCCAGCGTTTCCAAGGCGGAAAACGCGCGTGTTTCCCCATTCAGAACCAGCATCATGGGCGGGTTGGACGCTCTCACGGGCTAGGCGTCAACGGTTTTCAGAGTCCGAGCCATCGGGGGTCTTTGCGGTGGGTTCCAGCAGGCGTCGCTTGATCCGGTGATCTTCGTCGGCGGTGTAGGCGCCGGTGGGTGAGACCCCGTTCAGATAGTGTTTCAGCCATTTCTGCGCCACCGCTTCGGGGTCGCCCCGCCCCAGCGCCTCGTTGAACAGATGGCGGCCCCGGTGCCATTCCACATATTCGCGGTGCAGCTTCGGATCGTCCGCGAGGTCGCGTCGGTAAGGCTGCACCCCTTCGATGGCGACGCTCGGGTAGAGAGTGACGAAACAGAACGGCTCCCCCGCCTCGAACCGCACCTTTCCCGGACGGGTGAAGCGCCAGTTCATGGTGAAGGAGAAGGGCAGCCAGCTCGTCTCCACCAGACCGTCCAGGGGCTGAATCCCGTCCTTTATCCGGTTGGGCGTACCGCGCGCCCACGTGACCCAGCCGGGCGAGGTCTGGAACACATAGCCGGGATGGAAGGTCAGCACCCCGTGCCCGAATACACTGGCGGGCCGGTCCAGCGGAAGAGCAGGATCATCGGACGTCAGGCGGATATCGTCCGCATGGTCGCCCCCGTTCCACTCGGCGGTGAAGGCGGTGGGGTTGAGCAGATCCCACCCCGACGCATTGGCCATGGTCATGGGGGTGCAGCGGTAAGCGAAGCGGTCCTCGGTCTTGTTCATCCACTCCCGGTCGCTCGCGCCAGACACGAGGGCGGGCGGTGAGGCGATCAGGGCGACGCAATCAAGGCGCGGCGGGTTCATGCCAGGGCCCTGAGCACGAGCGGGGATAAGGTCGGACGCGCCGTCGCCGCCGGGTCTTCGTGGGCGGGGTCGGAACGGAGCGCCGCTGAGGTTTGCAACCCACATATCGAGTGCAAAGAGTGCAATACGGTAGCATATGTATTCATTTTTGACCTCCTTCCCCAATTTCGTCGCCGGTCACATCGCCCATGCACCCGCAATGCAGAAACGGAGGGCCATTATCGCACCAGATGGGCGAAGGGGGACAAGTATCGGGCGAAGAGGGCCGCCCGGCTTAATGCCCGCCCGCGCCCTCGTAGTCGCCGGGGTCAACCTCTTCGATTTCGGGGTGCGCATGGCTCGACAGCACAAAGCGTCGGTCGCAATAGCCGCACTCGACGAACCCGGCCCCGCCCATTTCCAGCCAGACGCGCGGATGGCCGAGCGCGCCGCCGACGCCGTCGCAGGCCACTCGATGTTCGCTCACGGTGATGAACTCCGGCGGTTCTGACCCGGCGGAGCGGGATTCCAGCGCGCTTGCAGTGTCGAGCATGGCGGCGCGGGGGGTGGATCGCATGGGGCGGCTCAAGTTGGGTGTTCGCCGCGCTTGAGGTCAAGGCGGGCGCGACATACCTATGCGCCGGGCGCGATAGCGTCAATTCGGCGGGCCGCTTCCGCCTCCCTACCGAGCGCCAAGGGGGCGCGCCTGACCTGATGAGCCTTCCTGACTACGCCATCGAGGCGCGCGGCCTTCTGAAAACCTTTCCCGCGTCCAAGACGATGCCGGAGAAGATGGCGCTGAAGGGCGTCGATCTGATGGTGCCGCGAGGTTCGATCTTTGGTTTGCTGGGGCCCAACGGAGCGGGCAAGTCGACCTTCATCAACATCCTGGCCGGGCTATGCCAGAAGACTTCTGGCAAGGTCTCGCTCTGGGGCGTGGATATCGACGAGCACCCCCGCACCGCCCGCGCCGCCATCGGCGTGGTGCCGCAGGAACTGGCCGCGGATGTCTTTTTCACTCCGCGCGAAAGCCTGGAGACCCAGGCTGGCCTGTATGGCGTTCCGAAGAAGGAGCGCCGCACAGACGAGATTCTCGCCGCCCTTGGCCTCTCCGACAAGGCCGACGCCTATGTGCGTCAGCTTTCCGGCGGCATGAAGCGGCGGCTGATGGTGGCCAAGGCCATGGTGCACGCGCCGCCGGTGCTGATCCTCGATGAGCCTACCGCTGGGGTGGACGTGGAACTGCGCCGCCAGCTTTGGGAATATGTGCAGGCGCTGAATAACGAGGGCGTGACCATCGTTCTGACCACCCACTACCTCGAAGAAGCGCAGGCGCTTTGCGACCGCATCGCCATCGTCAACCACGGCCAGGTGGTGGCGAGCGAAACGACCAAGGATTTGCTGAAACGGCTCGACACCCGCGCGGTGGTGATTACGCCCTCTGCACCGCTCGCCGCGGCGCCCGTCCTCGCCGGGTTCGACGCCAAGCTCCGCGCCGATGGCAGCCTCGCCGTGACCTACAAGACCGAGGCGTCGAGCGTGGAGGGGGTGCTGGCCGCCGTGCGCGCGGCGGGCGTGCAGATCAAGGACTTGGCCACCGAGGACCCGGACCTGGAAGATGTCTTCCTGTCGCTGACCTACGGCGATCCCACGGCGAAGGATCCGACGAAGGATTAGCGCGTGACGGACCGAACCAATCTATAATCCGTTCAAGCCTTGTTCCAGGAGATAGCCTTGTCCGTCGAAACCGCCATTCAGGCTTTGGAAGAAGTCAGCCGCATTGACCTTGAGCGAGTCGATGCGGCGATCCGGGCGAACGACAAAGAATCTGGCATGGCCGCCATCGAACGCGTATTCGCCAAGATCGACAGCGTGATCGACCTTCTGCGCAGCACGCCGCGATCGAGATCGGCCCCGCCGCTTCGCCGGTTCGATTGCGCCAGACCGGCGCGTCGGCTAAGGAACCGACCCGACCAGATGCACTCGTAGCTCAGATGGATAGAGCGCAGCCCTCCGAAGGCTGAGGTCACAGGTTCGAATCCTGTCGAGTGCGCCACGCCTTGCTCCGTTCGGCGCTTACACCTCCAGCTTATTCACCAGCACCCGATCCGGGTGGCGCGCCTGCCACGCCAATATGTCGTCTGTGCTGAAGGCGGAGTTGGCGGGGTAGAGATCCTCATAGACGGAGGTGACGAAGGCGAAGTCCTCCGGCGTGTCCACGGTCCAGCGATAGCGCAGCGGCGGGTCGCGGTTGAGTGCATTCAGGTGGAAGCGCTCCGGGTGGGCGTAGATGAAGGCAGTGACGTGCTCGCGGTCGCTTCCCGTGGCTTCGCCGTCGATCACTTTGAGCACGGCGGTCTGGCAAATCTCGACGTCCAGGCCCTTCGGCCAGGTCCAGTGCTGATGAATGTAGGTGTAGTCGGCGCCGCTCGCCGTGTGGGACGCGATGGCGAGATCGATCAACCCCGGATCGGCAAGCGGGCAGTCAGCGGTGAGGCGCAGAAAGCTCTCCACCGGTCCAAAGGCGTCCAAGGCGCCCTGGAAGCGGCTGAGAACGTCGTTTAGGTCGCCGCGATAACAATCCACACCCGCGCCTTCGCACCAGGCCGCTATCACATCGTCGTCCGTGCCCGTGCTCGTGGCAACGACGATGCGGGTAATCGCCTTTGCCCGGCGGAGCCGCTCGATCTGTCGCGCCAGCATTGGCTCGCCCAAGATCGGGCGCAGCACCTTGCCCGGCAGCCGGGTCGACGACATTCGCGCCTGAAGGATCGCCAGCATTCTCAGGCCTCCCGCACCGCGAGGCTCGATGGGTCGATGCCCGTGCCGAGCAGCTTCGCTTCGACTCCCGAACGGGCCGCTGCCCACTCCTGATCCAGGAGCGCGAAGGTCAACACGTCGTGGAACCGCCCCTCTTTTTGGATGTGGTCACGCAGCCGTCCCTCACGCACAAACCCCATACTCTCGTAGAGCGTCCATGCCGCCTCGTTCTCTGCCAAGGCAGTGCAAGTCAGGCGACGCAGGCCGAACGGTCCGAAGGCCTGGTTGATCAGGACATAAAGCGCCGCGCGCCCGACGCCCGAGCCTCGCGCCGCCTCTTCGCCCAAGTAAAAGCCCCAATCCGCGCGGCGATTGCGCGGGTCGATCCCCACCAGGTTGGCAACGCCCACGGCACGCTCGTCCAGCAAAATGATCCAGTACCGGCAGTCGGGCGCGGCCAGCGCGCTCGTCAGCCAGCGAGCGTGCTCGGCCTCGCCAATCGCGTTGTCGGTATACATATGGGCCGAAACGTGCGGCGCGTTTCGCCACGCCAGAACCCTGGCGCTGTCGTCGGAGCGAAGGGGGCGAAGCACGATGCTCATGCGGCGAGTCTAGAAGCCCGGCAGCAGGTGTCAAAGGCGTTGCCGGCGGGTAGAGTGGAGGGGGCTTTCAGGTCCCGAGGGGAAACCATGCTGTCGAGACGTCTTCTGCTCGGAGCCGCTGCGGTGGCTCCTCTCATCGCCACCAACATCGCGCACGCCGCGCCAGACGCCGCCCTCAGGCCCCTCACTGAAAACGTGAAACCCGTCACGGTCGAGGAACGCCGCGCGCGGATCGCCAAGGTGCAGGGCTTGATGGCGCGGGCGAACATTGGCGCGCTTCTGATCGAGCCCGGCGCGTCGATGGAATATTTCACCGGGGTGAAGTGGTCGAGGCCAAGGTCCCGGCCGGAAAGATCATCCATGCCATCGTCGACAATTACGCCACCCACAAGCACCCAAAGGTGCGCGCCTGGCTTGTCCGTCATCCGCGATGGACCTTCCACTTCACACCGACTTCGGCCAGTTGGATCAACGCCGTCGAGGGCTTCTTCGCCAAGCTCAGCAAACGCAGGCTCAAGCGCGGCGTCTTCAAGGGCGTGGTCGACCTTCAGGCCGCCATCAACCGCTTCCTCGCCGAGACCAACGACAATCCCAGACCCTTCACATGGACCGCCGATCCAGACAAAATCATCGCCGCCGTCAGGCGCGGGCACCAAGCCTTAGATTCGATCCACTAGGTCAGCCAACTGCTGTCGAAGCAAGCCTCCTGAGCTGAGCCTCGCGTTGCGGGGCGCCTCCGGTAAACTGCGCGAGAAAAGCTGGATCGCGTTCAGCCTCCGCAATGATCGCTGAACTCATGTCGTAGACGGTCACGCCCTCCTTGGGGCGAATTACCAAAACCTTGGCTCCGCCCAGCATCCAAACCGTAACCACGGGATCGCCCCAGGGGTCGCTGGCGAAATAGACGAGATCAACTACAGACTTTAGCGCCACACTAACGCTCGCTCGCGCGTCGTAAAGGGCCTCCCCCCTGAGCCTTTGCAAATCACCCCTGAGTTCGCGGACAGTTTGTTGATAGTGGGCCGGGGTCAACTTAGCCTTGGTTTGGTCCAGCGCGCTTTTCAACTGCTCCACCTCTGCGTCCTTCGTCTTCAGCTGGGCAACTCGGTTACGATGATGAGCAAGCACGAACTCATCCGCGGCCCAGTCGGGACTTTCCATGCGCTGTACAAAGGTCTGAATTCGCGTCTGCAAATCCCCGCGCTCAGCCAAAGCCGTCGTCAGTGCCTCACCGTGGTGCGCAGAAGCCCGCTCCAGCGATAGATCAGCATCCGTGAGGTGCTTTAGTAGCGCCGCCTCAAGCTCGACCACCCCGTAGCGCGTCCGATTTCCGCACAGCATGCCCTCCCCCGTGTTGCGGCAGACATATAGGTGCCGCTTGTCCTTGGACCGGATCGAGACCCCGACAGTTCCTTCACAGAGGCCGCACCGGCAGATGCCCTGCAGCAGATTATTGATTACGTCGACGCTGTTGCCGCGCCCGCGACCTGGCCGACCGAAGCGCGACTGGACGCGGTAGAATTGAGCGGGTTCAATAATCCCGGGGCCATAATAGCCTAGGATCGGATCGCCGTCCGCGCTGCCGTCGGCGAAGTGCGGCTGATATTCTCCAAGGACCATTCGATTCTGGAGTAATTTTCTAATGGCCGCCTCGTGCCAACCCTTACCACCTCGGAAAGGGGGCTGGTGAGCGGCGTTCAATCGATTGGCGACTACACGCTGGCCGAGACCGCCTGAATCCGCCCACTCAAAAACCTGTCGCACGAGAGCGATGCGTTCCGGGACCGGAAGCCAACCAGTGCGATCCGGGTTGACTAACAGCCAACCTGGTCCGGTCTTGCTGTAGATTCGGCCTTCGTCGCGTGCCTTGCGCTTGGCTGCCGCGTGCCCACGCTTCACTTTGCGGCCCAACTCCTTGGAGTAGTCGTGGGCGCCCTGCATTTTGAGCACTGCGTTGATCATCGTTGGAAGCTCGACGTTGCGGTCGAAAAGCATCCCGTCGTTGAGCGTGACGATACGAACACCCGCATTAGCCAGATTGAGCATCTGCGCAGCAGCTTCGTTCAGCGGGAGCCTGCTAAGACGATCCATAGAATCGACCAAGAGGTATTCCCCCTCTTGAACGATCCCGAGCTCGACCATTTCTAGGAACCGACCGAGGTCGCCCCACTTTCGGTTAGCCCCGGTGCAGCCAGAAATTCCACGGTCGACCAGTGAGGTGTCTAGGTCCAGCCCATGCACCAGCGCATAATCACGAGCAGCAGAAAGCTGCCGATCCTCTGAATCTCCCTTACCCTGCCGAGCATCAGACCAACGAGCGTAGCTGTACGCCTTTGTCATCTCCGCCTCCTTGGCGCGACCTCGGACTAACCCAAAGCGCCTTTGGTGGATAGATAGCGCCCAAATCTTTGAAAGCCGGGCTGGACCACCGCTTCGGGCTGGAGCAGCAGGACCACGAGCGCGGCGATGGAGAGCGAGCGCAAGCTGATTGCGCGCCGGTCGAGCAGGATGGCGATGAAGGCCACGCTGGCGGTGATTGCCGCCCGCTTG
>JBBQLP010000084.1:0-7370 GCA_038327995.1 Caulobacterales bacterium | reverse complement strand
ACGAAGGTGGCCAGTCCCATCAGGGTGATGGTGATCAGAAAGGTGGCCTTGCGCCCCAACCGGTCGCCAATGCGCCCGAAAATCAACGCGCCAAGCGGCCGGGTCGCGAACCCGGCGGCAAATGACAACAGTGCGAAGATGTAGGCCGCCGCGTCGTTCAGCCCGGCGAAGAAGACCTTGGCGATGATCGCGGTCAGCGGCACATAGAGGAAGAAGTCGTACCACTCGAAGGTTGTGCCGGCCGCCGAGGCGATCACCAGCGTGGTCATGCCCACCCCCTTGCGCCCGTCGCTGCTCTCCGTGACCAAAGCCATCGCCGCTCCCCGCTCTTTCGGACCTTCAGCCCATCTTGCTTCAAGGGTTAGCACCGCCCGTGTGGTTCGCGAAAGGGAGGGCTCATATAGGCGCCGATGCGCGGCGGATCGTCCCGCTTATCGAGTTGTCGGATAGGCTCTATACTGAGCGAATCGTTACGCACACCGGGGGGGCGCATGACATCGGCCATCACAAAGATTCTCATCGGCGCTCGCTGCGTCATCAAGGGTCACGACTACATCCCCAGCGCCTCACGGCCGGGATTTCACACCTGCGCGCGCTGCGGTCATCGTGAGCCCGACGACGCCCCCGCCGAGGTGATCATCAACGTCTTAGCCAAGAACAGCGAGACGCCGACTACCTCAGGGGCCGAGCCGGACTGAGGTCTCGCTGGTGATCACCTCCATGATGGTCTTCGTGCGCAAGGCGAGCGGGGCGGCGGCGATGAAGCAAAGATCGTAGCCGAGTTCCTTGTAGGTCGCCTCGTGCACCGCCTCGAAGCGCAGGCTGTCCTCAAAATTGATCTGCCGCGCTTCGGTGGGCGTAACAAAGCCGAGGTTGCGAACGAAGAAAACAGAGCTCTGATAGATCGCCTCCTGCTTGATCCGCGCCAGTTCACCGGCCAGGGCTTCCGACACCGGAAAGCCAAGGAACCGCGCCAGCGCGAGAGTGCAGATGGGCGAACGATCAAACACCTGAACGGCGTCCGGCAGGGCGGCGGCGCGGATTTGCCTTTGTGATTGCAGGGCGACGATAGCGTCGATGAAGTCGGGATCGGTCTCGGGCCTGGTGTTTCCCAACGCCCGCTCCAAAGCGATGACGTCGGTGGCAGCCTCCTCGATAACGCTGACGCCGCGCCGTTCCAGCGCCCGCAGGATCGTGGTCTTCCCGGCGCCCGGCGCGCCGGTGAGGGTGTATCGCTTCAAGTTAGTTGCTCCGTCGATGGGGGGATCAGAGCCCCGCCATCTCCCGCACGAGGGCCTGCGCTGCGGCGCGGGGGTCGTTGGCGGCGGTGACGGGGCGCCCGCAAACCAGATGACTGGCGCCCGCCGCAAGCGCTTCGGCGGGGGTGGCGGCGCGGGTCTGATCGTCGGCCTTGGCCCAGCCGGGACGGACGCCCGGTGTCACCACGAGAAACTTCGGCCGCCCTTGCTCCTTGGCGATCCGGCGCGCCATCGCTGCCTCGTGCGGGCTGGCGACGACACCATCGACACCCGCGTCGATCGCCTGACGGATGCGCCGCTCCACCAGCGCCTCGACGCCAAGGCCGTACCCAAGGTCTTTCAGGTCGTCTTCCGACAGGCTGGTCAGCACCGTCACGCCGAGGATCTTCATATAGCCCGCACCTGAACGCCCGCGCACGGCGGCGGCCATCACCTGCGGCTCGGCGTGGACGGTGAGGAAGTCGGCGGCGCCGGTGGCGGCGATGGCGGCGGCGGCCTTCTCTACGGTCGCTCCGATGTCATGCAGCTTCCAGTCGAGGAAGACCTGCCGCCCGCGCCGCTTCAGGTCGTTGGCCATCGCCATGCCGTCGGTGGCCAGAAGCTGAAGCCCCACCTTGTAGAAGGAGACCGCGTCGCCCAGCCGCTCCACCATTGCCTCGGCATCGCCGCGCGTGGGCAGGTCGAGCGGGATGATCAGCCGGGGATCAGCCGCGAGCGTCGCTTTGGCGGCGTTGGATGCGGACGCAGAACCGGGCATGGCGAACCTCATGGTGTGTTGCGGCGCGCACGGGCGAAGCTTAAGGCTCCCCCGACCCCCGATGGGGGGCGCGAACCGTGATTTGAATGTGGGCTAAGTCGATATGGTGAGCCAGGTGGCCCTCGGGGTCAACTTCTTCGTCGCTCTGTTTGCGCTGATCGACCCGATCGGCAACATCCCCCTGTTCGCTGCAGCCACGGTAGGTGTGGCCAGCGCGGCGCGGCTCAGGATCGCGCTCTACATATCGGTGTTCGCGGGCCTGTTTCTGGTCTTCTTCTATTTCACCGGCGTGGCCCTGCTGCAGTATTTCGGCATTTCCATGCCCGCCTTCCGCATCGCCGGAGGGATCATGCTGTTCCTCCTCGGCCTCGAAATGGCGCGGGACGACTTTACCGCCAAGTTCGCCGAGGGCGAAGCCAGCGCAGAGGTAGACGCACTGGCCGTCATCAACCCCGCCCGCTACGCCCGAAAGCATTTCGAGCGGTTGATCGTGCCCTTCGGAATGCCGCTGCTGATCGGCCCCGGGGCCATTTCGGCGGTGGTGATCTACGCATCGGAAAGCGCGCGCTATGGTTGGGAGGGGCGCGGCGCCGGGGTGGCGGCGATCGTCGCCATAGCAGTTACGATCCTGCTGTCCTTCGCCCTCTCCGGGGTGATCTCCAAGGCGCTCGGCAAGATAGGGATGACCATCGTGGTGCGGGTGCTGGGCCTGATCCTCTGCGCCATGGCGGTGCAGTTTGTGATCGTGGGGCTGGCCGACGCCACGGGGGGCATCATCAAGGGCTCGGCGGCGCATCCCTATCCGAGCGAGGCTGTGACGAGGCGCCACTGAGGCGGGCCAGAGCCCACGCCGCCGCCTCGGCCAACACCGGGTCGGGATCATCCACGAGCCCCCGCGCCGCCGGGAGCAGCGCCGGCGCGCCCGAATTGCCGATGGCGTAGAGCACGTTGCGTACGAACCTGTTCCGTCCGATCCGCTTCACCGGTGATTTGGAGAACATCAGCCGGAACGCCGCATCATCCAGCGCCGCAAGTTCGGCCAGTGCGGGTTGTTTCAGGCTCTCCCTTGCGTGAAACGCCTGCTCCGCCGCCCTTTGCGCGAACTTGTTCCACGGGCAGACCGCCAGACAGTCGTCGCATCCATAGATGCGGTTGCCCATGGCCTCGCGATATTTCAGCGGCACCGGCCCGGCGAACTCAATGGTCAGATATGAGATGCAGGCCCGCGCGTCGAGCTGATAGGGCGCCGGGAAAGCGTTCGTCGGACAGATGTCGAGACAGGCGCGGCAGGTTCCGCAATCCCCGCCTGACGGCGCATCCGCCTCAAGCTCCAACGTGGTCAGGATCGAGCCAAGAAACAGCCAGGAACCGAACTCGCGCGAGATTAGATTGGTGTGCTTGCCCTGCCAGCCCAGCCCAGCCGCCTCTGCCAAAGGCTTTTCCATCAGGGGCGCGGTGTCGACGAAGACCTTCAGGTCGCCGCCAAGCGTTTGCGCCATCCAACCGCCGAGCGCCTTCAGCCGTTTCTTGACCACCTCGTGATAGTCGTCGCCCTGGGCGTAGACCGAGATGGCCGCGTGGCTGCGCTGCTGAAGTTGGATCAAAGGGTCGACGTCAGGCCCGTAGTTCAGCCCCAGCACAACCGCCGAGCGGGCGTGCTCCCACATGGCGTTCGGATGGGAGCGGCGCTCACGGGTGGTCTCGATCCAACCCATCTCGCCGTGACGGCCTTGATCCACGAACTCCGCCAAGCGCGCGCTTGCGGGCCATGCCGCGTCAACCCGCGCGAAACCACAAGCGTCGAACCCAAGGGCGAGGGCCTTGTCGCGGATGAAGGTGCGCGGGTCGATCACACCCCGCTTATGGCTCAAAAATCCAGATCGTCGTAGTGCGGCGCGGGGGGAAGCCCGGGGTGCCGGTCGGCCAGCAAGGGCCGAAATGAGGGGCGGGACTTCAGTCGCGCGTACCACATACGGGTTTGCGGGAAGTCATCCCACGGCGCTTCGCCCATGTAGTCGATCACGCTGAGGTTGGCGCCCGCCGCCAGGTCAGAGAGGCTGAGGCCCGGCCCGCCAAGCCAGTCGCGCGTCGCCAAAAGACCCTCCATCATCCCCATGTGCGTGCGAAGCGCCTCGCGCCCACGCCTGAGCGCCGCAAGGTCGGGCGCGCCCAGCCCCAGCAAGCGCTTCTCCATCTTCTCGTGCAGGATGAAGCCGTTCACCTCGTCGGTGAACTTGCGGTCGAACCAGTGGATCAGCCGCCGCGCTTCGGCGCGTTGTTGCGGATCGTCGGGCAGGAGAGCGTAGTCGGGATGCCGCTCTTCAAGGTGTTCCAGGATGGCGCGGCTCTCGCACACCACCACCTTGGCGCGCCCCCGCTCCTCGATCAGCACCGGGGGCAGGCCAGACGGATTGAGCATGGTCAGATTGCCGGGCCGCTCCCAGTATTTCTCCACCACATCGGTGAACGGCAGCCGCTTTTCCCCCAAGGCCAGCCGTACCTGTCGCGAGAAGGGGTCGAGGGGGAAATGGTGCAGGGTGCGTTCGACGGACATGGATGGTTAAGCCCGGTCGGAAGAGGTGGGGGTTGGCCGGACCCTGCCTTTATAGCGTTAAGGGCGCGTTTACCGTGGGCGTCTCTACGCCGCCTTCAGCCGTTCCAGAATCATCGGATGCAGTTCCGAACTCGCCGCCAGGACCGATCCCTCGGTCAGGCTGAACGCCTCCCCATCCACCGCCGTGATCGTTCCGCCCGCTTCGGTGATCAGAAGGCTACCCGCCGCCGTGTCCCAGGGCTTCAAGCCCCGCTCCCAGAACCCGTCGAACCGTCCCGCCGCCACATAGGCGAGGTCGAGCGCCGCCGAGCCGAAGCGCCGCACGCCCGCCACTCGCTGGCTGACCTGATGCAGCTCTTTGAGGAACTGGCCGTGGCCCGGCCTGCCCGCGAAGGGGATGCCAGTGCCAAGAACAGTGTCTTCCAGATTGCGCCGCGTCGCTACCCTGAGGCGTTTTTCGGCGTTCAGGAAAGCGCCCTTGCCTTTTTCGGCCCAGAAAAGCTCGTTGGTAATGGGGTTGTAGGTGACGGCCGCCACCACGCCCGTTCCCTCTCGCTCCAGCGCCACATTGATGGCGAAGTGTGGGATGGCGTGCAGGAAGTTGGTGGTGCCGTCGAGCGGATCGACGATCCAGGTGTGGGTCTTGTCGGTGCCCTCGATCAGGCCGCGTTCCTCGCCATGGAAACTGTAGCCGGGGCGGGCCTTCATCAGTTCCTGCGACAGGGTCTCCTCGGCCTTGAGGTCGGCGGCGGAGACGAAATCGGCGGGCCCCTTCTTGGAAACCTGCAATTCGCCCACCTCGCCGAAGTCGCGAGCCAGCTTGCGGCCAGCCTTGCGGGCGGCCTCCATCATCACTTGCAGCAGGGCGGTAGGGGTGCTCATCGGGGGCCTTTAGCGCACGGAACCGCCCTACGTCGAGCGCTGCATCTGCCGAGATGGCGCAAAGCGAGGCGGTCTGGCCTTTCCCGCGCCGAGCGCCGGTCGTATCAAGGGGCATGACCTACACCCTCTATTACTCCCCCGGCTCCGCCAGTCTCGCGCTCCATTGGATGCTGATCGAACTCGGCGAGCCGTTCGAGACGGTGTTGATCGACATCGAAACCGGGGCGCAGAAGTCGGCAGACTTTCTCAAGATCAATCCTTCGGGCCAACTCCCGGCGTTGATTGTGGACGGCGAGGCGCACGCGGAGGTCGCCGCCATGCTGATGCTGCTGGCCGAGCGCGATCCCGAGCGGCGCTTCGACGTTCCCGCCGGATCGCCGCAGCGCGCGGACTACCTTCAGCGGATGCTCTACCTCGCCAACTCGCTTCAGCCCGCCTTCCGGGCCTGGTTCTATCCTAATGAGCCGGCGGGCGCGGAGCACGTGGACGCGGTTCAGGCAAACGCCCGGATACGGATCGAGGCGGCGCTCAGCCGCATGGATGGCTGGTTGGTCGATAGCCGCCCCTTCATGCTGGGCGAGCGGATGACGGCGCTGGATTTCCTGGCGACCATGCTTTGCCACTGGTCGCGCAATATGCCCACGCCCGCGACGGAGTGGAGGAACCTGAAGGATTACGTGGACAGTATGCGGGCCATGCCCTCCTTGCGGGAGGTTCACAGGCGCGAGGGCCTCACGGACTGGATCGGGGGTAATCCCTAATCCGCCCGGCGCATGTATTCGCCGGTCTCGGTGGAAACCAGCACGCGCTCGCCCGCTTCCATGTAGGGCGGGATCAGAATGCGCATTCCGTTCGACGCCTTGGCGGGCTTGTAGGAGGAGGAGGCCGTCTGGTTCTTCACCGCAGCGTCGGCCTCGACGATCTCCAATACCACAGTGTCGGGCAGCGAGATGCCGATAGCGCGCTCTTCGTAGAACTCGATCTCGACCTCCATGCCGTCCTGCAGGAAGCGCACCTGATCCTCGCCCACCCAGTCCTTCTGCAGTTCGATCTGCTCGTAGGTGTTGTTGTCCATGAACACGAGGGCGTCGCCCTGTTCATACAGATAGCCGAACTTCTTCTGCTCCAGCGTGATCCGCTCGACCTTGTCTTCGGAGCGCCAGCGTTCATTCAGCTTGCGCCCGTCGATCAGGTTCTTGAGTTCCACCAAGGCGAAGGCGCCGCCTTTGCCTGGCTTCACGTGCGCTGTCTTCACCGCCACCCACAGTCCGCCCTGATGCTCGATCACATTGCCGGGCTTGATGGCGGTGGAGTTGATCTTGGACATGAAAAGGTCTCGGAAGGAGGGCCGGAATTGGGCGCGGACCCTATAGGCGGGGCCGTGGGGTGGCAAGGCGGCCGCTCGTCCCTAGTGTCTTCACCAGAACCAGACGCTGACCCAAACAAGACAGACGCTCGCGATCCAGAACACCGCAAAGGCCCGTCCCCAGACGCTTGGGCGTTTGAGCGCCACGAGCGGCCAACTGAATACCCAGCTGGCGATCATGAAGGACAGCATGGTCACAAGCGCGCGTCCTTTAGCCCCAAGCGTAGATTCCCTGAACTGTATCCAGTCCTCATCGCCGCTTCGTACGTGAGCAAGAAAGTCTCGCGCATCGCCTGCGTCGGTTTCATGAACGTAGAGCCGCACGCCTCCGATTGTCATTTGTTCGTGCCAAAGCGTTTGTGCGCGGAACTCGTCCGCCAGCACGACCGGAATGCGGGACGCCTCAAGCGCCGAGCGGGCGATCTGCGCCTCGCGCACATCGAGAAACCGGGCGACTTGAATGAAAGCCATGCCGCATGGACGCGCGCTTTGACCTCATGGTCAAGGTTTGCCCAGTGCGATCTCCGCGTTGAACGCCCGCACCGCCGCCGC
>JBBQLP010000083.1:0-7483 GCA_038327995.1 Caulobacterales bacterium | reverse complement strand
CATCGACTTCGAACTGCCGCTGGCGGCGTAATCCGCAAAGGGATCTGCGATGAAGAAAGCGTCACCACCTCCCCGACGTCCCAAGGTTAGGAAGACACGGAACAAGCCCGCGGCAGCGCCCGCCAAGCGGCCTTCCGAGGGGTTTCCCGACCGCCGAGCCATGGAAGGCTTCATGGCCGGACTGTTCGGCCGCGTGGAGGCCAATGCGCACGGCGCCGTCGATGATGCCCAAGAGATGATGTACGACGCGTGGGAAGCAAGCGGTGCCGAACGTGTCGCTCTCGCCAGAGCCGCGCTCGACATCTCCCCGCTATGCGCGGATGCCTATGTCCTGCTCGCGGAAGAAGAACCGGGCTCCCAACAGGACGCGCTGGCGTTGTACCGTCAAGGTGTGGAGGCAGGCGAACGCGCGCTCGGCGACGTTCGAGGAGCTGTCCGGCCACTTCTGGGGATTTCTTCAGACCAGACCCTATATGCGGGCGCGAGCAGGGCTTGCGATAACATTGTGGCGTCTGGGTGATCAGCATGTGGCGCGACAATCTGGATGACCAACTTGTCGGGCCTTCGACGCGGAGGAAGGTGGGAGCGCCGAGTGTCATCCTGGCTTTGTGCGGATCGCTCACCTGGTCTTCCATCTCCGTCGCCGCTGATATGCCTGGATCGACCGCGGAGTACCCGAAGGCCGATCTCGGCTATCTCAGCTACGACGCCGCATTCGGCGTTTTCGGCGGTCGCCCGACGGTGTCCGCCAGCCTGGAGGCGGGCTTGCGCCTCGGCGACAACGCCTTCGATGTCCAAGGCTTTCTGTCGACTTCCTACGCAACGTCGTGCCCGTTCGGGTGTGTCGTTCCGCGATCGGCGGAGACTGTCGTGACCGGACAAATCAACACCTTCGCCTATCGGCGGCATTTTTTCGATGAAAAGCTGTTTTTGACCGTCGGACGGCGAAACGCGCCCCCGGACGGGGAGCTGCCCGGGGAGAGAATCGACGGCTTATCGCTCGTGAAGCAAAATCTGGACGCCAACGGCGCGCTCAATCTGGCCGACGTGCGACGGTTGTCATTCTACGCGCCACTCGGCGGAGTGCTCAGCTATCGCGTGGCGGATCGGATCTATTACCAGAAGGCGATCGACCCCGGATTGGTGTCGGTGGACTCTTCGATTTTTGACCGGCTGCCCGCGGGCGGGATCACCGAAGTGACCTTTACCGATGGCCGAAAGATCGTGATCCCGGCGCGTTCCAGCCTGCAAAGCCGCCTCCTTCTGTATGCGCCGGGAACCTATTCGTTTGACGTGTCTGCCGGCACCACGCCTGGTCTCAACGAAGCCTATGCCCCGGCGCTTCGCGGCGTCGGGCGCATCGGCGTGACCTCGGAGTTAACCCTGGGCGGCGGCGGCGAGCTGACCTCGGACTTCAGCCGCCAGTCCCTGGATGTGTCCGTCAAATTGCCGGGGCACTTTGGATACGCTCAGGCCGGCGCGGGCGGCACGCAGTTGCTTCACGTCCTCCCGGGCTATGCCGGACCGCGGTCGGGGGTCTCGATCGAAGCGGAGTGGCAATTCGGCTCGAACCAATTGGGCGGAGACCTGCTCGTGAGGCGCAACTTCGGGCTGGGTGAACCGCCGACCATCGTTCGGCCGCGGGACGCCGTGCCCGCGTGCCCGGTCGCGGACCCGTCGTTCGGATTGTCGCCAGCCTCGGCTGCGCCGTGCGGCCCTTTGGCCTCGCCCGGCTCCCGCGCGCTAATCCAGTCGGATCCGATTCGGAGTCAGATCCGCGCCTCGCTTTATGCCGCAGCCCGGGGCGTCAGCCTAACCGTTAACGCCGAGGTCGACACCAATCTGCTGACGCCCCCGTTGCGTTCGGTCGGGCTCCGGTTGGGAGGTCGCCTGTATCGCCGGGCCACGTGGGCGATATTCGCGCAGGGATCGAAATTTGGCCCGGACCGGCCTCGGTTCGATCTCGGTTTGACCTTCTCGACCCCCCTTGGCCGGAGCGTTCAGGCCAATGTGTCCGTGGAGAACGAGGGGGGGCAGACGAGTGGCGACGTGCAAGTGAGCGGGGCGCGATCGATCGACCTCCAAAACGATCTTCGCTACAATGCCCGGGTCGCCACCGACGGGCGGGCGGCGCTCACCGTCGACCGCGACTTTTTGGGGGTGAGCGCCGGAGCGGCTGTAATCGTCGGCCCCGTTTCCGGCGTTGCGGTCGCGGGGACCCTGCGCGGCGGCATCGTGTTCGGCGACGGACACGTCGTGTCCGTGCGTCAACCCGGTGACAGTCTCCTTTTGCTCAAGGCGCCGGGTCTGCCTCACGCTGAGGTGTTCGACACCAGCGCCACCTACCCGAAGACCCGACTCGACGAAGCTGGCTACGCTGTCATCGCGAACCTGGCGCCCTACCGCTCGACCACCTTGCGCGTCTCCGCCGCCAAGGCGCCGATCGGCACCATGGTGAATGGCGACCTGATCGGCAGCGTCCAGCCTGGGCGCGGCTACGAGATCACTCTCTCGACCCGCCGGATCCATCCGATCCGCATTTTCTTCCGCCTGCCAAGCGTCGGCCAGGGACTTGACGCCTACGCCGTCATCGGCGACGCTCCTGCCCCAGTTGAGTCGGATGGTTCGTTCTATGTTGAGGATTCGACACGGTTGACTCCCCATGTCATCATCGTCTGGTCTTCCGGCACGTGTTTGCTAACGATTCCCGCCACACCGCGCGCAGATGATACGGCGGACTTTCATGTGGACGCGGGAGAATGCGTTGTTCAATAGGTCCGCCCCTGCAGTTCTTGGCGTCCTCGTCGGGGTTGTCGCTTTGACGGCCCCGATCGCCTCGTCGGCTGTAACGTTTCAGAAAACCAGCATCATCGTCACGCCGGCCGAACTCGCGAAGGGGGTGGACTACCCTTTGATCGGTCTCATCGATCAGAAAGCCCCCGTCTTTCTCTCCATTCGCGCCTATGCCTGGTCGCAAACCCCCGATAACCAGATGATCCTGACGCCCACGACGGACATCACGACATTCCCGCAATTGCTTCGGGTTGACGCCGGAGCCAATACCTCGGTGCGCGTTCAGTCCACGCGCTCCCTTGATGATACCAGCGAACACTATTACCGCCTGGTACTGGAAGAATTTCCACCGCTCGAAACGAAAGCCGTCAAAGTCGTGCCGACCGTGCAGATCCGCAGCCGCCCCCGCGTTACCGTTCCGATCGTGGTTGCGCCCGCGCGCGAAGAACGGCGCGAACCGCTCGAAATCACCGGGCCTCGGTCTGGCGCGGGGAGCCCGTCGGGAAGCCTGATGCTGCACAACACCGGCAACACGGTCCTGGTGGTGAAGAGCTTGGCATCCACCGTCAGTCCCGCAACGCGCGTACCAGTGGGCGTCACCATCCTCGCGGGATCGACGATCGCCGTCCCCCTGCCGAAGGCAATAAGCGGGGACGTCGAGATCATTTACAGCACCGCAAAAAACAGCTACGTGTTGCGCCATGCGGTGCATTGAAGTTCTGGCGCGCGCGGGCTTGGTGGTGACGTTTTTCCTGGGTGCAACGGCGGCCCGGGCTTCCTGCCGCGTCGATTCGTTCTCGTTGGGACGATTTCTAAACAGCGATTTAACCGTCTTCGCGCCCGTCAACGCCGCGCCCGATGTCATCGCTTCGGGTCGCCGGGGTTCGCTCAGAATATCGGGATGCGGGCCGGGCTCTTACACCCTACGCCTGTCCGGAAACGGCTCCCGGGGCGCGATCCGCGCCGTGTCTCGCCTGGGGTCCGTCGATCTCGTTGCTTTCGCCGTCGCCAACAATGGACGAACCGTGAGTCCCCTGGTCGACCTTACCCAGGGACTTCCCGTCTCGGACGGTGGCACCGTCGATGTCGTGTTTGGTTTCGCGTCGAATTCGGGGGCCTTGCGCGTCGGCGATTATGCCGCCGACTTCATCGCCAGATTCGATCCACTGTGAAAGGGCGCGAGCAATCGCGCGCCAGACGCGGGCATCGTCACAGGCTGCGGGCTCTTGCCTAGCCCTGCGGCGACCGCAGATGGCCGCCTCGTTGTCGTGGCGCATATCCTGTGCGACGACCTCCCCGGCGATATTCCCGGGCGGAGGGCGCAGATCGCCCAATGGCTCCTCGATCACGAAGATCTCTCAGACTGCGGCGCCGCGGTTCGCCGGCTTTGGGTCCTTAACCGGATCCGCAACGGGGCGTTACGCGACCGCTTATCCGACATGCTCGAGCTCGACGGCGCGCGTGATCCGGCGGCCGGCCTAGTGCCGAGCCGCTTACCTTTTACCGACGTTCTCGATTTTCCCTATCAGCCCGACCGCCTCGCCCGCTGTGCGGACGCGCTGGCAGCGATCGAATATCTGACCAATTTAAACCCTGCCCGTAATGCCGCTCTCGCTCATGCCGATCGCCTGCGTGCAGATTATGTCTTTCCCCTCGACGGGGATATCTACCTTCCGCCTGAACTGCTCTATAGTGTCGCGACCTGACGCGAGGATGGACGCCCGGCAACAATCTCTGGCTGTTCACGGTCCGCCCCCCCCGGGGGGGGGAGATGGCTTACAGCCTCACAGCGATAGCGAATGGCGAGAGCTTATGGTCGACATGTTCGACAGCTGCTGGCGGGTCGGCAGACGTCCGGCGGAGGTAATATCGTTGGGGCATGAGGCGTCGCTGGGACTGAGCGTCCCCGCCCATGCGCTTTTCGACGAGCGCAGGACGTACGGCGACAACACAAAAACGCATTATTCGCGCGCTCTGGTCCTCTCCGGCCGCTGCCACTTCCCGTCGACCCCGGCTCTGCATCTCGAGCATCGTGCGCCACCGGCAATGCCGGACGGCCTGAGTGCGGCCGAACAGAGTAATGTGCTACTTCGCTATCGAATTGAAACGCGTGCCGCGGCCAAGAATGAGCTCATCGGGGTATGGTCTGCCGCCAAACTCTCCCTAGAACGTGAGGTGTCCCATGCTCTCGGGAAGCGAGGACGGATTCCCTGCAACCTCAGTCCATCATTGAGCTTTGTCGTCCACCTTTAATCCCCCTCGGTAGGCGGCCCGGGGATCGCACTTAACCGCCGTTCGCATTTACGGGATCACCATTTTGCAATGAGAATTCTGGGCTACAAAGATTTTGTCTTTCTACCTGCGGAGGTGTCGGGCGCACACTGGTCTATCGATAGATTGATGAGAGGGCTCCAGTCTCGCGGCCATGACGCTGGATTGGTCTGCGCCACAGATCCATTGCCATTCCACGGGAATGAGGAACCGTCGCCCTTCCTTCCTTATAGCGTTTTCAGGACCGAGCACCCGCTGGAAGACTTGCCGGGGCTAGCCTGGAAATTCGGGGCCGAAGTTATCATTATCTTCGGGCCCTCCGGCGCCGCCTCAGCGATCGCCACCTGCCTGGGACACGGCCTCCCCTGTCTATGCCATTCCACGACCGCGTCTTTCGAAGGGATCAAGGAGTCGTTCGGAGCTTTTAACGGCGTGCTCTATTCCGGGAACTCCCTGTTCACAGCGACAAAATTTAAAGCGTGGTATGGGATCGAATGCGCGGTCTTCCCACCGTTGATCGACCGGGCCCGCTTTTCCCCACCGATAAATGCGGGCAATTCGATCCTCTTCATCAATCCCTCGCCTCAAAAGGGCATCCATTTGACGATCGCCCTGGCGGCATTGCTCCCGAACCGAAAATTTATCGTCGGGCACAGCTGGCCGGCCACGCAACAATGGGCGACCTACATCAGAAGCGGTGCCCCTCCCAACATCGAATGGCGGGAGGTGACGCTCGAGCCGCAGGCTCTCTACGCGGAAGCGCGCGTGCTGCTGATGCCCAGCATCTGGGAAGAGGCGTGGGGACGAGCGGCGTCCGAGGGGCAGGCCATGGGATTACCTGTTCTTGGCATGCGACGCGGCGGGCTCGAAGAATCCATCGGACCGGGAGGGAAACTCTTCGATCTGGGTGAGCCCTTGGGGCGGTGGGCGCAGGAGATCGACATGCTTTTCGAAGACCAAGCCTACTATCGAACAATGTCGGAGCGCGTGCTCGGTCACGCCAACCGATCTTCCATGAAGGAGGATTATATCTTGTCGCTGTGGGAAAATAGGCTCGCCGAGGCCGTCAAGCTCGAATGCTGTTGAAACCAAAATGATTTTCCCCTATAACAGATATTTTACACAAGGACGGCATTGTTATGAAAACCATCTGCCAGTTTTCCGTCGTGCTTCTCGGGTTGCCGCTAGCGACGGGCTTGGTATGCGCACCCGCTCAAGCAGGTGTGCAGAATTCTCAGGCGGGTTTTACCTTCAGCGTGGACGGCAGCTGTACAGTACAGGGAAATATTATCAGTTATGGCACGCTTCCTGCCGGAACGACGTTTAACACGCTCTTGACGGATTTCGGGCGTATCGATGGTGGGGTGTACACCGCCGGAGCTTTTCCGCTGAACCGGACGCTTGGAACGATCAACTGCACGCCCGGGGTGATTTGGAACGCCGCAATTATCGGCCGCGGCACGGATGGAAACGAGATTACCGTTAACTACACCTCCGGGCCTCAACCGGTGCGCGCGATGGCGGCGGCAGCGGTTCTGGATAGTACCCAGAACAGTTACGGTAGCGGGCTCGCCACCGGTTACAGTGTCATCGATCAGCCAAACGTGGCCGGCGCAAGCGTCAACGGCGTTGGCACCGGCGCGGACCAGACCCTTGTTGGCGGCTATGGCATCGATGCTACCTCTGCCGATTCGGCTACGGCGAATAGCCAGCTGAAGGCCGGAATGTACGACGGCAGCGGAGGAACATTGACGGTCAACTTCACCGTGCCAACGGCACCCTCCTCCTCTGGGTATTAATTTCCGAAATAATTCTGAAGCTGATCAAGTCGATTGGCCATAGGTGAGGTCGGAGCGCGTCAGCGGAGCGCATCACAAAACGGCCCCGTGACCGCGAAGCTGTGCAAAATGGCCATTTGACTTTGTCAACGGCGGTCGGATTCTAGGCCAGTGCGGCGGTGTAAAAGCAGGCCACCGATGGTGCGGGCGCGAAGCGCGGCGGCGGTTGCGGCCAACGACCGCGCCGTCGACGAGGCGTATAGTCCACGGGAGGAAAGTGATGGGGTGCTGGGGCACCGTCAAGTTAGGCCCTGTGGCTTTGCGGTGCCGGATCGGAGGGCTATTTGCGGATGTATGACCACACCCCGAGACCCAAAGGACGGCCAGGGGCAGGCCAAAGTCGGGCCTAAGCAGCTTCTTGAAGCGAGCTTGCGGATGCGGCCTGACCGCATCCTGCTTCAAGAGCTTCGCGACGGCACCGCGTTTTTTTACCTCCGCAAGGCTTTGTTGCAAAACTGACGGCGGGGATTCACGCAGGGAATCGAGTGGGATAGATGGGCGTGATGCCCAAACCTTCCGCACCTGTGTATCGCACGACGAACTGGCCCGAGTATAATGCGGCGCTGAAGCGGCGCGGGTCG
>JBBQLP010000082.1:0-7483 GCA_038327995.1 Caulobacterales bacterium | reverse complement strand
AAAGCTGGTGGAGGCCTTGCGCTCTCCGACCACGATGTCGACGGCGCGCGCGTAGAGATCGCTCGGCGCCGGCCGTCCGCGCCTGCTGCCCATGTCGGTCTCCTCGTCCGGGACAGCCGCGTCAGTGACACCCTCGACGTAGCGCGGCTCGCCCTGGTCGCGCAGATAGGCGGCGATTCGCTCCACTTCCTCGTCGGCGACGAACGGCCCGTGCACACGCAAGGTGCGGCCGGCCCCGTTGGAGAACAACATGTCGCCAGCGCCCAGCAGCTGCTCGGCGCCCTGCTCGTTGATGATGGTGCGGCTGTCGAACTTGGAGGCCACCTTGTAGCTGATGCGGGTGGGGAAGTTGGCCTTGATGGTGCCGGTGACAATGTCGACCGAGGGGCGCTGCGTCGCCATGATCAGGTGGATGCCCGCTGCGCGGGCCATCTGGGCCAACCGTTGCACCGCGCCCTCAATGTCCTTGCCCGCCACCATCATCAGGTCGGCGACCTCGTCTATCACCACCACCAGCATGGGCATGGGCTCAGGGCGTAGCTTTTCAGATTCGTAGACCGGGCGGCCCGCATCGTCGAAGCCCGTCTGCACCGTCCGCTCGAAATGCTCGCCCTTGGCCATTGCCTCGCGCGCCTTGTCGTTATAGCCCGCGACGTTGCGCACCCCGATCTTCGACATCAGCCGATAGCGGTTCTCCATCTCCCGCACCGTCCACTTCAGGGCGACGATGGCCTTCTTGGGGTCGGTGACGACGGGGGCGAGGAGGTGTGGGATGCCGTCATAGACGCTCAGTTCAAGCATCTTCGGGTCGATCATGATGAAGCGGCACTGTTCGGGCGACATCCGGTAGAGAATCGACAGGATCATCGCGTTGACCCCCACCGACTTGCCCGACCCCGTGGTGCCCGCGATCAGCAGGTGAGGCATCTTGGCAAGATCGGCGATATAGGGTTCCCCGCCGATGGTCTCACCGAGGGCTAACGGGATGGTCTGGCCCGCCTTCTCGTATTCGGAGGAAGAGAGAAGGTCGCGCAGATAAACCGTCTCGCGCCGCGCATTAGGAAGCTCGATGCCGATGGCGTTCCTGCCGGAGACCACGCTCACCCGCGCCGAACGGGCGGACATGGAGCGGGCGATATCGTCGGCCAGCGCGATCACGCGGGATGACTTCACTCCGGCGGCGGGGACCAGCTCGTAAAGAGTGACGACGGGGCCCGGCCTAATCTGGTCGATCACTCCCTTGACGCCGAACTCTCCCAGCACCGTTTCCAGCAGGCGAGCGTTTTGGCGCAAGGCTGTTTCGTCAATGGTGGACTGCCGCACTTTCGGTTTCGCCAGCATGGCCAGCTCAGGAAGCTGGAAACCGCCCGGATGCACGAAGTCGAACGCCTTCTGGTTCTCGCGTTGCTCGCGGGTCGAGGGTTTGGGTGCAGTTTTGGGAGTGTTGATGGAGAGAGGAGTGTCGAATACGCCTTCCGGCTCGAACGGCGGACGATTATCCCGATCCGATGGACGAAGAGCGGGCGCCTTGGGCGCGCGCGTGGCGCGAAGGGCAGGGGAGGGCGCCAACCTGCGATGGGTGAGGCCGGTGAGCGACCCCAGCCCCTCCACGCTCCAGGCCAGCCAGGCGCCCGCGTGAGTGAAGTCGTGTCGGCGCAGGCCCGCTGCGAAGATAAGCGCGCTGAGCGATCCTCCCGTCAGAACAAGGGCGGCTAAGAGCCGCGAGGCTGGCAACTTCACGAAGGCGACCAGCACTGAAAACCCGTTCAGAAGTCCGTCGCCCCAGAACCCGCCAAGGCCGCGCGACAGGGGCCAACTCGCGGGGGTTTGCGGGGCGGCCAGCGCGCCCGCCAGCAGGAGCACACCCAGCGCGCCGACCGCCGAGCGCAAGCGCAGCATGGCCCGCCCGCCTCGCGGATCGCGAGCCCCGGCGCGGCTGAGGCCCGCCGTCAGCACAATAGTCGCACCGATCCACGCTGCGAGGCCGAGCGACTGTTGTCCCGCATCGGCCAGGGCCGCGCCAAAGCCGCCGAGCAGATTGGTGGGCGCGTCGGAAGAGGCGACGTTCCAGCTCGGGTCGGCGGGATTGTAGCTGAGGAAGGCGAACAGCAGCGCCGCGCCCAACGCCGCCGTGATCCCGCCGCGCATCCGCACCGCAAATCCCGAACGCCACGCCGCCCTTGCCCCCGCGCGAACCGGCGCCCAGGGACCATGGCGGGACTTGCGCGGCCCGCCCGCGAGGGCTGCTGCGCCGCCCTGCGCCCTGCCGCCCCTGACCTGCGCTGCTCCCGCCATGACCGCCTCCGAACCCTGAACTGTCACTTGTCCCGCGACAGGGTTAAGAGGTCTTTTACGAAGTCGGCGCCGCGTCGATATTGGCGTCGATAGCAGGGGACAAGCATGGTGAACTGGCTGCACGCCGCACCCGCCACGGGGGCCGCCTTCCTGGCCTCCATCGTGGAAGCGGTCGAGGCGCTGACCGTGGTGCTGGCGGTGGGCAGCATACGGGGCTGGCGCGACACGCTGGCTGGCGCTGCCGCTGCGGCGGCGGTGCTTCTGGTGATCTGTGCGGTGTTCGGTCCAGCCTTGACGTTGATCCCGCTGCATCTGGTGCAGGTCGTTGTCGGGGGGCTTCTCCTGCTGTTCGGCCTGCGCTGGCTGAGGAAGGCGATCTTGCGCAGCGCGCGGATATTGCCCCTGCACGACGAAGACGCCGCCTTCGCCAAGATCCAGGCTGAGATGGTGCCGGGGGCGCGGGCCAGATTCGACGCCGTCGCCTTCGCCGCCGCCTTCAAGATCACCATGTTGGAGGGCGTGGAGGTCGTCTTCATCGTCATCGCCGTGGCGGCGGGGGGACCCGGGCTGCTGATTCCTGCCAGCCTCGGCGCCTTGGCGGCGGTGCTGATTGTGGTCGGACTCGGCTTCATCGTGCACAGGCCCTTGTCGCGGGTGCCGGAGAACACTTTGAAGTTCATCGTCGGCATATTGCTCTGCGCCTTTGGCACCTTCTGGGTCGGCGAGGGGATCGGCATCGCTTGGCCGTTCACCGACGGGGCCATCTTCGGCCTGACGATCGGCTACGGCGCGCTAGCGCTAGGGACCGCCGCCGCCGCTCGCCCGATCATGGAGGACTAGATCATGCCGAGATGGATCAGCGCGATTTTCAAGGAGTTATGGTCGCTGTTCGTCGATGACTTTGGCCTCGCGGTGTCCGCTGCCCTGTGGGTGGTTGTCGTGTGGTTGGCTGTCAGGCTCGGTGCCCCATCAGGGGTGATGGGGCCGGTGCTGTTCCTCGGACTGGCGACGGCGCTGATGATCAGTGTAGGACGGCGGGCAAGGCGTAAGGACTGAAGTATGGCGACCGCTCCCCTCAGCTTCGACGTGGTGATCGCGGGCGGCGGCATGACCGGCGGCACGCTGGCGCTGGCCCTGGCGCAGGCCGGGTTGTCGGTGGCGCTATGCGACGCAGAGCCTGTGAAGGCGCGACTTGAGCCAGCCTTCGACGGGCGCGCCTCGGCCATCGCCGCCGCCTCCTTTCGTCAGTTCCGCGCCCTTGGCGTCGCGGATGCGCTGGAAAAGAACGCGCAGCCGATCACCTCCATCCTCGTCACCGATGGGCCTTCCCCCGGCGCCAGCGCGTCGGCGCCCGTTCCGGTCTTCCTTCGCTTCGGCGCGGAAGACCTTGGCGATACGGGCGAGCCCATGGGTTGGATGGTGGAGAACCGCCACATCCGCGCCGCCCTGGCCAAGGAGATCAAGGCGTCTGGCGTGAAACCCTTCGCCCCCGCCTTCGTTTCGAGCGTCGAACACGACGCTCGTGAGGTCCGCGTCCAGCTTCGGGACGGCAAGGTGCTGCACGCGCCGCTGGTCGTGGGGGCGGAAGGTCGCCGCTCCGTGGTGCGAGAGGCGGCGGGGATCGACACCTACGGCTGGGACTACGCCCAGTCCGGCGTGGTGGCGACCGTGGCGCTGGAACGGAATCATGAAGGCGTGGCGCACGAATATTTTCTGCCCGGCGGCCCGCTCGCCATCCTGCCCCTCACAGGCCAGCGCGCCAGCCTGGTGTGGACCGAGAGCAAGGCGCGCGCCCGCGCCCTGATCGAAAGCTCGCCCGAAGCCTTCGAGGCGCATCTGGCGCGCCGGTTCGGACGCTTCCTTGGAAAACCGAAGCTGATTGGCCAGCGGATGGGCTTTCCACTTTCCCTTCAAATGGCCGAGCGGATGACCGGCCCGCGCACCGCTCTGATAGGCGACGCCGCCCACGCCATCCATCCCATTGCGGGACAGGGGCTGAATCTGGGGCTGAAGGACGTCGCTGCCCTCGCCGAGGTAATCGTAGAGGCGCGGAGGCTGGGCGAAGACTGGGGGTCTGACCTGGTTCTGGACCGCTATACGCGCTGGCGGCGGCTTGATGCGGCGGCGCTGGCGGCGGCGACCGACCTATTCACGCGTCTGTTCTCCAACGACGATCCTCTGGCGCGCTTGGTGCGAGGGGCGGGGCTGGCGCTGGTCAACCGTCTGGAACCGGCACGGCGCTTGTTTGTGCGCGAGGCGGCTGGGGTGCTGGGCGACACCCCAAGGCTCCTGAGAGGCGAGCGCCTTTAACCGACATTTCCCAATCGCGGCGCCTGTCTTGCGACCTCCATCCCAGACTGTTTCGTTTTGGGAGCGCCCCATGGGTTCGCATTTCGCCACCAAGCTTATCGCCGCTGCCAGCCTTGCCGCCGCAGCCCTGTTCGCCACCTCAGCCATGGCGGGAGACTGCCGGGACGGACATTGCGGAGGCGCCTGGGTCTCCGGCCAGTCCGGCTATGAGTTCGGAGCGCCGCGCCCGGCCTACGCTCAGCAGCAGTCGGGCGGCTACGGATACGCCCACGGCGGATACGGCGCCCAGCAATATGCCCAACCGCAATATCCTCAGGCCGGCTCCTACCAAGGCGGGTACGCCCAGGGTGGTTATGGGCAGAGCGGTTATTATCAGGGCGGCGCCTACGCCTATCCGCCTCAGCCCTATCCCGGCCCGAACTGCGGTCAGCCCGCGTGCGGCTATCCGCCCGCGCCGCAACCCTGCCAGACCTGCCAGCCCGTCTACCAACAGCCAGTCTACATTCAGCAGGAGATTTCCGTCCCCGGCGAATATAACGGCGGCGTGGGCGTGACGGAGTTCTCGGGCGGCGGTGGCGGCGGCATCGGAACGGGCCCGCCCCTCGCAGGATTTGGCAACATCTCCGGCTTCACCAGCGCCATGAGCCAGGCTTCGTCCAACAGCTCCAGCAACGTCAGCGTCAAGGTCAACAACAGCGCCTATTCCAACTCCAGTTCGAGTTCCAATTCCTTCTCATCTTCGCGGAGCAATGGGGGCGGCAAGAATCACGGCGGCGGCCATCATGGCGGTGGCGGTATGCCGGGCGGTATGGGCGATTGCGGCTGCGACACGTCTGGCGGCAAGGGCGGCTACGGCCATAGCGGCGGTGTTGGGGGTGGGAGCTGGGGCGGCGGTCACATGGGCGGCTGGGGCGGCGGCATGATGGGCGGTATGGGCCACTCGGGCGGCTACGGCGGGGGACGCCACCACTAATTCTGGTTCATCTGGGGGGATGAAGGTCGGGAGCGCCGTGAAGGCGCTCCCGATTTCTTGCGTGCCGGCGTTTAACTCAACGGCATTGCAGCTTGTCGGACAGGCCCCAGACGTCGCTCATCCGCACCCAACCTTTGGCGTGATCGACGCTGACCCGGCACCAGCCAGTCTTGCAAATGAGAAGCTCGGCGGTGGACCGCCCCGCCATCACGGCTGAGGCACGGGCCGAGTCCGAAGGACGGTCGCGCAGGATCAGGTCGCGGGAGGAGGTGCGCATCACGCTGCGATGGCCGTCGAGGGATCGCTTGTGAACCCAGCCGACGCCGCCCTCTGGGTCGCACACCCGTCGCCAGTCGTCCGTCTCCTCCACCACCTGCAAGGGCACGCCCTTCGCCGGATAAGACCAGAGCACCTTATAGTCCTCGCCGGGACCGCCGCGCGCGTTTACCGGCGCCTTCTTCAGCGTCACATAGCGCGGAACCGGCTCCCCGGAGGGTGTTGTGCGAGCTTCGGGGGAGGCCTTCGGCGCCGCTTTGGCGGGCAAGGGAGCGCCCAATGCCACTGATGCGACCAGCAAGATCGCTGCAATCCTCGTCGGATCAAGGGACAGCCATTGGCCCCCTCCCGACGCTTTGCTAAAGACCCTGACGACCGGCGTGCTCACGCGCCCCTTTTCAGGCGTCCCCATGCCCGTTCGCAAGCCCAAAGTGATCGTCACCCGCAAACTTCCTGATCCGGTGGAAACGCGGATGCGAGAGCTGTTCGATACCGAACTGAACCTGGAAGACCGGGCGATGACGACGGAAGAGTTGTGCGACGCCGTCTCGCGCGCCGATGTGCTGGTGCCGACCATCTCCGACCGAATTGACGCGCGGGTTCTGGCGCGGGCTGGGCCTCAGCTCAAGTTGATCGCCAATTTCGGCGCGGGGGTCGACAATATCGATGTCGCCACCGCCAACGCGCGCGGCATCATCGTCACCAACACGCCCGGCGTCCTGACCGAAGACACCGCCGACATGACCATGGCGCTGATCCTGGCCTCCGCCCGCCGCCTCGTGGAAGGGGCGAGGGTGGTCGAGGCGGGAGAGTTCCACGGCTGGTCTCCCACCTGGATGATGGGGCGGCGCATCTGGGGCAAGCGGCTCGGCATTATCGGCATGGGACGAATCGGCCAGGCGGTAGCGCGGCGGGCCCGGGCGTTCGGCCTGTCGATCCACTATCACAACCGCAAGCCCGCCCCTCAAGCTGTCGTGGACGAGCTTGAGGCCACCTATTGGGATTCGCTAGACCAGATGCTGGCGCGCACTGACGTGATCTCGGTCAACTGTCCGCATACGCCAGCGACCTTTCACCTGCTTTCCGCGCGCCGCCTGAAGCTGCTCCAGCCGCACGCCATTGTGGTCAATACGGCCCGTGGCGAGGTGATCGACGAAAGCGCCTTGGCCAATATGCTGGCGCGGGGCGAGATCGCGGGGGCGGGCTTGGACGTTTACGAGAACGAACCCGCCATCAATCCCAAGCTGCTCAAGCTGCCGAATGTGGTGCTCCTGCCGCACATGGGCTCGGCCACGGTGGAGGCGCGGATCGACATGGGTGAAAAGGTCATCATCAACATCAAGACCTTCGCCGACGGCCACCGTCCGCCCGACCGCGTGATCCCCGCAATTCTGTAATTTGGTCGCTGTTCAGTTCTGCGGCGGAGCGGCAGTCTCAAGGGCGACTTCCGACACGCCATAGACGTCGTTCGTGAGGAAGGCGCGCAGGTCGCTTTCGGAAAGCGCTGCAGTCTCTTCCTGCGGCAGGTGGCCAACGCCGGGATAGGTGATCAGCTTTGCGCCGGGAATGGCGTCTGCGAACTGCTTGCCGTGTTCAACGGGAATGAGATTGTCGTTCTCGCCGTGCAGC
>JBBQLP010000081.1:0-7757 GCA_038327995.1 Caulobacterales bacterium | reverse complement strand
CCGGTGTCGCGGCCCTGGAAGACGATGGCGCGCAACTCCTTGATCTGCTTTTCCAGCCGGTCCATGCGGCGGTCCTGGTCCGTCTGCGCCGAAGCGGGCAGGGCGAACGCCGCCAAAGCCAGGGCCAGAGTGACACCTGCGATCAATCTCACCATGCGTCAGCCTCCCGAAGCGCCGGTGGTGATGGCGGTGTGGCCGTTGCGGTTCTTAGCCAGCGATTCCTCGTCGGTTCCGTCCGTCAGCGGTCGCTCCTTGCCGTAGGAGATGGTGGAGATGCGTCCGGCCTGAATCCCGTGGCCGACAAGGTAGCCCTTGACTGCCTCAGCCCGGCGACCGGCGAGGGCGAAGTTGTATTCCTCAGTGCCGCGCTCGTCAGCGTTGCCCTCGATGCGCACAGCCACCTGCGGATAGCGGCCGAGCCATTGAGCCTGCCGGTCCAGCACCGCCCTGCCGTCGTCGCGGACGGTATACTGGTCGTAGTCGAAATAGACCCGGTCGCCCGCAGAAACGACGAAGTCCTGCGTCGAGCCGGGACGCGGACCGCCCGGCAAGGGGGCGGAGGTCGGGCCTTCACGCGGCGGCGGTGGGGGCGTGTAGTTGTCGCGTGAGGCAGACGGCGTGGAGTTCACCGGAACGGGTGGCGGCGGCTTGGCGGCGCAGGCCGACAGAGCGGCGATGGCGGCCAGGGCGGCGCCTGCCCTCAGCGTCGAACCGGGAGCCTTGAAAGCAAACAGGGACATGGGTTTTTCCTATGGTCGAAGGGGGAGGATAGCGATTATTTCAGGATCGGCGACCAAGTGGGGTCGGTCGCGGGAAGCGTATAAGGGGCCGGGCGGGCGTTCTGGCCCGAGACGTCGACGGTCCAAAGGTGCGGTTGGCTACCCGGACCGGTCTCACGGGCGAAGATGAGCACCCGGCCATTGGGCGCCCAGGCGGGGCTTTCGTCCAGATAGGCCGAGGTCAGGATGCGTTCGTTCGAGCCGTCCGGGGCCATGACGCCGATGTGAAACTCGCCGCCGTTCTGGCGGACGAAGGCGATCTGATCGCCCTTGGGGCTCCAGACCGGGGCGGTGTAGCGGCCCTGACCAAAGGAAATCCGGTGCGCGCCCGATCCGTCCGCGCCCATGATGTAAAGCTGCGGCGCGCCGCCCCGGTCGGAGTTGAACACCAGTTGTCGCCCATCCGGCGAGAAAGAGGGCGAGGTGTCGATGGAGGGCTCGGACGTCAGCCGCGTCGTGGCGCGCGAGTGCAGGTCCATCACGTAGATGTCGGTGTTGCCGCCCTTGTCCACCGAGAAGGCCACCCGGTTTCCGTCCGGCGAGAAGCGCGGCGCGAACACCATGCCGGAGAAGCTGCCGAGCGCTTCCTGACGGTTGGTTTCCAGGTCTAGGAGATAGATGCGGGCCGAATCCTGACGCAGCGCCGTATAAGTCACCTGCCGTCCGTTGGGCGAGAAGCGCGGGGAGAGGACTAGGTAGGCGCCCTCGGTCAGATAGCTCGGGTTGGCCCCGTCCTGATCCATAATGCCGAGCCGTTTCACCCGCGCCCGGTGCGATCCGTTGGTGGCCACGAACACCACCCGGGTGTCGAAATAGCCGTCCTGGCCCGTCAGCGCCTTGTAGACCGCGTCGGAAATCTTGTGCGCCACCCGGCGCCAGTCCTCGCCGGTAGAGGTGAACTGCAGCCCCAGAAGCTGTTTCTCGCCAAAGGTGTCCCAGAGGCGGAAATCGACCCGCAGGCGCCCGTCCGGCTCCACCGTCGCCTTGCCGTTGACCAGCGCCTGGGCGTTGATGGTGCGCCAGTCGGCGAACTTCGGCTGGACCTCCACATCGAGGCCTTGTTGGATGAAGCTGGCCGGATCGAGCGGCCGGAAATAGCCCGAGCGTTCAAGGTCGGCGGCGATGACCTTAGAGACATCCACCCCGATGGCCGAAGCGCGGGCGTCGGCGCCCGCCATGGCCGGGATGGCGATAGGCAGGGGCGCGATCACCCCTTTGTTCACATCGACCTCGACCGCCGCCCGGGCGGGGACCGCAACGCCAAGACCTGCGGCGAACACGAGCGGGAGGATCAGCGCAAGGATGGCGTAGGGGCTCATGGACGCTGATCGTGATCGCATGGGGATGGCGGCTCTCTTCGGCGTCCGGCGTGGCCCATTATGCCGGGCGGTCACACCGTTGCAGCTACAGTGGGGCGAAGGTTGGGCGACAGCTTGTCGCCGCGCGCGGTTTTTCGCCACCCCTATACGCCCGCGCAGGCTTTCCTGGCGTCGAAACGGACGATGATGTCCTTCCAGACCTCGTAACGGTCGCGGGGCAGTTCGGAATAGGGCTCGCCCCGCTGCACGGCGACAAGCGCCCGCTGGGCCGAAGCGGCTACTACAGGTCCGGCCGCGTCCAGGATCGGCTTGTCGATCAGCAGCGGCGGCGAGGCGAGGCGTCCATCCGGGGTCAGACGCATCTCCACCTTCACCACCACCCGCGATCCGACCTCGTCGGCGCAGTTGGGAAGCCACAAGCGGTTAAGCTTGGCGGTCAGGGCCGAAAGGTCATCGCCCGACAGGGGCTTGGGCGGTCCGGCCTGTGCGACGGGATTGGCGGCTGGGCGCGCCGGGCCACGCAGGGGCGACGCCGGGCGTTTGGGCAGGCTGGCCGCCAGCGCGCCGAGATCGAGTGGCTTGGCCTGGGCCTTCACCGGTTTGGTCTGCGGCAGGGACGAGGCGAGGGCGGCGAGGTCCAGCGGTTTGGGCTGGGGTTTGGGAACCGGTGCGGGCTTGGGCGCCGGGGGCGAGGGTGGCGCTGGTTTCGGCTGTGGGGCGGCCTGCGGCGCCGGCGGCGGGGGCGGAGGTTCGGGCTGGATCGCGGGCGCCATATTGGGGGCTGCCGCCTGCACAGGAACAGGCGCCTCTACAGCCTGGGCCGGTTCGGGCGGGGCGTGGCTGACGATGGTGATAGGAACCGAATTGATCTCCTTCACCGGCGTCGAGACGAACGGCAAGGCGATGAAGGCAGCGCCGAACACCAGGGCGTGCAGAGCCGCCGACCCGATCATGGCCGGCGCGCGGCTGTCCCTGTCGCGGCGGGCCACGACCTACCCTGCGGGTGTCGTCGGTGAAACGGGCGGGACGGGCTTCGCCTCAGGAGCGCCCGTATCCGTTATCAGGTCGATCTTGGTGAACCCGGACGCCGACAGTCTGGCCATCACCTGCGCCACGCTGGCGTAGGCGGCGTTTCCGTCCGCCCGCACGTAGATGGGCCGGTCCAGGCCGTCGCTCGCCATCGCCTTCAGCCGCACGCCGAGGTCGTCATAGCTGATCGCCGTTTCCTGAATGAAGATCGAGCCGTCGCGCTTGATGGACAAGGTCAGGGGCTGGCGTTCATCGTTCACCGCCGAGGCTTCGGTCTTGGGCAGTTCCAGCGGCACGCCGACCGTCAGCAGCGGCGCTGAGATCATGAATATGATCAGCAGCACCAGCATCACGTCTACCAATGGGGTCACATTGATCTCGGATAGAGCCGCACGGCCCCGGCGGCGACGGCGGCCGCGTCTCTGGGTGGCGAAGGCGTCGTTGGCTGAGAGGGCCATGGTTCAGCCACCCGCCAAACGGCGCGCCACGGCGGCGGCGAGGTCGTCGGCGAAGCTTTCCAGGCGCCCGGTGTAGCGTCCCGCGTCGGTGGAGAACTTGTTGTAGGCGATGTAGGCGGGGATAGCCGCCGCCAGCCCGATGGCGGTGGCGAACAGGGCTTGGGCGATGGAGGGCGCAACCACGCTGAGGTTGGTGTTCTTCTGGATGGCGATGGCCTGAAACGCGGTCATGATGCCCCACACTGTGCCGAACAGGCCCACGAAGGGCGACGCGGTGGCGACGATGGCAAGGGTTCCCAGCCCCTCTTCCACCCGGCGGCTTTCGCGGGCGATGGCGGCGTCGAGTTGGCGGTCGATGCGCTGGATCAGCAGCGCGGCCTGACCCTCGCCGACGGCCCCGCGCGTACGGACTTCACGCCATTCGCGCATGGCGGCCTGAAGCATCCGGGGTAGAGCGTGGCGGGGGTTCTCGCCCTGCGCCGCGGCGATCTCTTCCAGCGGGCGACCCGAGCCGACCTCGTCCTCGAACCGGTCGGCGGCGCGGTTCAAGGCGACGATGCGGAAGGCCTTGTCGATGATGACGCCCCACGACCAGAGCGAGGCCAGCGCCAGCCCCACCATCACCAGCTTCACCACCCAGTCCGCGCGCAGGAAGGTGGAAAGGATGGAGAAATTATCGGCGTTCATGGGCGCTCTCTCGAGAGGGGCGGTGGGCTTTCCTAGCGCAGGTGCTGCGCCGAAACTATGGCAGCAGGAACGGAGAGAGCTTTTCCACCAGCACCGCCGGAGGGCGCCGTGGTCGGCCCGTCAGGTGTATACAGGCGGCGTGCACCTGCGCCGTGGCGAGCAGTTCCTCGCCCCGCAGCAGCGACTGGGCGACCTCAAGCTTGGCCCCCTTGAACACGTCGTAGGTGGTGCGCACGAGCAGCGCATCGTCGATCCGCCCGGGCCTCTTGAAGTCGATGGCGAGGCGCGTGACCACGAAGGCGGCGGGGTCTTCGCGCTCCAGAAGGTCCGCGTGGCCGACCCCGGCGAGCCGCAGGAAGTCCGACCGCCCCCGCTCGAAATACCGCACATAGTTGGCGTGATAGACCACCCCGGTGAAGTCGGTGTCCTCGTAATAGACCCGCACCGGCAGGAAATGCACCCGGCCCTCGAACCAGCCAGCGGAGGGGGCGGTGTCATTGGGACCGGTCATACGGCGTCTCCTCCCACAACGACGGCGTCAAGAACGCGTCTTACGAAGTCCACGAGGTATTGGTGATCGTCTGGTCCGTCCTTGAACCCACGCAACAGGGACCATGAGCCGAACACAACCATCGCCCCTCCAAAAGCCGCTAGTGAAACGGTCGCCCATTGGGTCGACCCCGCCAATAGCTGCCGGTAGACGGAGTTGATGAACATCAGGCCCAGTCCAATCGAGACCGCGAACCCTCCCAAAAAGAGCAACCGGGTGAGCGAGGACATATGGCTCGTGCAGAACAGCCGGGACCCTTCAGGGCTCTCATAGAATTCGACCCTCATGGGTAGCGAGAACGAGGAAGCCCCCTCCGCGTCAGTCCCTCGTGTGCGTCTGGTCACTTCGGTCAGCACAACGGCACCTTGAATCAGTTTTGATTCCACGGCTCGGCGAGAAAACAGCATCCACCAGCGCCCCGTCGAATGGCGCAGTCTTTCAATGGCCGCTTCGGGTGGATAGGGCGAGGTCATCTCGGTCTCGTAGGATCGAAACCAGGACTGAAGGCCGTCGCTCGGCGCCACATGACTACTCCTCGAACAGACCGGGCTGTGGTTTGCCGATAGGCGCCGGGGTGGGCAGGCCGAGGTGCAGATAGGCCTTGACCCCAGCAGTGCGGCCCCTGGGGGTGCGCAGGATATAGCCTTGCTGGAGGAGGTAGGGTTCGATCACGTCCTCCACCGCATCGCGGGCTTCGGCCAGGGCCGCCGCCAGCGTCTCGGCGCCCACCGGGCCGCCGCCGTAGGTCTCGATCAGGGCGCGAAGATAGCGGCGGTCGAGCCCGTCCAGCCCTGCCTCGTCCACCTCGAGCCGCGCCAACCCCCGCGCGGCGCAAGCGCGGTCGATCACCGTTGCCCCTTCGGCGACCTCTTGCTCGGCCTGGGCGAAATCGCGCACCCGGCGCAGCAGCCGTCCGGCGACACGCGGCGTGCCTCGGGAGCGGGAAGCAATCTCCGCCGCCCCATCGCTGGAAAGGGTCAGGCCGAGCTTCCGCGCTGCGTGGGCGAGAACCGATTTCAACTCTTCGGGGGAATAGAACTCAAGCCTGAGCGGAATCCCGAACCGGTCGCGGAGCGGCGTAGCCAGAAGTCCCGCGCGGGTGGTCGCCGCCACCAGCGTAAAGGGCGACAGGTCGATCCGCACCGAGCGCGCCGACGGTCCCTCGCCGATCATCAGGTCCAGCACGTGATCCTCCATGGCCGGATAGAGGATTTCCTCCACCGGCGCGGGCATCCGGTGGATCTCGTCGATGAACAGCACATCGCGCGGCTCGAGGTTGGTGAGAATGGCCGCCAGGTCCCCCGCCTTGTTGAGGATCGGGCCGGAAGTGGCGCGGAAGTTCACACCCAGTTCCCGCGCGATGATCTGGGCCAGGGTGGTCTTGCCGAGCCCCGGCGGCCCGAACAGCAGAACGTGGTCCAGCGCCTCGGCGCGGGCGCGGGCGGCGTCGATATAGACCTTGAGGTTGGCCTTGATGGGCGCCTGTCCCACGAATTCGGCGAGGGTCTGCGGCCGCAGCGAGCGGTCTGACGCCTCATAGGGCGCGTCCTCTCCGGAGACGAGGCGGGTCACAACGCCCCCCTCATCGACCGATCTCCTGCAGCGCTGACTTGATCAATGTTGATAGATCAATGTCCGGCCCGTGGACGGCGATCGCGTGGTCCACCGCGCGGCGAGCAGCGGGCTCGGCGATGCCGAGACCCATGAGCGCGACGGTGGCTTCTCCGGAGGCTGAGGCTGGCTGAGGGGCGACGCCGCCACCCGCGAGAAGCGCTCCGCCGCCCCCGACGGCCATGCCCGTGCCGAGCGGCTTGCCCTTCAGTTCGGTGACGATGCGCAAGGCGAGTTTGGGGCCAACCCCGTTGGCGCGGCCCACCGCCGCCTTGTCTTCCCGCGCCACCGCCCCGGCCAGCTCGTCCGGCGGCAGAACGTCGAGCAGCGAAAGCGCCGCCTTCGGGCCGACGCCCTGAATGGATTGCAGGAGCCGGAACACCGCGCGTTCGTCCCGCGTGGAGAAACCGTAGAGGCGCGGTCCCTGTTCGGCGGACCAGGCGTGGTCGATGTGCAGCACCGCCTCTTCGCCCACGGGCGGCAGGCGACCCAGGGTGCGCGCACCGCAACGCACGACGTATCCGACGCCCATGACGTCGATCAGGGCGTCTTCGGTTTCGACCTCCGTGACCAGACCCCGCAACCGCCCGATCATGCCGCGCCTCGCAGCACGGCGACCCGCAGGTGAGCGTGGGTGATAGCGACGGCCAGGGCGTCGGCAGCGTCGGCGGTGGCCTTGCCCGCGGTGGGCAGCAGGCGCTGGACCATGAAGACGACCTGCGCCTTGTCCGCGCCGCCCGAGCCGACCACGGCCTTCTTGACCAGACGCGTGGCGTATTCAGCCACCGGCAGTCCGGCGCGGGCGGGCGCCAGCATGGCGGCGGCGCGGGCGTGGCCGAGCTTCAGGGTCGAGGCCGGGTTCATGTTGACGAACACCTCTTCTACCGCCGCCTCGTGGGGGGCGTGTTCGGCGATCACGGCTTCCAGCGCCTCGAAAAGGTGCAGGAGCCGGGAGGCGAAGGGCGATTTTTCATTGGGAACAATGGTCCCGTGCGCGACACAGGTCAGCCGCGAGCCCTCGCACACGATCACTCCCCAGCCCATGCGGCGAAGGCCGGGATCGAGACCCAATATCCGAATCGCGTTCGTCATGTGTTCCACACCATCGCGCGTTCTTCCCCTCAGGGAAAGCGGGCCGAAGCGGTAAACAAACGGTGAACCGTCGTGCCAGCATCGCTCTATCCGGTATCGACGGACCTGTTAGGGTAGTCGGCTAAACTGGAGCGTGGTTCGATGAAGCTGTTGATGTTCGCTGCTTGCGCATTGGCTATTACCACCCCCGTCGTACACGCCCAATCCGCAACCGACATCGTGGCGCTCCAGC
>JBBQLP010000080.1:0-7807 GCA_038327995.1 Caulobacterales bacterium | reverse complement strand
TCGACCCGTAAATCGGCCCGGTCAGCTTCACCCGTCGCTTCGGCCATCCCCCACCCCTCCGAACTCTGCTATCGTATTGATTCTGATAGCAGAGTCGGCACCCTCAGGGCAGAAATCCAGCGCCTATCTGGGAAATGCGGGTTAATGACTCTGACCCCTTTTCTCCCTTTTTCTCTTTAAGGAAAACGGACATTGGCGACGATCCCTTGCCCCATTTTATGTCGCGCCTACGATTGGACCGTGACCAAGCCAGGAACGCCGAACTGTGGGAGCGCTTAGACAAATGCAAAAGCTGATCCCGGGCCTGGCCCTGGTGTTCGCAGTGGCCGTCGCACCCCAGGCGATGGCCCAGCCGATGGACCCGGCCATGGCCGAAGAACACCACGACCATCCGGCGCCGGAGCATCTGGGCGCGGTGACGTTCCCCACCTCATGCAAGCCCGCCGTCTCGGCATCTTTCGACCGGGCCGTGGCGCTACTGCATTCGTTCGCCTACGCCACCGCCGAGAAGGCTTTCGCGAGCGTGGCCGCCCAGGACTCAGGCTGCGCCATGGCCCATTGGGGCATGGCCATGACCCACTATCACCAGCTTTGGGACCCACCGACTGGCGACGAGCTGGGTGAGGGCGCGGCGCAGGTGCGGCGCGCGGGTGAGATCGGCGGCGGGACGCCGCGCGAGCGTCGGTTTATCGCCGCGCTGGCTCAGTACTACGCCGGCGCCGACACCGCGAGCGCCGAAGAACGGGCCAAACGCTACGCCCACGCCATGGCTGACGTGGCGCGCCTGGATCCGGCCGATCCCGAGGCGCAGATCTTCTACGCCCTGGCGCTGATCGCCACGGCGCCACCGACGGACAGGACCCACGCCAACCAGAAACAGGCCGCCGCCATCCTCGAGCAAATCTATCGCCGACAGCCGCAGCACCCCGGCTTGGCGCACTATCTGATCCACGCCTACGACAGCGCCGAGCTGGCCCAGCGCGGCCTGCCCGCGGCGCGAGCCTATTCGAAGATCGCCCCCTCGGCGCCGCACGCCCTGCACATGCCCTCGCACATCTTCACCCGGCTGGGCCTTTGGGACGACTCCATCGCCTCCAACCTGGCGGCGAGCGCCGCCGCCCAAGCTCAGGGCGATGTCGGCGAGGAGCTGCACGCGATGGACTACCTCACCTACGCTTACCTTCAACGAGGCCGCTTTCAGGAGGCCGCCGGCGTGGTGGCCGACGTGCGAGCGATGGCCGGGTTGCCCACGGCGCAGTTCAAAGTGGGCTATGCCGCCACGGCCATGCCTGCACGACTGGCCGTCGAACAGCACGACTGGGACGCCGCCTTGCGGCTCCGCCCGCTACCCGGATCGCCGCCCCAGGTGGCCGCGATCGTCTATTGGGCGCGGGCCTTGGGTCATGCGCGCGCGGCGGTCCCCAGCCCTGCAGACAACGACATTGGCGAGCTACAGGCCTGCGTTGAGGCTTTGGAGGCCAAACGGGACACTTATTGGGCGGCTCAGACGCACGCCATGCTCCTGGAGGCAAGGGGATGGCAGTCCGCGGCTCAGGGCGATGCTACGTCAGCGATCGCCAGCCTGAACGCCGCCGCGGACGAGGAAGACGCCTTCGAAAAATTGCCCGTCACGCCCGGACCGATCGTACCGGCGCGCGAGCAACTGGGCGAACTGTTGCTTCGTCTGAACCGGCCGGATCAGGCCCTCCAGGCGTTCAAGGCCGCATTGGCGGCAGCCCCGGGCCGGCGGGGCGCTCTCATTGGAGCCATCGCCGCGGCCGAACGACTTGGCGACGCCCGCACCGCCGATCAGCTGCGACCACTGCTGCAATAGGCCCGGCCCGCACCAGCAAGGGGTTGGGAAGCGGAAGTGCCGGGTGTCTGATACCAGTCCTCTTAAAGAGTGACACAGGCCCAGCTGCGGGTTCCGATGGATCGGATCCGGTCTGGGTCGTTGATCAGGAAGCGCCAGGCGCTCTGGCAGGCGTCGAGGATGTCTTCGTAGGTCGCCCAGACCAGGCCGCAGAGCTTGTTCTGCCGCAAGTAGTCCCAGACGTTCTCCATAGGGTTCAACTCGGGTGAGTAGGGCGGCAGGGGCAGCAGAGTGATGTTGTCGGGGACCACGAGCTTTTTGCCCCTTTGATGCCAGCCGGCGCCGTCACAGACGAGGATGGCGTGAGCCCCGGGCGCGACCTCCAGGCTGATCTCGGCCAGATGCAGGTTCATGGCCTCGGTGTTGGCGTAGGGCATGATCATGGCCGCGCCGGTGGCTCTGGCGGGGCAGATGGCGCCGAAGATGTAGGTGGAGACGTGGCGGTTGTCGCGCACCATGCGGGGCCGCGAGCCGATCGGCGCCCAGATGTAGGCGTGGCCGCCTTTCTGGCCTACGCGGGCCTCGTCCTGGAACCAGACTTCGAGCGGGCGGCCGGCCGCTCCCTGCGGGAGCGCGGTTGCGACCAGATCGGCGAAGTTTTTTTAAAAGCCTCCTCGGCTTTTGGGTCCTTCTGGGGATGACGCGGGCGCGGCTGCAGGCGCGTCAGGTCCAGCTCGTGCAGCCATCTGCCGATGGTGTTCTCGTGCACCTCCACCGAGTACCGCCGCGCCACTTCGGCCTTCAGGTCCATGCAGCGCCAACGCACCACGCCATGGATTTCGGGGTCGGGTCCCTGGATCACCAGTTCGCGCAGCTCCGCCATCTGCTGCTCGCTCAGGGCCGGCGGCCGGCCTGGGGCTTTGCGAGACTTCAAACCCTCGACACCCTCGGCGTTGTAGCGATGCACCCAGTCGCGCAAGGTCTGCCGGTCCATGCCGTTGAGCTCGGCCGCCTCCGTCCGCGAGCGCCCCTCCAAAACCATCGCCAAGGCCAGCATCCGCCGGACCTGGGCGCCATCCGAGAACCGGCTGCTATGCGCACGCAGCTCCGCGCTCGTGTGCTCCATTCGCGTAATCTCCAGGGACGCGCCCATCCAATACCTCCGACATGCGATTCGTCACGCCGCGGCATTGATTCAGAATTCTTCCCCCTCGGGAATCCCCCAAATGAGTCAACCTTTTCCGGGTCTGGTATTACACCACCACCCGGGACACGACCGCTCCGAATTCCACGAGTACTTTTCGTCCAGCTGCGTTCTTCAGCGTGAGGAGATTGCCGGCGGTTATGGCACCCGCATTCTGAACAATGGATACTATGATAGCGCGAACGTCTTTCACACCGCCGAATCCCACCGCGTTGTTTGCTCCACCACGAAAGAGCGGTCCCAACGTGAGCAGCGAGAGGTCCGCGAGGAAGGCCGCAGTGAGTTGCTGACCGTCAAGTCCCGCCAGGAGTTCGCCTGCCGAGAAACATAGCGCCTCACAAAGTTCGGTGGTTCTTGACGCCACCTTCGGGCTGATTTGTCCGGCGTTTTCGAAGGCACGGAATGGCCCAGCCCCGTATTTTGCCGGGCCGCTGTAGAAGTCCTTCTGACTGAAACCCAGCAGTAGCCTGTAGTAAGCCAGGAGCTGAGGAGCGGCAGTGAGGACAGTCGGCGCGGCGAACATCAGCTCGCCGCGCAAACCGGCGCCAGCCAATCTTGACAGTGCGCCCTCCGGCGCAAGCGCGTTCAATTCGCGATCAACGTCAGCGATGTCCAGCGTCTTCATGGTCTCCAAGAGCGCCTCTTGCAGAGCTGTGTTGCGGAGGCCTGGAGCTTCAGTGCAAAGCCAATTTGAAGGTTTGGCGGCGGGAACCGCATGGGCGGATCAGCCGACAGCCTTAAGCCGCCGGCTGGTCGCAAGGTGGCCGTGTAGCCGCGACGCAGCGATGGCGACATAGTCCGGATTGAGTTCAATCCCGACGTAATTCCGCATCTCCTCGTGACACACGACGCCGATGGTTCCCGAGCCAATGAACGGGTCCAGGACAAAGTCGTCCGTTTGAGTGGACGCCAGGACGCAGGGGCGCACTAGTTCTGGGGAAAGGTAGCGAAGTGGGCGCCCGGAAATGGTCGGGTGTTGACGCTCCAAACCGATCGTCGGTTGCGATAGCCTCCACCGTCCGCCAGCTCGCGCGACGCTCCCCAGTCGTAAAAGTACTTCTCCGACTTCGTGAACAGGAAGATGTATTCGTGGGAACGCGAGGGGCGATCTCTCACACTCTCGGGCATTGCATTGGGTTTGTGCCAAATCAGATCGCTGCGAAGATACCACCCGTCCGCCTGAAGGGCGAAGGCGAGACGCCATGGGATACCCAACAGATCCTTGGGCTTCAGCCCGGGCGGCGTATCGGGGCGCACTTCCATGGCGCGGGCGGGATTCTTCTTGTCGGGGGCGCGATAGCCGCGATTGCCGCTCGTGAATCCATCGCCGATATTGAGCCACATCGAACCGTCGTCGGCGAGTACGCGACGAGCCTCGGCGAATACGGCGACCAGCTTGTTGATGAATTGCTGGAGAGTCTCTTCCGAACCAATTTGCTCCGCGATGCCATAGTCACGAAGGCCCCAATAGGGGGGGGCGTCACGATACAGCGGGCAAACTCGCTGGGCATCCTGCGCAGCACCGAGAGGGCGTCGCCCATAAAGATGGTCGATCCGTGAATCGAAAGCGGCGCCTCGTCGGGCACAGGTTCAATGACGGTTTGCAAGCCAGAGTTCATGTTCCGGTTATGTTCTAGATGGGCGAGCTTGACAACCATATTCTCCTTGTGATGCGATTCCTTGATGGCGCAACAACGGCTCGTTTTGGCAGCGGGTTGACGCGTCAGGCGTCCACGGGTATGCACCCCTCCTCTTTGTTGAACCGGCTGTGCCCGGACGGGAAAACCCCCGGAAAGGCAGACGCGGTTCGCGAGGCGAACCTGAGCAAGAGCGGCCTGGCGGCCGTTTAGGTTGGGTGACGGCCCCCGCGGTTTACCGCGCGGGCCATTCGTTTTTGCGGGCTTTCGCGTTCGCTCGGCCACCTTGGTCGAGTGGGCCGGTCTTTGAAATGGTCTGGCGCACGCGGGCTCCTTGCAGCCTGAAGGGAAATGTAAGAGCGATATGGATCGTCAAAACATCCGCATCAGGCTCAAGGCCTTCGATCACCGCGTGCTGGATCATTCCACCCGCGAGATCGTCAACACCGCCAAGCGAACCGGCGCCACCGTCAGGGGCCCGATCCCGCTGCCGACCCTGATCGAACGCTTCACCGTGAACCGCTCGCCGCACATCGACAAGAAGTCGCGCGAGCAGTTCGAGATTCGCACGCACAAGCGCGTACTCGACATCGTCGATCCCACCCCGCAGACCGTGGACGCGCTGATGAAGCTCGACCTGTCCGCCGGCGTGGATGTCGAGATCAAGCTCTAGAGGGGAGGCGAGGGTCGATGCGCACCGGCGTTATCGCCAAAAAGCTGGGCATGACCCGTCTCTTCGATGAGAACGGGACCCATGTGCCGGTGACCGTACTCAGCCTGGAAGGCTGCCAGGTCACCGCTCAGAAGACCAAGGACAGGGACGGCTATGTCGCCCTGCAGCTGGGCGCCGGCGCCAAGAAGGCCAAGAACACCTCCAAGGCCGAGCGCGGTCATTTCGCCAAGGCTCTGGTCGAGCCCAAGCGCTGCGTGGCCGAGTTCCGCGTCTCCGAGGAAAATCTCATCGAGGTGGGCGCCGAGTTCTCCGCCGACCATTTCCTGCCCGGCCAGAAGGTCGATGTCGCCGGCGTGACGGTGGGCAAGGGCTTCGCCGGGGCCATCAAGCGATGGAATTTCGGCGGCATGCGCGCCACCCACGGCGTCTCGGTATCCCACCGCGCCCACGGGTCCACCGGCCAGCGCCAGGACCCCGGCAAGGTGTTCAAGGGCAAGCACATGGCCGGCCACATGGGTCAGGACCGGGTGACCACCCTCAATCTGACCGTGTTCCGCGTCGACGTGGAGCGCGGTCTTATTCTGATCAAGGGCGCCGTGCCGGGGACCGAAGGGACCTTCGTCAAGATCCGTGACGCGGTCAAGGCCGCCGCTCCGGCCGACATCCCGAAGCCCGGCGCGATCAAGCAGGCCTCCGCCCCGGCGGCGCTGGAAACCGAGGCGCCTCGAGGCGACGCGCCCGAGACTTCCGAGGGGGCGGGGGCATGAAGATCGAGGTCACCACCCTGGACGGCGGCAAGGGCGAACCGCTCGACCTCCCGGACGACATTTTCGGCATCACCGAGATCCGCGCCGACATCCTGCAACGCTGCGTCACCTGGCAGCTGGCCAAGCGACGGGCCGGAACCCACAAGATCCAGGTCCGCAACGAGGTCTCGCGGACCGGCAAGAAGATGTACAAGCAGAAGGGCACTGGCGGGGCCCGTCACGGCTCTCGCCGCGCGGCTCAGTTCGTCGGCGGCGCCAAGGCCCACGGGCCGGTGGTCCGCAGCCACGCCTTCGACCTGCCCAAGAAGGTAAGGGCGCTGGCCCTGCGCCACGCCCTGTCGTCCAAGGCCAAGGCCGGAACCCTGGTGGTGCTGGAAGCCGCGAGCCTGCCGCTGGCCAAGACCGCCGCCCTGCGGGTCAACCTGGACGCCCTGGGCCTGAAGAACGCCCTGGTCATCTGCGGGCCGACAGCCGACGCCAACTTCAGGCTCGCGGCGCGCAATATCCCCAACCTCGACGTGCTGCCGAACGCCGGCCTGAACGTCTACGACATCCTGCGCCGGGAGACCCTGGTGCTGACACGGGCCGCGGTCGAGGCGATCACGGCCCGCTTCCATGACGGGGAGGCCGCGTGATGGCCGTCGCGCCGCGCCACTACGACACCATCCTAGCGCCCATGATCACCGAGAAGGCGACCCTGCTGTCGGAACAGAACAAGGTGGTCTTCAGGGTGGCGATCGGCGCCACCAAGGACGACATCGCCGCCGCCGTCGAGGAACTGTTCAAGGTCAAGGTCATCAAGGTCAACACCCTGATCCAGAAGGGCAAGACCAAGCGCTTTAGCGGCCGGCCGGGCCGGCGGTCGGACCTCAAGAAGGCGATCGTCACCCTCCAGGAAGGCAAATCCATCGAAATCACCACGGGGCTTTGAGACATGGCTCTGAAACATTTCAATCCGACCTCGCCGTCCCGTCGGGGGCTGGTGCTCGTCGATCGCTCCGAGTTGCACAAGGGGCGGCCGGAAAAGAGCCTGATCGAAGGGTTGACCAAGAGCGGCGGCCGGGGCGGGGGCGGCCGGATCGCGGTGCGCTTCCGTGGCGGCGGCGCCAAGCGGCTCTACCGCCGGGTGGACTTCAAACGCCGCAAGTGGGGCATGGCGGCGACCGTCGAGCGCCTGGAATACGATCCCAACCGCACCGCCTTCATCGCCCTGATCAAATACGCCGACGGCGAACTGGCCTATATCCTGGCCCCGCAGCGGCTGAAGGCCGGCGACGAGGTGATCGCCGCCGAAAAGGTCGATGTGAAGCCGGGCAACGCCTCGCCCCTGCGCGGCCTGCCGATTGGTACCATCATCCACAACGTCGAACTGAAACCCATGAAGGGCGGCCAGATCGCCCGCTCCGCCGGGGCCTACGCCCAGCTGGTCGGGCGGGACGCCGGCTACGCCCAGATCCGCCTCAACTCGGGCGAACTGCGCATGGTCCAGGACGGCTGCATGGCCACCGTCGGGGCGGTGTCCAACCAGGACCACATGAACGAGGTGCTGGGGAAGGCCGGGCGCGTCCGTCTCCGGGGCCGGCGGCCCCATGTTCGCGGCGTGGCCATGAACCCCATCGATCACCCGCACGGCGGCGGCGAAGGCCGCACCTCCGGCGGGCGCCACCCGGTCACCCCTTGGGGCAAGCCCACCAAGGGCAGCAAGACCCGGTC
>JBBQLP010000079.1:0-8015 GCA_038327995.1 Caulobacterales bacterium | reverse complement strand
GCGTTGAATCTCTGGACCCGAGACGGCGCACCTACTCTCCCGAAGGCCGGTTTCGGGGTGCTGACTGCGCTCAACGCCGCCGAAGGTGTGCCATGCTGCATCGCTGGGCCAAGGATATCTCGCCAAACCGTCGACTGCGCGGGGATGGGGCCCTATGACAGCAAGCGTTGCAGATCGCGCAATGGCCCGGAGATGTCCCTGCGAGAGGACGCCTACTCGGACTTGCACCCGGCGGAGGGAAGCTGTATCTCCCGCCCTCGCCGTCAGGCGGCGCGCGCCCGTAGCTCAGCTGGATAGAGCATCAGACTACGAATCTGAGGGTCGGACGTTCGAATCGTTCCGGGCGCGCCAGTTATTTCAATGCCTTAGTGATAATTTCCACTTGTCAGTTTGACCTTGGGGCACACATGGGGCACAGAAACATCATGCACTTATCCGCCTGATTGGTGAACGTGCAACCAGATTGGCCGTGGCCAGGGCACGATGTTCCTCAATTCCGCGCAATGGCGCGAAGAGAAGTTCGCTCCAAAAATCGAGCTTATGGTCTGGCGTCGACTCGTGACAACGGCTCTTGGGCTTATGCGGCCAGTGGCCACGGGAGAAACGTCGGCCTGAAGGGCTCCGCCCCGAGAACCGCAGGTTTTCGACCCTGCAAATACCCGCTCACAACTACGGCAACTCAGATGTGCAGCGTCTGGAGGCGAATGGAAGTGGCGGCTGCTCACCCGGGAATTTGGCTCAACTAGAACTGACACAAGCCAAGATCCAAAGCGTGGAGGCTCTCCAGTTTCGGACTACCTGTCGATGTGGGCAGGGCCTTAATCCCCCATTACTTTTGAAGAAACAGATCTGTATCCTGTCTCACGTGAAATTGGCCCCGGGCTGGTCACCAAGTTCGAGATCTTCCTAGCCCACCGTCGGCGGCCTTCGGACCGCTCGCGCTGCTTGGCAGCGGGCCAGCAGCGCACCTTGGCGCTGGAACGGGGAGTGTCAGGTTGTTAGTACGCGCGTTCAAAGGCGATCTTGAGGGATCACGCGATTGCGGTGCGTAGACCCATTAGTGACCAAGAAGACGAGCTCCATGACATCCTTAATGGTCGGCCAACGCGCTTCCAACGCCGGGCGCCATTCGTTGCGCCCTCCGCAAGTGCTGGCGGTCCTGGGCTTCCTGGCGACCCTAACGGCCTGCGCTACCGTTAGCCCCGAGCAAGATACGGCCAAGATAAATACGCTCTTGTCCGATCGGGGTGCACCGGGGCTGGGCTGGGAGCGCAACGGCGTGGCAGCTGATGACCCTACGGTCAAAGCGTGGTTCGCGGAGCCTATGAGCGTACAGCGCGCGGTGCAGATGGCGATGCTACGCAGTCCTCGGCTCCAGCAACAATATGGCCAGCTCGGGTTGGCGCGCGCCGACATCCTGGACGCTATCCAGGTCGCCAATCCGCACATCAGCGCCGCCTGGCTGCCTCAACAAGGCGGCGGCGGCGCGCAGACGGCCTATGGCATCGCTTTCCCCTTAGTGGACCTTTTGGTGCTGCCGTCCCGCGTCAAGCTGGCAAAACTGGAATACGAGCGCGCTCGCTTCCAGATCGCGTCCGCCATTCTCGACGTGAGCCTGGACGTCGAGGCCGCGTGGTATCGCTATGTCGGCGTCCAGCAGGTGGCCGATATGCGGGCGGCCGTCGCCGATGGCTTCAAGACCTCCGCCGATCTCTCGCAACGGTATTTCGACGCCGGGAACATCACCGAGCTTCAGCTCAGCCGCGAAAAGGCGACGGCGAGCAAGGCGCGGATCGACGCCGCCCGCGCTGCGGTGGATGCTCGGCTGGCGCGGCTCGACCTCAACACACTGATCGGCCTGAGTGGGCCGGACGTAGAGTGGAAAACGGCGATGGTCCTCCCGTTGCCAGTCGTGACGGAAGACGATGCTGCCGAACTTCGGCGAATGGCTGACCAAAACAACCTCGGCCTCCTCGCTGCCCGCCAGGAGGTTGCGATCACCGCAAAGTCGGCAAGGATCACTCGGAACTTCCGCCTCCTTGGCACGACGACGCTCGGCTACGATCACGAACGGGAGGTGGACAAGTCGACTATACGGGGCCCGACCCTCGATCTGGAGTTACCAGTCTTCAATCAGAGCCAGGCCCGGATAGCGCGGGCTGACGCCCAAGTTCAACTCGCCCGCGCCCGACTTGCCCAGCTTGAACTGAGTTCCGGCAACGGTGTCGATCTGGCCGCCGAACGAGTGCGCGTTCTGAGCGAGGTGGTGCGAATCTATCGAGAGTCCCTGATCCCGGAACGCGAGAGCGCTACTGCGCGCGGCCAGGAAGAGCAGAATTTCATGCTCATCGGAATCTTCGAGGTGATCCAGGCCAAGACCCAGGAATACGATGCCTATCAAGGCTATCTGGAGGCCGTGCGCGACTACTGGCTTGCACGGGTCGAGCTGATGCGCCTGGTGGGCGCCCGGCTCCCGAGCGACAAGCAGATTTCGGCGACAACGCCAACGGTGATGCAAATCCTGACGCCGCCCCCGGCCCCTCCGATGGCCGGCATGGCTGGAATGGAGCACGGCGGGGGGTCCGAAGGGGCCGGGTCTGCGGGAATGTCTATGCCCGGAATGGCGGGGATGTCTGGCATGGATCACGGCGCCCACGATGCTATGGCGGGAATGCCCGGCATGACACCTCCGACCACCAAATCCCCCGTGAAACATCGCAATCACGCTCCAGGGGCAGTTCGGAAGCCAGCAAAACCCAAGACGGCCACGCCGATGCCAGCCGGGATGTCCATGCCGGATATGGCGATGCCGGAGATGTCGCCGGGCGCTCACAGCCAACCTCCAGGAGGCCGGCCATGAGCCTCAGCCGCAGAGACATCATGCTGGCCTCCGGCACCGCGGCGCTCGTTACGGCGGCCGGTCCTATCACACGCGCCGCCGCACAGACTCACACCGGCCACGATATGGCGGGCATGACGGGGATGCAGATGACGCCCCCCAATCAGACGGTGGCGCCCGAACCCCAGGCCCCCAGCGTGCCCCACGACGGGCGCTATACGCCGGTTCACACGCTGAACGGCTGGACGTTGCCTTGGCGCATGAATGGCGGCGTCAAGGAATTTCACCTGGTGGCCGAGGAGATCCAGCACACCTTTGGACCTGGCACGACAGCCACCTGCTGGGGCTACAACGGCTCCACGCCCGGCCCCACCATCGAGGCGGTCGAAGGCGACCGCGTTCGTATCTTCGTCACCAACCGCCTTGGCGAGCATACCACCGTCCACTGGCACGGCCTGATCCTGCCCAACGGCATGGATGGCGTCGGGGGGATCACCCAGCCCCACATTCAGCCGGGCGAGACCTATGTTTACGAATTCACGCTGCGCCAGCACGGCACGCACATGTATCATCCGCACGCTGACGAGATGACCCAGATGGCCTATGGGATGATGGGCCTTTTCATCATTCATCCCAAGGGCGGAGAGGCGGTCCGGGTCGATCGTGACTTCGCGTTCCTTTTGCACAATTGGGCGCTTCATCCGGGAACCTGGCGGCCCGACCCCGCTGTGATGGTGGACTTCGATCTCTGGACTTTCAATTCCAAGGTCTTCCCCGCCATTGAACCGCTGGTCGCCCGCACGGGAGAGCGAGTTCGCATCCGCGCGGGCAATCTGTCGATGTGGAACCATCCCATCCACCTGCACGGCGTCGAATTTCAGGTCACCGGCTCGGACGGCGGGCGCTGGCCGCAAGCCCAGTGGAGACGGGAAGTGACCGAATTGGTCAGCGTCGGCCAGATGCGCGACATAGAGTTCACAGCGGTCCCAGGTGATTGGGCTCTTCACTGCCACATGGCGCACCACACCATGAACGCCATGGGTCATGTGGTTCCAAACCCGACGGGCGTCGATCAAAGCGGGGTCGAAGCGCGCGTTCGTCAGATCCTGCCGGGATTCCTGCCCATGTCTCGAGAAGGCATGGCGGAGCACCAGGAACACACCGACGCGGGCCACCAAGGCCCGGTCAACACCATGGCGATGATGACTGGCCACGGCCCGTTCGGGAATGTCGAGATGGGCGGCATGTTCACTCTGGTGAAGGTGCGTGACGATATTGCGCCCGGCGATTTCAAAGACCCGGGTTGGTACGCCCATCCCGGCAGAACGGTCGCCGCCCGGGTCAGCACTGATCCGAATTTCGGCTCCCCGCCAAGGCGAGCGATCTGATGACCTTTCCGCTTCCTTCGGTGCGCCGGCTCACAATGTTGCTCAGATATTCCGTGCTGGCGCTCGTCGCGACCGGCGCCGTTGCCCTCCAGGCAACGGCTTTAGCTCAGGCTGCCGACCCCCACGCAGGCCACGCCATGGGGGGAATGGTGATGGCCGGAATGACGCCGCCGCCGCCAGCAGCGCCTCCGCCAGGTCCGGTCGTTGCGCTCAATGCCGGATCGCAAAACACGCCGATCGCGATCAGAGGCTCGCCGGGACAGATCTCAGTGGCCTTCCCACGCCCAGTGACCATCACCTCGCTCATTCTTACCAACGCGGTCGGGCAACAGATTCCGACCCGCATGACCCTTCCGGCAGACCCGGTCCAATCGGTGACAATTCCGATCGTGATCCCGTTGCAGCCGGGGTCATACATGGTCGCTTGGCGCATTGCCGCCCAGGGTGCGCCCACAAGCGACTCGGGTAGTTTTAATGTCCAACGCGCGGATGGGACCGATCCTGCCCGGGCGACGATGCACCATCATCACTAGCGTTGTTGGCTCGCGAACGTGGGCAATCGTCAAGCGGCCGGGGCGATGGAGCTAATCAGAGACATAGGCCAACCTATTAGGGAACAGCCCCTAGAGTGAGCTTCAGACATTTCCGCTGGGCGCTTCATGCCGCAAAATCTTAAGCCCCTCACGACCATGCGCTTCTTCGCAGCGATGTGGGTGGTCGCCTATTCCTACACGCCTAGCCTTGGGCTCGGGATGCCTGCCATTATCGGCAAGGGTTATCTAGGCGTCGATCTGTTTTTCGTTCTGTCCGGCTTCATCCTCAGTCACGTCTATCTTGAATCGTTCGGGGCCGGCCGCTTCCGCTATCGCGATTTCCTGTGGGCGCGCTTGGCGCGGATCTATCCGGTGCATCTGGCGACGCTTGTGGCACTTGGCCTGCTGGCCACCGCCGCCGCCGCGCTTGGCCTGAACACCGGCGACCAGGTCACAACATGGTCCTCGCTGCCGGCTCAGATAACACTCACCCAGGCCTGGGGCCTCGGCCAGGCCGGCGGCTGGAACCATCCTTCCTGGTCAATTTCGGCTGAATGGTTCGCCTACCTGGCGTTTCCGCTGTTCGGCCTCGTGGCGTGGCCTTTGCGCCACCGTCCGAAGCTCGCCGTCCTGCTGGCCATAGGCTTGGTGATCGGTCTCAGCATGGGGTTCGAGCAGATCGCCGGGTTTCCGTTGTCGCAGGCCACAATCGCATGGGGCGCGCTGCGGATCATTCCCTGCTTCGCGCTCGGCTGCGCGGTCTGGCTGCTTTGGCAGTCCAACTTGATCCAATCTTGCCGTGTTGCCGTGGGCGGCCTAGCGGCTTCCATGCTCGCAGTCGTCATTTGCACCATGCTCGCCCTTCCGGACTGGATGACCGTCTGCGTGTTCGGGTTCTTGATCCTCAGCCTTGCCACTTTGGCCAGCACCGGATCCAGGCTGTTGACCGCTCCGCTCTGGGTCTATCTCGGAGAAGTCAGTTTCGCCGTCTACATGGTCTGCATTCCCTGGCAGCTGGTCTTTGAACACGTTGCGCGCAAAGTCTTGGTGCTGCCGAGCGGAGTGTTGCCGCCCGCGCTTTGGGCGGCGCTTTATGTCGGCGTCTTGCCGGCCGCCATGGTCCTGCACCACCTGGTCGAGCGGCCAGCACGAGACGCGATGCGCCGCCAAGGACTGCCCTTTGCCGGGGGCCGATCTTCGCTCGCTCGCGGCGTTTCGGCAGGGACGGTCGCGGGCTGACCTGTGCGTCGTGTCCGACCCGTTCTAACGCGGCGGAAGGACGCGGCCGGCATTTGGTGGGAGCCCGATTGTTGCCTACGGCGACCTTCGATCTTCCCAGGCCGAGGGCGATATGCTCAACGCGCTCAGCATGAACGGTGCCGCCAAGCGCCAGCGCCAGCTAAGCTCAGCACCTTAGGGGATCGGCGTCATCCCAGGCGTATAGAGTCAGAGGGTGAGCTAAGGATATCGCGATGAATGAACGACTGGACCAGCTATTCGCAGGATTGGCGGGCTGGCCGACAGACCGCGACCTTGGCGACTTTGAAGTCGAGCTAATCCGGGGCATCCGGCGCTTGCGCGTTCAAAATATAGCCGCCGCAACGCTAGCCCCGATCCGGTTTGCGTCGGTCGGGCTGGCATTGGCGATCGGCGTCACGGTAGGCAGCGTTGTGGCGATGGAGAACATAACCGCTCCGCCGCCGCTGAGTCCGTTTTCCGTCGCGGCCAATCTGGCGCCGTCCTCGCTGTTGGAAGGCGGGCGATGAGTCAGTTTCGAAGTGTCGTCCTCACATTCGTCTTAGCCGCGCTCGCCGCGGGGGTCGGCGTCTGGGGGGGCGCCGCCTATGTGCAACGCCAGATCCCACGAGCGCCAGCGCTGCACGAATTGCTGCACGACCGCCTGCATCTCAGCGCCGACCAGACGCGAAGCATCGAAGCGCTGGAGCAGGACCACATTGTGAAGCGTCAGGCGCTTGAGGCGGAGATGCGCGTCGCCAATGCCGAGTTGGCTCAAGCCTATCAGGAGGCTCACACCTACACGCCCAAGGTCCAGGCTGCGATCGACCGGTTTCACCGGGCAATGGGTACCTTGCAGGCCGAAACCCTGCGTCACATTATCGCCATGCGCTCGGTCCTGAGATCCGACCAGACCACCCAATTCGACGACACCGTCGTCAAATCCCTGACCAATCAGACGCAGTGATCGCCGACGCGCCATCCGACGCGGCGCTGGCCAGTCGGGCAGCAGAGGGCGATGAACGCGCGTTTGCCGAGCTCGTCCGCCGACACAAGGAGCCGCTCTACCGCCTGCTGCGTCGCTATGTCGGCAATTCGGACGACGCGTATGAGGCCGCGCACGAGGCGTTTATCGCGGCCTGGGTCTCGATTCGCCGCTACGACACCGAACGCCCATTTCTCGCGTGGCTTCGGACCATAGCCATCAACAAGGCGCGTGATCGCGGGCGGCGGGCGGCATTCCGCCGGCTAGTGTTCGGGTCTGCAAGTTTTGAAGAGAGCGGCGCGCTCGCCCAATCCGACACTGCGATGGCGGCGGACGAAGGCGTAATCCAACATGGAGACATGGCGCTGCTCGATCAGGCGATTGCCCGGCTGCCGGCGCGGCTCAAGGAAGCTCTGCTGCTTACCGCCTTCGATGGCTGGTCGCAGCAGGAGGCTGGCCAGATCCTCGGCGTGTCGATCAAGACCATTGAAACCCGTGTCTACCGCGCTCGCAAAATACTTGAACGGACCCTTGAGCCTAATCTGAAGCCCAAGCGTTAGATGGACGGTCTCTTCAGGGCCTCGCGATAGTCATCGTCGGGCCCATTTAGATCTGAAGCGCGAAACCAAGGCCCCCCGCGAGGGCGACCCGCGCTTTCTGATCACTTGGAGGAACCCATGACTGAATACGCTCACATCGACCCGTCGGCGCCGATCCCGGCTTCGAGCGCCAAGGATCCTGTGTGCGGAATGACGGTCGATCCGTCTAAGACTCCGCATCATGCCGAGCACGCCGGGGCCGAGTTCCACTTCTGCTCAGCAGGATGCCTTGCAAAGTTCAACGCCGATCCCGACAAGTATCTGACGCCGATACCCATCGAGGCCGGGCTCGCTGGAACGATCTACACTTGTCCGATGCATCCGCAGATTCGGCGCAACGCGCCCGGGCCCTGCCCCATCTGCGGGATGGCGTTGGAGCCGCTGACCATCACTGCCGACAGTGGCCCAAACCCCGAACTTGCAGATATGAGCCGC
>JBBQLP010000078.1:0-8076 GCA_038327995.1 Caulobacterales bacterium | reverse complement strand
CACGGTATCCACCAGATGCCCGGCCGCCCAGGGGATGCACAGGTCCAACCCGACCGCCACCAGCGTCAGGGCTATGGAACTCCCGAGCGTGACCGGATAGCGCATCCATTGACGCCAAAGATACGCCAGCACAGCCGTGTTTGAGAGCGCGAGCTTGCCGCGCCGCACCCGGCTGTCCTCATCATCGTCGTCGAAATCGCTCATGGGAGGGCGGATTTACCCCCGATGCGCCGTTTGCGCGAGGGTCAGCAAGCCACACTGCCAAGCTATCCTGCGCGGCGGCTACACCCCAGTGAACACGGCGGGTCGCTTCTCCAGCAGCGCCTTGACCCCTTCCATATGGTCGCGGGTGAGGTGGGAGATGGCCTGGGCGGCCGCTGACATCTCCATCAGGGTGTCGTAGCTGGTGGTCTGGCCATGCTTGAGCAGGCTCTTGGCGAGGCGAAGGGCGTGAGGGGGCTGCTGCGCGATCCGGGTCGCCAACGCCATGGCTTCGTCCATCAAGGTTTCGTGCGGCACAGCCTTCGACACCAGCCCCCACTTTTCGGCAGTGGCTGCGTCGATTACATCACCGGTGAAGAGAAGCTCCGCCGCCCGGCTCATTCCGATGGTGCGGGGCAAAAGCCAGGCGCCGCCATCGCCAGGGATCAGGCCCAGCTTCAGGAAGGTGACGCCAAAGCGCGCCGTATCCGATGCGATACGGATATCCGCCATACAGGCCACATCGCACCCCAGCCCGATAGCCGCCCCGTTCACCGCCGCGACGCACGGGACTTCGAGGCCATAGATCGAGCGGACGATGCGGTGGATGTTGTTCTTGTAATTGTCGCGGATGCCGACGCCGCCACCCGCAAAGGCCCCTTCCCGCGCCTTCATAGCCTTCACATCGCCGCCCGCCGAAAAGGCGCGGCCCGCCCCGGTCAGAATCACGCAGCGGATGGCTTGGTTGGCGTTGATCGCCTCGCACGCAGCGGCCACCTGATCTCCGTCTCCGGGTGCGCCGAGGGCGTTCATGGCGTCGGGCCGGTTCAGGGTCAGGATCGCGATGGGGCCGCGTAATTCGGTGGTGATCATGCCGCTAGTCCTCGCCGGGTTTATGGAGAAACCGTTAGAGGGCGTGGCCGGGCGCGGCAAGCGCAACGAAATAGCCCCCGGCGAACCGGGCGGCTACAGTCGTCAGCAGATGTATTGGTGCGTGCGGTTACTTCCGCTTAGCGGCGCTCGGGGAAACGACCCGTGGGGCCTCATAGTCGAAGCGCGCGTGATGGGGGGGCATCACACCGCTGAAGAGAAACGACATCAGGGCGTTGCCGAGGGAGGTGTTGGTGTTCATGGCTATGTCTCCTTGACCAGCGGTCGTTGCCAGAAAGAGACACGGAGCGGCTCTCAGGGGCTCTCACCCTCCCAGTCGTCGCGTCAAGCGTGACTATGACAGCTTTGTGACGTAGCGCAAGTTTTATATCAGGGTTCGGACTATTTTTCCGCGGATCATGTCCATAAAAAAGCCCGCTCCGACCAATCGGAACGGGCTGAAATCGTAAGCTAAAGTAGATTTAAGCCGCTTCGCCGAACGACAGCATCTCATAACGTTTTAGATGGTGATCCACCGAGCCGAACTGGCCCTCGATCATGGTGCCGCGCTTGAAATAATGGCCGATGGCCATCTCGTCGGTCATACCCATGCCGCCGTGAAGCTGGATGGCGTTCTGGCCGAGGAACTTGTTGGCCCGGCCAATGTGCACCTTGGCGGCGGAGGCGGCCTTGGCACGCTCAGAAGGGCTCTCACCGAGCTTCAGGGTCGCCATATAGGTCATGGAAACCGACTGCTCGAGGTTCATGAACATATCGACCATGCGGTGCTGCAACACCTGGAACGAAGCGATGGGCACGCCGAACTGCTTGCGAGTCTTTGTGTACTCGAGTGTGCCTTCATGCAGCTTGCGCTGAACTCCCACTGCTTCGGCGCAGAGGGCCGCGATGGCCTCGTCCACCACCTGTTCGATCAAAGGGAAGCCCTGACCTTCAATCCCTATCAGGGCGGCGGCGTCGACCTTGACGTTGTCGAACTGGATTTCCGAAGCGCGCGATCCATCCACGGTGGGATAGTCGCGGGTGGTGACCCCCGGCGTGTTCTTGTCGAGGATGAAGACGGAAATCCCGCCCGTGTCGCGCTGGCCGCCGCTGGTGCGGGCCGTCACGATCAGGTGCGTGGCCCAAGGCGCGCCCGAGACCACGGCCTTCCGGCCATTGATCACATAGCTGTCGCCGTCCTTCTTGGCCGTGGTCTTGAGGTCGACGAGGTTGTAGCGGCCCTGCGGCTCGGCATAGGCAAAGGCGATCAGCGCCGTGCCCTCGATGATCTTGCCAATAATGTCGGACGCGGCGGAATGGTTCGAGTGCTTAAGGAAGCCGCCGCCGATCACCACGGTAGACAGATAGGGCTCAACGACCAGCGCCTTACCGAACTCCTCCATCACGATCATGTTCTCGATCGGCCCGCCGCCGAGACCGCCGTGGTCTTCGGAGAAGGGCGCGCCGAGAATGCCAAGCTCCTCCGCAAACGCCTGCCACACCTGCGGACGCCATCCGCTCTCACTGAGGGTCGCCTTGCGGCGGGTCTCGAAGTTGTACTCGTTCTGCAGGTAACGGGCGACGCTATCGCGCAGCATCGTCTGCTCGTCGGTGAAGTTGAAGTCCAACAGTCCCTCCCGGGGATTCGTCTTGAAGCGTTCGGTTCGGTGCGAGGCTTAGAGCCCCAACACCATTTTGGCGATGATGTTGCGCTGGATCTCGTTAGAGCCGCCGAAGATCGAGGTCTTGCGCGTATTGAAATAGGTGGGTGCGGAACGGGCGGCGAAGTCCGGGCCGATGGGCAGGGCGTTGTGCCCTTCCGCCGGGAAGCCCCGGAAATAGGGCGCACCGTAGTGGCCCGCCGCTTCCAGAACCAGTTCGGTCAGTCGCTGACCAATCTCGGTGCCCTTGACCTTGAGAAGGCTTGACTCCACGCCCGGCCCCTTGCCCTGCGCCTCGCCTGCGAGGGTGCGAAGCTCGGTGTATTCCAGCGCGGTCAGGTCGATCTCAAGCTCGGCGACCTTGCGCTTGAACATCGGATCGCTCAGCAGGGGCTCACCATCGTCGCCGGTCTGAGCCGCTGCAATCCCGCGCAATCGCTCGATCCCGCGTTTGGAGCGCGCCACGCCCGCAATACCGGAGCGTTCGTGCGCCAGCAGGAACTTGGCGGCGGTCCAGCCTTTATTTTCGTCGAAGATGCGGTTCTCCACAGGCACCTTGACGTTCTCCAGGAAGACCTCGTTGACCTCGTGCGCGCCGTCGATGGTGATTAGCGGGCGAACCGTGATCCCAGGCGTCTTCATGTCGATGAGGAGGAAGCTGATCCCCTCCTGCTTCTTGGCGGTGGGGTCGGTGCGGACCAGGAAGAAGCCCCAGTCGGCGTGTTGAGCCAGGGTGGTCCAGGTCTTTTGGCCGTTGACGAGGTAGTATTCCTTGCCGTCGTCGCCCTTGATCCGCTCGGCGCGGGTGGACAGGCTCGCAAGGTCGGACCCGGCACCCGGCTCTGAATAACCCTGACACCACCAGATGTCGCCGTTGTATGTGGCGGGCAGAAACTTGGCCTTCTGCTCGGGCGTGCCAAAGGTGTAGATCACGGGACTGACCATGGCGATGCCGAAGGGCAGAATTGGAATGGTGTCCGCCCGAGCCTGTTCTTCGGACCAGATATATTTCTGGGTGGAGGTCCAGCCGGGGCCTCCATGCTCCTTGGGCCAGGACGGCGCGACCCAGCCCTTCTTGGCGAGAACCTTGTGCCAGGAGAGGAAGTCGGCCTTGGACATTTCCTCACCTTCGTCCTGCTTGCCGCGAAGCTCGGCGGGGTAGTTTTCGGCGATAAAGGCGCGCGCTTCGTCGCGGAAAGCGTTCTCTTCCGGCGAAAAATCGAGGTTCATGGCCGTCTCTCCCACACACACCCGCAGTTGCAGGTGGTGGCAGACAATAGGTGGGAGCGTTGCCCAGACGCAAGGGTGACGAAAACGTCAACGTAAGCTTTTCGCGTATCTTGGCTTTTAGTGGGCGTAGGCTTCGTGGACGCCTTCCCATTCACCGTAAGCTTGGACTTCAGATCCGACCCGGCCTCGCGCGATCGCCACCGCAATGATAGGAAATCGCATGATCGCTGGCAGCCCTCTTCCTCTTCCATCTTCTCCCCAGCACCTGCGCTTGAGCCTTAAGGAGGTGAACGCCTTCCTGTGCCGTGCTTTTCCTCATGCGGAACCGGGTGCGCGGGGCGTTGTTACCGCCCTTGAGCCCGCCCGCCTGACCATGGTGCAGGACCTGCACGAACGGCTGCTGCGCCCCGGCGGGGTCATCTCTGGTCCGACCCTGATGGGGCTGGCGGACGCGGCGGTCTACGCCATGGTGCTGGCGCACATAGGTGGGGTTGCTATGGCTGTGACGACTTCGCTGACCATGCATTTCCTGCGCGGCGCAAAGCCGGGCCCAATCACAGCGGAAGTTCGGCTACTGAAACTGGGGCGACGCATCGCTACCTGCGATGTCTTCCTTTGGACGGAAAGCCCCAAAGCGCCCGCAGCCCACGCCACGGTGGCCTATGCTATTCCAGAGGGAACGACATGAGCGAGTCCCCTCCTTCTCCCATAGCAACGCCTTGTGTCAAAGTCTGCATCGTTGACGGCGAAAGCGGGCTTTGCCTCGGCTGCTACCGCACCCTTCCCGAGATCGCCCGGTGGGGAACCTATTCGGATACGGCGCGCGCAGAGATCATGAGTTGCCTTGCCGACCGCCGCGCCCGCATCCACCCCGCCAAGCTTGGTCTCTAGCGATTCACCGGATGACAATCGTCGCTAGCGCATAACACCTTGAACCCAACCGTGAACGGGTGGGCAGAGGGTCGAAAACTGGCCATGATCATCAAACAGATCGCCGTTTTGGCGGTCGCCACCCTATCGGCGCTCGGAGCAGGCGGCGGCGTTATCGGCCTGGCCCACGTCCGCAGCGGTCCCGTCGACCGCTCCCCAGTGCTCATCCGCGCGGCAGACGGCCATTTCTGGGCCGACGCCATCGTAGAGGGCGCGAGCGGGCGGCGCGGTGTGGTGCATTTCCTCGTCGACACTGGCTCAAGTTCGGTCGCCCTGACCGTTGAAGACGCCCGCCGCGTCGGCATCGACACGACGTCGCTGCATTATTCCCGACCGGTCTTCACCGCGCAGGGACGCGCCCACGCCGCCCCTGTCACCCTGCCCCACGTGGAGGTCGCAGGCGCCAGCGTCGAGGGCGTCAAAGCCCTGGTTCTGGGCGGCGACTCGCGATCCTCGCTTCTAGGGATGAGCTATCTTGGCCGTCTTTCCCGCATAGAAGCCACGCCCACCGGCATGACCCTGCATCGGTAGGCCGCGGACGCAGTTCAGAACTTGTAGGTCAGTCCGGTGGAGATCGCGGGATAGAACCGCAGGGCTTTTGCGCCGTCGCGGATCGCTGCTTCCTCGCGCTGAATATCGCCGTTGAGAGCGGAGGTTCCAGACAAGAGCCCGCCCGTCGAGCGCAGGGTGACATCTTGTTTGTCGCTGTAGACCACGCCTGCGAGGACCCGAAATCCGATGGGCCCATCGCCTGTGAAGGTGTTGTCCCAGCCAATTCCCGCGAAGGGCGCGAGCCTTGCCGGAACGATCTCCCCCGTCAGCGACCCCAGTTGAGCGGCGGTATAGGTGGTTCCGCCAAGGCTGAATGATCCTTGCGGCGTCGCCCGGATCGCCGCCCGTCGCCGGCCGGACACTGCGCCAAGGCTAGCCATGAAAGGTCGCCCCAGCCACGTGCCGAAGGGGTGAATGTCCACAAAGGCGCCGTAGCTCGACAGGCTTGCGTGGCCCTCGTAGCGGATACGGTCGTAGGTCTCGGCGTGATCCGCCTTCAGCCAGACGGCTCGCGCCCGCAATACCAGCGACCGCGTCAGCCCATACTGCAGATCGCCCCCTACCCCATCTGTGCCAAGGGTCGCGCCCACCGCCCAACGTTTTGAGGGCTTCCAGTTTGAGGATGGGGATTTCGCGAACGACGCTGGGGCGGTCTCTTTGGTGAAGGGCTGTCCGGCGCGGGGAGCAACCGGCAGGGAAATTGGGTATCGCGAGTGAAGCGGGGGAGGCGAAGGATTCTGGGCCCGGGCTGGCGTTCCGATGGCCAGAACGCTCAAGGCTCCCAACAATGCTTTTGGATATGTCATTCGCCCCTCCCGACCCATCCATGTCAGGCAAGGGTTAAGCGGCGATAACCATGACGCGGGTTTAGGCGCTCGCTCAGATGGGGTGGGCGGGCTCGGCGACCCGGTCCGGCCGAACCGGCGCGCTCATTCGCATTGCGTCGAGCGCCCTGTCGATCACCTCCATCCCTGCACCGGGACGGATGCTGTCCACTGTCAGCACACGTCGCCAGGCCCGCGCACCCGGCCTTCCCGAGAACAGCCCCAGCATATGGCGCGTCATAGCCGCCAGACCTGTCCCCGCTGCAAGTTGGCGCGCAATATATGGACGGTAGCGGTCGATGGCGTCGGGGGGGGTCACGGCCTCCCCTTCCCCGAAGACGCGGGCGCCGATCTCGCCCAGGATGTCCGGCGTGTGATAGGCGGCGCGGCCTAGCATCACCCCATCGGCCCACGACAGATGCTCCATCGCCGCGTCAAGCGTTCTCACGCCCCCGTTCAGACTGATGTGCAGATGTGGCCGCTCGGCTTTCAATCGCCGAACCAGGTCATAGTCCAGGGGTGGAATATCACGGTTCTCCTTGGGACTGAGCCCGCTCAGCCAGGCTTTGCGCGCGTGGACAGCAAACGCCGTCACGCCCGTCGCTGCGCAAGCGTCAACCAAGGCAAAGAGGCTCTCAGCAGGGTCTTGATCATCCACCCCGATCCGGCATTTGACCGTCACCGGGACCGAGACCTTCGCGCCCATCGCCGCCATGCACTCGGCGACGAGTTCGGGCTCGCGCATTAGACAGGCGCCGAACCGCCCGCTCTGCACCCGAACAGAGGGGCACCCAATATTGAGATTGATCTCATCGTAGCCGAAGTCCTCGCCGATGTGCGCAGCCTCGGCCAGTTTGGATGGATCCGACCCACCGAGTTGCAGCGCTACGGGATGCTCGAGCGCGTCGAAACCCAGCAAATGCTGGCGGTCGCCCCGCAAGATCGCATCCGCCGTGACCATCTCGGTATAGAGCAGCGCCCGCCGCGACAGCATCCTGTGCAAGACGCGGCAATGCCGATCCGTCCAGTCCATCATGGGCGCGACGGAAAAGGTTTTCGCAGGGGTGTTCATCGGTATTCAGAAATAGCCCGCAGCGGCGTAAGCCGGAAACGCAAAAACCCCCGACCGTTGGGCCAGGGGCGTTTGTCTGTGCTTGGGTGCGGGGACAGGATTTGAACCTGTGACCTTCAGGTTATGAGCCTGACGAGCTACCGGGCTGCTCCACCCCGCGGCAAAGCGATTGTGATTGAAGGGTTTTTGATCTTGAAAACATCCATCTTGTAGACCCGGCGACGACCTACTCTCCCGCGCCTTGAGACGAAGTACCATCGGCCCAGGAAGGCTTAACGACCGAGTTCGGAATGGGATCGGGTGGGGACCTTCCGGCAAAACCACCGGGTCAACAAGAGGGATGTTTTTGAGAAGACACTGTCTGAATGCAAAGTCCGCATGGCGGCTTCTTCGCCACGCATGGATTTAACTGAGGAACGATCAAGCCGATCGAGCGATTAGTACCAGTAAGCTTCATGCCTCGCGGCACTTCCACACCTGGCCTATCAACGTGATAGTCTATCACGGCTCTCGGCGAAGCCTTGTTTTGAGGTTAGTTTCCCGCTTAGATGCTTTCAGCGGTTATCTATTCCATACTTAGCTACCCTGCTGCGCAGCTGGCGCCACGACAGGTCCACCAGAGGTATGTCCATCCCGGTCCTCTCGTACTAGGGACAGATCCTCTCAAGCTTCGTACACCCACGGCAGATAGGGACCAAACTGTCTCACGACGTTCTGAACCCAGCTCACGTACCAC
>JBBQLP010000077.1:0-8140 GCA_038327995.1 Caulobacterales bacterium | reverse complement strand
GGGGTGACGGCCAGCACAGCGGCGATGTCGGTGTTGGCGCGGGCGGGATCGCCCTCCACCACCGTGCTTTCGCCAAGCTCGACCCCGCGCCCAAGTATCGTTTCGCGCCCGGCCAGCTCCGCCGCCAGAATCTGGTTCTTGGCGCGGGCGAGCTCAGCGGCGCCCACCGGGCTGGCGCGCAGGCGCTCGATGTTGGTTAGGATCGCGGCCTCGCCTTCAGCGGGCGTATGACCTGCGGACATCACCGCCCCGACGTAGAACAGGCCCGGCTGCTGGTTGTTGTCGGCGTTGGAGAAGACGGACTGCGCCGCCTGGCTCTTGTAGATCATGTCGCTGTAGAGCCGGGAGGACTTGCCCGTTGACAGCACCGTGTCCAGGACCCGCAAGGCCGCGAAGTCCGGGTGGCGAGCGGCGGGAATCAGCCAGGTAAGCGCCACAGCGGGCAGGGGCACGGTGGGGCCATAGGCGTCGACTGACCTGGTTCCAGTGCGCGGGGGCTCGTTGATGGTCACGCGCGGCAGGGGGGCGGCGGGGTTCTTGATGTCTCCGAAATACTGGTCGACCCAGCGGTCAAGCTGTGCCTGATCGAAGTTTCCGACCACCACCAGGGTGGCGTCGTCCGGTCGGTAATAGGTGTCGTGGAACGACTGCACATCGCTGATCGTCGCGGCGTCGAGATCGTGGATCGAGCCGATGCCGGGCCGCTTGTAGGGGTGGACGGTGAAGGAGTTGATCGGGATCGCCAGCCGGAAGAACCGCCCATAGGGATCGGCCAGCACCCGCTGGCGCAGCTCCTCTTTCACCACGTCTCGCTCGGAGGCGAAGGCGGCGGCGTCCACCTTCAGGGCGCTCATCCGCTCGGCCTCTGCCCAGAGCAGGGTCTGCAGATGGTTGGCGGGGATCAGCTCGTAATAGTCGGTGAAGTCTTCGGCGGTCGAAGCGTTGTTCTCGCCCCCCACGTCCTCGGTCAGCCGGTCGAAATGCTCAGAGGCCATGTCGCGGGTGGCCTTGAACATCATGTGCTCGAACAGATGTGCAAAGCCGGAGCGGCCCTGGGGATCGTCCTTGGCTCCAACACCGTACCAGACCTGAACCGTCACATTGGGCGTGGCCCGGTCGATGGCGGTGAGCACGCGCAGGCCGTTCTTCAGGGTGCGTTCGTGGAAGGGGATCGGCGCGACCACGGGCGCGGCAGCGGCAGTATGAGCCCTGACCGGAGCGGCGTGGGCGGCGGCCACCAGTAGCGGGGCCGCGCAGACGGCGGCGAGAAGGACGAGTGCGGACTTGGGGGTCATGAGGGTTCCAGATACGAGCGAGAGGGTCAGACCTTGGCAGGCCGGTAGGTGAAATCGAAGCTGGGGGTCCAGGTCTTGTTGTCGGGTGAGGCTTCGCCGGACTGGCGAACGCTGCCGTCCGCGTTCGGGGTGTAGGTCATGCGGACGTAATTATGCACCTCCGGCGTGGTCGGTGCGGGCCAGTCGCCTTCGATCACCATGGCCTTGCCGTTCCAGCCGCCGGTGAAGTCCGCCAGCGAGCCGGAGGAATCGATCCAGGTCTGGCGCCAGTGCATACGTCCGGGCAGGTAGAGACTGAGGCTCCCTCCGCCGCCGCCCCTGAGCGGCGCCCAGTTCTCGCGCACGCCGCACCCGGCATAGACGCTTTCGATCAGGCTCCTGGCGACCTGTCTGTTGGTCCCTGTGGCGTAAACGTCCCATCGTCCGACCCAGAAGTCGAACTGACGGTTCTCCGGCGCGCCGCATGGGTTGGGCTGGGGAGAGGGCGACGCTGTGGGAGCTGTGGTCTGGGCGGAGGCGACCGCTGCGAAGCCTAGCGCGACGATCAGGGCGAGAGCTGTGGACTTCCGGTTCATGGCGACCCCGAGGGCGATCCGAACCGGCAGGTTAACACGCGTTTTGAAGGCGGATTCTAAACTTTCGGTCATCCGTATCCGCCGAGGATGGCGGCGACAGGACGTCCCTGTGACGACACGTCCTGCGGTCGCCTCCGCCGCCCGATGCTAATTGTGGCGGCCATACGGCGAAGCGCTCCCCCGCGCGCGCCCAAGGGAGAGCAAAGCCCGTGCCTATCGCCTATTGGTGCATCCTGATCGCCGGACTGTTTCCCTATGCCGTGGTGGGCTTCGCCAAGCGTTCGGGCGACGGCTATGACAACGCCGATCCACGCAACCTCGACAACCTGCTCGACGGGTCACGCTACCGCGCTCACATGGCGCACCTGAACAGTTTCGAGGCTTTTCCCTTCTTCGCCGTCTCGGTGATCGTGGCGGGACAACTCAACGGCGGTCCGCATCCGGTGCTGGACCTTCTGTCGGTGCTGTGGGTGATGAGCCGGGTGCTTTATGTGGCCGCCTATCTCGGCGATAGACCTACGCTGAGGTCGAGCGTCTGGGGGATCGGGTTTGCGATCTCGATCCTGATCTTCACCTTCTCGCTCTGGGCGCCGTTGGTCCTGCGCTAGTCCAAGGCGTTGCGGCAGGCGGCCGCCATGGCGAACGGGGTCAGCGCTGCCGCCCCAAGGCTATAGGCAGTCAGGAACAAGAGCGGCGGCGTCCAGGGCAATCCTGCCGCGAAAGCGTCCAGAGCCCCCGCGCCGAACACCACCAATGGAGCGTAGAGCGGCAGCACGATCACCGCCACTAGCACTCCGCCTCGCTTGGCTCCGAGCGCCAGCGCCGCCCCGATGCCGCCGACGAAGGCCATGCCGAGACCGGCTAGGAGCGCTGTCAGAATCATGAGCGGCGCGAGATTGGGCGACGCCCCCAGCGCGGTGGCGATCACCGGGGCGAGCAGGGCGAGGGGCGCGCCGTTGGCGATCCATTGGGCGAGGCACTTGACCGCCGCCACAGCCTCAAGGGCGGGCGATCCAAGCGCCAGAAGGTCGAGCGCACCGTCCTCGAAATCCCGCTCGAACAGCCGCTCAAGCGACAGCAGGCTGGCGAGCGCCAGCGCCGTAAAGGCCGCGCCCGGCGCCACAGCCGTGAGGATGCGCGGCTCCGGCCCCGCCGCCAGCGGCAGTAGCGTGGCGACGCCCGCATAGAAGGCCAGGGCGTTGAGCGGTCCCCCACCTCGTCCCCAAGCCAGGGACAACTCGCGCCGGAATAGGGCGATCAGAGGAGACCCCCGCCCGCTCATGCGCCAATCTCCACCGTGCGGGCCGGAAGGGGCAGGGGATCATGCACGGCGGCGAGGATCATGCCTCCGCCCGCAAGATGGTCCGCCATCAACGCGCCGAACCGTTCCCGCCGCGCGGCGTCTAGCGGCGCCATCGGCTCATCCAGCAGCCATAAGGGCCGGGGCGCCACGATCAGCCGGGCGAGCGCGAGGCGGCGACGCTGGCCCGCAGAGAGAACGCGGACATCGAGCGGAAGAAGGGGCTGGAGGTCGAGGACGTCGATGGCTCTGGCCTTGCCGGCTTCTGCGCCCCCCAGCCAATCACTCCAGAACCGCAACTCCTCCCCCGCCGCCCGCTGGGATTTCAGGCCGTCGTGGTGGCCGAGGAGGTGCACTCCCTCAGCCCGCGCTTCGTCCGGATCGAGCGGCGCGCCCGCCCCGTCGGCAAAGGAAACAGTCCCTGCCTCAGGACGAAGCAAACCCGCCACCGCCCGCAACAGGCTGGTCTTGCCCGCACCGTTGGCCCCGTTCAGGGCCACCGCCTGACCCGCGCTCAAACCAAGGCTCAGTCCCTCGAACAGCCGCCGCTGTCCCCGCCGCACGGCCAGCCCTTCCACCCTAAGCGACCCGATCATCGGGCGCGCAGCCAAGGGGCCGGAACACCCCTATCGACCTTGACCGCGAGCAGGGCTAAGACACCCACGCCCATGCGGGACAACCGCTGCGCCCAATGGTGGAACGGGCCGGGGGACGCTGTGTGTCCCATCGGCCTGCGCGCGATCCCGGGGCTGATGAGGAGACGTTCCATGCCATCCATCGACAGTCTGAAAACCCGCCGCGATCTCAAGGTCGGCAAGAAGACCTACGCCTATTACAGCCTTCGCGCCGCAGAGGAAGCGGGCCTGACGGGCGCCTCGCGCCTGCCGATCTCGATGAAGGTGCTGCTGGAGAACCTCTTGCGTAAGGAAGACGGCAAGTCCGTCGCCCTGGACGACCTGCGCGCGCTGGCCGCTTTCGTGGACAACCTCGGCAAGGTCGAGCACGAGATCGCTTTCACCCCAGCCCGGGTTCTGATGCAGGACTTCACCGGTGTGCCCGCCGTGGTCGACCTCGCCGCCATGCGCGACGCCATGGGCGCGCTGGGCGCCAACCCCGACAAGATTAATCCCCTTAACCCCGTCGATCTCGTGATCGACCATTCGGTGATGGTGGATCACTTCGGCACTGCCAAGGCGTTTGGCGAGAACGTGAACCGCGAGTACGAGCGCAACGGCGAGCGCTATCGCTTCCTGCGCTGGGGCTCCGCAGCCTTCAACAATTTCCAGGTGGTGCCGCCCGGCACCGGCATATGCCATCAGGTCAATCTGGAATACCTGGCCCAGACCGTCTGGTCGGCGGAGACCGAGGGCTCGCTCTTGGCCTATCCCGACACCGTGGTCGGCACCGACAGCCACACCACCATGGTCAACGGCCTTTCGGTGCTGGGTTGGGGCGTCGGCGGGATCGAAGCGGAGGCAGCCATGCTCGGCCAGCCCATCCCCATGCTGATCCCCGAAGTGGTCGGCTTCAAGCTGGAGGGCCAGCTTCCCGAAGGCGCAACGGCCACCGACCTTGTGCTTACCGTCACCCAGATGCTGCGCAAGAAGGGCGTGGTGGGCAAGTTCGTCGAGTTCTTCGGCCCCGGCGTGGCGCACCTGACCATCGAGGACCAGGCCACCATCGCCAACATGGCCCCCGAATACGGCGCCACCTGTGGCTTCTTCCCGGTCAGCCAGTCGACAATCAACTACCTCACCGAAACCGGCCGCACCGCTGAACGCGTGGCGCTGGTCGAAGCCTACGCCAAGGAACAGGGCCTGTGGCTCGACCCGGAAAACCCCCCGGTGTTCACCGATACGCTGGAGCTTGACCTTACCTCCGTCGTGCCTTCGCTGGCCGGACCCAAGCGGCCGCAGGACCGGGTGGTGCTGACCGACGCGGCGGCGGCGTTCAAGGAAGCCCTCGGCAAGGACTTCGGCAAGGCCGGGCATGAAGACGCGCGGATGCCGGTCAAGGGCGAGAGCTTCGATCTCGGACACGGGGACGTGGTGATCGCCGCCATCACCTCGTGCACCAACACCTCGAACCCCAGCGTGCTCATCGCGGCCGGCCTTGTCGCCCGTAAGGCCCACGCCAAGGGACTGAAGGTCAAGCCGTGGGTGAAGACCTCGCTGGCGCCGGGCTCTAAGGTGGTGACAGACTATCTGACCAATTCGGGCCTGCAGAAAGACCTCGATGCCCTCGGCTTCAACCTCGTGGGTTACGGCTGCACCACCTGCATCGGCAACTCCGGGCCCCTGGCCGAGACGATCTCTGCGACCATCAACACCGAAGACCTGGTGGCGGTGAGCGTCCTCTCCGGCAATCGCAACTTCGAGGGGCGGGTGAACCCGGACGTGCGGGCCAACTATCTGGCCTCGCCGCCGCTGGTGGTGGCCTACGCCCTGGCCGGGTCGATGCAGAAGGACCTGATGATCGAGCCGCTCGGCATGGACAAGGACGGCGCCCCGGTCATGCTGCGCGACATCTGGCCCACGAACGAGGAGATCGCCAAGATCCAGCGTGAGGCCGTGACCAACGCCCTGTTCAAGAAGCGCTACGCCGACGTGTTTAAGGGCGACAAGCAGTGGCAGGGCATCAAAGTCGCAGGCGGCCAGACCTACGCCTGGGACGTCGGTTCGACCTATGTGCAGAACCCGCCCTACTTCAAGGACATGAAGATGACCCCGGATCCGGTGACGGATATCCAGGAGGCGCGCATCCTCGCCATCTTCGGCGACAGCATCACCACCGACCACATCTCTCCGGCTGGCAACATCAAGGCGACCTCGCCCGCCGGTCGCTATCTGATCGAGCGGCAGGTGCGCCCGGACGACTTCAACGGCTACGGCGCCCGGCGCGGCAACCACGAGGTGATGATGCGCGGCACCTTCGCCAACATCCGCATCCGCAACCGGATGACCCCGGACATCGAGGGCGGCGTCACCAAACACTTCCCCTCCGGCAAGGTGATGGCGATCTATGACGCCGCCATGCAGTACGAAGCCGAAGGCCGTCCGCTGGTGATCTTCGCAGGCAAGGAATACGGCACCGGCTCCTCGCGCGACTGGGCGGCAAAGGGCACCCGCCTTCTGGGCGTGCGCGCGGTGATCGCCGAGACCTATGAGCGCATTCACCGCTCCAACCTCGTCGGCATGGGGGTTCTGCCGCTGCAGTTCGTCCACGACGGCTGGCAGCGGCTTGGCCTGACAGGAGAAGAGATCATCACCGTGCGGGGGCTCGATACCGTGACCCCGCGTCAGGAACTGATGGTCGAGTTGTTCCGCCCCTCTGACCACAAGGTGGCGCGCTTCCAGGTGCGCTGCCGGATCGATAACCGCACGGAGCTCGAATACTATCGCGCGGGCGGCGTCATGCCCTATGTGCTGCGCAATCTGGCGCGGAGCGACGAGGCCCAGCCGATGGCGGCGGAATAGCTCACGAAGGTGTGGCGCGCGGACGAAAGAGCGGGTTAGGTTGAGCCGATGATACGGACTGATCGCCCGACGGCCTTTGCCCGCGTGCTTCCCTGCGCCCAAGCCAGCATCCTGGCCTGTGCGCTGCTGCTCCCTGCAGCAAGTGAGGCGCGGGTTCGCCATCACCATGCGCTGGCGGCAAGGTCGGTGTTAGTGGAATTGTTCACCGCCCAGGGCTGCTCAACCTGTCAGCCCGCCGATGTGGCGCTCTATGATCTGATCAAGCGCAAGGATGTTCTAGGCCTCACCTTCTCGGTTGATATCTGGGATTTTCTCGGTTGGTCTGACACCTTCGCCCAACCGGAGTTCACCGCCCGCCAGCGCACCTATGTGCGCCGCCTGAAACTGCGGGAAATGTCTACCCCACAGATGGTCGTGCAGGGCGCGGCCCATTCTGCGGGCCTCGACAAGGAGGAGATTGACGGGCTCATCGACGACGCCAAGGGGCCCAAAACACCCCTCGTGACCCTTTCCCGTGGCGCCAGGCGAGTCGCCATAGGTCGGGGTTCAGCGCACGAGGGCGGCGCTGATGTCTGGCTAGTCCGATACGATCCCAAGATCCGGGAGGTGAAGGTCAAGACGGGCGAGAGCCGCGGAAAAACCGTGCTCGAGGTCAATGTGGTGCGCGAACTGACCCGACTCGGCGTCTGGCGCGGCACGGGGAAAAGCTACCCGATCCCCGCCTACACCCCGCCCTCACCCCCCGCAGCGGCGACCGCGGCGGCGTCGCCCCCAACGACAACCGGTCCCACGCCTGCGCCGGAAGTCCTCAAGACCGCCGTGATCGTGCAGAGCGCCCACGGCGGCAAGGTGCTTGCCCTCGGGCGTGAATAGCGCCGGGCGCCCGGCCGAAGTCGGGCCGTGTTACGCAATTCCATGAGCGCACCCGACCCCGACATCAGCGTCGTTATCGTCGCCTACCAGAGCGGGCCTGTGCTGGCCCGTTGCCTCGCGGCGCTAAAGGCGCAGACGTTCACGAACTTCGAGGTCCTGCTGGTCGATAACGCCTCGACCGATGGCGCAGCGACCACTGCAGCCGCAACTGACCCTGAAATCCGTTTCATGCCGTTCGCCGAGAACCTGGGTTTCGCCGCGGGCAATAACAGCGCCGCCGACGCAGCCCGAGGTCACTGGTTAGCGCTCCTCAACCCCGACGCCTTCGCCGAACCGGACTGGCTTGAACGTCTCACCGATGCTGCGATGCGTTGGCCCGACGTGGCGTGCTTCGCTTCGGTTCAGCTCGACGCCGCCGACCCCTCGCGGCTCGACGGAGCAGGCGACGTGATGACCTCGGCGGGCATTCCTTATCGGGGTGGCTACGGCCTTCCGATGCGGCCGCTCCGTGAGGGGGAGGTGTTCTCGGCGTGCGGCGCCGCCATGCTAATCCGGCGCGAGACTTTCCAGGCGCTCGGCGGGTTCGATGAGGCGTTCTTCTGCTACTGCGAGGACGTGGAC
>JBBQLP010000076.1:0-8328 GCA_038327995.1 Caulobacterales bacterium | reverse complement strand
GTCGGGCTGATGGCGCAACAGGATTGTCACCTGTCGCACTGCCCGGTCCATGCCGTCGCGGGTGACGCCGGGAGGGCCTTCCATCTGCAGGTAGAAGTAGCCCGGATCGCCGATCGGCTGGAAGCCCTTGGGCAGCACGACTATCATCACAGCGAGCGAGCCAATGAAAATCGCCCCACCGAAGAGAGCTGACAGCCATTTGTGCGCCAAAGCCCAGTCGAGGCTTTTCTTGTAGAACCCGCCGAGCGGCTTCCTTGGCTTGGGATTGTGCGATGGCTTGAGGAAATAGGCCGCCATGGGCGGGGTGGCGAAGCGCGCCACTAGGAGTGAGAATAACACCGCCACTGAAACGGTCAGGCCGAACTCTTTGAAGAACTGACCCGGAATCCCCGGCATGAACGAGACTGGCAGGAAAACGGCGACGATGGTCGAGGTGGTCGCGACGACCGCCAGACCGATGGAGTCCGCGCCAATCAGCGAGGCGCGATATGGCGTCTGCCCAGACTCGATCCGCTTCTGGATGTTCTCGATCTCGACGATGGCGTCGTCCACCAGGATGCCGATCACCAGCGTCAGGGCGAGCAGCGTCACGACGTTCAGACTGAAGCCGAACAGGGCCATGCAGGCGAAGGTGGGAATGAGTGAGAGCGGCATGGCGAAGGCGGTGATCGCCGTCGCCCGCCAGTCGCGCAGGAACAACAGCACCACGAGGGAGGCCAGGGCCATCCCCTCCAGCAGCACGTGCACCGTGGCGGTGAAGCTCTGGCGGGTTTCCTCGACCGTGGAGACTACAGGGGTGATCTGCACCTCGGGGTGCGCCTTGGCGAGTTTTTCAACGGCGAGCTTTACGCGCGCTTCCACCGCCACGTCGCTGGATTCCTTGGTCTTATTGACCTGGAAGGCGACGGTAGGTTGGCCATTCAGACGGGCAAATCCGCGCTGTTCGGCGGAGCCGTCCCCGATCTGCGCCACGTCCGACAGGCGCACGAAACGGCCAGCAGCCGGGATGGTGGTGTTGCGCAGGTCGGCGACCGTCAGAGCAGAACCCAGCACGCGCACAGTCTGTTCCTGGGCGCCAACGCTGGCCCGCCCACCCGGCTCGTCGGCATTGAACTGGCGTAGGGCGTCGTTGACCTGGGGTGCGGTGACACCGAACCCCGCCATCCGGTCCGCGTCGAGAATGACGTTGATCTCACGGTCCTCGCCGCCCACCCGACCGACCTGAGCAACGCCCTTTTCGGCCTGCAGCGTGCGCGCCACGGTGTCATCGACGAACCACGAAAGATCGACGACCGACAGGGTGCGTGAGGAGACGGCGTAGGTAAGGATGGGCGCGGAATCGATGTCCACCCGGTTGACCCGGGGCGCGTCGATAGAGGGCGGCAGTTCCTGACGCACCCGGTCGACGGCGGTGCGAACCTCGTCCGTCGCCTTCTGCATATCGGTGCCGAGCTCGAACTCGATGAAGGTCGATGAAGCGCCCAGCGTCACCGTCGATTGCACGTGCTTGACGTTGGTGATCCCGGCGATGGCGTTTTCCACCGGGCGGGTGATCTGGTTCTCCATCTCCGACGGCGCGGCGCCGTTCTGGGTGACGAGCACGTTGGCGGCGGGGAAGGCGATGTTGGGGAAATGCTTGATCGGCAGTTTGCCGTAGGCAACCAGCCCCGCAATCGTCAGTGCGATGAACATCAACGCCACCGGAATGGGGTTGCGGATCGCCCATGCCGAGATGCGGAAGTTCATCGGCGAGTCGCAGTCGTCTGGGAAACCGCGCTCCCCTGCACCGCGTTGATCTTGTCGCCGTCGAGCAGGAAGACGCCGCCGCCAAGGGCGACGCGTGAGCCAACCGACGGTCCGTCCAGAATCTCCACCAGCCCCTGCGAGCGGCGGCCCGTCTTCACGTTCGCGCGGTGAACGCGGCTATCCGGCGTCACGGTCATCACGTAGCCGCCGTTGGCGTCGAAGTGCACCGCCGCCTCGGGAACCACGGTAGTGGTGGTCGCGCCGCCCTGGAAGATCGCCCGCGCATACCCGCCCGGACGCAGGTCGCTACGGACAGGCAAGGCGATGCGCACATCGCCAAGCTTGGTCTGCAGGTCCACTCGCGGGCTGATGAAGCGCACCACACCCGTCACCGTGTCGCCAGACGGAAGCTCGACCTTGGCGCGGTCGCCGATCTTCACCTGCGCCAGATCGGCCTCGGGCGCCTGAGCGTCCATCTCCACCAGGCCCTCGCGGGCAATACGGAAGAGGGTCGCGGTCAGCGACGAGGTGTCTCCTGGTCGCGCAGTGCGCTCCAGGACCCGGCCCGAGACTGGCGCCCGGATAACCAACAAACTGTCGCGGGTCTTCAGATCATTCAGCCCGGCGCGGGCCGAGGCCACCACGGCTTCGGCGGATTTGGCGGCCAGTCGACGTTCGCTGATCTGCTCCTGTGACAGCACGCCTTGATTATCGAGTCCCTTCACTCGGTCCGCCTCGGCCTGCGCCCGCTGGCCAGCGATCTGTTGCTGGGCCACATTGGCGGTTTGCTGATCGATCTGCGAGCGCAGGAGCGTGTCGTCGAGCCGGGCCAGAGGCTGGCCCTTCTTCACCCAGGCGCCTTCATCCACGAACACCTGCGCGACGCGGTAGCCGGCCAGTTCGCTCGCTACGCCCGCTTCTTCGCGCGACACCAGCACGCCAGACGCGTTCAGTCCTTCGGACAACGAGCGCTGGACGATGGGCGTGACCGTGACGCTGAGCGGCAGATCGGCGGGCGGCCCAGCCTTGGGCTTGGAGCACCCTGTCGCGGTCAGGCTGGCGGCGATCAGCGTGGCGACCATAACGGCGCGAGACGCTCCAGTTCTCATCGAAAAACCTGTTGCGCGCGTCATTTGCCCTTGTCTCCGTTCGCCGTCGCGTCCCAGCCGCCGCCCAACGCCTTGAACGTCGCCACCGCATCTTGCAGAGCGGCGGTCTGCGCCCCGGTGTATTGAGCGCGGGTCTGACGCCACCCCTGCTCCGCCTGTGTCACAAGCGTCAGGTCGGTGAGGCCCAACGCATAGCCCTTGGCTGCTGCGTCGAAAGCGAAGCGAGCCTTGTCGGTCGCCGTCTTCAAAAGTGTGCTGCGGGTCTCGTCGGCTTGCAGCGTGGTCAGGCCCTTTTCGGCGTCGCCATAGGCTGTCGCCACTGTTTTTTCATAGGTGGCGACAGCCTGTTCGCCCCGCGCGCCCTGGGCCCTGACCTCATATAGCAGTTTTGGAATGTCGAAAACCGGAACGCTGACCCCCACGCCCAAGGATGCGGTGCGGGTGGCCAGGTCGTAGATGGTGTTGGACTGCTTGGAATAGCTGATGCCCGGCTGAAGCGTGAACGTGGGTAGGATCGCAAGTTTGTCGATGCGCAGGCGGCCTGCGGCAGAGCGCACCCTCGCCTCGGCCTCACGCACATCGGGGCGACGGGCCAGAAGCTCCCCCGGCGCCTGGGCCGGCACTGCCGGGGCTAAGCCCACCTTGGCCTCAATAGGCAGGCTGGAAGACGGGGCGGTTCCCCGGCCAATCAACACCAAGAGCGAGCGCTGGGCGCCTTTAAGCTGCGCCTCGATATTTAGAACCTGAGCTTGGGCCGCCCCCACATCGCTTTCCAGGCGTGCGGTGTCGGCGGTGGTGGCGATGCCGATTTCAGACTTTTTGCGTCCAATCGTGGCGAGTTGCCCGGCCAGACTGGCGTTCTCGCGGGCGTCATCAAGTTGCACCGCCAGCGCCCGTGCCTGAAAAAGGGAAGTGGCGACGCTGGCCGCAAGGCTCATCCGGCTGGCCTCGTAGTCGAAGCGAGCGGCGGCCTGGTCGGCTCTCAGGGTGCGGACGGCGGCGATGTTGCGGCCGAAGAAGTCCAGTTCCCAGCTCGCATTGAACGAGGCGCTGTAGGACTCGGCGTCGCCCGAAGGCTGGATGAAGGTGGACCCGGACCCAGTTCCGCCGCCTGCCCCCGTGCCTGTGGAGCCTCCAATTACGCCGCTCGCGCCGGAAAAACTCGTATTGGTGTTCTGCTTCGCCGCCGACCCAAGAAGCTTTCCGGTAGGCAGTAGCGCTGTGGCGAGCGACTCCCGATAAGTGAACTGCGCCTCGCGAAGCCTGCCAAGCGCGCTTTTCGCATCCGGCGCGGCGCGCAACGCTTCCTCGACCAGCGCGGTAAGTTGCGGATCGTCGAACTGAGTCCACCACCTGTCGAGCGCGGCGGCGGGGAGGGCCGCGCCCGCCGCGCTCTGCGGCGACTCGTAAGCCGTGGGCAGCGGTACGTTGGCTCCAGGGATGCGCGTATCAAGCGCACAACCGCCCACACTCGCGAGCGCGAGCGCTGCGATACTGACGATCAAAGGCTTGCGAATCATGCGTGGCACTAGCCCACTTCCCCTGAGGCGCGACTTGATGCGCCGGGCGCTCCTTGGCAAGACCCCCCGAACATTAAGCTTCGTTTAGTGTTGCCGCTGGGCGTCAGTCTGGATGCGCGCCGCAGGCAAATCTCGCGACTACTAGCTGGCTTTTGCGTCAGCAATACGCGCTCGAGCGATCTCTCCGGCGATCTCGTGGGTGGGACGTTTCTCATCGATGGAGCGTTGGAAGATTTCGTCCAACGTCAGCATAAGCCGCACCAGCTTTCCCTCGACCCAGGCCGGATCGAACGCCGCATTGGCGTCCAACGCCCGGATTTCGCCCGCCACATTGATGATCCCGCCGCCGTTGATAACGTAGTCCGGGGCGTAGATCAGTCCACGCTCGAACAGCGCCCGCCCCGTCTCCGCCGTCGCAAGCTGGTTGTTGGCGCCACCCGCCACCACCTGCGCCTTGATTCGCTCAAGCGTGTGAAGCGTGACAGCTCCCCCAAGGGCGCAGGGGGCGAACACATCGGCCTGCTCATCGAAGATGGCGTCAGGGCCTACAATCCTTGCGCCGGTCTGGGCGGCGACCGCGTTCAAGGCCTCCTGATTGACGTCGGTGATGACGAGCTTGGCGCCCGCCGCGTGCAGCTTCTCGGCCAGGAATGCGCCGACGTGGCCGACGCCCTGGATAGCCACTGTCATGCCCGAAACATCCCCGCCGAAGCGCCGCTTCACCGCCAGATTGAGCCCTCGGAACACCCCCTCCGCAGTCACTGGACTGGGATCGCCGGACGCCGCCGGATGGCCGTCCAGCCCCGCCACATAACGTGTGGTGCGCCGGGCGGCTTGGAGGTCCGCGGGCGATACGCCCACGTCCTCGGCCGTCCAGTAGCGTCCTCCGACAGCATCCACCGCCCGCCCAAAAGCCTCAAACAGGGCAGGCGACTTCATGGTGCGGCTATCGCCGATGATGACCGCCTTGCCGCCCCCGTGATCGATGCCCGCCACCGCGTTCTTGTAAGACATGGCGCGCGACAGGTTCAGCGCATCCTCCATCGCCAGTTCCGCCGAAGCGTAGGGCCACATCCGGCACCCGCCCGCCGCCGGGCCACGCGCCGTGGAGTGAACCGCGATGATAGTCTTCAGCCCGGTCGCTTCGTCGTAGAAGGCGTTGACGCTCTCATGGCCCTCGAAGGTCGGGGAATCGAACAGGGTCATGGGATCACTCGGAGAGGCGCGGAAGCAATGAAGGTCGGAAGCGCGGCGGGTTAGCCCCTCCCCTCCCCTACGGCAACCCCGAAACGACGGCGCGCGTCCCGTGTGCGGCGGCGGACAGGATGGGCGGCGCCCCAGATGGCAGAGGCGCAGTGGGATCGCGGATGAAGGCGGCGACGTCGTCAAGCACTGTCCTGGCGTGCAAGTCGCGGTTCAGGAGGTGCCAGCCGTTCGCATAGAAGGCTGTGCGCGCCGACGCGGGCAGCTTCGCCACCGCCCTCAACGCCGCCTCCCTGGGAATAATCTGGTCATGGGCGCCATAGAGATAGAGGGTTGGCGCCCTGACCCGCCCGATTTCCTCCTGCGCGCGCCGCATCAGATTGACGAGACCGTAGAGGGCGTCGACCCGTGAGCCCCAGATCATGTTCCGGTCCCGGCCCATGGCTCGGAGCAGCTCCAGATTGTCAGAGGCACGGACTTTGCGCGTGATCCACGACGGGGGTTTCAGCACCTCGCTCGGCGCCAGATGCGCAGCCAGCCACAAAGCGACACGGCTTGGGATCGGCTGATCGTCCCAGCCCCACACGGCTGGTGAGGCGAGGATCAATCGGTCAGCATCAGGACGGCTCTTCGACGCGAAAGTGGTGATCGCCACCGCCCCTCCCATGCTCTCACCCACCACGGCAATGATCGTCCTCGGATGGCGCGTGCGAACGAGAGCGCAGATCGTGCGCAGATCCTCGGTCATCAGCGTCTCACCACCCCAAACGCCCCGCGCCTGTGGGTCGCCCCGACCGTGACCGCGCTGATCATAGGCGTAGGTCGTGATCCCCTGGGCGGCCCAATACGGCCCAGCCAGCACGAACGACTGTGCGTAGTCATCGAAACCATGCAGGCCGATGACCACGGCAAGGGGCTCGACCTCGACGCCGCTCGCATCGTTCGCGGTCCAGACAGTCATCGGCAGACGCGCGCCGTCGAAGGAGATCAACGCGTCCGGCTCCAACCTCGGTCCGGCGAAGCCTTCCGACCGGGCGAGCGCGTGCTGGGTGATCGGCGCGCACGCCGTGATTGGGGCTGCGCTGACGGAAGTGAGAAACAGGCGGCGGTTCATGATTGCAGAATGGCCTCAGTTCGCATCCGCAGATAGGGGACGACCTCGTCCTCGAACCATGGATTTCGCCGGAGCCACGCGGTGTTGCGCCAGGAGGGATGCGGCATGGGCAGCTCGTCCGGCAGATAGTCGCGCCAATGGGCGACGGTCTCCGCTACCGTGGGCTTTGCTCGATCCGCCAGGGCCCAGCGCTGCGAATAGCCGCCTACGAGAAGGGTCAATTCCACCTTCGGCAACTGGGCCAAAAGCGGCTTGCGCCATGTAGCGGCGCAGCGGGGCGGCGGCGGATAGTCTCCGCCCTTGGGGTTGGTGCCGGGAAAGCAGAAGGCCATGGCGGCGACACCGAAAGCCCGGTGGCCGTAGAAGGTTTCGCGGTCCACCCCCAGCCAATCCCGCAACCGGTCGCCAGAAGGGTCATCGAACGGCAGCCCGCTTTCGTGCACCCGCCTTCCCGGCGCCTGGCCACAGATGAGCAGCCGCGTTTCGGCCGTCACCCGCACCACAGGGCGCGGGGCGTGCAAAAGTTCGGGCGCGCAGGCGCGGCAGGCGGCGATATCGGCGAGAAGCCCTTCGAGCATGAAGCCTATCTAAGCGCCCCGCCGGATCTTCACAGGCTCACCCGGCAAAGAAGGCCTTTTCACGCGCAACCATACCCGCATAGGAGGGCCGGGCCAGAATACGGTTGACGAACTCGCAGGTCTTGGGGTGGCTGGCCATCTGCACTTCGACGCCCACGTGCATCAGGTTCACAAACGAGGACGCCACCGCCAAGTCTGCCAGCGTCAGGCGGTCTTCCACCAGATAACCGGAGGCGGGGATCACGCTTTCCAGGTAGTCGAAGATCGGTGGGAGTTCGATCTTTTCCGCAGCATCAGCCGCCGCCAGATCACCGTCGCGACCAAGGAAGCGCGGAGCGACCACCCGGTTGAAGAACAACTTTCCGCCCGAAGCAGCCAGGATCGTGTCGGCAAACTCCTCGTACCAGATCGTCTTGGCGTGCGCCTTGGGATCTTTGGGGATCAGGTTCGGCTCAGGCTTGATGGCTTCGAGATAGGTGATGATGGCGGTGGAGTCCGCCAGGGTGAAGTCGCCGTCGCGGAATGCCGGCATCTTGCGGAACGGGCTCGCCTCCAGGAAAGCCGGGTCGGTGGACCCCAGGCCCGCCTGTTTCAATTCGACCTCGATCCCCTTTTCAGCGGCGAAGGCCAAAGTCTTGCGCACGAAGGGCGACATACTGTTGCCGTAGACAATCATGGGGTGTCCTCACTGGGTTTGGGGTCAGGCTCTTGCGGCGAGCGTAGCCGGTAAACCCCCTTCACGGGAAGCAGCGGATCGACAGGTTTATTGTGGCGCAGGATCTCGATGCGTCCCTGCCGCGCCAATCCGATGGCGGTGGTCCGCACATGAGGTAAGAGTCGCCGCCAGCGCTCTTCTTCCACCGCCTGCGCGACCTTGCCCGGATCGAGGCTCTTGCCGGGCGCAAGCTCCGCGACCATCGCCAGGATTGTTTCGTCTACCGACGCCAAATCAGAACTCCGCGTGGATGCGACCGCTGAACACCACAGCCGGTCCCCTGTCGCGGTTATAGGCCGGATTGTCGATGATCTGGGTGTCGAAGGTGAGGCGCACGGATTTG
>JBBQLP010000075.1:0-8377 GCA_038327995.1 Caulobacterales bacterium | reverse complement strand
CGGTCGTCGCCACCGACCACAGCTTCAAGTCGAAGACGCTGGACACCGAAGACAAGTTCTCCTTCACCTTCACCAAGGCTGGCGAGTTCGCCTACTTCTGCTCGCTTCACCCGCATATGGTGGGCAAGGTAATCGTGCAGGCTTGATGAGCAGCCGATGCGAGGCGCGCACGCGATCATGACCAGTCTGGCGATCCCGTTCAGGGCAGGAGGCCAAACCGCAACAGGGTTCGGCTGGAGGGGGGCGACGTTCGCGGGCATGGTCGCGCTGGCGGTGTCGGTGAAGCCGCGCCTGTTTGGCCTCGCCCGGCCCGCGAGACGGTTGGAGGCGGGTGCGGCAGGGGGCGACGGCGACCCCTTCGACCGGATCGTCATGCCGCATCTGGACGCTGCCTATAATCTGGCCCGCTACCTGGCGCGGGACGCCGACGCCGCCGAAGACATCGTGCAGGAGGCGCTCCTGAAAGCGCATCGGGCGTTGGCGAGCTATCGCGGCGGCGACGCCAAGGCGTGGCTGCTTACCATTGTGCGGCGCGGCTTCATCGACTGGTCCAACGCCCGGCGGGCCGGCCGGGCGGTGTTTTCGGAAACAGAGACTGTGGAGAGGCTCGGTGAATACACGGCCGACCCGCAAGCCGAGACCGCCGAGGCGGCCCTCGTTCGTCAGGGCGATATCGAGACTGTGCGGCGGGCACTTGCCGCCTTGCCCGAACCCTTCCGTGAGAGCCTGATCCTGCGCGAGATCGAGGCTTTATCCTATCGTCAGGTGGCGGAGATCACCGGCGTTCCCATCGGCACGGTCATGTCGCGGCTGGCGCGGGGACGCGAACTTCTGGCGCGGGCTCTCAGATCTGGCGGCGAAGCTCAGGCGGAGGCGCGGCCATGACCCCCTGCGACGACAAGCGCCTCCTGCTCAACGCCCTCATCGACGGTGAACTGGACGCGGCCAACGCCATCGCGCTCGAACAACATCTCAAGACCTGCACTGGCTGCGCGCAGGCTCTGGTCGAATTGCAGGCCGTGCGCGAAGCGATGGCCTCGCCCGGCCTCGCCTACGCCGCCCCGGAAGCCTTCCGCCGCCGCATGATGATCGCGCTGGACGCAGAGGCCCGCCCCCAGTCGAAAGCCGGACGAGCGCCTACCACAGCCGGACGATGGACGGGCTGGCTCGCTCCGACCGGCCTTGCGGGCCTCACCGCCAGCCTGATGGTGATCGTGGCGATGCAACAGGCTGGCGCGCCTCTGGTGGACGAACTGGTGTCCGACCATGTGCGCTCGTTACAGGTCGGCCACCTGCTCGATGTGGAAACCTCCAATCGCCACGTGGTGAAACCGTGGTTTGACGGCAAGGTCGCCTTTGCGCCCACAGTGGTCGACTTTGCCGACAAGGGTTTTCCGTTGGCCGGAGGGCGGCTCGACTATGTGAACAACCGAGCGGCTGCGGCGCTGGTCTATCGGCGACGGCTGCACGTCATCAACGTGTTTGTCTGGCCGACATCTTCGCCCGTTGACCGGGTGGCGGTGGACCGGATGCGGGACGGCTACGCCCTTTTGCACTGGAGTGCGGGGGGCCTGAACTACTGGGCTGTCTCCGACCTTGATGCCACCGAACTCAAACAGTTCCGCGATCTCTATGTCGCCGCCCTGAAATCTTGAGGTTTCTACCCGCATAGGAGGGCGTTGCGCCCATGTCCGATCTCACCAACGGTGCGGTGCCCGCCGCCCCGAACCCTCACGTGCGACCGCCATACGACGGCCTGACCATCGCCTTGCACTGGACGACACTGGCCCTGGTCCTGATCCAGTTCGCCAGCGCTTTATCCATCGACCGGCTTGGCGAGCCCGCCCTTGGGCGGCTGGCGCTGACGATTCATCGCTCCAGCGGCGTCGCCCTCTGGGTGTTGGTGGCGCTTCGGCTTCTGTGGCGCTTTACCGGCATGAAGCTGCCGCCCTTTCCTGCGACCATGCACCGGTGGCACATCGCAGCGGCGCATCTCAGCGAATACGGTCTTTACGCCCTTTTGCTGCTCCAGCCGCTTAGCGGATTGGCCGACACGCTCTTTCGCGGACACGGCTTCGATCTCTTCGTCTGGCAGGTTCCCAAGCTGGTCGCCAGGGACCGGACGCTCGCAACCTCGGCGCATCTGGTCCACGTCTTTGGAGCCTACGCCCTGGCGGGCCTCGTAACCCTGCACGCTGGCGCGGCCCTGTTCCACCGGTTCGTGCTGAACGATGGTGTACTGGACGCCATGCTCCCGTTCGCCCGGCGTAAGCGCCGTTAGGGCCTGCGCCAGCCTTCGCCGAGACTTCAGTTCAAAAGCGGCAGGGCGCTCTTCGCCAGGGCTTCGAGCCGGGCCATGGCGGCCCGCACTGCGATCCCGGCTCTGGGCGCGGTCTTGCGGTTGGCCAGGTCCCCCGCGGCGGCCTGGAGCATATCGCAGACTTCGAGATAGGCGGCAGATCCGTCAATCCGACGGCGCAGCCATTCGGCGTCGGAAGCCGCACGCATCATGGCGTCCTCGTCGACGGTGTCGTCGATCTCGCTGCGTTCCAACAGCCGCCGTAGCGCCTCGATGCTCGCCGCGCGCCAGCCCGGGAGAGCCGCGTCCTGCGCTAGGAGGTCGGCCAGGATATGGCTGCCCACTCCATAGGCGGCGAGAACGGCGGCGTGATCGCGGGGCGAATAGGCCCTGAGCGCCGCCTGCAGGTGCGGCAGCAGGACGGCGCATACGCTCTCCGCCAACAACCCGGCGATATTGGCCGGCGCAGGGGGCCGCGCGGCCCTGCGTTCGTGGTCGGTGCTCCAGAAACGGTCGAAAGCCAGCAACGCCATCAGGGTCTTTCCATATTAAACTCCGGGGAATCGTCCACCGTCTTGGTTTATGGCGAGTAAACGATGCGTCTGCGGCTGAGCCGGGTTATGACTCGCAAAACCGAACGGGACCCGAATGACAAGCGTGAGGAGACGCCGGTGAGCGCACCGCAGCTTTTGGTTCATGACCATCACGACAATGTCGGCGTGGTCGTCGTCGAGGATTTGCAGGGCGGGACCGAGATGCTCTGCGTCGTCACCGCCGACAATTCCGACTTCCGCCTGACCGCCAACCAGGCCGTTCCCATCGGACACAAGATCGCGCTGAAAGACATGGCCGTGGGCGACACGGTGATCAAATACGGCGAGGACATCGGCAAGGTGGTCGCGCCCATCAAAAAGGGCGAGCACGTGCATACCCAGAACCTCAAGACCAAGCGTTGGTAGGGCGATCCTCATGGACCTGAGCAAGAAGGCCGTCTGGGGCTACCGCCGCGAGAACGGCCGGGTGGCCGTGCGCAACTACGTCGCCATTCTGCCGCTCGACGACATTTCCAACGCCGCTTGCGAGGCGGTGGCCGCGCACATTAAGGGGACCATCGCCCTGCCTCACGCCTACGGGCGGCTGCAGTTCGGCGAGGACCTTGACCTGCACTTTTCCACCATGATCGGCACCGGGGCGAACCCCAACGTCGCCGCCTGTATCGTCATCGGCATCGAGCCCGGCTGGACGCAGAAGGTGGTCGAGGGCATCGCCGCCACGGGCAAGCCGGTGGCTGGCTTCTGGATCGAGGGCAATGGCGACATCGCCACCGTCGCCTCAGCGTCGCGCAAGGCCAAGGAGTTCGTGCACTGGGCCTCAGAGAAAGTGCGGGAAGAGTGTCCGCTGACCGACCTTTGGATCGCCGCCAAGTGTGGGGAAAGCGACACCACCACCGGCCTCGCCTCCTGCCCGACGGTGGGCAATATGTACGACAAGCTGGTGCCGCTAGGTCTCTATGGCTGTTTCGGCGAGACCTCCGAACTGACCGGCGCCGAACATCTGGCCGCCGCTCGCGCCGTCTCGCCCGAGATCGCCAAGAAGTTCATGGATACCTGGCAGGCCTACCAGGACGACGTGATCGAAGCGCACAAGACTTCCGACCTCTCCGACAGTCAGCCAACCAAAGGCAATATCGCGGGCGGACTGACCACCATCGAGGAGAAGGCCCTCGGCAACCTCGAAAAGATCGGCAAATCGATCAAGTTCATCGACGTGCTGAAACCCGCCGAGGCGCCCGCGCGCGGTCCCGGGCTCTACTTCATGGACACCTCATCGGCGGCGGCGGAGTGCTGCACCTTGCAGGCGGCGGCGGGCTATGTGCTACACATCTTCCCGACCGGTCAGGGCAATGTGATCGGCAATCCGATCATGCCGGTGGTCAAAGTAACGGGGAACCCGAAGACCGTCCGGCTGATGAGCGAACACGTGGACGTGGACGTTTCCGGCATCGTGCGGCGTGAGATGACCATCGACCAGGCGGGGGACGTGCTGATCGATATGATCGTGCGCACCGCCAACGGACGCTCCACGGCGGCGGAAGCGCTCGGCCATCGTGAGTTCGTTATGACCAAGCTCTACCGCTCGGCGTGACCGGGGCGGTCACGCTCACGCTCATTGAGGCGAAAACCCTCGTCGTGCGCGCTTTGGTGCAGGCCGGGGCCAGCGAGGCCAATGCTGCGCCGACCGCCGCTGCTCTCGTCGCCGCCGAGGCGGATGGGCAAAAGGGCCACGGCCTCTCGCGGGTGCCCACCTATGTCGGGCAGCTTTGCGCGGGCAAGGTGGACGGGAATGCAACGCCCACCTGCGAACGCACCGCCAAGGCAGCCCTGAGGATCGATGCGGCCCACGGTTTCGCCTTTCCAGCCATTGATCTGACCTTGAGAGAACTCGCGCCCCTCGTCCGAGAGACGGGCGTCGCCGCCGCCGCTATCACCCGCTCGCATCACTTCGGGCAGGCCGGAGCGCACGTGGAGCGGCTGGCGGATCAGGGATTAATCGGCCTGGCCTTCTCCAATTCGCCGCACGCGATGGCCTTCTACGGCGGGGCCAGATCCCGGCTCGGCACCAACCCCATCGCCTTCGCCTGCCCCCTGCCTGGCCACCCGCCGCTGGTGATCGACATGGCCCTTTCCGAATCCGCGCGGGGCAAGGTCATGGCGGCGAAACAGGCAGGCGAGCCCATCCCCGAGGGCTGGGCCGTCGATAGCGGAGGGCGCCCCACCACCGATCCGGGGGCAGCGCTGAAAGGCTCCATGCTGGCCATCGGCGGGGCCAAGGGGTCGGCGCTGGCCCTGATGGTGGAAATCCTGGCGGCAGGGTTGACCGCCTCTGCCTTTGGCTGGGAGGCGTCGTCCTTCCTCGACGCTGAGGGCGGGCCGCCCGGCATCGGTCATCTCATTCTGGCCATCGACCCGATCGCGTTTGCGGGCGACCGCTTCCTTGCCCGCATGGCGACGCTGCTCACCGCAATGGACGAGGACGCCAAAGCGTCACCTGGAGGCCCTCGCCTTCCAGGCGCTCGGCGCCTCGCCGCGCGCTCGAAGGCTGCGGAGGAGGGACTGACCGTTCCCGCCCGGCTGCACGCCGAGATCGCCGCACTTACGGGCGATTGAGCAGACCTGAACTACGATCTCCGGTTCGCATGAGGCTTCACCCGCCAAGCAGCGAGACCAATATCGCAAGTTATGCGGCGGGGGGTTTGGTGCGAGGCGCGCGCTTCCTCGTAGGTGTCGCTTCGATGGCCGGGAGGCGGATCGCGGGCGCTTCGAGAAGCACCGGCGGCGTGGGTTCAAGCGCAAGAGCGACCTCACGGGTGCCGTATCCGGGCAGGGTCCAGCCTTGCTTGATCGCGCCCGCCCTAAGCGCGAAGGCCGCCGCAACGCCGACAACTCCCGCCGGGACTTCGTCAGAACCAACCAGGCGCAGCACGACAAAGACGGTCGCTCCAACCAGGGCCGCCGTGACGTAGATTTCCTTCCTCAACAGCACGCTGGGCTCGCCCGCCAGCACGTCGCGCACGATGCCGCCGAAGCTCGCCGACAGCACGCCCATGCCGACCGCCACCAGCGGCGGCGCACCCCATGTCGCGGCCTTGGCGGCGCCGACCACACTGTAGGCGGCCAGCCCCGCTGCATCGAGCCAAAGCAGAGACTTGAACCGTTCTAGCCTCTGCCCGAACGCCCAGACGCCGCCCGCCGCCGCGATGCAGACGGCGACATAGCCCGCGTCGCGCACCCAGAAGACCGGTGCGCCGATCAGAAGATCGCGCAGGGTGCCTCCACCGATGCCGGTGATGGCTGCGAAGAAGGCGAAGGTGACGATATCGAACCCCCGCCGCGCTGCCGCCAAGGCGCCCGTGGCCGCGAACACCGCCACCCCGGCATAATCGAGCGCGATGAGGGCGGTTGAGTCGTGAAAGTCTATTGGCGACAAGGGCTTGCTACCAGACGCCGACGTTGGGCATGGAGGTCCAAGGCTCAGCCGGCGGCTTGGCGTCGCCCTTCTGCAGAAGCTCGATGGAGATGCCGTCGGGCGACCGAATGAACGCCATGCGCCCGTCGCGGGGGGGCCGGTTGATGGATACGCCGCCGTCCATCAACCGCTGACATGAGACGTAGATGTCATCGACCGCATAGGCCAGATGACCGAAGTTGCGACCGCCCTGATAGTCCTCCGGGTCCCAGTTGTGGGTCAACTCTACCTCCGGCGCGCGCTTGCGCTCCGAGCGCCCTTTGTCGTCAGGCGCAGCCAGGAACACAAGGGTGAAGCGCCCTGCGGGATTGTCGATCCGCCGCATCTCCTCCAGCCCCAGCCTGGTGCAATAGAAGTCGAGCGCCGCGTCGAGGTCGGCCACCCTGACCATAGTGTGAAGGTATTGCATACGGTCCTCATCCTCGGAAAGCGACGAGAGTCGGCATAGCCCATCCCCGTGGCGCTCAAAAGGTCCCCTCTTCGCCAGGGGCGGGAACCTAGCGTTTGATTCCGAGCAGGTTATCGTAGACTTCGCCTAGCGGAGGCAGCACTGCGTCCTCGACATAGGCTTCACGGACCCGCTTGAGGGCGTCGCGGCCCATCGCCGCTCGCTGGGCGGCGTCGCTGGTCAATGCCTCTATTGCAGTTGCCAAGGCCTCTGCATCGCCTACCGGCACGAGGATACCGCCGCCATCCCGCAGAATCTCCGCGCCAGCGCCGACCGGCGTGGCGATGGCGGGTAACCCGCAGCCCATCGCCTCCACCAAAGTATTCGGAAAGCCTTCGCCGTGCGAGGGTAGGAGCAGCGCATCGGCCGCCCGCATGGCCGACAACACTTCTGCGTTGTCTATAAAGCCATCGACGCGGATGATGTTGGCGAGGGCCAGCGCCTCGATCCGTTGCTGTAGGACGGGAGGGCACGCGAGAAGGTGGAAGCGGGCCGCCGCGCCCCTTTGCTGCAATCGCTCCGCCGCGCCTAGCACATCCTCGACACCCTTGCGGCGCGCCTCGTTGCCCGCAACGAAGAGGAAGAGCGGCTCGGCGCGCACCGGCCTCTGCGTCCCATCGAGCGCACTTGCGCGAGACCAGTTCGGCACCACAACCACCGGCCCCAGCCGCCCGGCCTGCACGAGAAAGCCCTTGGCGAACTCGGACTGGGCGATCAACCAGTCGGCCTGGTTCAGCACTCTCACAATCAGTCCCTGCACCCACGGCGGCGACCCGGCGAAGAACGAATCGAACGCTCCCCCAATCCTCAACACCACAGGCTTGCGCAGGCGTTTGGCTAACCAGACATACGCGGCGCTCTCCCAGAACACCTGATAATCCGACGCTTGCACCTGAACGATGTCGACCCTGGCCGCCGCGAAGGGAAAGGTGAGAATATGGCCGAGCGTGATGGCCGCACCGGCGAGTACGCGCGCCGGACCACCCCGGAGCACCGCTGCGTAGCCATAGTTGTCGACCGTATTTCGTTTAGGAGGTCGCGCGGTGGTGAAAGGGATGAAAGCAAAGCGGGTGGACAGTTTCGACCCGGCCAGATTGAGCATGAATGTGGTGACGCCGCCCTTGGTTGGCGGGAAGGGGCCTACGAGCATCACTTTCGGCAGATGCGCAGCCGGTTCAAGGGTCATCCGAGATTGAACTCGCGCAAGAAGAGTTCGAGGTTCATCAGCGCCCAAAGCGCCTTGGTGCGATCCTGGCCGGCCAAGTGGCTATTGATGAGCCGGTCGATCAAGCCATTGTCGAGCCTCCGCCTCACGAGCGAGCCCTCTCCTCGAAGCAGGTCTTCAAGCAGGGGGCGCCGACGCTCCCGCATCCACGTCCCTACCGGAACGGCGAAACCGACTTTGCGGCGTTCTATGATGGCGGGATCGATCAGAGTGCGCGCGAACCGGCGCAGCACCGCCTTACCGCGCGGGTGGCCGGTCATCAGCGAGGCGGGCATCCGCGCGGCCAGTTCGGCCAGCTCGGTATCCATGAACGGCATACGCCCCTCGACCGATCCAGCCATCATCATGCGATCACCCCGTTCCAGCAGGTTGTCTGGAA
>JBBQLP010000074.1:0-8444 GCA_038327995.1 Caulobacterales bacterium | reverse complement strand
GACGGTGGAGACCGCCCGGTTCAGCGAATCCGTCACCGCGCCGAGAGCCGTCACGTTGGAGCGGGTGTTCTGGGCGATGGCGAAAATGGCGCCGTTGTCCTTGGCGCTCGACACCTTCAACCCGGTGGAGATGCGGTTCTGCGTTGTTTGCAGAGCGCCCTGTGTAGTACTCAGGTTCTGCAGGGCGATAAGCGCACCCGCGTTCGTATTGATCGAGCTCATAGTGGCCTTCCTATTCTTAAGGCTAGGATCTGCGTTTTGCAAACCTGAGCGAAATCTACGCTCTGGAGTCATAATATTTCGTATCTGAAATGCCGACCCTATATAGAGTTTATTAACCTTACTTGATGTGAGAAATAAAATTGGCTGTTGCCCTCGCGCAGGAAACGAGTTTTAGATTTTTCGGTATGGAGAGACGTAACGATGGCGGATTCGGCTGAAACGAACGGAACGAAGATGCCCGTGGGGGAGGCTTCCCAAGGCCTTGGCTTCGATCCGGTCGCCCTGCGCGCCCGATACCGGGCCGAGCGCGACAAACGCCTGCGCGTCGAGGGCAACGGTCAGTATCAGGAAATCGCGGGCGAGTTTGCGCGCTATCTCGCCGACCCCTATGTGGCGCCGGGGTTTGAGAGGGCGCCCCTGACCGACGAGATCGATGTCGCGGTGATCGGCGGCGGTTTCGGCGGGCTTCTATCGGCGGCGCGACTACGCGAGGTGGGGGTCAAGGACATCCGCGTGATCGAGAAGGGCGGCGACTTCGGCGGCACTTGGTATTGGAACCGCTATCCCGGCGCAGCGTGTGACGTGGAGAGCTATGTCTACCTGCCGCTGCTGGAAGAGCTCGACTACCTGCCGGTGGAGAAATACTCTCGCGCGCCTGAGATCCTGGCGCACAGCCGCGCCATCGGCCGCAAATACGATCTCTACGCCAACGCCAGCTTCCAGACCGAAGTGACGGAGCTACGCTGGGATGAGTCGGCTTCGCACTGGATCATTTCCACCAATCGCGGCGACGCCATAAAGGCCCGCTTCGTGGTCATGGCCAACGGCCCGCTGCACCGGCCCAAGCTGCCTGGAATCCCCGGTGTGGAGAGCTTCAAGGGCCACAGCTTTCACACCTCGCGCTGGGATTACGCCTACACCGGCGGCGATTCCAGCGGCGGCCTCACGGGGCTTACAGACAAGCGGGTGGGCGTGATCGGCACAGGGGCGACAGCGGTGCAGTGCGTGCCCCACCTCGCGGCGGCGGCGAAGGAACTCTACGTTTTCCAGCGCACCCCTTCTTCAATCGACGTGCGCAACAATCGCCCCACCGATCCTGATTGGGCAAAGTCGCTGGAGCCCGGCTGGCAACAGGCGCGGATGGACAATTTCAACACCCTGGTTTCGGGCGGCCACGCGGAAGTTGACTTGGTGTCCGACGGTTGGACCGACATCATCCGCAATCTTGGCCTCGTGGCCAGTCGACGAGCGGCGGCGCAAGGCGTCGCCAATCCGGGGGAGCTGCTGCAACTGGCCGACTTCCAGAAGATGGAATCCATCCGGGCGCGGGTCGATCAGGTGGTGCAGGACCCCGCCACGGCGGAGGCGCTAAAGCCCTACTACAATCAGTTCTGCAAGCGCCCCTGCTTCCACGACGACTATCTGGCCGCCTTCAATCGCCCCAATGTAACTCTGGTTAATACCGAAGGGCGGGGCGTGGAGCGGATCACCGAAACGGGCGTGGTGGCCAATGGTGTCGAGTATGAGATCGACTGCCTGATCTACGCCACGGGGTTCGAGGTCGGCACGGGCTATACACGCCGGGCGGGATACGAAGTTTATGGACGGGACGGGCTGACCCTGACGGACAAGTGGGCCAATGGCCTTTCCACACTGCACGGTCTGCACAGCCGGGGCTTTCCCAACTGTTTCATCATCTCCAACGCCCAGTCCGGCTTCACGGTAAACTTTCCGCACGTCATGAACGATCAGGCCAAGCACATCGCCTACATCGTCGAACACTGTCTGGAGACTCAGGTGAAGGCGGTGGAAGCCTCCGAAGCCGCGGAAGCCGCCTGGGTCGAAACCATTATCGACAGCGCTATCCAGCGCCAGAAGTTCGCCGAGGAATGCACCCCTGGCTACTACAACAATGAGGGCAAGCCCTCCCCGCTCGCGGCCCGCAACGGCCCCTACGGTAAGGGCTCCATCGCCTTCATCAAGCTGCTGGAAGAGTGGCGCGCGGACGGCAGCCTGCAGGGGCTGGAACAACACAGGGAGTGACGTAGCCTCAGTTCACCGTCCGTCGCGCGCCCGGCAAATCGAGCGAAAAGGCCGGGATGGCGATGTCGAACCGCGCGCCTGTATCATCCACCATATTATAGGTTCCGACCATGGAGCCAGTGGGCGTCGCAAGCGGGCACCCCGATCCGTAGGCGTAGGCGTCGCCGGGGTTCAGGGTGGGTTGTTCGCCCACCACGCCGGGGCCCTCTACCGTCTCCACCTGCCCAAGGGCGTCGGTGATGATCCATTTGCGCGAGACGAGTTGGGCCGTGCGGGTTGAGGCGTTCACGATCTCGATGGAATAGGCCCAGACCCAGCGGTGCGCCTCCGGCTCCGACTGCTCGGGCAGATACTGCGGCCGCACCCGAACGATGAAGCCCTCGGTCTCGGCCTGATAGGGGGCGTCGCTCATGCGGCGTCCAGCGCGCGGGCGATGTCTCGCGAGAGATCGCCGAACCCTTCGAGCCCCACCGACACCCGCACGGCGCCGGCGGTGACGCCGACCTCCAGCCTTTGCTCCTGCGTCATCGAACGGTGGGTGGTGGTGGCGGGGTGAGTGGCCATGGATTTGGCGTCGCCGAGGTTGTTGGAGATGTCCAATATCTGCAACGCGTTGAGGAAACGAAACGCGGCCGCCTGCGAGCCGAGGTCGAAGGCGATAATCGACCCGCCGCCGCTCATCTGGCGTTTGGCGAGGTCGTACTGCGGGTGATCCTTGCGGTGCGGATAGGAGATGCGTCCCACTTTCTTGTGCTCGGCGATCTGATCGGCCAGCGCCGCCGCCGTCTCGCTCATCCGGCGCACGCGCAGGTCCAGCGTCTCCAGCCCCTTCAGCAGCACCCAGGCGTTGAAGGGCGAGAGCGAAGGCCCCGTGTGCCGGATCGGGTCCTTGTAGGCCTCGTCCAGCAGGGCCTGGCTCCCCAGGATCGCTCCGCCCAGCACTCGCCCGCCGCCGTCGATGTGCTTGGTGGCCGAATAGGCGACCACGTCGGCGCCCTGCTCCAGCGGTTTCTGAAAGATCGGTGTGGCGAAGACGTTGTCCACCAGCACCTTGGCGCCCACCGCGTGCGCCATCTCCGCCACCGCAGCAATGTTGGTGAGTTCGAGCAAGGGGTTGGCGGGCGTTTCGATCAGCACGAGCTTTGTGTTGGGCCGGATCGCCGCCCGCCAGGCGGCGAGGTCGGACGCCGGAACCAGCGTCGTCTCCACACCGAAGCGCGGCGCCCAGTTATTCAGTATCCATCGGCAGGAGCCGAACAGGGCGCGGCCCGCGACGATGTGATCCCCCGCCTTGACCATCCCCATGACCGCCATGTGGATCGCCGCCATGCCCGAGGCGAAGGCACGGCAGCTTTCGGCCCCTTCCAGCAGCGCCAGCCGGTCCTCGAACATCTGCGTCGTCGGGTTGCCGTAGCGGGTGTAGATGAAGCCCGGCTCCTCGCCCGCAAACCGCGCATCCGCTGCCTCCGCCGTGTCGTAGACAAAGCTCTGGGTCAGGTAGAGGGCCTCGGACGTCTCGCCGAACGGCGAGCGGTTCAATCCGCCCCGGATCAGTTTGGTGGTGGGTTCCCATTCATCAGGGGTTTCAGTCTTGCTCATGGAGGGGAGAAACGGTGCGCCGCGCCTAAGGTCAAGCACGGCTTGCTGACAACGGCGAGAGTTTTGCCATCCGCCCTTGCCAGCACCGCTGAGTTCGGGAAATGTCGCCGGTCCCATGACGGACCTTTCCCCCTCCCCCCTCCCCTTGCCCACCGGCATCCTGCCCTATCAGGCGATCGAGGCCTTACTGGCCTCGGGGGCGGTGAGCGCGCAAACCCCCTTCACGCCCATTCAGGTGCAGCCCGCCAGCCTCGATCTTCGGCTCGGCGAGCGCGTTTGGCGGGTTCGCGCGTCCTTCCTGCCCGGGCTTGGGCGAACGGTAGCGGAGCGGCTCGAAGACGTGGCCATGCACAGGCTCGACCTGACGCAGGGCGCGGTGCTGGAGCGGGGCTGCGTCTATATCGCTGAGGTGCAGGAACGGTTGAAGCTGCCGGCGGGCGTCTCGGCCCGCGCCAACCCGAAAAGCTCCACCGGGCGGGTGGATGTGTTCGTACGCCTGCTCACCGACCACAGCGTGGCCTTCGATGACGTGGTGGAGGGCTACGCTGGCCCGATGTTTGTGGAGATCGCGCCGCAGACCTTCTCGGTGCTGGTGCGCACCGGCACGCGGCTGAACCAGCTTCGGCTAAAGCGCGGTGAAAGCGGGGTAAAACGCATCACCAGCGTCGGCGTCGACCTGACGGGCGATGTGGCCGGGTTTCGCGCCCGCCGCCATGCCGGGGTGGTCGATCTGGATCACGAGGACGGTCACGATCCGCGCGATTTCTGGCAACCGCTCGAGCCGCGCGCCAACAAGCATGGCGTGGGCGAGCTTTTGCTCGACCCCGGCGAATTCTACATCCTGGCGTCCAAGGACCCCATCGAGATCCCGGCCATGGAGGCGGCGGAGATGACGCCCATCGACCCGTCGGTGGGCGAGTTTCGCGTGCATTACGCGGGCTTCTTCGATCCCGGCTTCGGCACGGCCGAGGTGGACGCGCTAGGCTCCAGGGCGGTGCTGGAGGTGCGCAGCCACGAGACCCCCTTCCTGCTGGAAGACGGACAGACGGTGGCGCGACTGGTCTACGAACCCCTGTCTGAACGCCCTTCCAAACTCTATGGCTTCGACGGCAGCCACTATCAGCGGCAGGGCCTGAAGCTCTCGAAGCATTTCCGCGCGTGGGGGTAGGGCCGCTCCAACGACGGGGACGGTTGCCGGGCGCCCGATTTTGCGGCGCCGCAGCGTCGCTTTAGGCGCCCATGGCTTCCAGCGGGGCAATTTGCTCTATTTTCCTTCAGCGGCTGGGATTCAGCGATGAACGCTTGATCCTGCTGCGATGCAGCAATATATAAGACTTGCCCATTTGGGCGTTTCCTCCCTGAACTCAGGCCACGTCTTCGGACGTGGCCCTTTTTTTGCCCGACCTCCGGCCCCTCTTGAGTCGCCCGGCGCGGAGCCCTATCTCGCCAATGCTGCGAAATGCGGCCAAACCGGGGCGTCAAACCTGGGCAGCATGGGCGGAGCGGAAACGATGGGCGAGTGCGCTGTGGATGATCGTCCGCTGGATATGGACGCCCTTGCGGGGGTGATGGCCAAGGGCTGTAAGCCCAAGTCGGCATGGCGCATCGGCGCCGAGCACGAGAAGTTCGGCTTCCGGCCCGATGCCCTGACCCCTATTCCCTACTATGGCCCGGATGGGATCGAAGCCCTGCTGAACGGGCTCAAACGCTTTGGCTGGACCGCCGTCATGGAAGCCCGCGAGGATGGCGGCGAGACCATGATTGGTCTTGAACGCGCCAATGCCGGCAGCGGTTTGCCGGCCAACATCAGCCTTGAGCCCGGCGGACAATTCGAGTTATCCGGCGCACCGCTCGAAACCCTGCACGAGATATGCGCGGAAACGACCCGCCACCTCTCCGAGACCAAGACGGTGGCGGATGAACTGAACATCGGCTTCCTGGGCATGGGTTTCACACCCTTGTGGACCCGCGACGAGGTCCCCGTGATGCCCAAGGGCCGCTACAAGATCATGCGGTCCTATATGCCCAAGGTCGGCGGCATGGGCCTCGACATGATGTTCCGCACCTGCACCGTGCAGGCCAATCTCGACTTCAAGGACGAGGCGGACATGGTCGCCAAGTTCCGCACCTCCCTCGCCCTGCAACCCGTCGCCACCGCCCTCTTCGCCAACTCGCCCTTCGTGGAGGGCAAACCTACGGGCTGGCTTTCCTCGCGCGCCCGGGTGTGGACGGACGTGGACCCCGACCGCACGGGCTTGCTCAATTTCGTATTTGAGGAGGGCTTCGGGTTCGAGCGCTACGCCGAATACGCCCTCGACGTGCCCATGTATTTCGTCAAGCGGAAGGGACTCTACATCGACGCCTCGGGCCAATCGTTCCGCGCCTTCATCGACGGCAAACTCCCCGCGCTGCCGGGCGAGCGGGCCACGATCAAGGACTGGAACGACCACCTGACCACCATCTTCCCGGAGGTGCGGCTGAAGTCGTATCTGGAGATGCGCGGCGCCGACTGCGGACCCCAGACCTCGATCTGCGCCCTCCCCGCGCTCTGGGGCGGCATCTTCTACGACGACGCGGCGCTGGCGGCGGCGTGGGACCTCTGCAAACACTGGACGGTGGACCAGAAACGCGCGCTCCGCGTCGACGCCGCCCGCATCGGCCTGAAAGCCGAGATCGCTGGACGCTCGCTGCAGGACGTGGCCAAGGACATGGTGGAGATCGCGCGAGGCGGCCTGAAACGCCGCGAACGCCTCAACGGCGGCATGATCGACGAAACCACCTTCCTCACCGGGCTGGAAGAGATCGCAGACAGCGGGTTGACGCCTGCGGATCGGCTGCTGGAGCTCTACAACGGCCCGTGGCAGGGGGATGTCAGGCCCGTGTTCGATCATTTGGCGTATTGAGCTTTTGGATAAGATCGCTTTCGCCAAGCTTTTCGACGAAATCCTCATGGAGGCCGAAGCTTCCGCTGGAGTATCGAACGTCAAGCGGCGATCAGTGGATTTTCAGGGATTTGGTTTGGAGGGTAGCCCGCTCACCACAACCGAGGCGTTGGACCAACTCTGGCTGGGTGCAGGCCGCTTCTACAAGATTATCGATGTCGGCTTGCGGCAGGTCGCCGATAATGACGCCCTATTTTTCGTGAGACCAAGCGCGCATCCGCCAGAGAGTTGGGCGGAAACGCTGGACCCTGCTGGGCGAGGACCATTCAAGCGGATAGATTTTTCTTCGGCAGTTGATCGAAGGTCCTAAAAAATGACCCAAGGCAAAATCCGCGTCGGCATTGGGGGGTGGACGTTTGAGCCCTGGCGGGACGGGGTGTTCTTTCCGGTGAAGTGGCCGCAGGCGCGGGAGTTGGAATACGCCTCGTCCAAACTCACCGCCATCGAGGTCAACGGCACCTATTATTCCGGCTTCAAGCCCGCGACCTTCGCCAAATGGCGCGCCGAGACGCCCGAGGGGTTCGTGTTGACCCTCAAGGCTTCGCGCTTCTGCACCAATCGCAAGGTTCTGGCCGAGGCGGGCGAGAGCGTGACCCGCTTCGTCGCCCAGGGCATCGTCGAGCTTGGCGACAAGCTCGGTCCGATCCTCTGGCAGTTCATGGCCACCAAGAAGTTCGACGCCGACGACATGGGCGCCTTCATCAAACTGCTGCCCGGCAAGCAGGACGGCATCGCGCTGCGCCACGCCATCGAGGTGCGTCACGAAAGCTTCCGCGACCCGGCCTTCGTGGCCATGTGCCGCGCGGCGGGCGTCGCCATCGTCTTCGCAGATAGCGGCAAATATTCCACCATGCCCGACGTGACCGGCGACTTCGTCTATGCGCGGCTGGAGGACGCTAAGGAGGAGGTCGAGACGGGTTATTCCGCCAATGAGCTCGACCAGTGGGCGAAGGTGGCGAAAAGCTGGGCCGAGGGCCATGCGCCGGACGGCCTCGACTACGTAGACCGCGCCAGCCACGTAAGCGGCAAGCCTCGCGATGTCTTCGTCTTCATGATCAACGGCGCCAAGGTCCGCGCGCCTGCCGCCGCCATGGCTCTGATCGAGCGGGTTTAATCTCCCTCTCCCTTGATGGGAGAGGGAAGGGGCCCAAGCGAGCGTAGCGAAGACTTGGGAAGGGTGAGGGTGTCTGTCTCGACGCTGGCAGAACGCAGCGCGACCCCTCATCCTTCCCATGCAAGAAAGCATGGGCCCCTTCCTTCTCCCGCAAGGTTAGTTGAAAAATCTTACGTGAAGGCTCGCGCACCTTCGCTCTGGCGCCGGTATATGCGTTAATAAGCTGATATAACATGATATTATCTATATCCGCCCACTCGCCTCTACGGCGAAGCGCCTAGCTTTTCGCTGTATAGAGTTGCCATGATGCTTCCATAAAAGGCTGAGGTGGCCACCATGGCGAAGCTGACGAAGCGCTACATCGATGGCCTTGAGCCCATGACCGGCGCGCCGCTGATCTTCGATGAGGAGGTCAAGCGATTCGCTGTGCGGGTGATGGAAAGCGGGGTGAAGTCCTATGTGATCCAGTATCGCGTGTCGGGCCGGACCCGCCGCCACACCTTCGGCAAGGTTGGTCTGATGAC
>JBBQLP010000073.1:0-8689 GCA_038327995.1 Caulobacterales bacterium | reverse complement strand
GTCCGGCTGGTGTTCGCGCGCCAGGGCCAGCGCCTGCAATCCCTCGCGGGTCTGCAGCGTCTCGTATCCCTGGGCGTCGAGAAGATCATGAAAAAGCTTCATGTTCAGCTCGTTATCCTCAACGATGAGGACTTTCTTGGTCATCGTTCAACCGCGCCATCGCCCCATAGGATCGTCTTATAGGGGGCGGCGATGGATGTATGGCGCGCCCTTCTTCTCCAACGGGTGTGACACGGATATCCTTAAATTGCGGTTGAGGGCAGGATAGGCCGATGGAACCGAACGACGCCCATCTGTCGCTATCGCTCGATGCGGATCGCGGGCTGGCGATCATCGACGTGGATGAAGTACTGGCCCTTTTCATCCAGGGCTTCGACCGCTTCCTGCGGCCGCATGGTTATGAGTTCCGGCTCCAAAACTTCGCGCTGTTCAGCAATGTGTGCCGCACCGACGCCGACGCCGCGGTAGAGATCGTCGAAGCCAAGGCCTTGTTCGACCGGTTCTTTTCCCATGGCTGCGGGGAGATTGAGCCCGCGCCGTGGGCGGCGGAAGGGCTGATGGCGCTCAGCGCGCTGGCCAATGTGGTGATCCTGACCAACGCCCCGGAAACGGCGCGGGAACTGCGCGGCGGCTGGCTGAAGCGGCACGGGATGGATTACCCCATGATCCTAAACTCAGGTCCCAAAGGTCCGGCTGTAGCGGCGTTGGCGGGGCGAGTGAACGGGCCAGTGATGTTCGTGGACGATCTCCTGTCCAATCTCGAATCGGTAGCGCAGGAGGCGCCGCAGGTGATTCGCTTCCAGATGGTGGCCGACCCGGCGCTCAGACCATTGGCCCCAGGCGACCACGTGCGCCATCAAAGGGTCGATGACTGGCCCTCGCTGGCGGAGATCGCCCGGCGGACCGTGTTCAATTGATCCGCATCGGCGTCGACTTCGGCGGCACCAAGATCGAGGCGGCGGCGCTGGACAGAGAAGGCCGCTTCCTCGCCCGCGTCCGCGCGCCGAACCCCGGAAACTATGATGCGGCGCTGGAGACGGTGAACGCCCTGGTGCGCGAGGCGGAGCAGGGGTCGGGCGAGACGGTCGATGGAGTGGGCGTCGCTATTCCGGGATCGCTATCTCCACGAACGGGCCTGGTGCGCGGCGCCAACTCCACCTGGCTGAATGATCGCCCCTTCGACCAGGACCTGGCGCGCCATCTAGGTCGTCCTGTCCGCATGACCAATGACGCCAACTGTTTCTCTCTGTCCGAAGCCGTGGACGGCGCGGCGGCGGGCGCAAGCTCGGTGTTCGGCGTCATCATAGGCACAGGCGTCGGCGGCGGGCTGGTAGTGGAGGGACGCCTTCAGAACGGCCGCAACCACGTAGCGGGCGAGTGGGGTCACGCCCCCCTGCCCTGGCAGACGAAGGCCGAGTTCGGCGCCCGCACGTGCTGGTGCGGACACGACGGCTGCATCGAGCAGTGGCTCTCAGGCCCAGCTTTCCTCACCGACTATCACCAAGCGGGCGGCGCGGCGGGCGACACGCAGAGCGTGGTCGAGGAGGCACGGCGCGGGGAGAGCATCGCGATGGGCGCCCTCGCCCGCTACACGGAGCGATTGGGCAGGGCGCTGGCGATGGTCGGCGACATTTTCGACCCCGACGTGATTGTGCTCGGCGGCGGGATGTCGAACGTGGACGAGATTTACGACCTCACGCCGCCGCACATGGCCCACCACCTCTTCTCGGATGTCTGCAACACCCGGATCGTTCGCGCCCGCTATGGCGACAGCTCCGGTGTGCGCGGAGCGGCATGGCTCTGGCCTTGGCCCCAGGAAGGGGATGGGGACGGACGGTGAGCGCGCTCTGCCGCGACTGTTTCTGGACCGGGGATGATGCGCCTCGCTGCCCCGTTTGCGCTTCGCCGCGCGTGCTGCGCCACCCGGACCTGCACACGCTTTCCATCGCCCACCTCGACTGCGACGCCTTCTACGCCTCCGTGGAAAAGCGCGACCGGCCAGAGGTGCGCGACCAGCCGGTGATCGTCGGCGGCGGACGGCGGGGGGTCGTGACCACCTGTTGCTACATCGCCCGCACCTATGGCGTGCGCTCGGCCATGCCGATGTTCAAGGCGCTGAAGGCCTGCCCAGACGCCGTGGTCATCAAGCCCGACTTCTCCAAATACCGCCACGAGAGCCAGCGGATCATGGCGATCCTCCGCGATCTGACGCCCCTCGTTCAGCCGCTCTCTCTGGACGAGGCGTGGCTCGACCTCACCGGCGCGGAGCGTCTGAACGGCGGCTCCTCGGCCATGACCCTGGCGAAGGCGCAGGCGCAGATCGAGCGCGAGACCGGGCTCACCGTTTCGGTCGGTCTGGCGAGCAACAAGTTCCTCGCCAAGATCGCATCGGACCTGGACAAGCCGCGGGGGTTCGCGGTTCTGGGATCGGAGGCTGAAGCCTTTCTGGCGACCCGCCCGGTTTCGATACTGCCAGGTGTTGGCCCGGCCTTCGTCAGGTCGCTGGAGAAGGCAGGCCTGCGCACCGTCGGCGACCTCGCCCGCGCCGATCCGAAAATGCTGGCGAAAACCTTCGGCGCCTCTGGTCTGCGCCTGGTCGAGCTGTCCCATGGCCGCGACACCCGCGAGATCGACCCGGATCAGGAACGCAAGAGCATCTCCGCCGAGACGACCTTCAACGACGACCTGAAGCGACTGGAAGACCTGGAGAACCAGCTCTGGCCCCTCTGCGAAAAGGTCGCCGAGCGGGCCCGCGCCAGCGGGGTGACGGGCGGGGTGGCGACCCTCAAGCTGCGCACCGCCGACTTCAGGATTTTCACCCGCCGCCGATCCCTCCCCTCTCCTACCCAGACGGCCAAGGTGCTGTTCTCGGTGGGTCGGGAGTTGCTGCACGCCGAGGCGGATGGGCGCGCCTTTCGTCTGATCGGCATCGGCATCTCCGATCTCGATGAGGGCGAAACCGCAGCCCGCGCCCTGTTCGACGGGGGCGAAGAACGCGCCCTCAGCGCCGAGCGCGCAGTCGACGCCCTGCGCCAGAAGTTCGGGCGCAGCGCCATCGTCTCTGGGCGGAGCTTCAAGGGTTCGGAGCCACTGGATAGCGATCCCGATTTGTCCTAACCCTAGGCGCACGACGATAGTTCGAGGGGACGGTATGCAAAGACGATGGGTAATGCCCGCCTGCGCGGTTGCAGCCGTGCTGGCGTTGGGCGCTTGCGCCACCGAAGGCGGGACGAATGTGACTGGCGATCATGCGGCCAATGGCGCTGCGCCCGCTTCGAAGGAAAAATCGAAGGCGCTGCCCATGGGCCTCGACGCCTCGGTGAACGCCGACCCCTTCCCCTCCACCTACCGCCCCCTTCCGGGTCGCCTGACCGCCATCGTCGGAGCCAACATCCTCACCGGCGCCGGGCAAGAGATCGACGGCGGCGTGGTTGTGATGGACGGGGGCAAGATTCTTGTCGTTGGCCCCGCCGGAACCGCTGTTCCCGCCAACGCAGTGCTGATCGACGGCAAGGGCAAGTGGGTGACGCCCGGTGTGATCGACGCGCACTCCCACCTCGGTGTCTATCCGACCCCGGCGGTGCCCTCACGCTCCGACGGCAACGAACTGACCGATCCCAACACTGCGGGCGTCTGGGCCGAGCATTCGATCTGGCCCGAAGACCCCGGTTTCGACCGGGCGCGAGCGGGCGGCGTCACCACACTGGAAATCCTGCCGGGGTCTGGCAACCTGTTCGGCGGACGCGCCTCGATCATCAAGAACGTGCCCTCGATCACCACCCAGGGGATGAAGTTTCCCGGCGCCCCCTACAGCCTGAAAATGGCCTGCGGCGAGAACCCCAAACGGGTCTATGGCGGAAAGGGCCGCGCGCCCTCCACCGCTATGGGCAATGTAGCGGGCTATCGCAACGGCTGGATCAACGCCGCCGACTACAAGCGCAAGTGGGACGACTATCACGCCAAGTTCGACAAGGGCGAAAAGGCCGATGCGCCCAAGCGGGACCTGACGCTGGATACGCTCGCAGGCGTCCTGCGCGGCGACATCCGCATCCAGAACCACTGCTACCGCGCCGACGAGATGGCGACGATGATCGACATCAGCCACGAGTTTGGCTTCCACATCGTCATGTTCCACCACGCCTCTGAGGGCTACAAGGTCGCGGCCCTGCTGGCGAAGGAAGGCATCTGCATCGCCACCTGGGCCGACTGGGCGGGCTTCAAGATGGAGAGCCTGGACGGAATCGAGGCCAATGCCGCCCTGACCCACCGGGCGGGCGCCTGCGTCGTCATCCACTCCGACGACGCGACCATCACCCAGCACCTGAACCAGGAGGCGGGCATCGCCATGGGCGCGGGCAACCGGATCGGGCTGAACATCACCCCGGCCGAAGCGATCGCCTGGATCACCCTGAACCCGGCCAAGGCCATCGGCGTCGACAAAATGACCGGCTCGCTGGAGCCTGGCAAGCAAGCCGACGTGGTGCTGTGGAGCGCCAACCCGTTCTCGATCTATGCCAAGGCCGACAAGGTCTTTATCGACGGCGGCCTCGCCTTCGACCGCGCCGATCCGCGCTATCAACCCAAATCCGACTTTGAGCTCGGCCAGCCCGGCGAAGGAGCCTTCCAATGAGCCGCGCTCTCCTTTTGGCCCTCGCCGCCAGCGCCGTGCTGACCGGCACGGCCTTCGCCGAAACCATCGCCATCACCAACGCGAAGATCGAAACTGCCGGAGCGGCCGGTGAGATCGCCCTTGGCACTGTGGTCATCAAGGACGGCAAGATCGCCGCTGTCGGCGCTTCGGTCACCACCCCTTCGGGCGCGCGGGTGATCGACGCCAAGGGCGGGGTCGTCACCCCCGGCCTGATCGCCGCCTCCACCAATCTCGGCCTGTCCGAAGTGGAGGGCGTGCGCGCCACCCGCGACGAGTTCGCGGGAACTGACATCGGCGCGGCGTTCGACGTCTCCTACGGGGTCAATCCGGCCTCGACTATGATCCCGCTCGCACGCCAGTCCGGCGTCACTCGCGCGGTGACGGCGCCTAGCGGTGGTCGCGGCTTCGGCGGCGATCAGGACGAAATCGAGGCCGATACCCTGACCGCCGGAACCGACTCCGGCCACAGCGCAGGGGCCAGCCTGTTCGCCGGGCAGGCGGCGGGCATCACGACGGCTGCGGGCTCGCCCGATCTGGTGTTCAAGTCGAAGATGGCGATGGTCATCGACCTTGGCGATGCGGGCGCACGGATCGCCGGGTCGCGCGGCTCGGCCATCGTGCTGCTGAAATCCACACTCGAAGCCGCTCGTCATTACGCTGCGAACAGGGCCGCTTACGACCGAGGCCAGAGCCGCGACTATCACATCGCCCGTGAAGACCTTGAGGCGCTGATCCCGGTCGTAGAGGGGCGTATGCCGCTACTGGTGCGCGTTCATCGAGCGTCGGACATCCACCAGGTGCTTAGGCTGGCGCACGAGGAGCGGCTGAAGATCATTCTCGAAGGCTGCGAGGAAGGCTGGCTCGTCGCAGCCGAAATCGCCGCCGCGAACGTGCCCGTGCTGATCGACACCGAGGCCGATCTGCCCGAGCAGTTCGAGAGCCTGGGCGCGCGGCTAGACAACGCCGCCCGGCTGCAAGCGGCAGGCGTGACCATCGGCATCGAAGGTAGCCACGACTTCAACAACCTACGTCAGGCGCGCTTCAACGCCGGTACCGCCGTCGCCAACGGCCTGCCCTACCCCGCCGCGATCAAGGCCGTCACGTCCAACATGGCCCGTATCTTTGGCCTCGGCGACACCGGCGCCCTCGAAGTCGGCAAGACGGCGGACGTGGTGGTCTGGTCGGGCGATCCTCTGGAGACCACCACCTGGCCCACGGCGGTGTTCATCGACGGGCGTGAACAGCCGATGACCTCGCGCGGCCTGCAACTGCGTGACCGCTACGCCAAACACCCCGACGACGGATACCCGCTGGCGTATCACTAGCGATTTTCTCCCCTGCGAAGCTGAGGACAAACCCGTATTCAAAATGGGGACTGCAACTACTTCAGCTTCCCAGACATTTTCCGGGCGAGGCGATACTAACTCCCCGCGAGGCGGCGATGCAGGCGTTGGGGTAGGTCTTACCGTCGCGCCCGCACACAGGCTGGAATATCTGAGGGCAGATTTGAGGCTGGGCGGCGCAGACCCCCGCCTCATCGGCAATATGGCGCGTCGCCGGATCGTAGCGGCAGTAGAGCCCCGCCCCGCATTGCAGGTTGGCGATCCCGCCGCAGGTGTGGCCGGCACCCTGCCCACCGCCGTTTCCTGGTCCAGGGCTCATTCCAGGACCGGTTTCGCACCCGGTCAGCATCAGCGCGGCCATCGCCGCGCTCGCCGCAAACAGTCTTCCCGCTGCAAGGCTCATGATTTCCTCCCTCATCGGCCCGAAGCGTGAGGCTAACACGGAACCCGGCCTTGTCCTCCCCGCGCTCCTTCGCCATACCCGCCGTCCCCCCGAATCGCCCCAAATTGCCCCCATGGCCAAAGCCGCCCCCATTCCCAGTCTGTTCGATGACGCCCTGAACCCGGTCCCGGCCCGCCCGATTGCGGACGCGAGGGTGGAGCCGCGCGCGGCGACCTCGGCGTCCGGCTACTCGGCCAAGGACATCGAGGTGCTGGAAGGTCTGGAGCCGGTGCGCCGCCGCCCCGGTATGTATATCGGCGGCACCGACGAGCGGGCGTTGCACCACCTGTTCGCCGAGGTGCTGGACAATTCGATGGACGAGGCCGTAGCGGGCTACGCCAAGCTGATCGAGGTGTCGCTGGACGCCGACGGCGCGCTTTCCGTGCGCGACGACGGGCGCGGCATCCCGGTGGACCCCCACCCCAAACATCCCGGCAAGTCGGCGCTCGAAGTCATCATGACGGTGCTGCACTCGGGCGGCAAGTTCTCCGGCAAGGCCTATGAGACCTCCGGCGGCTTGCACGGGGTGGGTGTTTCGGTGGTCAACGCCCTGTCCGAGCGGCTGGATGTCACGGTGTGGCGCGACGGGTATGAGTGGCGGCAATCGTTTTCGCGTGGACATCCGCTGGGTTCGGCGGAGCGGCTCGGTCCCTCTAAGAAGCACGGCACCCTGATCCGCTTCATGCCGGACCCTGACATCTTCGGCGCCGAGGCGGTGTTCAAGCCCGCCCGCCTCCATCGGATGGCGCGCTCCAAGGCCTATCTCTTCCGGGGGGTGGAAATCCGCTGGAGGGGCGACCCGTCCTGCCTGCACGACGGCACGCCCGCCGAAGCGGTTTTCCACTTTCCCAACGGCCTCGCGGACTACCTTAGAGAGCGCGTCGGCGAGATCGAAACCGTCACCCCCCAACCCTTCGCCGGCCGGGTCGAACGCAAGGGCGAAGGCGGCGCGGTGGAATGGGCCGTGACGTGGTCGCCTGCCGGGTTCGGCGAGGCGGACGGCTTCATCCAGTCCTACTGCAACACCGTGCCGACGCCGGAGGGGGGCACGCACGAGGCGGGCCTACGCGCCGTGCTCATGCGGGGGCTCAAAGCATACGGCGAGCTGACCGGCGAGAAGCGCGCCGGGCTGATCACCGCAGAAGACGTGGCGGCGCAGGCCGGTTGCCTGATCTCCATCTTCATCCGCAACCCGGAGTTCCAAGGCCAGACCAAGGAAAGGCTGTCGTCGTCCGACGCCCAACGTCTGGTGGAAACCGTGCTGCGCGATCCCTTCGACCACTGGCTGACCGCCCAGCCCAAGGCCGCCAGCGCACTGCTTCAGTTCGTGATCGAACGAGCGGAAGAACGCCTGAAACGGCGCAAGGACCGGGAGGTCGCACGAGCTTCCGCCACGCGAAAGCTGCGCCTCCCTGGCAAGTTGGCCGACTGTTCGGGCACGGGAACCGAGGGGTCTGAAATCTTTCTGGTGGAAGGCGACTCGGCGGGCGGATCGGCCAAACAGGCCCGCAACCGCGCCACCCAGGCCATCCTGCCCCTGCGCGGGAAAATCCTGAACGTCGCCTCCGCCACCAACGACAAGACCGGCGCCAACAAGGAGTTGGGCGACCTGATGCTGGCGCTGGGCGTGCAGGGCGGCTCGAAGTTCCGCGAGGAAGACCTCCGCTACGACCGCATCATCATCATGACCGACGCCGACGTCGATGGCGCACACATCGCCGCCCTCCTCATCACCTTCTTCTACCGCACCATGCCAGACATGGTGCGCTCGGGCCGCCTCTACCTCGCCCTGCCGCCGCTCTATCGCCTGAGCCACGGCACACTAAACGCCTATGCCAAGGACGACGCGCACAAGGACGAGCTTCTGGCGACCACCTTCAAAGGCAAGTCGCCGGAGATCGGTCGCTTCAAGGGCCTTGGCGAGATGATGCCAGCCCAGCTCAAGGAAACCACCATGGACCCCTCAAAGCGCACCCTGGCGCGGGTCACGCTGCCCCGCTCGGAGGAGTTGGTGGAGGAGATGGTGGAGACCCTGATGGGCCGCAAAGCCGAAAGCCGCTTCCGCTTCATCCAGGAAAACGCCGAGTTCGCCCAGGTCGACGTGGACGTTTAGGACGGCGACTTATCCCCCTCGTTCCGTTCAGGCCCATACTGGCTGTGCTGGCAACAGCGCGGTCTTTGACATTTGCAGGCGAGACGCGGAACCGACGAAGTTTCAGCGTTGAACGGAAGCAGACGTATCCGTATTGCACT
>JBBQLP010000072.1:0-8793 GCA_038327995.1 Caulobacterales bacterium | reverse complement strand
GGCTTCATGTTTGGCCTGGCGAGGGAAAAGAGCCTCGTTGACTGCGCCCGTCTCGGCCACCTCGCAGCGGGCGAGGTGATCAGTCACTATGGCCCCCGCCCGGCGGTCTCGTTGAAAGATCTCGCCAAGGCAGCCGGACTTTAAGGAATACGAACATGGGCCGCAGCGCCGAAATCGTCCGCGAAACCAAGGAGACGCGCATCCGCGTCGCCATCGACCTCGATGGCACGGGCAAGACCGACATCAAGACCGGGATCGGCTTCTACGATCATATGCTGGAGGCCTTCGGGCGGCACGGCGGGTTCGACCTGAACATCGAGGCCAAGGGCGACCTTCACATCGACTTCCACCACACGGTGGAGGATGTCGGCATTGTGCTGGGGCAAGCTGTCGCCAAGGCGCTGGACGGCTTTAAGGGCATCGTCCGCTTCGGCCACGCCTACATCCCGATGGACGAGACCCTGACCCGCTGCGCCATCGATCTGTGCAATCGGCCCTATCTGATCTGGAAGGTTGCGTTCACCCGGCCGACCATCGGCGAGTTCGACACCGAGCTTTTCAAGGAGTTCCACCAGGCCTTCGCGATGAACTCCGGCGCCTGCGTGCACCTCGAAACCCTCTACGGCGACAATAGCCACCACATTGCCGAGAGTGGCTTCAAAGCCCTGGCGCGCGCTTTGCGGGCAGCCGTGGCCATCGATCCCAAGGCGGGCGGCGCGCCGGTCTCGACCAAGGGCGTGCTCTAGCGCGGGCCATGCAGACCGTCGCTCTCATCGACTACGGCTCGGGCAATTTGCGTTCGGCGGAGAAGGCGCTCTGGGAAGCAGCGCGGCGGCTGGGCGTGGCGTTCGACATTCGCACCACCGCTGATCCTCGGCTAGTGGCGGGGGCCGACCGGATCGTTCTGCCGGGGGTGGGGGCCTTCGCTGCCTGTATGCGCGCGTTCAAGGAGCGCGACGGACTGGTCGACGCGATGACGCAGGCGGTGCAAAAGCGCGGCGCCCCCTTTCTCGGCATCTGCGTCGGGATGCAGCTTCTGGCCACGCGCGGGCTGGAGTTCGGGGAGACTGCGGGGCTCGACTGGATCGCCGGGGACGTGGCGAAGCTGCATCCCGCGACCCCCTCCGCCAAGGTGCCGCATATGGGCTGGAACGACATCCGGGCCGAAACGCCAAATTCCGTGATCGGCGCGGGCGAGCGACCCTTCTACTTCACTCACTCCTTCGCCTTCGCGCCCACCAATCCAGCCAACGTCGCCGCCAGCGTCGATCACGGCGGTCGGTTCGCGGCGGCTGTGGCCAAGGACAATATGGTGGGCGTGCAGTTCCACCCGGAAAAGAGCCAGGTGGCGGGCCTGGACCTGATCGGGCGTTTCCTGGAGTGGAAGCCATGATCCTCTATCCCGCCATCGACCTGAAGGGTGGCCAGTGTGTGCGCCTGCTGCACGGCGACATGGAGAAGGTCACGGTCTTCTCCGACAGCCCGGCAGACCAGGCCGCCCAGTTCGCGGGGCAGGGTTTCTCGTGGCTGCACGTGGTCGATCTCGACGGCGCTATGGAGGGCCGGGCGGTGAACATCGCGGCGGTTACGGCGATCCTGAAGCGGGTGGCGATCCCCGTGCAACTCGGCGGCGGCGTGCGCACACTCGACGGGGTGGAGAAATGGTTGGAAGCGGGGGTCAGCCGGGTGATCCTCGGCACCGTGGCCGTCTCCGACCCTGAACTGGTGAAGAAGGCCGCGTCCCTCTGGCCCGAGCAGATCGCTGTGGGCCTCGACCTCCGCGACGGCCAAGTCGCGGTCAAGGGCTGGGTGGAGACCTCGGCGATTTACGGTGTCGATCTGGCGCGTCGATTTGAAGACGCCGGTGTGGCGGCGCTGATCGTCACCGACATCGGGCGCGACGGGGCGCTGACCGGCCCTAATGTGGAAGTGATCGGCGCGGTGGCCGACGCGGTGCGCATTCCCACCATCGCTTCAGGCGGCATGAGCGCGTTGAAGGACATAGCAGACCTGCAGGCCCGGGAGGGTGCGCCTATCGCAGGGGCCATCCTTGGGCGTGCGCTCTATACCGGGGCAATCGATCCCACGCAGGCGCTGCGGGCGGCGCGCAAGTAATGCTCAAGGTCCGCGTCATCCCTTGCCTCGACGTGAAGGACGGGCGCGTGGTCAAGGGGGTAAACTTCCTTGCCTTGCGCGATGCGGGCGACCCGGTGGAGCAGGCCTCGGCCTACGACGCGGCGGGGGCGGACGAGCTGATGTTCCTCGACATCACGGCCTCGTCTGAAGGCCGTCGCCCGATCCACGAGGTGATCGCCCGCACCGCCGCCGTCTGTTTCATGCCCCTGTCGGTGGGCGGCGGCGTACGCTCGGTAAACGATGCACGGGCGCTTCTGTTGTCCGGGGCCGACAAGATTTCGATCAACTCCGCCGCCGTGGAGAACCCAGACCTAATTTCCGCGGCGGCGGACGCGTTCGGCTCGCAATGCGTGGTCGCCGCCGTGGACGTGAAAGCGATAGGAGACGGCCGCTGGGAGGTCTTCACCTATGGCGGGCGCAAGGCCACGGGGCTGGACGCTGTGGAATATGCGGTTCTGGCAGTTGAGAAGGGGGCGGGCGAAATTCTCCTCACCTCCATGGATCGCGACGGGGCCAAGACCGGCTATGATACAGCGCTGTTGAGGGCGATGACCTCGGCGGTGAGCGTGCCGGTGATCGCCTCGGGCGGCGCCGGAAACGCACAACATCTGGTGGCAGCGGTGACCGAGGGCGGCGCCGACGCGGTGCTGGCCGCCTCCATCTTCCACTTCGGCGAAGTGGACATTGCCGAGGCCAAGGCCGCCATGGCCGCCGCCGGGCTGCCAGTGAGGACCGTCTGATGGACAGGTTGACCGAGGTTCTGAAGCGGCTCGACAGGGTGATCGCCTCCCGGGTGGGCGGTGATCCCGCCGGGTCCTATACGGCCAAACTGCTGGCTGATCCGGCGCTGGCCGCGAAGAAGCTGGGCGAAGAGGCTGTGGAGACGGTGATCGCTGCGGTGCAGCACGATCCCGGCGCTCTGGCGAGCGAAAGCGCCGACCTGATCTACCACTTGCTGGTGCTGCTCCGCGCACGGGGGGTGGACACGGATGCGGTGGCCGCGAAGCTGGAAGCCCGCGAGGGAGTGTCAGGACTGGTGGAAAAGGCGGCGCGACCGAAGGATTAGACCTACCGTGCCAGCCCGATCCCGCCGTTCGCGCCGCCGAGGCCGCGCCAGAGGTCGAGCCGCCGCATGGCCTTGCCGGGAAACTGCGACGCCTTGCCGAGCGGCAGGCTCTCAGCCGCGCGGCGCACGCTGTATTGAGCTGTCCGCATCAGAGTGGCGGGGGAGAGGCGCCCCACGAACCCGTGCGCGACGGGTCGTTGCCGGTTGGCGAGGCTAAGCTTGAAGCGATAATCGCCCGGCCCGAGGTCAAGCTCAGCCATGCCCCGCGCCGCCGCCCAGCGCATCACCTCGGTAATCAGCACCACCCCCGGCGAATAGCGGTTCATCGCATCATCGTGGGCGATGAACCAGGCGTGGGCGATTCTGGGTGTGCAGAGCGCGTAGTGCACTGCCGCCAGCTTACCCCCGGCGTGCAGGGTGAACATCACCCCCCGAAGCTCAGGATCGTTGCGCTCGAACAGACTGCGGAGCAGCTCCAGCGGCCATCCCGCGGCGAGCACATCGGTCTGTCCGGTCAAGGCGTATTGTGCGCGCTTCCAGGTAACAAGCTGGTTGAAGTCGTGCAGCGAGGTGGATTCGGCGGTGAAGATAACCTCGCCTTCCTCGCGCTCCAGCTTGCGGCGCTTCTTTGCCGTGTCCTTCAGAATGTCGGTTCCGGCGCTCGCGCGTTCATCGGCGTAGGCGTCGTACCCGCCGCGAAGGTCGATCACGTGCGAGACGGCCCCGCCCCGCGCGCAGCCGGAAAAGCCCGGCGCTTCGGTCATCAGCGAGGTGAAGTCTAACCGGTGCACTCCGAAAGCCTCCACCACCCGGCGCGGCGCGACCTCAACGTCAGGCGCTGCCACCAGACCCTGATAGTCGCACAGCGGCGACCCGACCGGCAGGGCCGTCACGCGTCCGACCCGGGCGGCGAGGAAGGCTTTCGCTTCGCCGCCCTCGCGCATTACCGCCACCCGCGCGCCGGTGCGACCCGTGGCGGCGTCGGGGCCGCGCGTGCGGGCCAGGGCTCGCGCCCAGTGCGGCGACAGGAAGGGGCTGGCCAGCGGCCCGTCGCCCTGTAGCCGCGTCCAGGCAGCAATGTCGTCCTGAGAGAGGTCCTGTGGTGCGATCAGTTCAAACGACATGGGGGCGTTTCCTCGATGCGACACTCTACCGCCATCGTGCTTACGGCAAGGTTGAGGCGCGAGAAGATTCCTCGGTTCGGCGCAATGACGCGCCTCGTTGAGGTCACGCCTGCATAGCCCATGCCGCCGATCAGACCCGAGAGATTATCCGGTGCATTCGGCGTCCTGGAACGCTGGGAGCCTGCGCCTGCCGCAGGCGGAAGTCGGCGGGCGTGGCGAGGAGATCGAAGGCGTCCGCGCGCTCGACCTTGACCTTGACGAACTCGCCGACCTTCAGCGCGTGGCCGGGACGGACGAAAACCTTGCCGTCGATCTCGGGCGCATCGCCCTTTGAGCGGGCCACGGCGGTTCCGTCGGCGCGGACTTCATCGACCAGAACCTCCAGGGTTTTGCCGACCTTGGCGCGGAGCTTGGCGCGGCTGATCCGGGCGGAAGCGGCCATGAAACGCTCGCGGCGCTCCTGTTTCAGCGGCTCGGGCACATGGTTGGACAGGGCCTGGGAGGCGGCGCCCTTCACGTTTTCGTAGGCGAAACAGCCTACCCGGTCGAGTTGCGCCTGCTCCAGCCATTCCAGCAGGAATTGAAAATCAGCCTCGGTCTCACCGGGGAAGCCGACCACGAAGGTCGAGCGGATGGTGATGTCTGGGCATATGTCCCGCCATTTGGCGATCCGCTCCAACGTCTTCGCATTGTTGGCGGGGCGCTTCATCGCTTTCAACACAGACGGGCTGGCGTGCTGGAAGGGGATGTCGAGATACGGGAGCAGTTTGCCCTCGGCCATCAGCGGGATCACCGCATCCACGCTCGGGTAGGGATAGACGTAGTGAAGCCGGGTCCACAGACCAAGCTCGCCCAACCCCTTGCAGAGGTCTTCCAGGTTGGCGCGATATTCCTGGCCCCGCCATTCGCCCGGCGCGTAGCGGACATCGAGCCCGTAGGCGGAAGTGTCCTGCGACACGACGAGAAGCTCCTTCACGCCCGCGTCCGCCATCGCCTCCGCCTCGCGCAGCACCTCGGCCACCGGGCGGGAGGCGAGATCGCCCCGGAGGCTCGGGATGATGCAGAAGGAGCAGCGGTGGTCGCAACCCTCGGAGATCTTGAGGTAGGCGTAGTGTTTCGGCGTCAACCGCACCCCCGCTGCGCTTTGCGGGATCAGTTCGGCGAAAGGATCGGGCGGCGCCGCCTTGTGCACCGCGTTCAGCACATCGTCGTATTTGTGCGCTCCGGTGATAGCGGCGAGATTGGGGAAACGCAGTCGCAACATCTCCGTTTCCGCCCCCATGCAGCCGGTGACGATGACGGGGCGACCCGAGGCTTCGGCTTCGGCGATCGCCTCCAGGCTCTCCTCGCGGGCCGAGTCGATAAAGGCGCAGGTATTGACGATGACCGCGTCCGAACCGTCGTAGGTGGGCGAGGTCTCATACCCCTCGGCCCGTAGTCGCGTCAGGATCCGCTCGGAATCCACCAGCGCCTTCGGGCAGCCGAGACTGACCATGCCGATTTTCTTGGGGGCGGCGGGGGCGTTCATCGGGCGGGGCTATAGCTCAATCGAACGGGAAAATCACCCGATAGGCCCCAACGCCGCCAAATACGGCCGCACCGCTGCCAGCAGCGACCCGCCCCCGAACTTCACGCCCCTGATCCCTGCCGCTGCGGCCGCCTGCATATCCGTGTCGTTGTCGCCGATCATCACGGTGCGGGCGGGGTCGACCGGGTAGCGGGCGAGGAGATCCCGGATCATGCCGGGACCGGGCTTTCGCCGGTCGCAGGGCTGAGTGTAGCCTGCCACCGTTCCCGCTTCGTGGTGCGGGCAGTACTCGAAGGCGTCGATCTGGGCGCCCACTTTGGCCAGTTCCGCCTGCATCCAGGCGTGCAGCGCGATCACGTCGCTTTCGGGGTATAACCCGCGCGCGATCCCCGACTGGTTGGTGGCGACGAAGGCGAAAAGGCCTGCGTCATTGACTGCCTTCACCGCCGCCTGCGCGTCCGTGATCCACTCGAAATCATCCGGGCGATGGGTGTAGCCGTGATCGACGTTGAGCACCCCGTCGCGATCAAAGATCACCGCGCCTCTCAGCCCGGTCTTGAGCGTGGGCGTAGTTTCGGAAGCGGCGGCGGCAGATTTTCCACTCATCTTGACCACTATAGCGCCCCGCCTCGCCGGGTCTATTCGCTCTCGAATTCGCGCCCGAGGGTTGTCCGATCTCGCTCCGGGAGGCTATGCGACGTATAAACCCTGGAAAATCCGGCCACCGCTCACGTCGCAAATGACGGGCAGGGCCTCAAGACTGGAGCCCATCCCTTGGCGCGCATCACCCTTCGGCAACTTCTGGATCACGCAGCTGAGCATGACTACGGCCTGCCTGCCTTCAACATCAACAACATGGAGCAGGGCCTCGCCATCATGGAGGGGGCGGACGAGCTGGACGCGCCCGTCATCATCCAGGCGTCGCGCGGCGCCCGCTCCTACGCCAACGACATCATGCTCGCCCGGTTGATCGACGCGCTGGTGGAAATCTATCCGCATATCCCGGTTTGTATGCACCAGGACCACGGGAATGGCCCGGCCACCTGCGCCACCGCCATCCAGTATGGCTTCACCTCGGTGATGATGGACGGAAGCCTGATGGAGGACGGCAAGAGCCCCGCCAGCTATGACTACAACGTCGATGTGACCAGACAGGTGGTGGACATGGCCCACGCCTGCGGGGTTTCGGTGGAGGGCGAGCTCGGCATTCTGGGCTCGCTGGAAAGCGGCATGGGCGAAGCCGAGGACGGACACGGCTTCGAGGGCAAGCTCGATCACTCCCAGCTTCTGACCGACCCGGATCAGGCGGTGGATTTCGTGCAGCGCACCCGGGTGGACGCCCTCGCCATCGCCATGGGCACCTCGCACGGCGCCTACAAGTTCACCAGGAAGCCAGATGGCGATGTTCTGGCCATGCACGTGATCGAGGAGATCCACCGGCGCCTGCCCAACACCCACCTCGTGATGCACGGCTCCTCGTCTGTGCCGCAGGACCTGCAGGACGTGATCAACAGCTTCGGCGGCAAGATGCCCCAGACCTGGGGTGTGCCGGTGGCGGAAATCCAGCGCGGCATCAAGCACGGGGTGCGCAAGATCAACATCGACACCGACAACCGCATGGCCATCACTGGCGCGATCCGAAAGGTGCTGCACGAAAACCCCGGCGAATTCGACCCCCGGGCCTACCTAAAGCCCGCCAAGGACGCGATGAAACTGGTGGTAAAGGCGCGGTTCGCCGAGTTCGGCGCAGCGGGCAAGGCCTCGATGATCCGCCCGATCCACACCTCGATGATGGCCAAGCGCTATGCTTCGGGCGCGCTGGCGCCCAAGATCAGCGCAGCCTCGAAAGCAGCGGCGGAATAGGGATCAGGCGCGGGAGCGATCTCGTCCGCAAACTGGCCGGGCTCCGCGTCAGCACCTTCAGGTTGCTTTGCAGCCGCAGGATCAGCAGGTTTACGGGCAAACGACCTGGACTGGCGGATCGCGTCTTCGAGACGGTCACGTGCTTCGCGTGCCTGTTCAGCGGCGAAGAGGTCGGATTGCAGGCGGGCCATGGGAGAACTCGTGATTTACCAACGCACGGCGGGGGCTATCGCGGCGCCGAGCCAGTTCAATCCGTTCACGTGGGGTTGGTTCCCCGGACCGTGAGGCTTTCGTCTCGTCCGTGCCGCGCGAACCGGGTAAGGGGAGCCATGTCCATCGCATCCACCCCATCTCCTGCTTGCCGTCTCTATCTGATTACCCCGCCCCGTCTTGCCGACCTGGCGGCGTTCGCACTTGCGATTGAGGCGGCGCTGGGCGCGGGCGACGTGGCGGCGTTGCAGCTTCGGTTGAAGGACGCCGATGATGCGACCATCGCCGAGGCGGTACGCGTGCTGCATCCCATCGCCAAAGCGCACGATGCGGCGTTGATCCTCAATGACCGGCCCCACCTTGCCGCGAAGCTCGGCTGCGACGGGGTGCACATAGGCCAGGACGACGCCCCCTATGCCGAGGCGCGGCGGCTGATGGGCGGTGAGCGGATCGTCGGCGTCACCTGTCACGACAGCCGCCACCTGGCGATGGAAGCATCCGAAGCGGGCGCCGACTACGTAGCCTTCGGCGCCTTCTTCCCCACCACCACCAAGGACGTCCATATCCGAGCCGATCCGGAAATCCTGGAAATCTGGCAGGAGGTCATGTCCACGCCCTGCGTCGCCATCGGCGGGATCACAGTAGAGAACTGCGGCCCATTGATCGAGGCAGGCGCAGACTTTCTGGCGGTCAGCGCTGGGGTCTGGGGCTATGCGGATGGCCCTGCGGCGGCGGTGCGGGCGTTCAACGCGGAGATCGCACTGGGCAAACCTTGACCATGAGGTCAAAGCGCGCGTCCATGCGGCATGGCTTTCATTCAAGTCGCCCGGTTTCTCGATGTGCGCGAGGCGCAGATCGCCCGCTCG
>JBBQLP010000071.1:0-8980 GCA_038327995.1 Caulobacterales bacterium | reverse complement strand
GGGCTGTGGGCGTTGGAAACGGTGGACATTCGCGGGTTTTCCGAGGATAAGCGCGGCTTCCTGGATGACACTCCTGCGGGGGGCGGTCCGGGACAAGTGATGCGGGCGGACGTGATCGCCTCTGCGCTGGACAGCGTGGAGCGGCGTGGGCGCCCGCTTTTGTGCATGAGCGCCCGGGGTCGTCCCCTAACCCAGGCGCGTGTTCGAGAGTGGGCTGCGGCGTCGGGAGTGATCCTGCTGTGCGGCCGGTTCGAGGGGGTGGACCAGCGGGTGCTCGACGCGCGCGGGTTCGAGGAGGTCAGTGTCGGAGACGCGGTGCTCGCCGGTGGTGAGGCGGCGGCGATGGTGGTGATCGAGGCCTGCGTCAGGCTGGTTCCGGGAGTGCTCGGGAACGGTCTAAGCGCGGGAGACGACAGTTTCGAGGACGGGCTTCTGGAGCATCCGCAATACACGCGGCCCAGAGCGTTCGAGGGACTGGAGATACCCGAGGTTCTGACCTCCGGTCACCACGGCAAGGTGGCGGACTGGCGGCGGGAACAGCGGGAACTAACCACGCGGGGGCGACGGCCGGACCTCTGGGCGGCGCATCTCGCCAATCAACAGCCAAAGGGCGCCAAAGCCCGGAAAGAGTAACGATATGAACCTCTTGCAGCAGATCGAGAAGGAAGAGGCCGACCGCCTCTCCGCCAAACGCCCCACCCCCAAGTTCCAGCCCGGCGACACCGTGCGCGTCAACGTCCGCATCAAGGAAGGCGAGCGCGAGCGCATCCAGGCCTATGAAGGCGTCTGCATCGCCAGAGCGGGCGAGGGGCACCACGAGAACTTCACCGTTCGCAAGATATCGTTCGGCGAAGGCGTGGAGCGGGTGTTCCCGGTGCTGTCCCCCAACATCGAATCCATCGAAGTGAAGCGCCGGGGCGCCGTGCGTCGCGCCAAGCTCTACTATCTGCGCGACCGCCGCGGAAAGTCCGCCCGTATCGCCGAGCGCGCATACACCAAGGAAGATCCGGCCAAGGGCGACGTCGCCGAATAGGCGCTCGCTCAGACCCGATATGGATCAGCCCGGTCGTTCCGCGTCCGGGCTTTTTCGTGCGCCAAACCATTACCGATTGGTCAGACTCCGGGCGAAAAGCGGAGCAATTGCAGACACGTCTCTGACACAATGGCGCGCCAAGCTTCGCCATCGGAAATCTTTGGGGGAGACGTGGCATGAGCCCGCTTCGGATCGCACTACTCGGCGGCGCTGCCGCACTATCACTTTCGCTCGGCGCAGCCTTTGCCGCGGCGGCGGAAACCGCGCCCAAGGCGCCCACAGAACAGCGGGTGGAAAAGCGCGTTGTGATCATCAACGACGGAAGTCCGGGCGGCGAGCACGTGATGCGCTGGGAGTCGCACGGCGACGGGCACAATCCCGAACATATGGCCAAGCAACTGCGCGACGTGCTGCAACTCACCCCCGCGCAGGAGCCCGCGCTGCAGGCCTTTCTTGCCTCGATGAAGCCATCTGAGCGTCCGGGTCACGAAGAGCGCCGCATCGAAATCCGCCGCGAGCATGGCGCGACGCCTGGCGACATGGCCATGGTTAAGGAAGAAATGGCCAAGGCTCATGCCGAAATGAGCAAGCATCACGAAGAGATGGAAAAGCGTCACGCCGAGGAAGCAGCGATGACCACGCCCCAGCGTCTCGACCTGATGGTCAAACACATGAGCGAGCATATGGCCGAAGCGCAAAGCCATATGCAGCAGCACGTGGACGCGGTGAAACGCTTCTACGCCGCCCTCAGCCCCTCCCAGCAGAAAGCCTTCGACGCCATGCACGAGGGCATGATGGGCGGGATGCACGGCATGGGCGACGGTATGCACATCGAGATGCGCGACCACATGGGTATGATGGCGCCGATGGCTCCCTTGCCGCCGCTTCCGCCGATGGCCATGCGCGCGCCGCGACCCCCCGCTCCGCCGGCCCCTCCTGCCCCGCCTCCGCCGCCAGCGTTCTGAAGCGGTCGAAGGCTATAGGATTTGCGCCCGCCGGGTTCGCTCGGTGGGCGTTTCCTTGCGGGTGAAGCTGCCGGCCGGCACACTCGCCGAGTGGATCGGCTCAACGTGCGGGATCGGCGCGATCTTGAGCGTGGGCTTCACGCTCTCCGCATAGCGCGCAATGGCGCTTTCCAGCGTGGGCATTAACGCGCCCCGTTCGGTCGTGAGCGCCACGTGGGCGGGACGCGGCGCGGGCCAGCCGAAGCTCGACGCCGCTCGCCCGATCACCAGTCTCGGATCGAGCCCGACGGCTTGTGCAATCGCGCGCCCGAACTCGGCCCAGCTCATTGCGCCTGCATTGGCCAGGTGACGCACCCCGGTCTCGCCGTCGATCAGGAGATCGAGCGCCGCCTCTACCAGATCAGGCACATAGGTGGGCGACACCACGGCGTCCTGCGCCGCGTGGAAGGGTCTGCCAAGGCTCAACTCCCGCACCACGGCCTGCGCGAAATTGTGGGGGTCGGAAGCCGAGAAGAAGGCGGCGGTACGAACGATCAAGCCTATTGCGCCCGCGTCGCGCATGGCCGTTTCGGCGAACATCTTGGACTGTCCATAGACGTTCAGCGGATGGGGCAGGTCGCTTTCAACATAAGGCTCGCCCTTCATCCCATCGAATACGAGATCGGACGAAAATCCCATCAGGCGGATGCCCCGTTCGGCGCAGGCGGCGACCAGCCGTTCCACGCCCAGACCGTTGGCCTCGAAACAGGCATCGGTCTCGACTTCCGCGTTGTCCACCCGCACCCAACCTGCAGTGTTGACCACAGCCCAAGGCCGAACGGCGTCCAACGCGGCTTCGATGGAAGCGGACGAGGAGAGATCGAGTTCACGGCGGCAGGTGAGGGCGTAGGCGAGGCCGCGATGCTCGCAGGCACGGGCGAACGCCTGACCGAGCGTGCCAGTGGCGCCAGTGATGAGGAGAGGCTGCGGTTCGCGCCCGCCCGCCGTCCAGCGGCGGCGGGGTGCCGGACGCTCATCCAGCCAGATGGGCTGATAGGCGTAGCGGACGTCGCGCTCCCACCAGCCGGGACCGATAGCGGCGGGGGGGGGGTCGCCCTCGTCGGTCGCCAGATGGTGACAGAGATCGACCATGGCGGTGGGACGTGGGGTTTCCGGCGCGCGAATGTCATAGACCCCGACTTCGTAATGGCCGTGGTCCTTCGTCAGCAGGCTGTTCCAGTCGATGCTGCCAAGCAGGCTCCAAACCGTCACCGCTTCAACCGGCACGCCGCGCTCGCGCAGGCGCCCGGCGGTCTCCCACGTTTGCATCAGCCAGCGCATCTGCTCGTCGCGGGTGCAGCCGTTGTGGCATTCGGTGACCGCGAGGGGCAGGCCGTAGCGCTCCCACGTCAGGTCCAATAGTCGCTCCAGCCCCAGCGGTCCCGGCGCCACCGCGCGCACCGCCTCGACATCCGCATAGGGATCGCGCGTATTGCCGCCCCAGGTGTGGCGGTGGTAGCGGTCGAGCCGGTGATCCAGCAGCCGCTCGCTGGAAAGATAGTGATTCACCCCGATCACGTCGGGCGGGCAGGGGTCGTCCATGATGGCCCTTAGCCGGTCGCCAAGCCCGAGGTTTTCCAGTCGCCGGGTCATGGGCGATTCCGCATCCAGCGTTCCGGTAAGCAGGTCCCAGCAAAGCCAACGGCGCTCGTTCTCGTAGGCGGCCTGATGGGCGAGCGGCGGCGTAGCGAAGGTGTGGCCGAGGTCTTCGGTCTGGATCAGGCGGGCGCGCGGATTGATCTCGCGGATCGCCTTCATCGAAAGCCGGGTGGCGTCGATCTCATTCAGCAGAGCGGCGAAGAAGGCGCCCTCATCCCGTGCGTGCGGATACCAGTGGCCATAAAGCGCCGAAAAACGGGCGGTGGTGAGCGGCTCGTTAACGGGGGTCCAGTCCTCGATCCAGGGATGGCGTTCGGCCACCGCGCGGGCATGACGGGCGAGGCCGGGGGCGAAACTGTCGTCCAGAAGATGAGTGTAACGGGGGCCGGAACCGTGGTGAACGAGCCCGGCGATGGGCTTCATTCCAAGACGGCGGATTTCACTTAGCCGCTCATCGGTCCAGGTCCAGTTCGCCTGGTCAGCGGCATCCGGTGAAATGCGTTCCCACAGGATGGGGTAGCGCAGGGCCTTCAGACCGAGGTCGGCGAAACGCTGAAGGTCTTCGGGCCGGTCTTGATGGCCTGTGCGGATGGTCTGGTCGAACCAGCGATCCTTGACGCGATTGACCGTGCACTCATGACCGCCCCACAGTTCAAGGGGGTGTTCAGGTCGTGGGAATTGCAACTCAGCCTCCTCGGCGCGCGAGATCACGCGGACAGAGCGGTACGCAAAAGACGCGATTCCGCTAAGCCGGGAGTCAACGCGTGCGTCGCAGCAATGGTTGCGGTTGGGCTGACCGGACGATCACGCCATCCTATTGCGACACCCTTGGCGGTTGATTGAATCCGCATTCCGTATGTTAAATGCCCGCCGTTAATGGAAGCGAACGACTTCCCGGCTTGGCGAGGACCCTCCGATGGACATCTGGCGGCCCGTATTGGTTGTGGTTCTCTCGTCGGTGCTCGCCTCCTTCACCGACTGGCTCTTCATGGGGGTTCTGTTCCATGACCGCTATCTCGCCTACCCCGAGGTCTGGCGTGAAGGCCGTGACAACCCGCGCAAGATCATCTGGTCGCAATTGATCGGGAGCGTTGCCTGCGTCGGGTTCGTAGGCCTGTGCCTGTTCGGGCGTCCAGTGCTGCGCGACTATCTCAGGGAAGGGTTCCTGGTGTGGGTCGCGGCGACTCTGCCGATGCTGGCGCAGAACGGCGTCTGGATGAAACTGCATCCCTTGGTCCTGACCTCCCATGCAGCAGGCTGGCTGGTGCGGTTCCTGATTACGGCGGTGGTTGCAGGCTTCTTCCTGCATTAGGCTTGAGCCGTGCAGAGCCGGTTGCGACCCCCCATCCTGCTCTCTATAAGCCGAGGCGCTCCGCACGGGTCGGGGCTTGGCGAGCGGCAGGGCCCATGAACATCCACGAACACCAGGCCAAGGCCGTTCTCAAAGAGTTCGGCGTTCCGGTTCCGCGCGGCTTCCCCGCTTTCACCCCCGAAGAAGCGGTCAAGGCGGCGCAAGATCTCGGCGGTTCCGTGTTCGTAGTGAAGAGTCAAATCCACGCGGGCGGTCGCGGCAAGGGCAAGTTCGAGGGCCTGAGTCCCGACGCCAAAGGCGGCGTGCGCGTGGTCAAATCGGTCGAAGAAGTCGGAACCAACGCCAAGGAGATGCTGAACCGGGTTCTGGTCACGCACCAGACCGGCCCCAAGGGCCGCATGGTTCGCCGCCTCTACATCGAGGAAGGCGCCGCCATCGCCAAGGAGTTCTACCTGTCGCTGCTGGTGGACCGCGAGACAGGCATGGTCTCGGTGGTCTCCTCCACCGAGGGCGGCATGGACATCGAGGACGTGGCGCACGCCACCCCCGAGAAAATCCACTCCTTCTCCATCGACCCCGCCACAGGCGTATGGCCGACCCACGCACGCGCGCTGGCGAAGTCGCTGGGCCTTACCGGCGGTCTCGCGAAGGAAGCCGCCACGCTGCTCGGCCAGCTTTATACAGCCTTCCTGGCCAAGGACATGGCGATGCTGGAGATCAACCCCCTGATCGTCACGGCTGATGACCATTTGAAGGTGCTAGACGCCAAGCTCTCCTTTGACGGCAACGCCCTGTTCCGCCACCCGGACATCGTCGCCCTGCGCGACATCACCGAGGAGGACCCCAAGGAGATCGAGGCCTCCAAACACGAGCTGGCCTATATCGCCCTCGACGGCTCCATCGGGTGCATGGTCAACGGCGCGGGGCTGGCCATGGCGACCATGGACATCATCAAGCTCTATGGCGCTGAGCCAGCTAACTTCCTCGACGTGGGCGGCGGCGCCAACAAGGAGAAGGTGACGGCGGCCTTCAAAATCATCACCGCCGATCCCGCTGTGAAGGGTATTCTGGTCAACATTTTCGGCGGCATCATGCGCTGCGATATCATCGCGGAGGGCGTCATCGCAGCCGTGAAGGAAGTCGGCCTGAAGGTGCCGCTGGTGGTCCGCCTCGAAGGCACCAACGTCGAGCAGGGCAAGAAGATCATCAACGAAAGCGGCCTGAACGTCATCTCCGCCAACGATCTCTCAGACGGCGCCAAGAAGATCGTCGAAGCTGTGCAGAAGGCCGCCTGAACCATGTCCATTCTCATCGGCCGCGAAACCAAGGTCATTTGTCAGGGCGTCACCGGGGCGCAGGGAACTTTCCACACCGAACAGGCCATCGCCTACGGCACCAAGATGGTCGGGGGCGTCACGCCGGGTAAAGGGGGCCAGACCCACGTCGGCCTGCCGGTCTATGACACCGTCGGCGAAGCGCGCGAGGCCACTGGCGCTGACGCCTCGGTGATCTATGTCCCGCCCCCGTTCGCGGCGGACTCGATCCTTGAAGCCATCGACGCGGAGATCTCCCTGATCATCTGCATCACCGAGGGCATCCCGGTGCTCGACATGGTGAAGGTGAAGAAGGCGCTGGCAGGGTCTAAGTCGCGTCTGATCGGGCCGAACTGCCCCGGCGTCCTGACGCCGAACCAGTGCAAGATCGGCATTATGCCGGGCTCCATCTTCATGGAGGGCTCGGTGGGCGTGGTCTCGCGTTCCGGCACCCTGACCTATGAGGCGGTGTTCCAGACTACCAACGCGGGCCTTGGCCAGACCACGGCGGTGGGCATCGGCGGCGATCCGGTGAAGGGCACCGAGTTCATCGATATGCTGGAGATGTTCCTCGCGGATGACGCCACCAAGTCCATCGTCATGATCGGAGAAATCGGCGGTTCGGCGGAGGAAGATGCCGCCCAGTTCATCAAGGACGAGGCCAAACGTGGGCGCAGGAAGCCCATGGTCGGCTTCATCGCCGGGCGCACGGCGCCTCCGGGCCGCCAAATGGGCCACGCGGGCGCCATCATCTCGGGTGGCAAAGGCGGCGCCGAAGACAAGATCGCCGCCATGGAGGCGGCTGGCATCCGGGTGTCGCCTTCGCCAGCGGGTCTCGGCCAAACCCTGCTCGAAGTCTTGAAGGGTTAAGCCGAGCTTAATTCACGTGCGCTAGGCGGTTACGTCGGGCGCACGGTGAGCCCATATAACTGCACGGTGGCCCGCGCCACGTCCCCCCAGACCTCGCGCGCCACTGAGGACGTGTGAGACATGGCGGACGACGCGAACATCAAGGATCTGCCCCGCATCAATGCGGTAATGGCGGAAACCTCGTTCCTCTATGGTGGCAACGCCGGGTTCGTAGAGGACCTCTACGGTCGTTTCGCTAGTGATCCAGGTTCGGTTGAATCCTCCTGGCGCGCCTTTTTCGAGAGCCTTTCCGAAAAGCCGGAGCTGATCCGCGCCAACGCCGCTGAACCTGCTTGGAGCCGCGCCCCCGCCCCAGAGGCTCGCCCTGACTGGCTGTCGGCGCTGGACGGGATGTGGCCTGCGGTCGAAGCTAAGATCGGCAAGGCTATCGCAGAGCAACGCCCCGCCGCTTCACAGGACGAGGTGCGCGCCGCCACCCTCGACGCCGTTCGCGCGATCATGATGATCCGCGCCTTCCGGATCCGGGGACATTTCCAGGCCAACCTCGATCCGCTGGGCATCGAACCCAAGATCGAGACGGCGGAACTCGACCCGGCCAGCTACGGCTTCGCGGCGGAAGACTACGACCGCCCGATCTTCCTCGACTATGTGCTGGGTCTGGAAACCGCCAGCCTGCGCGAAATCCTCGCCATCGTGCGGCGCACCTACTGCGGCAATGTCGGCGTGCAGTATATGCACATCTCCGATCCCATCGAAAAAGCATGGATACAGGACCGCATCGAGGGCAAGGACAAGGAAATCACCTTCACCAAGGAGGGCAAGATCGCCATCCTGAAGAAGCTGATCGAGGCGGAAACCTTCGAGCGCTTCCTGCACAAGCGCTTCCCCGGCACCAAGCGCTTCGGGCTGGACGGGGCCGAAGCCACGGTTCCGGCGCTGGAACAGATCATCAAGCGAGGCGGGGCGCTTGGCGTCGACGAGATCATCATCGGTATGCCCCACCGGGGGCGGCTGAACGTGTTGGCCGCGGTCATGGGCAAACCTTATCGCGTCATCTTCCACGAGTTCCAGGGCGGCTCGAGCCTGCCTTCGGACATCGAGGGATCGGGCGATGTGAAATACCATCTCGGCGCCTCGTCCGAGCGTGAGTTCGACGGCGCGACGGTCCACCTGTCGCTCACCGCCAACCCTTCGCACCTGGAGATCGTCAATCCGGTGGTGATCGGCAAGGCGCGGGCGAAACAGACCTTCGACGTGCGTGAGAACCCGGACGACTGTTCGCGCGCCAAGGTGCTGGGCCTTTTGCTGCACGGGGACGCCGCCTTCGCGGGGCAGGGCGTGGTGGCCGAATGCTTCGCCCTGTCGGAACTCAAGGGCTACAAGACCGGGGGCACGGTCCACTTCATCGTCAACAACCAGATCGGCTTCACCACCTCGCCGCGCAACTCACGCTCCTCGCCCTACCCGTCTGATGTGGCGCTGATGGTGCAGGCGCCGATCCTGCACGCCAATGGCGATGACCCGGAAGCGGTGGTCTTCGCCACCCGTGTCGCCACCGAGTATCGCCAGAAGTTCGGCAAGGACGTGGTGATCGATATGTTCTGCTATCGCCGCTTCGGTCACAACGAGGGCGACGATCCGACCATGACGCAGCCGATCATGTACGCGAAGATCCGCGATCAGCAGTCGACGCGCGAACTCTACTCACGCCGCCTCATCGAGGAAGGCGTGATAACCGAGGACGCTCTCACCAACATGATCGCGGAAATGGACGCCCATCTCGATTCAGAGTTCGACAAGGCCAAGACGTTCAAGCCCGGTGCCGCCGACTGGCTCGATGGCAAATGGG
>JBBQLP010000070.1:0-9101 GCA_038327995.1 Caulobacterales bacterium | reverse complement strand
GGTGAAGACCATGGCGTCGTGGGCGGCCAGCGCCTCGAACTTGTTGGGCGCGGTGGTGAACTTCAGCCCGGTGATGGCGGCGATGCGCTCGGCGACGGCCTCTGCGAAACCCACCGGCGCGTTGAGCCCCGTGCCCACCGCCGTGCCGCCCTGGGCGAGTTGCATCAGCATGGGCAGAGTGATCTCGATCCGCGCGATCCCGTTCAGCACCTGCTGCGTGTAGCCGGAAAACTCCTGGCCAAGCGTCAGTGGCGTGGCGTCTTGCGTATGTGTGCGGCCGATCTTGATGATATCCTTCCACGCCTGCGCCTTGTCGTTCAGGGCGTTGCCGAGCTTTTGCAGGGCGGGCAGCAGGCGGTGGGTGATCTCTTCCGCTGCCGCGATGTGCATGGCCGTGGGGTAGGTGTCATTGGACGATTGGCTCATGTTGACGTGGTCATTGGGATGGACGGGCTTTTTGGAACCCATCTCGCCGCCGAGCATCTCGATGGCGCGGTTACTGATCACCTCGTTGGCGTTCATGTTGGACTGGGTGCCCGAGCCGGTCTGCCAGACCGCGAGGGGGAAGTGGTCGTCGAGCTTGCCTTCGATCACTTCGTTGGCGGCCCTGACGATGACGGAGCCGATCCCGGGATCGAGCCGTCCAAGCGCCATGTTGGTTTCCGCCGCCGCGCGCTTGATGATCCCCAGCGCGCGCACCACCGAGACAGGGTTTTTCTCCCAGCCGATCTTGAAGTTGCCGAGGCTGCGCTGAGATTGCGCGCCCCAATAGCGGCTCGCGTCCACCTCAATGGGGCCGAATGTGTCGGTTTCGGTGCGGGTGGCGATAGGCATGGGGCTCATCCTGTGGTGACGCCCCCCTCTATTCATCCAGCGGCCTAAAATCCAGCACCGTCCCGCGACCCGGTGACCGGAGACTTGCATTCGAGATTATGGCAGAAGACCGTCTATTGTCGGGGTGCGCTAATGTTGAAATACAATCTCGCCGCTGCGGCGCTCAAGACCGCCAGTCTCAACGGAGCGACGCGCGGGCTCTATCGGCGGCTTGGCAATTTTGTGGGCGACCGGCGTTCCGCCCCCTTGAGCGACAGCTATTTCGAAAACGCTCGGTGGGTCTTGGATCGCCTAGACGGGAGGGGCGCCGCCACATCGGAGGCGCCGATCAGAGCGCTCGAACTCGGAACGGGCTGGATGCACGCTTACGGCCTGCTGATCGCCTTCGACCGGGGCGATGGTCGACCTCTATGACGTATGGGACAATCGACAGTTCATTCGCCTGAAGGCGGCGTTCGTGGGCGTAACTTCCCGTCTGGTTCGCCTTGGTCTTACGGAGGCGGCGCTTAGGGAGGCGCAAGACAAGGCCTCCAAAATCGCCGCCGCGCCCGATCTCGAAGCCCTCTACGCCGCTATCGGATTGCGTTATATTCTCGACCCTCGTGGTGAGCTCGAACCCGTGCAGACGGGCGTCTACGACGTCGTCTTCAGCTGCGATGTTCTGGAGCACATTCACGCCAACTCACTGGCTCAGTCGATCGCCTCGATGTTTCGCGTGCTAAAGCCCGGCGGTTATGCCTTGCATCAGGTCGGCGTCGACGATCATCTCACCCATTACGACCGCCGAGCCTCAAAGAAACAGTATCTTGCCTATGGCGACCTGGAGTGGAACCTAAGGTTCAACAACGAAGTGCAATATGTGAACCGGGTCTCGTATGACGACTATCGTCGCTTGTTTCTGAGTGCTGGTTTCGAGGAGATTTCGGTGTCGAGCGAGCAAAGACCGGATGAGATCGAGAATCTCTCCATAGCGCCCCAATTCAAAGACCAGACGCCGGAATCCCTCAGCGCCGTTAGGCTCTTTCTCCAATACAGAAAGCCTCAATAATGCTCGTCGCCACTACCAACGATCTGTCAGGTTATCGCGTCGTACGCCATGTCGGACTGGTGCGGGGTGTCACGGTGCGCTCGCGTAACGCCATCGCCAATATCGGCGCAGGCATCCAGTCCTTGTTCGGCGGCAACGTCACAATCTACACGAGCCTCGCCGAGCAGGCGCGGCAAGAGGCCTATGAGCTTCTGGTTGAGCACGCACAGCAGGCGGGCGCCAACGCCGTGATCGCTATGCGCTACGACGCCAACGAAATCATGGAAGGCATCACCGAGGTGCTCGCCTACGGCACTGGCGTTGTTGTGGAGCCGCTTTAAGCGACCCCTTCCGCGACCAAGCTCTCGGCGCAATCTATCAGTGTTTCCTCCGCCGGGCGTGGTCGCCAGCCCAGCATCGTCTGCGCCTTGGCGGAGGAGAATCCCCGACGCCGCCCCAGCCCCGGCGTCACCGAGCGCAGGTCTGCGTCGAACAGGGCGACCAGTCGCACCAGAATGTCCGGCAGTCGCCGGGCCGGCACCTTGGTGGCTTTGGAGCCGAGCTTTGCGCGCAGGAAGTCGGCCATGTCCGCCATCCACATGAACCGCCCCGCCGCAATGAAACGCTGGCCCGCCGCTTCCGGAGCGGTCATGGCGCGGATGTGCAGGTCCGCCACATCGCGCACATCCACCATGCTGAATCCCAGTCGAGGCACCCCCGGCACTCGCCCGGTCATCAGCCGTTCCACCACCTGCACGGAGGGCGAATAGTCGCCGCTCAGCACCGGACCCAGCACCATGGCGGGGTTGACGGTGGCGAGCGTCATGCCCCCTCCCGATTTGGCCATGAAGTCCCAAGCGGCGCGCTCGGCCAAGGTCTTGGACTGAGAATAGGCGCTGACCCCTTTCACGCTGAGATCGGTCCAGATCGTCTCGTCGGTGTCGGCCTCGCTGAGGTCTTTGGCGGCCGGACTCGTGGCGGCGACCGAAGAGGTCATCACCACCCGCTTCACTCCTGCCTTGGCTGCGGCGGCGAGGGCGCGCAACGCCCCTTCGCGGGCGGGACGGATGAGCTCATTGGCGTCTTTGGGTTCGGCGGCCGCGACCGGCGAGGCGATGTGCAGAACATAGTCACATCCTACGGTCGCTTCGTCCCATCCTGCGTCGCTGAGGAGGTCGGCGGCGAAGAAGGCTAGGCGGTTGCCCGGATCGGTCTGTTTGGCGATGTTGGCGCGCACGACGTCGGCCTTGTCGAGGCTGCGGATCGTGGTGCGCACCGCGTAGCCTTGCTTGAGCAGGGCGATGATCGTCCATCCCGCGATATAGCCAGAACCACCCGTCACCAGCACCGTCTGTCCGTCGCTCATGTCGCTCTCTCCGATTTAAACTTTACATCGATTAGATTGGTACAAACGTCAAGCGGGCGCAAAGGGCTCGCCGGATTCGCCCGCTAAGGCTAGGATTGCCCTATGACGAACTGGGATATGGAACAGTACGAGCGCTACAAGGTCTATCGCGACCGGCCCGCGCTCGACCTCATGGTGCAGATTCCGCAAGACCTTGAGCCTCGCGAGATATGGGACATCGGCTGCGGAGCGGGGGAACACGCCGCGCTTTTGGCGCTTCGCCATCCCGAGGCGAGGGTACATGGTTTGGACTCTAGCCCCGAGATGCTCGCCACGGCCCGCGAGCGCAGCGCCGACGTGGACTGGGTGGAGGGCGACGCCGGAGCTTTCGCGCCTCTGGTCGCGCCGGACCTGATCTTCACCAACGCCGCGCTGCAGTGGTTGCCGGATCACGCGCGCCTGTTTCCTCATCTGTTGAAGACTCTTACGCCCGGCGGGGTGTTCGCCTGTCAGGTCCCGCTGTCGTTCCGGGAAATCTGGCACCAGCATCTCCGCGACGCCGCCGACGCTGGTCCGTGGAAGGACCGCCTCGCCAGTGTGCGGGGCTTGCAGCCCGTCGCGGCCGCCAGCGATTACTACGGTTGGCTCTCGCCGCTTGCCGAGGTGGACATCTGGTCGACCACCTATCTGCACGTTCTTACCGGCGAGGAGCCCGTGGTGGAGTGGATGAAGGGCACGGGCCTTCGCCCCTATCTGCAGGCCCTGACCGATGTGGGCGAACGCGAAGCATTCCTCGGGGTGTATCGCGACCTTGTGGTGCAAACCTTTCCCCAGCGCGCGGACGGGGCGACTCTGTTCCCATTTCCGCGCCTGTTCATCCTTGCGCGGCGACTAGGGGCTCGGCCGTCTCGCTGAACATCTCGTGGGCGTGCTCGGTCTCGCGTAGACGAGTGAGGGGCGCTTTCAGCGTCTTCAACGCTTCTGCGGTCGCTTGATACCCTGCCTCCACCGCCGGATCGAACGCCTTCCAATCCTGAAGCCCCACCCCATGGATCATAGGCGTGATCAGCAAATCAGTGTTCCGCGCCAGGTCTTCCGATGAAAGGGAACTGGCGAGGGTCGCGGTGCGGATCAGGAGCGAAACAATGGGCGGTCCGCGCCGCCAGTCGCCCGATGTCACCCACCGCCATAGCGAAGCGGGCGGTTCTACATCAGCTGGCATGATCGCGCCCTCTTCGGCCACGTCTATGCCGACGACCGCACCCCGATGCCAGCGGCGCATCACGTCCACCGGCATATTGTTGGTCACGGCGCCGTCCACCAGCACCTGCCCGTCCCAGATTACGGGAGGCATAACTCCGGGCAAGGCTGCCGAGGCCCGCAGAGCCCGGCGCAGGCGTCCGCGTTGATGAAGTTGATAAGTTCCGGTGGTGAGGTTTGATGAGACGCAATAGAAAGGTAGCCAGAGATCCTCGATCTCCGTGTCGCCAAAATGTTCCTTGAGCCGGTCACGGACCAGCATTCCGTGCGTCATTGCGATCATCGGGAAGGCGATGTCGGAGAGGGGGCTGGAATCGACAAAGGCGCTACGGATGCGGTGCACGATCTCTTCGTCTGGCCAGCCGGTGGCGACCCCCGCGGCGATGATCGCGCCCATAGAGGCTCCGCCAAGGAAGTCTATTGGGATGTTGGCTTCCCGTAGCGCCCGGATCGCGCCGATGTGGGCGTAGGCCCTCGCCCCTCCGCCAGATAGCACCAGGCCCACAGACGCACCGCACAGGGTGCGCCCAAGTCGGGCGATATCGGCCCTGTCGCCGTCGCGTACGTGCAGCAGGCGAGTGAACGGCCCCGCGTCAAGCCACGCCGCCGCACCGCTGGGTTTAGGCGCGCCCGGTGGATGGGTCAGAATCAGGTCGATCAGACGGTGATCGTGCATGGCCCGCCCCGCGAAGGCCGAAGGCTCGAACGGCGGCGATTGCGGCCCGCGCCCGACAAGCATCAGTCGGTCGACCTGCCTGGCGCAAAGCTGGATCCAGTCCGTATCCCCACGATCGGCCACGAACAGCACGAAGTCGTGGCGTTGTTCGACCGTGGAGAACCACTCCACAGGCGCCTGCGCCACCTCCTGGCCTACCACTGTGACGGTGAAGCCGTGGCCGATCAGTTCGCGCTCGACCGCTTCCACCAACGGGCGGATCGAGGGACCTTCCGACACACCGATGAAGCCCAGCACTCGCGGCGCGCCAAGACCGGCTGACGAAGTGGGCTGGCGGGTGCGCACGATCATCAGTCGCGCCAGTTCGGCCATCAGGGCCGGGTCCTTGCGCGCGGCGGCGAAGAAGGCGCGACGCGGCAGGGCGAGCACCTCGGAATCCCGCAACGCCACCACATTGGCCGAATGACGGGTTCCGGCGATCATCGCCATTTCGCCCGCTGGCTCGCCGGGCTTGATGACGCCGAGGAACTGGAACTCTCCGTTCTCATCGGTGCGCACGACGCCGAGCCTCCCAGCGCGCACGAGGTAGAGAATGTCGGCATCCTCGCCCGCAGAATATAGGGTCCGTCCTCCCGGCAGGGAGAACCACATCACTTCGGGCGATGCCTTGTCGCCTAGAAACAGCCGCGCAAGGGCCGTTAGGGCGGGCGGATCGGTTAGGCCGTCCGTCAGCGTGCGGTGGGCGTGAGGATCGCGATGATCGGCCATGATTTACGATCCTAGCCCCAGTTTCGAGTCGCAACGACCTGATCGCAGGTCTGGCGCGGCCTTCCCGCGACCAGTATGACTTCGAACCATGCCTAAACTGGTTACTAACCTCGATTCCGCCGGGCCTGCCTATCAGGCCAACCACGCTCACAACCGGCGGCTGATGGACGAGTTACGGAGCCGGGTGGCGGGGGCGGCGCTGGGGGGGCCGGAAGCTTCGCGCACCCGCCACACCTCGCGCGGCAAGCTCCTGCCCCGCGAACGCGTGGAACGGTTGCTCGATCCCGGCTCGCCTTTCCTTGAGATTGGCCAACTCGCCGCTTTTGGCCTCTACGACGGCGAGGCGCCGGGGGCGGGGATCATTACCGGCATTGGGCGGGTCTCTGGCCGCGAGGTGATGATCGTCTGCAACGACCCGACGGTGAAGGGCGGCGCTTACTTTCCGCTGACGGTGAAGAAGCACCTGAGGGCGCAGGAAATCGCGCTTCAGAACCGGCTGCCGTGCGTCTATCTGGTGGATTCAGGTGGCGCGAACCTGCCGCACCAGGCCGAGGTCTTCCCCGACCGTGACCACTTTGGCCGCATCTTCTACAATCAGGCGCAGATGAGCGCACTGGGCATCGCCCAGATTGCCTGCGTCATGGGTCTTTCCACCGCTGGCGGCGCCTATGTGCCCGCTATGTCAGATGAGACCGTCATCGTGCGCGGCGCGGGCGAGGAGAGCCAGGGAGCCATCTTTCTCGGCGGGCCTCCCCTCGTGAGGGCCGCGACGGGCGAGGTGATCTCCGCCACCGAACTTGGCGGTGCGGACACGCATGGGCGCAAGTCCGGCTTAGTCGACCATGTGGCGGCGAATGACGAGCACGCGCTGGAAATCGTTCGCTCTATCGTCGCGCGCCTCGGCTATCACGAGCCGCACAAGCTGGATCGCAAGGAGCCCCTAGCGCCGAAGTTCGACGCAGACGAACTCTACGGCCTGATCCCGCAGGATGTGCGTGCGCCCTACGACGTGCGTGAGGTTATCGCGCGGATCGTCGACGGCTCGCAGTTCGACGAGTTCAAGGCGCTCTACGGCACGACGCTGGTCACGGGTTTCGCCCACATCTGGGGCTATCCGGTGGCGATCCTGGCCAACAACGGCGTGCTGTTCTCCGAAAGCGCGCTGAAGGCGACCCACTTCATCGAACTGGCCTGCCAGCGGAAAATCCCGCTCGTCTTTTTGCAGAACATCTCGGGCTTCATGGTGGGCGGTAAGTACGAGGCGGGCGGCATCGCCAAGGACGGGGCCAAGATGGTCACGGCTGTCGCCTGCGCCAACGTACCGAAGTTCACCGTGCTGATCGGCGGCTCGTTTGGGGCGGGGAACTACGGGATGTGCGGGAGGGCTTATTCGCCGCGCTTTTTGTGGAGCTGGCCGAACGCGCGCATCAGTGTCATGGGCGGGGAGCAGGCCGCCAGCGTTCTGGCCACCGTCAAGCGCGACGGCATCGAGACCAGGGGCGGGGAATGGTCTGCTGAGGACGAAGCCGCCTTCAAGGCTCCGATCCGCGACCGCTATGAGACCGAGGGCGATCCGTATTTCGCCACCGCGCGACTTTGGGATGACGGTATCATCGACCCGGCCCAGACCCGCGACGTCCTAGGCCTCGCCCTCGCCGCCAGCCTGAACGCGCCCATCCCGGACGCCAGGTTCGGCATTTTTAGAATGTAGTCGCATGACCGAAGAAACCTTTCCCACGCTGGAATCCATGCCCGACGGCGCCCGCAGCCACGCCGTGGTGCTCGAGGTCACGGCCGGAGGGGCGGCGACGGTGACGATCAACCGGCCCGACAAGAAGAACGCCTTCGACGAGGAGACCATCGCGGCGCTGCACGACCGGTTCGAGACCCTGCGCGCCGCAGACCATGTGCGGATCGTCTTCCTCACCGGCGCTGGCGGCGCCTTCAGCGCGGGGGCAGATCTCGACTGGATGAAGCGCGCCGCCCTGTTTACCGAGGCCGATAACCGCGAAGACGCTATGCGCCTCGCACGGATGCTGAAGGCGCTTTACGACCTGCCCCAGCTTACCGTCGCTTTGGTGGACGGCCCGGCGTTCGGTGGAGGTGCGGGGCTCGTCGCCGCCTGCGATCTCGCGGTCGCCACCGAGGCTGCCAGCTTCGCCTTTTCCGAGGTCAAGCTCGGCCTGACCCCAGCGACCATCAGCCCCTATGTGGTCGAAGCCATTGGCCCCCGCAACGCCAAGGTGCTGTTCGCCACGGGCAGGGTGTTTCGCGCCGCTGACGCCCAGCGCTGGGGATTGGTGCAAGAGGTGGTGGCGGACGCCGCCGTATTCGAGATCATCAAGACCACCCTTACCGACGCCATGGGCGCCTGCGCTCCTGGCGCTGTGGCCGACGCCAAGCAACTGGTGCGCGATGTAGCCGGGCGCGAGGTCGACGACGACCTCTTGCACGACACCGCCCACCGCATCGCCGCGCGCCGGGTGAGCGATGAGGGTCGCGAGGGCGTCGCCGCATTCCTCGCCAAGAGCAAGCCGACCTGGGCGAACTAGGCTAGATCGAAGGGGAGGGCGGATGTCACACGAACTGGATACAGCGGCAGGGATGTCGCTCGGCGGCCTTTTCCGCTTTCGCCGCAAGCCCGAGTGCGCGGTGCCCGTGGGCACGCCGTGCGCCAACTGCGCCACCCTGTTGCAGGGGCCGTGGTGTCATAACTGCGGGCAGGTGGGAGAGGACTTCCACCGCTCCACCTGGAAACTAATCGTTGAGGCGTTCGAGGGGCTGCTGCACTTCGACGGCCGGGTCTGGACCACCCTGCCGGACCTGTTCCGTCACCCGGCCAGACTGACCCGCGCCTATCTCGACGGACATCGCGCGCCTCAAATCCCGCCGCTACGGCTGTTCCTCGTCGTTCTCCTCGCCTTTTTCTTCGCCAATTCGATCGGCGGACGAGGCTCAATGATCCAGACGACCGCAACGGACAACCACGGAAAGGTGCTGTCCAGCAGGACACACACCTTCGATAATATGACCCCCGAAGAGCGCGCCCAGGTCAAAGCCGGGATCGCCAAGACGCAAATGCGAGTTCTCAACAAATCCAACGCTGCCGCCTCCGGCTGGATGAAGGAGCGGCTGACCAGTGTGCTGGACGATCCCAAACGGTTCGAGCTGGTGCTCGAACAGTGGTCGGA
>JBBQLP010000069.1:0-9527 GCA_038327995.1 Caulobacterales bacterium | reverse complement strand
GAGGCGGAAAAGGTGCACGGCATCTCCCGCCGCTCCTTGATGGGCAAGCCGACCTTCGATCACGAGGACATCTGCGACGCCTTCCTCGACTTTGTGGGCGATGCACCGGTGGTGGCGCACAACGCCGCTTTCGACCGGGGGTTTATCAATCATGAACTGGAACAGGCCGGGCGCCGCACCCTGCCTGCCCTGCAATGGGTCTGCACCTGGGAGCTGGCCAAGGCCCGTTTTCCGGGGATGTACAACTCCCTCGACGCGCTCTGTAAGCGCTTCAAGATTTCCCTGGTGGAGCGGGAAAAGCACGGGGCGCTGATCGATACCCGACTGCTGTCGATGGTCTATCTTGAGCTGCGGGGCGGCAAGGAACGAGGCCTTGAGCTGACCCATGCCGCCACGCCGGGAATGGTGATCGCGCAGGTCGGTGGATATGGCCCGCGCGCCCGGCCGCTGGCGCCCCGATCCACGGACGAAGAGCGCGCCGCCCATACCGCCTTCGTCTTCGAGGTGCTGAAGGATAAGTCCATCTGGCCGACGCTGGAAACGGGCTGACGGTTCAGGGGATTAAGAGCGTGGCTCCGGTGGTTTCGCGGGCTTCGAGCGCTTCATGCGCCTGACGGGCTTGCGCAAGGGGCGTCTCGCGGCCGATCTCCACCTTCAGCGCGCCCGATGTCACCATCTCGAACAAGGCGCCTGCCGCCTCATCCAGCGCCCCTGTGGTGGCGATATAGTCGTAAAGAGTCGGACGGGTCAGATAGAGCGACCCTAACCGAGCCAATCGCCCCGGTTCTATCGCGGGCGGCGCGCCCGAGGCGTTGCCGTAGCTGACGAGGAGCCCGCGCTTGCCAAGGCTGGAGAGGCTGGCCTCAAGCGTTGCCTTGCCAACGGAGTCGTAGACGACCCTGACGCCCTCCCCGCCGGTGATCTCGCGCACCCGGGCGGCGACATCTTCCTCCCTGTAGTTCAGCACATGATCGCATCCGTGCTCTCTGGCGATTGTCGCCTTCTCCGCGGTGCCGACCGCCGCGATCACCGTCATACCCAGTTGCTTCAGCCATTGGGTCAGAAGGCCGCCGACCCCGCCAGCCGCTGCATGAACAAGCACCGTATCGCCGCGCTCCAGGGGCCAGACCTGCCGAGCGAGAAAGCCGGCCGTCATACCTTTCAGCATGATCGCCGCCGCCACGTGAAACGAGACGCCTTTGGGCAATTTCACCGCCCGGTCAGCCTTGACCACGTTCTTTTCCGCATAGCCTCCCGGCCCCGACGTGTAGGCGACTGGATCGCCCACCCGGAAACGGCTGACCCCCTCGCCTACCGCCTCGACCACTCCCGCCGCTTCCTGTCCCAAGACGCCGGGCAGTTTTATCGGGTAGAGGCCGGTGCGGTGATAGACGTCGATGAAGTTCAGGCCGATGGCCTTATGACGAATGAGAATCTCCCCCGGTCCCGGCGCGGGTTCCGGTAGATCGACCAGTTCGAGCACCTCCGGCCCGCCGGTGCGGCTGATCTGGATCGCCTTCATCACGCTGCTCCGAACGCCGTCTTAATGTCGCGCATCACCTTGTTCACCCCGAAGATTTCCTGGATCACCACAATAACCGGGGCGGGCCCCTTGTTTGCCGACGCGGCGACATAGGCGTTGAAAGCGCCGTCGGGGGTCGTCACTGTCAGGCTGGCGGTCATGGAACTCTCCGGTTGTCGTGGCGCTTCAGAAGCCTACTAGCGTTTGCCCATGACAAACGCTCATAACAAATGCGTGGGACGTGGCGGAGACTGCAGATGAAGATGACGATGGAAGTGGACTGCACGCCGCAGGAGGCGCGCGCCTTTTTGGGCCTGCCCGATCTGGAGCCCTTGAACGATCACCTGGTTGGCGAGATGCAAAAGCGGATCGATCAGAACATCAACGCGCTTCAGCCTGATGAGCTGATGAAGAGCTGGATGGCATTCGGCGGCCAAGCGACCGATCAGTTCCGCAAGCTGATGACGGCGGCGGCGGGGTCGGCCATGGGCGGGACGACCCGCAAGGAATGAGCGACACTATCTTCGCCCTGGCCACGGCGGCGGGTCGCGCGGGGGTGGCGGTAATCAGGATTTCGGGACCGGCAGCGGGCGACGTTCTGAGCTCCATGGGTGGTCGCCGTCCGGCGTCCCGGCTTGCGAGTGTTCGTCGGCTGCGGGACCCCGAAACGGGGGAAACGCTCGATCAGGCGCTCGTCCTGTGGATGCCCGGCCCGGCCAGCTTCACCGGCGAGGATGTGGCCGAGCTTCATCTGCACGGAGGTCGGGCGGTGGTCGGCGGGGTGTTGCAGGCGCTCAGTCACCTCGGCCTTCGTCCCGCAGAACCTGGGGAGTTCACCCGCCGGGCGTTCGAGGGCGGACGACTAGACCTTTCCGAAGCCGAAGCGGTGGCCGATCTGGTGGATGCGGAAACCGGGGCGCAGCGGCGTCAGGCGCTGCAGTTGCTTGGCGGCGCCCTGACCCAGCGCACCGAGCAGTGGCGTAGCGCGCTGATCGAAGCGCTGGCGGGACTGGAGGCCGCGATCGACTTTCCCGACGAGGACTTGCCTGAGACGGTTGTATCGCTGGCGATCCCGCCGCTGCGCGCCCTGCTGGCGGACGTTCGAGCTGCGTCTGAGGACAAGCGCGGGGAGCGCGTGCGCGAGGGCTTCCATGTGGCGCTGATCGGCGCGCCGAACGCCGGGAAGTCTACGCTACTGAATATCTTGGCGGGCCGGGACGCCGCGATTGTCACCGATGTGGCGGGCACCACGCGCGACGTTATCGAGGCGCCCCTCGACATTGCCGGGTATCGGGTCGTGCTGGCCGATACGGCGGGCCTTCGTGAGGTTCGGGATGTGGTGGAGCGCGAAGGGGTCAGGCGCGCCCTTGCCCGCGCCGCCTTGGCCGATCTGCGCCTGTGGGTGGTCGATCAAAGCGGCGAGCATGATGACTGGCGCGAAGCCGCCAATGAGATACGGGCGGGAGACATCCTCGTCTTGATGAAATCGGACCTTCCGCAAGGCGCCGAGCACAATCTGGCTCTTGATCACGCCCGCGCGCTGGGGCTCGATCTAGTCAAGGAGTCGGTAGGCTCACCAGAGGCCGGGAACGGGGTTCGCCGCTTACTGGAGGAGAGGGTGATCTCTGTGATGTCGGGTGCGGATGCTCCAGCCATCTCAAGGGAACGGCACCGGGTGGCGTTGACCGATGCAGCCCAGCACCTGGAGCGCGCCTTGGGGGGGCAGGACCCGGAGCTCATGGCGGAGGATGTGCGACTGGCGGCGCGGGCGCTGGAGCGGATTTCTGGGCGGGTCGATAGCGAGGCCGTGCTGGATCGGGTCTTCGCCGCCTTCTGCATCGGCAAGTGATGTATCACGTGAAACACCGTTTGTCCGCGACTCTCATTGTTTCACGTGAAACACCCTCGCGCCGTCCCACGGATTTAGTGGCGTGCCGCGCGTAGGCGGACTACAGAAGCCGCCGATTGGAGCGCCGCGTGTCGCAGTGGGATGTCATCGTTGTTGGAGGGGGGCACGCGGGCTGCGAGGCGGCGGCGGCGTCCGCGCGGGTTGGCGCACGCACCCTGCTTCTGACCCACCGGCTCGACACAATCGGCGAGATGTCCTGCAATCCGGCCATCGGTGGTCTCGGCAAAGGGCACCTGGTGCGCGAGATCGACGCGCTTGACGGGGTAATGGGACGCCTGGCCGACCGCGCGGGCATTCAGTTTCGTCTGTTGAACAGGTCCAAGGGTCCCGCTGTGCGCGGCCCCCGCGCCCAGATCGACCGCAGCCTCTACCGCGAGGCCATGCAGGCGGAGATGGCCGAGACCCCAAACCTGACCGTCATCGCCGCTGCAGTCGAAGATCTGGTTGTAGAAAATGGTGTTGTAGCAGGTGTCTGCGATGCGGCGGGTCAGGCTTGGCGGGCGCCCAGTGTGGTTCTCACCACCGGCACTTTCCTCAAGGGTGTCATTCATCGGGGGGAAGTTCGCATTCCTGCGGGCCGCGACGGGGATCAGCCCGCTATTGGGCTGTCAGACCGGCTCTACGCCATGGGTTTCGCGATGGGACGGCTGAAGACCGGAACGCCCGCACGACTGGAGGCGTCGAGCATCGACTGGGACAAGGTCGAGCGGCAGGATGGAGACGAAACTCCTTCACCCTTCTCGTTCATGACCTCGGATATCGATACGCCCCAGGTGGCGTGCGGCATTACCTGGACCAATGACGAGACCCACCGGATCATCACCGAGCGCCTCGGCGAGTCCGCCGTCTACGGGGGGCGGACGACGGGCCGGGGTCCTCGCTACTGTCCGTCGATCGAGGACAAGGTGGTGCGTTTCGCAGACAAGACTTCGCATCAGGTCTTTCTTGAACCAGAGGGTTTGGCGGGAACCAAAAGCGGAGAGCTCGTCTATCCAAACGGGATTTCCACCTCGGTATCAGAAACAACGCAGGACCTGTTCCTGCGAACCATCGCGGGACTGGAACGGGTTCAGGTGCGCCGCTACGGCTACGCCATCGAATATGACTACGTCGATCCTCGCGAACTGACTCCGCATCTCGAATGCAAACGCCTGCCCGGCCTATATCTGGCGGGCCAGATCAACGGCACGACCGGTTATGAAGAAGCGGCGGCTCAGGGACTGATCGCCGGGCTCAATGCCGCTCGGTCTGCGGGCGGCGGGGACGGCGTCTCTTTCGCGCGGAATGATGCCTATATTGGCGTCATGGTGGATGACCTGGTCACACGGGGCGTGACCGAGCCCTACCGGATGTTCACCAGCCGGGCCGAGTTTCGCCTGACCCTGCGCGCCGACAATGCGGATCAGCGGTTGACCGAGCGGGGTTCCGCCTTGGGATTGGTCGGTTCCGGGCGCAAGCGTGCCTATGACGCGAAGAAGACGGCGCTAGACGAGGCGCGAGCGCGCGCGAAGACGCTGGGACTGACCCCCGCCGCGGCGGCGTCCCACGGGTTTCGCGTCAACCCGGACGGCAAGGTACGATCTCTGGCCCAACTTCTCGCTTATCCCGAGATTGGCTTTGAGGATTTGGCGCGGCTCTGGCCCGAATTGAATGGCTGGCGCGCCGATGTGCGTGAGCAGATCGAGATCGACGCAGGTTATGCCGGCTATCTGGACCGGCAGGCCGCCGATGTGGCCGCTTTCCAGAAGGACGAGGCGCTCCGCCTTCCCCCAGACCTCGACTATGCAGCGATCAGTGGCCTTTCGCATGAATGCCGTGAGAAGCTGACGAGCATCCGGCCGCACACGCTTGGGCAAGCGGGCCGGGTGGAGGGTGTGACGCCGGGCGCGCTCACAGCCTTGCTCGCCCATGTTCGCCGCGCCCGCGCCGCCTGACGTGCCGCCCTTTCCGTTCGGACCCGATGACTTCGCGCGCGCTACGGGTTGTAGCCCGGCCGCGCTGGATGACTTGCGCGCCTTTCGCGAGCTTCTGGCCACGTGGAACGAAAGGATGAACCTCGTCGGCCCTAGCGCGCTGGAGGCCTTCTGGCTCCGCCACGCCTACGATAGCGCTCAACTTGCCCCAATGGAGCCGCACGCCGACGTCTGGGCCGATCTTGGCGCAGGGGCGGGTTTCCCCGGACTTGTACTGGCGATCCTGTTCAAGCATCGCGGCCACGGCCAGGTTCATCTGGTGGAGAGCATGGCCAAGCGGTGCCTGTTCCTGCGAGAGGTGGTGGGGGCGCTCGCTCTTCCCGCTGAGGTGCATAACCGCCGGGCCGAGGAGACCCGGATCGCCGGGGTGCAGGTCGTGGTCGCCCGCGCCTGCGCGCCGATGGTGCGGCTTCTGGATTACGCTTGGCCGATGCTGGGAAAAGGGGGAACACCCGCACCCGTTGGGCTGTTTTTGAAGGGTAAGGGCGCGGAGGAGGAATTGACCGAAGCCGCCCGGATGTGGGACTTCCACGCAGACCGGATTCCCAGCCTGAGCGATCCTTCGGGCCAGATCATCCGGATCGAGAGGCTCCGTCGTGGCAAACATTCCTGACCCTTTTCGAGCGGCGCTCGCCCCCGCTTTGCCGCGCGTGCTGGCCGTCGCCAACCAGAAGGGCGGCGTCGGCAAGACCACGACCGCCATCAACCTCGGCACCGCACTCGCCGCCGTTGGCGAGCGGGTGCTGATCTTGGATTCCGACCCCCAGGGCAACGCCTCGACCGGTCTCGGCGTCATGCGTGCGCAGCGCCAGACCACGGTCTACGACGTTCTGGTCGGCGGCGCCTCGCTGCAAAGTGCGGTAGTCAATACGTCCGTCCCTGGACTTGACCTTGTGCCCGCTGACGCGGACCTTTCGGGGGTCGAGATTGAACTGGGATCGCACCCGCGCCGCTCCTATCGGCTGAAGGATGCTATCGCGGGGCTCGCGGGCATGGCGCAGCCCTATAACTATGTGCTGATCGACTGCCCCCCGTCCCTGAACCTGCTGACCGTCAACGCCATGACGGCGGCGGATGCGGTGCTGGTGCCGCTTCAATGTGAGTTTTTCGCCCTTGAGGGCCTGACCCAGCTAATGCGGACAGTGGAGCTTGTGCGCGGGAGCCTCAATCCCCGCCTTGAGATTCAAGGGGTGGTGCTGACCATGTATGATCGCCGCAACAGTTTGTCGGATCAGGTGGCGCGCGACGTGCGGGCGCATTTTGGCGAGAAGGTCTACGATGCGGTGATCCCGCGCAATGTTCGGGTTTCCGAAGCGCCGTCCTTCGGCAAGCCTGTATTGATCTACGATCTGAAATGCGCGGGCAGCCAGGCCTATCTTCGATTGGCGCGGGAAGTCGTCGTGCGCGAGCGGGCGCGCCGCGCCGCAATGGCGGCATGAGGAATGAGCATGGCTGAGCCTGGTGGACGTCGAGGACTGGGACGGGGACTCTCCGCCCTTCTGGGGGAGTCCGAATCCCTTATAGGGCCAGGGGGAACCGAAGCATCGGCCACCCGCGAGGTCCCCATCGAACTCCTGCGCCGAAACCCCGATCAGCCTCGCCGGATCTTCGCCGAGGCCGAGATGGAAGAGTTGGCCATTTCGATTCGCGAGAAAGGCGTGCTCCAACCCCTGTTGGTTCGGCCAGCCCCAGGCGCAGCCGGGGAGTTTCAGATCGTGGCCGGAGAACGTCGTTGGCGCGCGGCCCAACGAGCGGGCCTTCGCGTCATGCCCGTCGTGGTGCGCGAGGACCTCTCCGATCTCGACGTTCTGGAGATCGGCATCGTCGAGAACGTCCAGCGCGAAGACCTGACCCCGCTCGAAGAGGCGGTTGGCTATCAGACCCTGATCGATAAGTTCGGCCGCACCCAGGAGCAGGTAGCGCAGACCGTCGGCAAGAGCCGCAGCCACGTGGCCAACGCCACCCGCCTCCTGTCTTTGCCAGACAGTGTTTTCGCCCTTCTCGAAGCGGGCAGGCTCACGGCGGGTCACGCGCGCGCCATCGCATCCTCGCCCGACGTCGAGAGGCTCGCCCAGCGCATTGTCAGCGATGGACTGTCGGTCCGTCAGGCCGAAGCGCTGGCTCGGCCACGGGCGCCCGCGGCGCCGAGGCCGGGTCGTCCGACTGAGATTGGCCTGAAGGCCGGTCAGAAGGATGCGGACATTCACGGCCTTGAACTGGATTTGTCGCAGTTCCTCGGAATGCCGGTGGAGATTGTCTACAAGAATGGTCAGGGCTCACTGACGATCCGATACGCCGCGCTCGAGCAGTTCGACGATCTCTGCCGCCGTCTGACCCGTTAAGGGGCGGCTACCACGCGACGCAGGTGACTTGCGCCACGCGTAGATCGCGGCGGAGGCTGTCGGCCACCCGACCATAGTTTTCCACGGTGATGGGCTCGCTCAAAGGGGCGGGACCGGGCGTCACGTGGGCGCGGAGCAGGGCGTCGCGGATGGCCTCAGGCGAGGTGGTGTAGATGCGGCCCCGGCGGGGGGCCTGGGCGATGGTCACGCCCACTACGTCCCCGTGAGAATCCAGCGCAGGCGCGCCCGACAAGCCAGAAAGGTCGCCGTGCAGTCCGTTGGTGCGGCCCGCTTCGGCCCAGGCCAGCACGTGCTCGACCCGTCCGCCCGGCGCCCGCCCAGGCAGTCCCCGCGCCCGCAGGACCAGAGTCTGACGCCCCAGAAGCCGACCCGTCGTCTCTCCGGGCCCGCCTTGCGGAAAGCCGGGATGGAAACTGCGTTCGCCGATCCTGAGCCCGCCGCTGCGCAGCAACGGCAGGGCGGGCGCGCCCCCCTCCGTGAACAGAACCGCCAGATCGGTGGAGGCGGCGGGGACTGACGACGAAAGCGGAGCTGGCTCGGGCGCCAGCCTCGCCAAGGCGCCCCGGCCAGGCGCTTCGATCAGGGCGATACGCGCACAGCCCGCCACCACGTGTCGCGCCGTCAGCCAGACACCCTTGTCGCCAATGGAGAAGGCGGTGCCCATCGCGGGCCCGGCTTCACCCCCGCCAGCCTTGATGATGATCGTGCGGTCGAAGGCGGTGACGGGCGCGAGCAAAGCCCCCTCCTCGCGGGACGGTGGGGGCGGGGCCTCCGGGGCGTCGGCGTTCTCTCGCCTCCCGAGGGCGGCGAAGACGATAGCTGCCACGACCGCGCCGTAAGTTAGCCACTCTGGCAGGCGGGGGAACTGCACAGCCAGCCCCGGCGTCAGCCGGCCACGGCGGCGGCGAGGATCAGGGCGGCGGCGATCTTTGCAGCGGCGAGGAGCGAAGTTGCGGCCATGTCGCCTTCCCGCGCCCGCTCAGGCAACCCTCCCAGCAAGGCGTCGATCAAGACGAAGACCAGAAGCTGGACTGCGACGATGGAGACGCCCCAGAGCAGGATTTCCACCACAGAGGGGGAGGCGGACAGCGACACCGCCAGCGGGATCGCCAGCCCCAGCACCACGCCCGCAAGGGAGATGGAGGAGGCGCCCATCCCCTCATTGATCCCGGCGAACTCCTTGTGGCGCGAGAGCAGGGCGTAGATCGCGCACCCGCCGAAAAGGATACTAAGGGTAATGGCCGCGTGCAGGAGGGTCAGCGGAAAGCCGCTGGCGAAGGCCTGAACCTCGGGGGTCACGGGCGGGCCTTCATGAGGCGAGCGCCTCGACCACCGGCTTGCGCCGCTCGGACGCCCGCATCTTTTCGCTGTCCGACTTGAGCTGGCCGCAGGCGGCGAGGATGTCGCGCCCGCGCGGGGTGCGGATCGGCGAGGAATAGCCCGCCCGGTTCAGGATCGCAGCAAAGCTCTCGATGACGGACCAGGAAGAGCATTCGTAGGGGCTGCCGGGCCAGGGGTTGAACGGGATCAGATTGATCTTGGCGGGCACGCCCTGCATCAACCGCACCAGTTCGCGCGCTTCGGCGGGGCTGTCGTTGATCCCTTTCAGCATCACATATTCGAAGGTGACGCGCCGGGCGTTTGAGGCGCCGGGATAGTCCTTCACCGCATCGATCAGCTCGGCGATGGGGTATTTGCGGTTAAGCGGCACCAGAACGTCGCGAAGCTCGTCGTTGGTGGCGTGCAGCGAGATCGCCAGC
>JBBQLP010000068.1:0-9818 GCA_038327995.1 Caulobacterales bacterium | reverse complement strand
GGACGCGGGTGCGCGCCAGTCGGCCCGGCGGGCCGTAGACCTGATCGCCGCCCGCACGGCGCTTGGCGCTGATGTGGATGAGAGCGACGTGCGCGCCGCTATTACTGAAGCCCGCGCGGGAGAGCCCGGCGCGCCTCGCTCAACCACCACCCTGCCCATGGGCCGCAAAGTGGTGATCGCTCCCAAGAATGCCGCTCAAGGCCGCTACATCGACGCTTTGGCCAGCCATGAACTTGTCTTCGGCCTTGGTCCGGCGGGCACCGGCAAGACCTTCCTCGCGGTGGCCTACGGCGCCTCTCTTCTCATGCGCGGTGAAGTCGACCGGCTCGTCGTCACCCGCCCGGCGGTGGAAGCGGGGGAGCGGCTGGGCTTCCTGCCCGGCGACCTGAACGAAAAGGTCGACCCCTATCTGGCTCCGATCTGGGAGGCGCTGAATGACATCATGGGCGCCGACGCCATGCGCAAACGCCGCGAGCGGGGCGAGATCGAGGTGGCGCCGATCGCCTTCATGCGCGGCCGCACTCTGGCCCATGCGTTTGTCATTCTGGATGAGGCGCAGAACACCTCGCGTTTGCAGATGAAGATGGTGCTGACGCGACTGGGCGAAGGCGCGCGCATGGCCGTCACCGGCGATCCCTCGCAGGTCGATCTGGTGAACCAGGGCGACAGCGGCCTCTCGCACGCGGTCTCGATCCTGGAGGGGGTCAAGGGCGTGGCCGTCTCGCGCTTTGAGGCTTCAGACATCGTTCGCCATCCGATGGTGGAGCGGATCGTCAAAGCCTACGACGCCGATGCGGCAAGGCGGCTGAAGCCTTGATCGAGGTCGAGATCGGAGACGCGGCGTGGATTGAAGCGTTGCCCGACGCGGCAGCGATTGTGGAGCGCACGGCGGAGGCCGCGCTGACCTTTCAGCGGAAACAAGGGGACATCTCGGTTATTCTCACCAATGATCGGGCCATCCACGATCTCAACGCCCGCTTCCGGGGCAAGGACCAGCCCACCAACGTGCTCTCTTTCCCCGCCCCAGAAACCGCGCTGCCGCATCTGGGCGACATCGCGATGGGGTTCGGAGTCTGCGCGACTGAAGCCAAGGCTCAGGCAAAGTCCCTGCAAAATCATCTGACGCATTTGACTGCGCACGGGGTGCTGCATCTGATAGGCTACGACCACGAAACCGACGCCGAGGCGGAGGAGATGGAGGGGATGGAGCGCGCCATCCTGGCCACCCTTGGTGTTCCCGATCCCTATGCCGAGCCGGGGGCGCCCCTCGACCCCGGCCATGATGAGACTTATGCCATCTGACGGACGAAGTCCCGACGCCCCTCACGGGGGCGGCGCCAAACACAAGGGCCATCGTCGGCTATCGCTGCTCCGTCGGCTCTACCACCTGTGGTTTCCGACTGACCATCCGAAGGTCCTGACCGCTGCGGAAACCGTCTCCGCCGCCAGCGACGTGATCACCGCCGAGATGGTGGATCAGGTGGAGGCCTTCGCCACCCTGCGCGTCTCAGACGTCATGGTCCCGCGCGCCGACGTGGTGGCACTGGAAATCTCCACCCCCCTGTCTGAGGTGGTGCGGATGTTCGTGGAGGTGGAGCATTCCCGCGTGCCGGTCTATCGCGACACCCTCGATGATCCGGTGGGCGTGGTACACATCAAGGACCTGTTCAAGCTGATCGCGCCCACCGCGAGCGAGCCCGAACGGGCGCCGCGCTCCTCGTGGAAGGACCCGGTGTTGCATCGCCTACGCCGCGACGTGCTTTATGTGCCTGCCTCGATGCGCACGGCGGACCTTTTGCTACGGATGCGGGGCCAGCGCATCCATATGGCGCTGGTGATCGACGAGTTCGGCGGCACCGATGGTCTTGTGACGCTCGAAGACTTGATCGAGGTGGTCGTGGGCGAGATCGATGACGAGCATGACGAGCTGGCCGCCTCCGCCATCGTCTCCCGTCCCGGCGGGGTGTTCGAGGCCGACGCCCGCGCGCCGCTGGAGGACCTGGAGGCCTTGCTCAAGATCAAGCTGGCGCTCGACGACGACGAGGAAGAGATCGACACGGTGGCCGGGCTGGTCGCCACTCTCGCCGGACGCGTGCCGCAGCGGGGCGAGGTGATCGTACATCCGGTTTCGGGCTACGAGTTCGAGGTGGTGGAGGCCGACCCGCGCCGGATCCGCCGCCTGCGCATCCGCCCTCCGGCGGCTATGGGCGAGGAGGCCGGTGCGACGCCGGGCGCGCCCGAAGCTGAACACACCGGCGCTCCCGCCGCCGAACCCACTACGGCGGAAACTGGCGCGTGACGGGACTTTCTGTGCTGCGCGGCTGGCGGGCGGTTTTGGCGGCGGTCGTGGCCGGGTCGGCGGCGGCGCTGGCCCAACCGCCATTCGGCTTCCTTCCGGGACTCTTCGGCTATTCGGTGCTGCTGTGGCTGCTCGACACGGCGGCGGCGGAGCAACCCTTGCGTTCAGCCTTCCTGAGAGGATGGGCGACCGGGGCGGCCTATTTCACCATCTCGACCTGGTGGGTCGCGGAAGCCTTTCTGGTGGACGTTCAGGCGCACGGGTGGCAGGCGCCGTTCGCGGTAGTGTTTCTCGCCGGAGGGCTGGGGCTCCTGTGGGGAGCGGCGGGAGCAATCTATCGCTGGTTGTCGCAGAGTGGAGGGCGGATGCAGGGCGCCGCCCGGATCCTGACTTTTGCGGCCATTTTCTCCGTGTTCGAGTGGTTTCGTGGGCACGCGTTGTCGGGTTTTCCCTGGGACCTGCCGGGCGAGACATGGCGGGCTGGCGGAGCGATCAGCCAGGGCGCGGCGGTGTTCGGCGCCTATGGGATGAGCTTCATCACCCTCGCTCTGGCCGCTGCGCTGGGGGTGAGGGCCAGCACGGATAGGCGTCGCGACAGAATAGTGGCCGCAGTCGTAGCCTTCGCCGTTCTGTGCCTGTTAATAGGGGGCGGGACGATCCGGCTAGCGAGGGGCCAGCTCCTGTCCGCCGACGCTTCAGCGCTTCGTGTTCGGGTAGTCCAGGGCAACATTGACCAAGCCGCCAAATGGTCGCCCGAGGCTTTCCGCAAAATCTTCGATACGTACGTCCGCCTCACTGGCCAGCCGCCTGCCGGGCGCCAGCCGGAGGTTGTGATTTGGCCGGAGAGCGCTATTCCCGCAAACAGCGCCGACTATCTGGCCGAGGGGACCTGGACCCGCGCGGCCCTGATGGGCGCGCTGCAGCCGGGGCAAATCCTGCTGGCTGGCGCCGTGCGCACCGAACTGTCGGTATCTGGAACGCGTTATTTCAACACCGTCCTGGCCATCCGTCGCGATTCTGGCGGGCTGACCGTTCTCGGTCACTACGACAAACACCACCTCGTTCCCTTCGGCGAATATATGCCCGCCGACGGCCTGATGTCTGCAATCGGCTTCAAGAAGCTGGTCAATGTGGGCGAGGGGTTCACCGAGGGACCGGCGCCCGCGCCGCTCAGTGTGCCGGGCCTGCCGACCGTTCAGCCCCTGGTCTGTTACGAGAGCCTGTTTCCGGCCTATGTGGCGAACGACCATCCGCGCCCGGCATGGATCGCCAACGTCTCCAACGACGCTTGGTTCGGCAAGACGTCGGGTCCATGGCAGCACCTGAACCTCGCCAGCTACCGGGGGATCGAGGAGGGCGTGCCCCTCATCCGCGCCACGCCCACCGGAGTATCCGCCGTCGTCGACGCCTACGGGCGACCCCTGGCGCGCCTTGGGCCGGGACAAGAGGGGGTGATAGACTGGGACCTGCCCCACGCCATAGCCTCCCCCCCCTACCGGCGCCTGCGGGACTGGCCGTTCTGGATCATTGTGCTCGTCGGGTTGGCTTTGCCATTCGTTCACCGCCAAAAGTCTAGAAATGCGTGACACGCCAGAAACATTGATTCAAAATACACCGCCATGACTAAACCCGACCCGACAGCCCATCAGCCGAATCCCATCGATCAGCACGTCGGCGCGCGCATCCGTGAGCGCCGCAAGAGCCTGAAGATGAGTCAGGAAAAACTGGCCGAACATCTCGGCCTGACCTTTCAGCAGGTGCAGAAATACGAGCGTGGCTTCAACCGGGTGTCGGCGTCGAAGCTTTACGAGATCGCCCGCGCGCTTCGTTCGTCCATCTCCTACTTCTTCGAGCATCTGGCCGACCCGCAGGTCACGCCGGAGTTCGGGGTGGCCGAGACGCCCGGCGCGGAGTTCCGCCACGACTTCATCATGACGCCGGAAGGGCTGGAGCTGGCGGAGAACTTTCCCCGCATCAGCCGCCGCAAGGTGCGCCGCCAGGTGCTGGAACTGGTGAAGACCCTGGCCGAGGAAGACACGGTCGCTTGAAGGCGGCCAGCTTTCAGCCCTCCAGTGCGCGCGCCTCTTCCGGCAGCATGATCGGCACGCCAGCGCGGATGGGATAGGCGAGGCGAGCCTTGCGGCTGATCAGCTCACGCCGCTCTCGGTCGTATTCCAGCGGCCCGTGGGTCACGGGGCAGACCAGCACTTCCAGAAGACGCGGGTCCACCTCTGCGCCGCCGGGCGCATCGAAATGGGCGTCGAAGTCGAAAGGCGCATCGGTCATGGACCTGTCCTACTGCAGCGGGCGCGGCGCGTCATCATCTTCTTCGTCGTGCGAGCCTGCCGCGTCGAAGCGCAGGAGGGCGATCAAGGTCGCCGCCCGATCTTCCAGCGTCACCGCCTCGATCAACGCCTGTTTTTCTGCTGCCTCGAACGGCAGCGCCATCGACAGGCTGGTGACGAGGGCGTCGATTGAGGCTTCGCGGGCCGAGTCCCACTCGATCTCCATGCTGCGCCCTTCGAGATAGGCGCGCAGGGCAAGAAGCAGAGGCTCGCGCGGCGTCGCAGCCTCGTTCGGGTCCTGCAAGTCCTCCGCGAAAGTGGTGTAGTCGGCGCGCACCTGCCGGTAGGGCGCGGGGGCGGGCAGTTCCTGCCCGGCGATGAAACGGCACACGCCCGCCAGGGTGATCAGATAGCGCCCGCCCTGCGTTTCCGAAAAGCCAGTGATCCGCCCGGCGCAGCCGACACGCGCCAGCCGGGGATTGGCCCGATCCCCTCCGGCGACGGTCTGCACCATGCCGATGATCCGCTCCGCCGCCATGGCGTCGTCGATCATGTTCAGATAGCGGGGCTCGAAGATGTTCAGCGGCAGGCGTCCGCGCGGCAATAGAACCACGCCGTCCAGAGGAAACACCGGGATCAACTGCGGCAGGTCGAGCGTCCGGGTGTAATTGCTAACGGTCGGCATCGGCGCCTCACGCAAACAGGATGGCTGACAGCCGCCGTCGTCCGGCCCGCGCCACGTCCGACCCCAGGCCAGCCGCCTCGAACACGATCACGAGCTGTTTGCGCGCCGCCTCGTCGTTCCAGGTTCGGTCGCGGGCGATGATGGTCAGAAGGTGGTCGGCGGCGCCCTGATAGTCGCCGCGTCCGGCGAGCGACTTCGCAAGCTCCAGTCGCGCCTCGTGATCGGCTGAATTGACCGCGAGGCGCTGTTCCAGCGGAGCGGTTTCGCTCGAAGCTTCCTGCGCGAGAGCGAGCGCGGCGCGCACTCCGGCAAGGTCCCGGTCTTTCGCATCGGGCGGCGCCATGGCGAGCACCTCCGCCGCGCGCTCCACGTCGCCGCCGTTCAGATAGCAGCGGGCCAACCCGGCGATAGCCTTGAGGTTAGACGGGTCCATCTGCAGCGCCTGGGCGTAGGCCTGTGCCGCACCGCCCATGTCGCCAAGCTTCAGGGATTCAGCCGCCAGTTCGAGGACGCCGTCGATGTCAGAGGGACCCGCGGGCCCAGCCAACTCGTCGATAAAGGCCTTGACCTGGCTTTCGGGCAGCGCGCCCTGAAAACCCTGAAATGCCTTGCCCTGGTCGACCACGAACACAGCGGGGATCGACTGCACGCCAAACTGCTGCGCGATGGCGGGGTTCTCGTCGATGTTGATCTTGGCGAGCCGTACCGCGCCCTTTTTCGCCAGCACAGCCTTCTCAATAGACGGGGTGAGCTGACGGCAGGGGCCGCACCACGGGGCCCAGAAGTCGATCACCACCGGGCGGATTTTGCTTTCCTCGATCACCTCTTTCATGAACGAGGCGTCGGTCACGTCGATGATTTCGCCGCCAGCGGGCGCGCCATCAGGCGCGGCGGGAGCGGTTTTGGGCGGGGTAGGCGTCAGGCCGATGAGAGCCATGAATGTCTCCGTTGCAGCTTGCTAAATGGCCCCGCGTGGCTTTGGCTGCAATCAGGAAAGCGCGGCGAAATCGATAACGAGGGGCTCTATTGCCAGCGCGTTCAGGAAATTCAGCAGCCCCTCGCGGCTGACAGCAGTGGTGGCGTCGTTCGACAGCGGGTGAAAGTTGATGGGATCGCTGTCCAGCAGGCCCTTGTCGATCACGAAGCGCACCCGGTGGTCCACGTCGTTGATGAGCGCGAACGCTGTGACCGATCCCGGACGCACGCCGAGCGCCTCATAAAGCCGCTCTTCCGATCCGAACGACAGCCGCGCCGAACCGATCACGCCGGGCAAGGTCTTCAGGTCGATCCGCGTCTCGCCCAGCGCCGAGATCAGCCAGAGCTGCCCCTTGGCGTCCTTCAGGAACAGGTTTTTGGAATGGCCGCCAGGCATAGCGGCCTTGATCTCCGCTCCCTCCTCGACCCGGAACACCGGCGCATGGCGGTGGGTGTGATGCGCGATCCCGTCGCGATCAAGGAAGGCGTAGAGATCGGCGGGTGTCGCGGGCGCCTCAGACACGCAGGGCTGCCCGCGCCGTGGAGATTGCCAGCGCCAGTGCGCTTTCGCTGTAGCGCTCGGCGGCCCCCTTGCCCCAGACCGGATCGGGCCACGCCGCGTCGTCCCGGCGGCGACCGATCACGTGTAGATGCAGTTGCGGCGTGACATTGCCAAGGGCGGCGATGTTGAGCTTCTCGACGGGCCGCAACAGGGCCTGCCCCACCGCCCGCACGGCCCATCCCGTGGCCATAGTCTCTTCCATCAGGACGGCGCGCTCAGTGGGGCGAAGGTCCTCGATCTCGCGCAGGCCCGCCATCCGGGGCAGAAGGATGATCCACGGCCAGCGGGCGTCGAGTTGCAGCCGCGCGCCGCAGAGCGGCAAGGCGCCAATCAGCGCGGTGGTGGTCTCAAACGCGGGGTCGAGGGTGAAATCGCTCATGCTTAGCCCCTCACAACCCGGCGCGCGGGATCGCCGCCCAGTAGTCGAGGTCCAGCAGCACTTCGGGGGGGTAGACGCCCCCCTCATCCTTATCAGGGAAGTCGGCGCAGGGGTGGTCCGCCGTGGACACGAGCCTGAGCCGGAGCGCGCCTACTGTGGGTGACAGCGCCGCCTTGTCCAGCACCTCGCTCCAGGCGAACACGGTGCGTCCGGCGAAGAAGGGGTTCACGTGCCGCCCGCCGTTGATCGCCAGGATCAGGCCCGCGTTCTGCAACCCGTTGAAACTCAGCGCGCGGGCGGTGGAGATCACCACCCCGCCGTAGACCAGCCGCCGCCCGGAGGGGTCTTTGGTCCGCTCATACTGGTTGAAATGCACCTTGGCGGTATTTTGATAAAGGCGTGTGGCCATTTGCGCCTCCGCCTCTTCGACCACCATCCCGTCCACGTGGTCGATCTTCTCGCCGACGGCATAGTCCTCATAGGCGTGCGGCGCGCCTGCGGCGGCGTAGTCGTAGAGATCGAAACTCAGCCCCTCGGGCAAAACCAGATCGCGCGCCTCGACCGCAGACGGCAGGAAGGGGACGTGCTCCGTGGGCGCGGGAGACGTCTCGTTGCGCTTTCGCACCAGCACCCAGCGTACATAGCTCAACACCGGATAGCCTTGGGCGTCTGATCCCGTGGTTCGCACATAGACGACGCCGGACTTGTGGTTGGAGGTCTCCTTCAGCCCGATCACCTCGGAGGTTGCGCTCAGCGTCTCTCCCGCCCCGACGCAGCGCAGGAACCGCCCATCCGCATAGCCGAGATTGGCCACGGCGTTCAGGGAGATATCGGGCACGGTCTTTCCAAACACCGTGTGGAAGACCAGCAGGGGATCGAGCGGCGCAGTCTGGAGCCCGACCGAATGGGCGAACGGCCCCGAGGAAAACAGGGCGTGGCGACCCCCGTAGAGCGCAGCGTAGAGCGCGACATCGCCCTCGCTGAGCGTGCGCGGCGTGGCGTGGATCAGGGTCTCGCCGAGGCTGAAATCCTCGAAAAAACGCCCGGGATCGGTCTTCGCACCCACGATCAGTAAGCGCCGCCAGCGTTGGTCGCGACGAGGATCTGCAAGGAGTGAATCAAGGCCTTCATCACCTCCGCCAGAATGAAGAAGATCAAGGGGCTGATGTCGAGCCCGGCAAACGAGGGCACGAACCGCCGGATCGGATGGAGCAACCGCCCCGTGACCTGCTCCAGCCCACTGACGATCTGATAGACAGTTCGGTGGCGGATATTGATCACGTCGAACGACACCAGCCACGAGATAATCACGCTGATCACGACCAGGAGTTCACACAGCCCGACGAGCCACGACAGGATGCCCAGAAGCTGGATGGCCAGGGAAGCGGCGGCGGGATTCATGAAGGCTCCGGCGTGAGGGCTCGGACGGGCCAAGCTATGCGCCGCTTCTAGCCCGCGCGCCCGTGAAACCGCAAGCGCGACCCACCGCGGACGATGCGCCTGCGCCTTGACACGCGCATCCTCGAGCCCGTATGTGCGCGCCTCGCGAACCGCTCCCTTCTTGTTGCTTGAGGGCCCGGTCGCGCCAGCGATGTCCTGGGGCCGTAGCTCAGTTGGTAGAGCGCCTCGTTCGCAATGAGGAGGTCAGCGGTTCGACTCCGCTCGGCTCCACCAGGACCTCGCGCTAATCACCCCTTTGGCGGCTTGATGTGCATCAGGCACTCCTGCGCCACCGAGGCGACCAGGCGACCGTCGTGGGTGAACATTTCGCCGCGCACCAGGCCCCGGCCCTGCGAGGTCGAAGGGCTGTCCTGCGCGAACAGCATCCAGTGGTTGAAGTCGAACGGCTGGTGGAACCACATGGCGTGATCCAGGCTCGCGGACTGCAGCCCCGGCGTCTGCCAGGTGATCCCGTGCACCCGCAGCGCCGTTTCCATGAAGGCCATGTCGGAGGCATAGGCCAGCATCGCCTGTTGCAGATGCACATCCGGGCCGATCGGGTTTTTCGCCCGCATCCACACTTCCTTGCGCGGCGGGCGCTTAGCCGTATCGCCAAAGGGGCGGGGATCGGGCCAGCGGATGTCGATGGGCCGGGGGCTGTCGCGCCAGCGAGGCTCCTCCGGCAGGCTTTCGGGCTCCGGTGCCTCGGGCATCGGGAACTGGTGCTCCAGCCCCTCCCGCGCGACCTGAAACGAGGCGGCGAGGTTGAAGATCTGCTCGCCGTTCTGGATGGCGATGACGCGCCGGGTGGTGAAGGAGCCGCCGTCGCGCGCCCGGTCCACCTCGAACACCACCGGAATGTGCACATTGCCGGGCCGGATGAAATAGGCGTGCAATGAGTGGCAGACCCGCCCCTCCACCGTCTCGTAGGCGGCCAGCAACGCCTGGGCGATCACATGGCCGCCGAAGAAATGATCCCCGTTGTCGGTGGGCCCCCAGCCAATGAACAGGTCCCGGTCGATCGTCTGCAACGCCAGCGAGGCGATCAGATCGAGCGGGTCAGTGACGGTCGGGCGCATGGCGGCGGTGGTTTTGGCGTCTGTCATGGGAAGGGGTTATAGGGGCGGGGTAGGGAAATGTGGATGGGAGTCTCGCGTTCGTCGTTAAGATAAGAAAAGGCTCTTATTATCACC
>JBBQLP010000067.1:0-10015 GCA_038327995.1 Caulobacterales bacterium | reverse complement strand
CTGCTCATCGCCGTGGGCTTTGACACCGTGGGGATCGCGTGGCAAGGGAGCCGCCCAATCCCATTACCCATCTCCGAAGGCTCCCCGTTGGCCAATCCCGAACTGGGCGCAAAGCAGATTTGCCCCAACTGCCAAGCAAAGTTTTATGATCTGGGCAAGCGCCCGGCTCACTGCCCCAAGTGCGACACCGAGTTCGACCCTGAAGAGGCCGTGAAGTCGCGCCGCAGCCGCACGCGCGGCGCGACCCCGGACTACGACCGCGATGACGCGGCTGAGAAGCCCGCTGTGGTCGATCCAGACGCCGATGGCCTCGAGGAAGAGGCGGACGATACTCCCGAACTCGACGCGGTCGTGGACGAACCGATCGAGGACGACGACGCCGACGACGCCCCGGGAACACCGACCCCGACCGATCCCGACCTCGGTGTCGGGATTGAAGAGGAAGACGCCGACCTCGCCGCTGCCGACGATGTGCCCTTCCTCGAAGACGAGGAAGAGGACGATGCCTTCGACGACGACATCGAAGGCCTGCCCGCCGAGGACGACGACCACTAGAAGGATTGCTGGTCAGGGGTTCAAGACCGCGTCCGCGCGGGGTTGATCTCAAAAAGCCCCTGACATAGTGTCCGCCGCCTTGCGCAGGGGCTCACCAGACCTCGCGCGATCCAGCCTGCGAACTCCGGTTCGAGGGCCGGTCTTCCCTGAAGGTTAAGGGGCTTTAGCTCAGCTGGTAGAGCGCTTGCATGGCATGCAAGAGGTCAGCGGTTCGACTCCGCTAAGCTCCACCAACCTTCCCGCGAACAGGCACTGCCGGCAACGGCGGGGCCTTTTGCTATCTGGCGCGCGGTCAGGCGATGTGGTGCAGGAACGCCCGGGCGATCAGCGCCTGCGCCGCCCAGTAGAACCACCAGACGGCCAGGTGGGCCTGCAGGCTGGGACCACCGCTCCTGAACAGGCGCACGGCCAGAATGGCGTCCGAGGCGAAGAACAACACCGCCCCGATCATCGCCGCCGAGCGCGGCCACGGCAGGGCGAAGGCGAACACCGTCATCGCTGTGATCACCGCCACATAGCCGACTACCGGCCAACGCATCTTTCCCAGCACCGGCCAGAGCCAGGCCAGCATCGCGCCCGCCAGCACAACCGTCACCAGAGCGGGAAAGAGCCGGAGCGGCTGTCCCGCCATTGTGGCGAGCCCCGTGCCCGAGGTGGCGAACAGGCCGATGTAGAGGAGGTGTGCTGCGAGGAAAGCCGCAAGCCCGAACGGCAGCCATTTCTTCGGCTCACCCGCCAGAAACGCGTCGCCAACCGCGCTAAGAGCCAGAGCGGAAGTGAGAAGCCACGGCCCATGCAGAACCAGCGAGACCCCTGCGATGCTCGCCACCGCCAAAGTCTTGATGATCGCTCTCAAGGGGGTCACAGGCTGCGTCAGGAAGGCGAAGCCATAGATCGCCGCCGTCAGGATCGACAGACCGCTGAGAAGATCGGCGATGAACACGTCCCCGCCCTTCTGACCTAGCTGCGCGCCAACCGGTTCAGCGTCCGCCGGGCGGCCTCCCGGTGGCGGGGCTGGATCGCCCGCCGTGCCATGGCCACGGCGGCGGCGATGACGGCGGCCTCGTCCAGCACCATCAGGCCGGGGATCGGCAGATTGCGCGGACGGAAGGGCTTCGGCAGCACGAAAAAGGCCAGGGCGGCGAACAGCGCGGCCTTCACACCGATGGGGGTCTCGGCGTCCTTGGCGCAATACCATAGGGCCACCGCATCCTCCGCGAAGGGGACGTGGGCGGCCACCCGGCGGATTTTTGGCCAGAAACCCTGCTTTACAAGGCTTGCGTTGACGCGCACGGCATAGGGCACAAGCGCCATGGAACGTGACGCAGCGCCAGCGCCGCCCACGGCGCCGAACGTCTGATTGGCTTCCTCGCTCACCCTCGTTACACCTCCGGCAGAGACGCCCAGACACTCACTGAGAATAACTCAAACCTAGCACGACAGGTCAGGAAAACGCCCATGAAACTCTCATCTTCCGTCTCCGCAGTCATCACCGGCGGCGCTTCGGGCCTCGGTGAGGCCACCGCCCGCGCGCTCGCGGCCAAGGGCGTCAAGGTCGCTCTGTTCGACATGAACGCCGAGAAAGGCGAAGCGGTGGCGAAAGACATCGGCGGCGTCTTCTGCAAGGTCAACGTCACCTCCGACGCCGAGGTCGACGCCGGGTTCGAGAAGGCTCGCGCCGCCCACGGACAGGAACGCATCCTGGTCAACTGCGCCGGAACCGGCAACGCCGCCAAGACCGCCGGGCGCGACCGGAACACCGGCGAGATCAAGCATTTCCCCCTCGACGCCTTCAACATGATCATCCAGATCAACCTGATCGGCACCTTTCGCTGCATCGCCAAGTCCGCGGCGGGGATGCTGACGCTGGAGCCCGTCGATGGAGAGCGCGGGGCCATCGTCAACACCGCTTCGGTGGCGGCGGAGGACGGGCAGATGGGCCAGGCGGCCTATTCCGCCTCCAAGGGCGGGGTGGTCGGCATGACGTTGCCCATCGCGCGCGATCTTGCGGGCGAGGGCATCCGCGTCAACACCATCCTGCCGGGCATCTTCAACACCCCGTTGATGAACGCCGCTCCGCCGCAGGTGAAGGAGGCGCTGGCCGCCTCAGTCCCCTTCCCCAAGCGCCTCGGCAATGCGGAAGAGTACGCGTCTCTGGCCTTGGAAATGATCACCAACGGCTATTTCAACGGCGAAGACGTGCGGCTGGACGGCTCTATACGCATGGCGCCGCGATAGGCGAGACCTCCAGCGATTTCCTTCTTTTCTCCTCCCCGAGGCTTACCCTTGGAGGGGGGAGAGGAAGGGTACATTAAATGGCGAAGATCGTCCCGTCTCTCACCTCGACCGCCCAAGGCCAGAGCGAGCGCCCCGCACAGGGACCGCCGATGCAAAGCCCATCCGCCGGCTGGAACAACGCGCCGTGGCTGGAGCAGAGGATCAGGTCGCCCTCGCGCGTCATATATTGATCAACATTGATCGAGAGCGGCAGGCCTGTGTGCGGGCAGCGGTCGAGATAGCCCAGCACCGCCGCGCCCCGCCGCACCACAAATCCCTGAAACAAGTGGTCGCCATCGCGGAAGGTGAAACCCTTCGCTCCCGGATCGGCAATCTCGTCCACGGTGCAGAGAATGGTCCCGGTGGGCGGGGCGCCTCTCAACCGGCGTAACCCTCGATGGCCCCGATCGCCACCCGCCACGGTCTGAGGGTCGAGGTCTCGAACAGGCCCGCCTTGGTGTAGGGATCGGCGTCCAGGTGCGCCTTGGCTGCTTCGATATGGTCCGCCTCGATGATCATCACCGAGCCCTCGGGCGAACCCTGTGCGTCGAGCAAGGCTCCGCCCAACACTACCTTGCCGGAGGCGTTGGCGAAATCGAGGTGCTGAGGCCGCACGGCGAGGCGCGTCTCCAGCGCGCCCGCCTTGTCGAGGCCGATGAAGTGGAACAGGGGCATGGTCTCTCCTCAGGTTTCGGAACGTAACGGACGGGCGAGAAGCCCGCCGATGGCGGCGTCCACGTCCGCCTCGCCCGCCAGAATCGCGGCGACGGCGGCGCAGATGGGCATTTCCACGCCAAGCTTCTTGGCCAAGGCCCGGACGGCGGGGGCGGAGGCGACGCCTTCGGCCACGGAGATCTTGCCCGCCAGCGCCGCTTCTAGGGTTTCGCCGCGACCGAGCGCCAGCCCGACGCTCATATTGCGCGACTGCGGCGAGGAACAGGTGAGCACAAGGTCGCCAAGACCGCAAAGCCCCGCCACCGTCTCCGCCTGCCCGCCGAGCGCCACGGCCATGCGGGTCAGTTCCGCGAAGCCTCGGGTGATAAGCGCCGCGTGCGCCGAGCGGCCCAGCCCCTTGCCCTCGACGATGCCGCAGCCGATGGCCAGGACGTTCTTCACCGCTCCCCCCGCCTCGGCGCCTATGCGGTCGATGGATTGGTAGGGGCGGAAGCCCGGCGTGGCGAGCGCTGTCGAAATCAGCTCCGAACAGGCATCGTCCTGACACGCGAGCGTGACGGCGGTGGGCAAACCCCGCGCCACTTCTCCTGCGAAACTCGGCCCGGACAAGACGGCGATCATCACGCCGGGCAGCACCTCTTGCGCCACCTCGGTCATCAGCTTCAGCGATCCCTGCTCGATCCCCTTGGCGCACAGCACCAGAGGCGCACCCTTGGGATAGTGAGGCGAAAAGGCGGTCAGGGTGGCGCGCATATGCTGGGCAGGGGGTACGGCGAGGACCAGGTCGGCGCCGGAAAGCGCCGAGAGGTCGCTGGTTGCTTGGATCGTCTCGTCGAGTTTCACGCCCGGCAGGAAGAGGGTGTTCTCGCGGCTGGCCGCGATACTCGCCACCACTTCGGCCTCCCGTGCCACAAGGGTCACGTCCAGCCCGGCGCGCGCACAGACTTGCGCCAGGGCCGTGCCCCACGCGCCAGCCCCGATTACTCCGACGGTTCTGATCTGGCTCATGCCTTCGCGCCCTTTCGGCCCGGCTTGTGGATTGGCTGGTCGCGAGCGGCGGCTTCGTCCAGCGGCCAGCGGGGACGGGCGGGGGCGTCCATACCGTCAACGAGCCCGGCCGCCACCCGTTCCGCCCCGGCGAGCGCGATCATGGCGGCATTGTCGGTACAGTATTTCAGCGGCGGCGCGACGAAGTCGAACCCGTGCTGGGCGGCGAGGGTCTGCAGCCCCGCCCGCACTGTCCCGTTAGCGGCGACACCTCCGGCCACGGCGAAGGTGCGGCCTCTTCCCTCATGCATCTCGATGTAGCGGCCCATGGCGCGGGCGGAACGCTCGTGCAGTTGCAGCGCGATGGCGGCCTGGACGGCGGCGGCGAGATCGCGACGGTCGGTCTCGGTTTTCACCTCGGCCTCGGCCATGCGCGCCGCGGCGGTCTTGAGACCCGAGAACGAGAAGTCGCAGTCTTTACGACCCAAGAGCGCACGCGGCAGGGCGAACCGGCTCGCGTCGCCCCCCGCCGCCAGCCGTTCCAGCGCCGGACCGCCGGGATAGCCAAGGCCCAGCGTCGCCGCGATCTTGTCGAAGGCTTCGCCCGCCGCATCGTCGATGGTGGTTCCGAGGCGGATCGCCCGCCCGACGCCCTCCACGCTCAGAAGCTGGCAATGACCGCCGGAAACCAGCAAGAGCAGAAAGGGGTAGGGGACCGGAGCGTCCGAAAGCCGCACCGACAAGGCATGGCCCTCCAGATGGTTCACGGCGATCAGTGGTAGTCCTCGCGCCAGGGCCAGTCCTTTGGCGGCGGACAGGCCCACCATGACCCCGCCCACCAGGCCCGGCCCGGCGGTGGCGGCGATGGCGCTAAGGTCGCCAAACCCCAGCCCGGCTTCGCTCATGGCCTGGCGAACGATCCCGTCGATGGCTTCCACGTGCGCCCGCGCCGCCACTTCCGGCACCACGCCGCCATAGGGGGCGTGCTCGGCGATCTGGCTGGCGACGATAGACGACAGGACCTCCACCCTCCCATCCGACAGCCGCACCACCGCAGCCGCAGTCTCGTCGCAGCTCGTTTCGATCCCGAGGACGGTGAGTGTGGGCAAGGGGGCGGACGGCTCGTGTTGTGAAGGATGCGGCGCTCCTATAGCAGCGGAGTGCCTCGTTCGAGGTATTCCGCGCCCGCGCCTCATGCAACCTGGCCTCATGAAAGCTTCCGCCCCCATCCGCATCGGCGCCCGCGCCTCCAAGCTGTCGCAGGTGCAGGCGCGCCAGACCCAGGCCGCGATCACCCGCGCGCTGGGCGCCGATCCAGCGCAGGCTGACGAGGTCGCGCCCATCGTCTTCATCACCACCACCGGAGATCGGGTGCAGGACCGCCGCCTGCTGGAGATCGGCGGCAAAGCCCTCTTCACCAAGGAGATCGAGGAGGCGCTGTTTGAACGGCGAATCGACTGCGCGGTGCATTCGCTGAAGGATGTGCCCTCGGAAAGCCCGCCCGGCCTGGTTCTCGCCGCCTTCCCTGAGCGCGAAGACCCCCGCGACGCCTTCATCTGCTGGCAGTTCGAGACGCTGGATGATCTACCCAAAGGTGCCCGGCTGGGCACAGCGAGCCTTCGCCGCACCGCTCAGGCGCTCTACCAACGACCGGACCTTAAGATCGTCATGCTGCGCGGAAACGTGGACACTCGTATTCGAAAACTGGCCGACGGCGAGTGCGACGCCACCCTTCTGGCGCTCTCCGGGCTGAAGCGGCTCGGTATGGAGGCGCACGCCCGCTCGGTGTTCGACCCTTGGGAGGTGCCCCCCGCGCCGGGGCAAGGCTGCCTCGCCATCCAGACGCGGGAGGAGGATCGCGCGGCTCCGTGGGCGCGCGCGCTGAACCACGCCCCCACCGCCTTCACTATCGCCGCCGAACGTGGGGCATTGGAGGCCCTCGAAGGCTCCTGCCGCACCGCCATGGGCGCCATCTCAAGGGTTGAAGCAGGCGTTTTGACCCTCGTAGTTGAAGCCCTGGTCCCCGACGGCTCGGCCCGCTGGCGCGAAGAAGGCGTTGTGGCTGTCGCCGAAGGCGAAGCCGCCGCCTGGGCTCTGGGGTTGAAGCTCGGGCAAGCCGTGCGCGCCGCAGGCGGCGACCGGCTAGACTTATAATGGGCACGGATGTTCGTGCTGAAGCGCGCGGCGTCTGGATCACCCGCGCCGAGCCGGGCGCGAGCGCGACGGCGGAAGCGGTGCGGGCGATGGGGTTTGAGCCGCTTGTCGCGCCCCTGCTCGAGGTACATTTCCTCCAACCTGACCTCGACCTGACCGGCGTCGCCGCGCTCGCCTTCACCAGCGCCAATGGAGTGCGGGCCTTTGCGGCCCTCCGCGACGAACGGCGCTTCCCGGTCTTCGCGGTCGGCGAGACCACGGGCGAGGCTGCGCGCGTGGCCTGGTTCGCAGATGTGACCTCCGCCGATGGCGACGCCAGCGCCCTGGCGCGTCTGATCACCCGTATTGGGGTCAACGGTCTTGTCCTCCACCCTACAGCGCTTGAGCCCGCCGCTGACCTGGCTGGCGATCTACGCTCGGTCGGGATCGAGGCGCGCGCGGTTGCGGTCTACGCGACGCGGGAAGCACAAACCCTGTCGCCGGATGTTTTCGCCGCTCTGCGTGCGGGGAGGCTTGCGGCGATTCTCATTCATTCGCCCCGCGCAGCGTCCTGCCTGAACAGGCTGCTGCGTGTGGCGGGGATCACCAGCTTCGATGCTGAAGTTCTGGGTCTGTCGCCCGCCTGCCTCGCGCCTCTCGCGGGGCTGGGCCCCCGCGCCCGCGCCGCCGCCCATCCGCGCGAGCGCGACCTTCTGGCGCTCCTCACATCTGCGCCTTCGCCTGCCCTTGGCAAGCCGCCCGCGCCCCGCTAAACAACGCCACCCCGCGCCCACGGCCTCGTGGACGCCAAGCGGGCCGCTTTAGCTCAGCTGGTAGAGCACATCATTCGTAATGATGGGGTCGGGTGTTCGAGTCACCCAAGCGGCACCACCTTGACCCCAAGTCTCGCAACCTGCATCTCTTCTGGCCACGCCCGCGAACCTCTACGCGGCACGGGCGTTCAGACAGTATGAGTAGAGTTATTTAGTGGCGCGTTCAGACCTGTTGCAACCGGCGACGAAGGTTGTTTTCGACACGCGAGGAATGTCGGGGCCCAGGGCGTTCGAGCTTTGGCGCACCCAAGGGCTTTCGGGTGTGGGCCATGTCTACACCATCTCTGGCGACCATTCGCAATTTCATGCCCTGCAACAGGTTATGTCCCTGCCCCGCGCCACGATCCTGGACGCGCGCATGACGCCCCTGACCTTTGAGCGGACGCAAAGTCAGGCGCGGTTAGACGGGGTGGAGAGTATCTGGATCGAGTGGACGCGAGGCGTAGGCGGCAACCGTCTCGACACCGGAAAGGGTGAGGTTCTCGGCGGACCGGGCGCCGTAACCACCACCGACCTGTCGCGCCCCTTTGTTAGGAAGGTTGCGAATGCGGATTTCATCAGCGTGCGGCTGGATCGCGCCTTGCTCGGTGAAACCGTAATCGAGGCGATGCACGGCACGAACCTGACAGGCCCTCGGGCCAGGATGATCGGAGATTTTTTCCAGTCTGTTGCAGGCGGCACAGGGCCTATACAGCCTGCCGTTCTCGAGAATACCCTCGCCGCTGTTATCGCGGCGACGGTCGCTTCATCGGCGGACCGGGCCGATGAAGCGGCTTCGGTTCTCGGCCCGGTCGCTCTCGATCAGGCGCGGCGCTACATCGGCGCCAACCTGCACCGCGAAGGCGTTTCCATTGAGGAAGTGGTCGCCTCCACCGGCGTGTCGCGGGCCACCCTTTATCGTTTGTTCGCTCCGTTTGGAGGGCTGGCGCGGTTCATGTGGTCGCAAAGGCTGGACCGGGCGCGCCAGGCTATCTGCGAGCCGTCGGACGGGCGGTCCCTGGTAGTGATCGCCGAGGCGCACGGCTTTTCCGATCCCGCCCACTTCACCCGGGCGTTCAAGGCGGAGTTCGGAATCAGGCCGAGCGACCTGCGGGCGTTCCTTTAACCTTAACAGTAAGTTATATTCGCCAGTCTGGCCGGTTTCCGAGCATTCTGCAGAGCTGGTGAGACACCGGGTCAAGCAAAGGGCGCGGCGAATCCCGTAAGGCGTCGCCGGTTCGTGCGTCCATCCTCCCCTGAGAGCTGGCGCTGCGCGAGTTGAGTATTGGCGTTCTGGGGGGTTTCCATGTCCAAGTTTACTGTTCGCGGCGCGCGGTCGCTGATGACCTGCGTGTCCACACTGGCGCTCTGCGCCATGGTTCCCGCCCTGGCTCTGGCCCAGCAGACCGACGTCGGCGGTCCTGGCAAGGCCCTTACCACCGGAACGGTGACATCAAGCACCGGCAATGTGGTGGATGGCGGCGCAAACGGTCCTGTCAACGCCTCTGGCCCCAGCACGGTCGTCACCGTGGTCGGCGCGACGATCAACAGCACGACGGCCAATTCCCCGGGCCTCAACATCTTCTCCAACAACGGCCCCGTTGGCGGCCTGGTCAGCGCGACCTTCACCGGGGTCAACAACATCACCGGGACTACGGGCTCGGTGACGGTGAGCGGCGTCTCTGAAAATGCGTCTCTGAACACGCTCGGGGGCGGCGGAACCTATTCCGGCGGCCTAAACGTCAACTCGAACCGGGGGGCAGCCACGGTGATGAATGGCGCCAACACGATCACCGGCTCGGCCAATCAGGTCGGGATCACCGCTGTCAACGGATCGGGCGGTATCGGCAACGTCATCGTCGATTCAATCGGCGGCACGATTTCAAGCGGCTTTGGTATTAACGCCGCGAGTTCGAGCGGCGGAAACGTGACGGTCGGCGAAGGCACTGGCGTCACGACCGCTATCACGGCGAACGGCGGCAACGGCATCGCGGGCACCACGTCCGGCGCGGGCACGATCAATATCACCACCGGCGCCGGCGGCACGATCAACGGCGGCGCGACGGGAATCTTCGCCAGCAACGCCAACGGGTCGGGCTCCATCACCGTCAACGCTGGCGCTGCTATAGGCGGAACCACGCCGGTGACGTCCACGGCGATCGACGCCCGGTCGGGCACGGGTTCAATCAGCATCACCTCCACGGCGGCGCTCTCCAGCGGCTCCAACGGCATCTTTTCCACGGTCAATGGCGGAGCAGCTAGTCTGACGGTCAATTCCGCTGGCATCACTTCCACCAACGGCGCGGGCGTCAACCTAAGTATCTTTAACACCACACCCGCATCAGGCGCGCTCAGCTACACGCTCAACGGTGCCAATACGGTGCGCGGAACCGAGGGCGCATTTCTCGCGAACGGCGGCACGGGCGCAACGACTCTGACGGCGACCAACGCCGGGTCGGCCTTCGTCGGCACGACCGGCGCGGGCATCGACGTGAGGACGCTGAACACGGGCACGGGCGCCATCGTCGTTAATGTTGCGGGCGCGGTCTCGGGCGTGAACGACGCCCTGACCACCC
>JBBQLP010000066.1:0-10394 GCA_038327995.1 Caulobacterales bacterium | reverse complement strand
AGTTCTGCCATCTCTACGACCAGTCGGCCTTCGATCCTGCCTATGAGTCCATGCCGCTGGAGGCGTTTGAGCCTATGGTGCAGCGGGTGTTCTCGACCGTGAAACGCTCGATCTACAAGAAACCCGAAGGCGCGATGGCGGTGGGGTAGGGGTCAGCCTCCCTGCTTGGGAAACTCCAGCCGTCCGATGTCATAGCCCAGCCCCTTGATGTGGCTCACCAGTTCGTCCTTCACCGCTCCGCCCGGCGCGCGGGAGAAGCCCCATACGAACTTGCCGGTGGGGTCGCCGATGATCGCCCAGGCGTAGTCCGGCGCGTGGTCCAGCACCCAGTAGTCCTTGTCGAAGAGAGCGAAATAAGTCAGCCGGAAGCGGGTGTTCGCAGCGTCCAGTATCTGCGCGGCGGGCCGATAGATTTTTTCTGATCCGGTGGGTGAGCCGCGATGGCAGGTCTGGACCAGAGATATGCCCTTGTCGGTCTGGGCGTAGTCGGCGGTCGGGGCGGCGCAGCCGTCGCCGCGCTCGAACTGGTTGGGCACGCGCGCGATCTCATACCAGCGCCCGAGAAAGCGGGCGATGTCCACCGGCTTGGATGGCGGCGGGGGGGGTGTGTAGGCGAAAGCGGGAGGGGCCACGAGAAGGGCGAGGGCGAAAATACTACCGAACAAACGCATCATACTTCCCTGAGACGCCTCGACCGCATGAGGCTGCAACGCAAACGCCCCGCCGGTTTCCCGACGAGGCGCAGCAGCTAAACCCGAAATGTGACTGTTATCAGCCGGATTCTATTCAGCGGCGATAAGAGACGTCACCGAATGAGGCCGGAAGTTGATCGTCTGCAGGTATTTGATCCCCTCGTCAGCGATGTCGTCGCCCACCATACGGTCGCCCTCGGCTTTCAGCTCATCCATGTCGACATACATCCCGTAGAAGGCACGGGTGCGGTCGGTGATGATACCGGCGTTGAGCAGGGTCTTGATCAGCACTCGGAAGATGTTGGTGGCTTCCTTCATGTCCTCGCGGCGCGCCTCGTCGGTGGCCATGATCTGCAGTTCGGCCATCACCTTGTCGGGGTCTAGGCCGAAGCTGTCGTACATTTCCTTCTGCTGGTGCGGACCCACCAGATTGAACAGCAGGGTCTGGAAGCAGTGCGCGGCCCAGTCCTCGACGATGGCGAGTTCAGCGGGCTCGAGCTTGGGCACCGTGCGGTCAGCCCAGATTTTCCCGAACTTATGGTGGAAGGCCTCGTCGGTCATGACGAGCTGCATCAGCTTCTTCATGAGCGGATCATGGGTGCGGGTGAAGAAGGTGGCGAAGGCGCCCATGGCCAGCCCCTCCACAAGCATCTGCATCCCGATGATCTTCTTGTAGACCTCAGGCGCGCTGATGATCTCGACCAGCAGGTCCTTCAACACCGGGCCGCAGGGCATGGGCTTGCCCCAGCGTGCCTTCATATACTGGGCGAAGGCTGTGACGTGGCGGGCTTCCTCTCGGGCCTGGTTGGCGGCGTATTCCTGCGCACCCTGGTCCTTCAGAACATGGCAGAGCGAGGCCGACAGGTTTAGCGCGCCCTGCTCGCCATGCAGGATGGAGGACAAGCTCCAGCGGGTCGACTCGTTGATGAAGCGGATCTTTTCCTTCTCGGTGGTGATCACGCTCTTGACGTAGTCGGTCTGCAACGCCGGGAACATCTCCTCTGGCATCAGAGCCTGGTTCTCCATGTCGAACGGCTCGGAGAAGTCGATGTATTTCTTGTCCAGCGGATCCCAAAAGTGGTCGTGGGTGGCGGCGATGATCTTGTCGAAGGCTGTGGTGCGGTTGCCGTAACGGTCGAGTTCCAGCATGGACTCGAAATCGTCCGGCGCCACCGCGTCGTACATGGCGTCCTTGGTGATGTTGCCATCTTTAGGCATTTGCGCGCCGTCCGCCATGTCGTCCTCCAAAGGGTGTGAGGGGCTGGTCGCCAGAGACCGCGCCATCTTATCAGCGTTCACAATGCGCGAAGCGGACGCTCGCGTCAAGCGAAGCTGACGGCAGCGTCACCTTTAACAAGGCGTTAGTGCCGGAACACCCGCACCCCGGTGAACGCCATGGCGATGCCGCGCGCATCGGCCGCCTCGATCACCTCGGCGTCGCGGATCGAGCCGCCGGGCTGGATCACCGCTGTGGCCCCTGCCTCCGCCGCTTGGATCAGTCCATCGGCGAAGGGGAAGAACGCTTCCGACGCACAGACCGAGCCCGTCAGGTCGAGCCCGAAATCGGCGGCGCGCAGGGCGGCGATGCGGGCGGAATCCTTGCGGTTCATCTGCCCCGCGCCGATGCCCAGGGTCTGGCCGTTCCGGGCGAAGACGATGGCGTTGGACTTGACGTGTTTGCCGATAGTGAAGGCGAACAGCATATCGGCGACCTCCGCCTCGGTGGGTTGGCGCTTGGTGACGATCTTCAGGTCGGCAGCGGTGACGCGGCTGACGTCCCGCGTCTGCATCAGGAATCCGCCAGCCACCGAGCGAAAGACACCGCCCTGCTGGCGCGGATCGGGCAGGGCCCCGGAGACGAGCAAGCGCAGGTTCTTCTTCGCCGTGAACAGGGCGATGGCTTCGGGTGTTGCGTCCGGTGCGATCACCACCTCGGTGAAGACCTTGAGGATTTCGATTGCGGTTTCCGCGTCCAGCGTCCGGTTCAGCGCCACGATGCCGCCGAACGCCGAGGTCGGGTCGCACTCCAGCGCGCGCTTGTAGGCGCTGACAGGATCGGCGGCGAGCGCCACGCCGCAAGGGTTGGCGTGCTTGATGATGGCGACGGCGGCGTGATCTTTCGGGTCGAACTCGGCCACCAGCTCGAACGCGGCGTCGGTGTCGGCCACGTTGTTGTAGGAAAGCTCCTTGCCCTGCAGCACCTTGGCGGTGGTGACGCCGGGGCGCGCTTCGCTACCGCCAGCATAGAAAGCGGCGTGCTGATGCGGGTTCTCGCCGTAACGCATTCGCTGGATGCGACCGCCGCTGATCGACAGCAGGGGTGGGAACCAGTCCTGCATCTGGCTGCCGAACCAGCCGGCGATCGCAGCATCGTAATTGGCGGTGCGGGCGAAGGCGCGGGCGGCGAGAAGCTTGCGAAGCGCCAGCGAGGTAGTTCCCTCCGCCTTCAACGCCTCGATCACCTGCGCCACACCCTCTGGATCGGTGCAGACGGCGACATAGGCATGGTTCTTGGCGGCGGAGCGGATCATCGCCGGACCGCCAATGTCGATGTTCTCGATACAGGTTTCGAAGTCGCCCCCCGCGCCCACCGTAGCCTCGAACGGGTAGAGCGACACATAGAGAAGGTCGATGCTGCCGATGCCATGCTGATCCATCGCCGCCTTGTGTTCGGGGGCGTCGCGCACGCCGAGCAGACCGCCGTGGACCACCGGATGCAGGGTCTTCACCCGCCCGTCCATCATCGCCGGGAAACCCGTCAGGTCGGCCACGTCCTTCACCGGCAGCCCCGCCGCCGCGATTGCCGCGCGGGTGCCCCCCGTGGAAACCAGTTCTACGCCGAGGTCGTGCAGGTCGCGGGCGGTCTCGATTAGACCAGTCTTGTCGGAGACGGAGATCAGCGCGCGCTTGACTGGCCAAGCGTCGGGAGCGGGCGGAAAGGATGGGGCGGCGTGCATGGAGCGACTCTCTTGGGTTTGAGACGGTCGCCCAGGCGCGCGGCAGATCAGAGCTAGGCTCAGGCCCGCGCTCCCCGGTGGTCAGCCACCATCAGCGCCAGTCACGCAGGCGGGCGGAAAATAGGCGCAGCGACAGGGGTGTCAAGCAAGGACGCTATCCCTTAGGCGCCAGGCCCACCATCTGCATCACCCGCGTCAGCACCGACGGTTCTTGCCCAACCTTGTGCGCGTCTATCCAGGCGCGGAGGTCGGCGGCGGACTTCTCCGGGATTTGCTCCATCGGCACGTGCCCGACACCGGGATAGACGATCAGGGTGGAGCCGGGGATGGCGTCCGCGAACCGCTTGCCGTCGGTGTATGGGATCAAGTGATCCTCCTGCCCCACCATCACCAGCGTCGGCATATGGATCGCCGCCAGTCGCTCAGGGGTCAAGGGTTTCTGCTGTGGGCGCGAGATCAGGATGTCACGGTGGCCGGGCGCGCGGGCGAGGTCGGTGTAACGCTGCACCAGCGCGGGCGTGACCAGCGCCGTGTCCACGAAGGCCGACTCCAGCCCCTGTTTGGCGAGGGCGGAATTGTCGAGGTTCTTGATGATCGGGCGGGCTATGGGATTGGCGAGCAGCTTGAAGATCAGGGCGCTGTTCTTGCCTCCGCCCCGCATGGGCCAGCCCGCCGCATCCACCAGAACTAGCCCGTTCAGCCGATCAGGGTGCGCCAGTGAATAGCGCCACGCCACCCCGCCGCCCATAGAGTTTCCGGCGATGACGAACTTCGGCAAAGCGAGACCGCTCGCCACGGCGTCCACTACGGCGACCTGCGTGTCGGGAGCGCTTATATAGCCCGCCGGCGTACGGGTCAGGCCGTGGCCAGGCAGGTCGGGCGCGATGATCCGATATTTGTCGCCGAGCGCCTTGGCCCAACCGTCCCAGTCCGCCGCCGAGGCCGAAAAGCCGTGCACCAGCATCAGCACCGGTCCGCTTCGGTTGCCCTCGTCGCGGTAGTGAACGTGGGTTCCGTCCGGCAGGTCGAGGTAATGCGAGGTGGGCGCGGCGTAACGCTGTTCGAGCGTCGCAAAGGGGATGTCCGGGCGGCGCAGCACAAGGTAAGCTGCGACCAGCAATACGAGCAGCGCCAGCACCAGCCAGCCGAGCCCCTTAAGTATCGTCTTCATCGCGTTTCTCCCCCTCTATCCTTCCTCACCTTGCCCGGACTTGCACCGGGCAGCCATCCCCCATGCGCTCATTCAGGTGTTTCGGGATGGATCCCGGAACACGTGCGGCGGAGGAGAATGGGACGAAGATAGCGTCTATCTACACACCGGACACTCCGGGTCCGCCGTCACCCGCACCGTCCGCGTCTCGGCGGCGAGGGCGTCATAGAGCATCAGCCGCCCCGTCAGCGCCCCGCCTGCGCCGGTGATCAGTTTGATCGCCTCCATCGCCATCATCGAGCCGATCACCCCCGCCAGCGCCCCCACCACGCCGACGGCGGCGCAGGTCTCGGCGTCCGGCGGGATTTCCGGCACGAGGCACTGGTAACAGGGCCTGCCCGCAAACACGCCGATCTGCCCGGTCCACCGGCCTATTGCGCCCGACACCAGCGGAACGCCCGCGCGGACGCAGGCGGCGTTGACGGCGAAACGGGTGGCGAAGTCGTCGGTCCCGTCGAGGACGAGGTCATAACCTGCGATCACTCGGGAGGCGTTCTCGGCGGTGACGGTCATGGCGTGATCGTCGATCTGCACGCGGGGGTTCAGAGCTGTGAGGTGTTCGCGCGCCGCATCCACTTTCAACCGTCCCACGTCGGCAGTGGTGTAGAGCACCTGACGCTGAAGGTTCGACAGAGCCGCCGTATCCGGGTCAGCTAGTCCCAGCACCCCCACCCCGGCGGCGGCGAGGTAGAGCGCGGCGGGCGATCCCAAACCCCCGGCGCCAACGATCAGCGCCTTGGCGGCGCGCAACCTCTGCTGCCCCGGTCCGCCAATCTCGCGCAGCACCAGGTGGCGTGCGTAGCGGTCTACGTCTTCGGGGGGGAAGGGCGCGGTCATCGCCTCATGGAACGCTGGGTGGTCGGAAGGTCAATCCCTATGCCGCTTCCCCGCCCCATCGCGACACGGCTTCCTGCCCCAGCATGGCGACCTTTCTATCCAATCCCCAGTGATAGCCGGTCAGGCGACCGTCCTTGGCGATGGCGCGGTGGCAGGGGATGACGAAGCTGATCGGATTGGCGCCGATGGCCGCGCCCGCAGCCCGCGCGCCAGTGGGGTTACCGGCCCAACTCGCCACCTGTCCGTAGCTGGCGGTATGCCCGGCGGGAATGCGCAGCAACGCCTTCCACACCTGCACATGAAAGGGCGGGCCCATGAGCACCAGCGGCGTTGGCTCGGCGGTTTGAGCCATGCCGAACACCCGCGCGGCCATCTGGTTCGCCGCCTCATCGTCGCGCCGCCAGATCGCCTGGGGCCAGCGGCGGTGCATATCCTGATAGGCCGCTTCCCCCTCGCCGGGCGTGCAGAAGGCGAGCCCGCACAGGCCCCGCGCCGTGGTGGTGAAAAGCCCCAGCCCGAACGGCGTCGGCGCATAGCCAAAGCTGATCTCCACGCCCTCGCCGCGCTTGCGCGCCTCGCCGGGGGTCAAGGCTTCGTGGGCGACGAACAGGTCGTGCAGACGCGAAGGGCCCGAAAGCCCCACGTCATAAGCCGCGCCCAGCACGGTCTCCCCCGCCGCCAGCCTGCCGCGGGCTTCGGCGAGGGCGATGGCGGCCATGAAGGTCTTGGGGCTGACCCCGGCCCAACGGGTGAAGATGCGCTGGAAATGGCTGGGCGAAAGCCCAACCGCGGCGGCGGCTTCTTCCAGTGAAGGCCGGTCGAGCCAGCGATCGGAAAGCCACTTAAGGGCGTCGGCCATGCGCGCATAGTCGGCGGCCTGCTCCGACAGGCGGTCCATAGTGGCGGGGGTGGTCTGGAGTGAGATGAGGTTTGACATGAAAGGAGACTACGCCAGTCTTGAAGCGCGATCCGCCCGCTTCTTGCGGTGGCAGTCTCTTTGGCCGAGGCGTTCGAAAGCGAGTGCACTGGCCCGCACCTTGATGTGACGGGAGAGGGGTTGGGCGCGCACGTCAACGCCCTCGCGCCATCGGCTGCGAGGTGGGGGGAGGGGCGCGGGATAAAGTTCAGCGCGCGAGCCCTGTTTCGTCCGCCCACTCTTCCCCTAATCCGTCACCCTCGGCACCGTGCCGAAGGGTCCATGCCGGAGCGCGCCGCATGGATCCTCGGGACGAGCCCGAGGATGACGGGGGGTGAGTGGCTTGGAGGAACCCTGAAGTCAGGGAGGGCCTTAAGACCCATGGTGGAACGGTAAGCTAGGGCCGAGGCCGGACTGTCAAGGATGGCCGCGCAGCGGCCACCGCGCTGCGGCGCGCAGAGCGCGTCCTTGACAGCCCGGACGGCTCGCTAAAATCACCTCCATGGACTTAAGGGCAGGTTGGTTTTCCGAGCTAGCTCAGAAGCGAGCTCGGCTATAGTGGAGCTTTAAAAATTATTGTGACGAAGCAGTTCACAAGCATGAACGCGCACAGCATTACGCAGAAAAGCCCAACTAGCCCGTTGAGAGTCACGAAGAACCAAAAGCGGCTTGGTTCCTCCCGTTTGTAAACTGTTCGCCCAACCGCTCCGCGCTTCACTGACCCCGCGCGCATCGAGATGGCGACCTTTCGCAAGCGATCCCGACCTGCCAATCCGAAGGCGACCACAAGCACGATCCCCAACACCCATCCCCAAAGCGGATAGCCCAAGATCATTTGCCGATTGTCCTCACAGCCCCTTCAATATCCCCTCGACCATCTTCTTGGCGTCGCCGAACAGCATCATGGTGTTGTCGCGGAAGAAGAGTTCGTTCTCCACCCCTGCGTAACCCGAACTCATCCCGCGCTTAACGAACAGAACGGTGCGGGCGCGCTCGACCTCGAGAATCGGCATCCCGTAGATGGGGGACTGGGGGTCGGTCTTGGCGGCGGGGTTGGTGACATCGTTGGCGCCGATGACGAAGGCCACGTCGGCGGTGGCGAACTCCGAATTGATGTCCTCAAGCTCGAACACCTCGTCGTAGGGCACGTTGGCTTCGGCCAGCAGGACGTTCATGTGGCCGGGCATCCGTCCGGCGACGGGGTGGATGGCGTATTTCACCTCCACGCCCTCTTCCTTCAGCTTGTCGCCCATCTCCCGAAGCGCGTGCTGAGCCTGGGCCACCGCCATGCCATAGCCGGGGACGATGATGACTTTCGAGGCGTTCTTCATGATGAAGGCGGCGTCCTCGGCCGAGCCTTGCTTCACCGGCCGGGTTTCCGTCGGCCCGCCCGCGCCCGCTCCCCCCGTATCGCCGAACCCGCCGAGGATCACGGAGATGAAGCTGCGGTTCATCGCCTTGCACATGATGTAGCTGAGGATGGCGCCGGACGAGCCGACCAGCGCACCGGTGATGATCAGGGTGTTGTTGGCCAGGGTGAAGCCAAGCGCCGCCGCCGCCCACCCTGAGTAGCTGTTCAGCATCGACACCACGACCGGCATATCCGCCCCGCCGATGGGGATGATCAGCGTGCCGCCGAGGATCAAAGCGAGGGCGAAGACGCCCCAGAAGGCCCAGATCGAGGAAATCGTCCCGCCGCTGATCACCAGCGTCACCACCAGAGCCAGAATGGCGAGGCCGATGACGATGTTGATCAGGTGGCGCGCGGGCAGGATGATCGGCGCGCCACTCATATTGCCGTTCAGCTTGGCGAAGGCGATCAGCGATCCGGTGAAGGTGATCGCGCCGATGGCGGCGCCCAGCGACAGCTCGATCAGGCTCTCCAGCTTGATGCCCGATGCGCCGGTCTTCAGCGTCTCGGCGATGCCGTAGGCGGCAGGGGTGTAGATGGCGGCGACGGCCACGAGGCAGGCGGCGAGGCCGACGAGGGAGTGGAAGGCGGCCACAAGCTGCGGCATCGAGGTCATCGGCACGCGCCGGGCGATCACCGCGCCGACCCCGCCGCCGATGGCCACCCCGCCGACGATGAGCGCCAGGGTGACGCCGTCGAGGGCGCCCTGGCTGAACAGGGTGGCGAGGGTGGTCAGAATGGCGATGGTCATGCCGATCATGCCCATCTGGTTGCCGCGCCGCGAGGTGACCGGGCTCGACAGCCCGCGCAGGGCCAGGATGAACAGGACCCCGGAGACGAGGTAGAGGATGGCGGCGAGATTGGCGTTCATGGGGGCCCCGGTGTCATCTCAGGTCGTGCGCTGCTGCGAGCGCATCAGAATATCGTCAGCGGCTTTTGGCCGGCAGGCCCCGGCGCGGTCACGGTGATCGATGCGCTCTTGCCGGGCTTGTAGAGGGTGACGGTCACTGGCCCCGGCCCGCCGGTCTTCTTGATCTGGCAGGTGGCGATGGGCGAGGGCAGGGTGTCGGTATAGGGGCCGGTCTTCTCGACGCCATAGCGATTGGCGATGCCTCCGCCCCGGTTCTTGTAGGTGCGCACATGGCAGAGCATCTGGTAGCTGGCGGTCGGAGCGGCGTCGATCTTCAGCGAAAGGTTCGCGCCGGGCTGGGCCGAGGCGGCGCCGGCGGCGGTCAGGCCAAAGGCTGCGACGGTCAGGGCGCGCCCCATCACGCCTTATCCTTCTTCTTGTACATGGCCAGCATCCTCTGGGTGACGAGAAAGCCGCCGAAGATGTTCACCGCCGCGAGGCCCGCCGCCACCGCGCCCGCGCCCTTGGAGACCCAGACGGTGGCGCCGGTTCCTGCGCCCATCGCCCCGTGCGCGGCGGCGGCGAGCAGCGCGCCGACGATAATCACCGAGGAAATGGCGTTGGTCACCGCCATGAGCGGTGTGTGCAGCGCGGGCGTCACGCTCCACACCACGTAATAGCCAACGAAGATCGCCAGGACGAAGATGGCGAGGCGGAAGACGGTGGGATCGACGAGGGCGGCGTCCATCAATTTTTCTCTGTGGCTGTAGCGGGCGGTGACGAGTGAAGCTTTTCTTCAATGCTGATCAGCATGAATAGAGCTCCACCAAACCCGATATCGCTGATTGCGGTTCGACCTAAACCAATGGCTGTCAAAGGCCATTCAGCCTGCCACTCCCCGGGCCTGCTCATGGAAGCCCCGACGATGGCCAGCCCGAGCTGAAACACGGGACCGCCAATGATGATTATCCAAGCGACCACTTTGAGAATGAGCCGGATTATGCTCATCCCGCCAACCCCAGATGGACCACGGCGCCGTCCTTGGTCACTACAGCGCCCTTGAGAATTTCATCGTCCCAGTCGGGGGCGAACGCGCCCTCCTTGGTCACGAACAGGGCCGCGAGGTTGACAAGGTTGCGGGCGTAGAGGTTGGAGGCGTCCGCCGCGATCCGTCCCGGCAGATTGGGCACACCACAGATCTTCACCCCATTGGCGGTGATCACCGTCTCGCCGAGCTTTGCGCCCGCGACGTTTCCGCCCTGCTCCACCGCGAGGTCCACCAGCACGCTGCCGGGCTTCATCGAGGCCACCTGTTCGGCGGTGACGAGACGCGGCGCGGGGCGGCCGGGGATCAGGGCGGTGGTGATGACCACGTCCTGCTTGGCGATGTGGCTGGAGGTCAGCGCGGCCTGCTTGGCCTGATACTCTTTCGACATTTCCTTGGCGTAGCCGCCGGCGGTCTGCGCGTTCTTGAACTCGTCATCCTCGACCGCCAGGAATTTCGCACCGAGACTTTCGACC
>JBBQLP010000065.1:0-10510 GCA_038327995.1 Caulobacterales bacterium | reverse complement strand
TGGGCGCGGTAGGTGAAATCGTCTGCACCGGGGCTCCTCAGGGACCGGAAAGCGCGGTTCTACAGGCAGGACATAGGCGGGGGCAATGGATGGGTTTAGGATGGCCCGATGCGCGCGCCGTTCGCTCCTTTTGCCGCCGATGATGCGGTTGAACCCTGGCCTCTCACCAGCGGCGCGGAGCTTGGCCTGCTGCGCAACGAGTTGGAGCGGACGCGGGCGAGGCTGGCGACGGCGGAGCGGCTCGCGGATCACGATCCGCTCACCTCGCTGTTGAACCGGCGAGGCTTCATGCGGGAGTTGGCCCGGTCGATCGCCTGGTGTCGCCGGTATCAGACCGACGCGGCGTTGATCTATTTCGATCTCGACGGCTTCAAGGCGGTGAACGACGGGTTCGGTCACGCGGCGGGAGACAAGGTGCTGACCGCCGTGGCGCGAACGCTGGAGGCGCACATACGCGAGACGGACGTGGCGGCGCGCCTGGGCGGTGATGAGTTCGCCGTCATCCTCACCCACGCCGACCATGAAGCCGGGACGCTGAAGGCCCGGGCGCTCAGCGAGGCCATCGCCGCCACGACCCTCGCCATAGGCGAAAAGTTGGTGAAGGTGGGCGCTTCTTGGGGCGTACGCGCCTGGGCGACGGACCTTACGCCCGAGCAGATGCTGGCCGAGGCCGACGCGGCCATGTTCGTGCGCAAGGCCGGAAAGCCGCGCTGATCATCAAGCAATTATGTCCGGCAGGAGCTGATCCTCGATCTGGGCGATAGCGTCGCGCAGGGCGAGCTTGCGCTTCTTCAGTCGGGCGACCTGAATCTGGTCGGGTTGGGCGGCGCCCTCCAGGGCTCGCACAGCAGCGTCTAAGTCCATGTGCTCCAGCTTCAATTTACCGAGCCTGGCCCTTAGCGCCGTTTGCGGCTCGCGGTTCGGCGCGTCGTCGTTGATCGGCGGATGATCGTCGCTCATGCGAGAGAAACCCCTGACGGCGGCGAAACGCGCGGCGCCGCGATCCATAGCAAATGACCGCTCTTCGTAAAGCGGCTCGCCTGTTCTTCAGGCGCCGCTCGCATGGCGCATCCGATCACACGGAAATGACCTGACATTCCTGTAAGGCGATGTTCTTATATCCATCGCAACCTCGCAACAGGAGACGCTAGATGGCCGTCGAAGCTCGTATTCGCGAACTCGGAACCCGTCACCAGACCCTGGAGCGCGTGATCGGCGAAGAAATCCGCCGGCCCGCCGCTGACTCGCTCCGATTGCACGAGCTGAAGCGACAGAAGCTAAAGCTGAAGGAAGAGATCGAAGTCCTGCGCGGCGCCCGCGCCCACTAGCCTTTCGGTCGCTGAAAGCCTGATCCGGGCGGCGAGGCTCAGTCCTCGTCGCCGACGATTTCATCATCTGTATGCTGATCCAGGCCGCTGGCTTCGGTTCCCTCGAACGGCGGCGCCGCCGCGCCGGTCTCCGATGCGGGGCGCAGGGTCGGTCCCTCGGCCTTCACGCCCTTCTTGGCGTCGTCCTTGGCTTTCTTGTCGGCCGCGCGCTTGACCAGATCGTCGAGTTCGAGCTGACCGACCAAGCCGAGCGTCACCGGATCGACCGGCTTGATGTTGGCCTTGTTCCAGTGCTGGCCATTGCGCACCATCTCGATGGTCGCCTTGGTGGTGCCGAGCATCTTGGAGATTTGTGCGTCGGTCACTTCGGGATGGTTGCGGATGAACCAGGCGATGGCGTCCGGGCGATCCTGACGGCGCGAGACGGGGGTGTATTTCGGAGCTTTCTTCATCGGCTTCAGCAGTTCGGCGTGGCGGCTCTTCTGCGCGACCATCCGATATTTATGATCTGCGGCGGCGCGGTCGATTTCCTCGCGGGTAAGCTGGCCGTTGACCATGGGATCGGCGCCGCGGATGTCACGGGCGCTTTCGCCGTCGGCGATGGCTTCCACTTCCAGCGGATGCAGGCCGCAGAACGCCGCGATCTGCTCGAAGGTGAGCGAGGTGTTGTCCACCAGCCAGACGGCGGTGGCCTTCGGATAGAGGATGGTCTCGGACATGATCGTTCTAGCGTTTCTGGGGCCCTTCGGCCTCTCAATTCGGCTCCGGAACGGCCCGAAACCAAGGTGCAAATACAGCGGCGCCCGGCCTTTCGGCCGGGCGGTTGGATGCGGTATAGTCATAAATGCGTCCCGTGAAAACGGCTTTTGACGCCATAGTGCAGGAAGCTAATTTTTGACGCCCAACATCCTCAGCTTGGACGGCCCGGACGATCCGCGCGCGCAGGACGTCGCCGATACTCTTGAAGCCGGTGGGATTGTGCTGTTTCCGAACCTTCCGTTCGCGTTGAGTGATGCGGAAAGCGCCCTGCTCGACCCGGCCATCTTCTCCGGCGAGTCCAAGAACGTCAGCTACGACCCTTCGACCGGCGTGGTGGGCGGCGCAAAGCTGGATGGCGAGGCGCTAGCGACGCTTCGGTCCATGATCGCGCGCTATTCGCAACGCGCGCAGGCGATCCTGGCGGCGATCACCCCCACCTATGTCGAAGCGTTACAGGTCAAACGCGCCAGCTTCCGGCCCGGCCCGGTCGATACTCGAGTGATGAGCAAGCGCAAGGACGACCGACGCCTACACGTGGACGCTTTTCCGGCCAATCCGGTGCAGGGGCGGCGCATCCTGCGCGTCTTCACCAACGTCAATCCGCATGGCGAAAGCCGTCACTGGGAGGTGGGCGAGCCATTCGCCGACTTTGCCAGCAGCTTCAAGGCCCACTTGAAACCGCGCGCGGGCGGGGCGTGGCGCGAGGCGGTCGGGCTCACCAAGGGTCCTCGAACGGCCTATGACAGCGCCATGTTGCAATTGCACGACGCGGCCAAGGCCGATGACACATGGCAGGCTGGCGCGTCCAAGGCCGGAATAGCCTTCGCGCCCGGCGCTACCTGGGTCGTGTTCACCGACGGCGTCCTGCACGCGGCGCTGGCGGGCCAGCACGCTTTTGAGCAAACATTCCTGTTGCCCGTCAACGCCATGGCCCAACCCGACCGCGCCCCGGTACGCGTGCTGGAGCGACTGCTGGAACGGCCGCTTCTCTAGCCTCTAGCCGCCCTTCGTGCGGCACCGATCCTGACCCTTGTGCGTGCAACGCGGATAAGAGCCCGCCGCCGGAGGCGGATTGCTAGCCATCTGGTCCCCGACCATTGTGGGCGACCCCGGCGAGGCAGGCGCCATCGCGGTATCTGTCGATGGAGGAGTGATGGTCGTCGGCGACGGGGCCATGGGATTGGGTGTAGGCGCCGTGGAGGACTGATCGGAATTGGAGGGCGAAGGAGGGCTGGCCTGAGCAAGCGCAGTTCCGGCGCCGATCAGGGACAGGGCAGCAGCGGCAATGAGAAGGCGTTTCATTTCTTGATCTCCGTGAACCCGACAGACTGGGAACGCGCCCAAATCGCCACGGTTCAGCGCCAAGCTTGTTCGCTGACCGTCAGTGCGCCCGCACCCGAACCCGCGCAGAGGCCCGGCGACCCTCGGCGTCCACGACGTTCAGCCTATAGAAGCCTTCGGCTTCGGGGCGCCAAATCGCCTGACCCGCAGGCGAGGTCTGGAGCGGTTTTCCTTCCACATACCAACGCACGCCCTCGCCCCGCGCCGCGAGCGCCAGTCCCCGCCCGGACGCCCCCAGCCGGTCCACCTCCACGCTGGCGCCGTCAGGGGGAAAGATCAGATGCGGACCTTCGTTCGCCCCGCCTTGCAGCGTCGTCAATCCGCCCGGCGCGGCCTTGGGAGCGATAGAGCGAACAGCCTCGGCGGCGGGGTGCAGGGTGTCGAACACGTCGAACATCAGCGGCAGCGCCGCCGATCGCCCGGTCAGGCCCGCCCTCGCCCCACCGTCAGGCCGTCCGGTCCAGACCACCACCACATAGCCGCCGCCGACCCCCGCCGCGACGGCGTCGCGATAGCCGTAGGAGGTGCCGGTTTTGAAGGCGATCTTGGCCCCGCCGGAGATAAGCGCGCTCGGCGCGCGCCCCTCGGGCGGCGGGCTTTCACGCAGGATGTCCAGCACCTGCTGCGCCGCTTCGGCTCTCACCAGCCGCACGCCGCCCTGTGCAGGTCTCCTGGCGGCATCCGCCTCGGTCCACGCGAGCGGCTTGGCGAGCCCATCGTCCGCCAGCGCTGCGTAAAGCAGGGCCACGTCCCGTAGGGTGATCCCCTCACCGCCGAGCGCCAGCGCCAGTCCTGGATCCGTCAGTCCGGTGCGGGGCCTGACCATGTGCGCGCCCGCTGCGTCCAGCCGCGCCTCGAAGGCGTCCGGCCCAACCCTGGCCAGCATCGACACCGCCGGGACGTTGAGGGAGTTGGACAGGGCTTCGCGCGCCGTCACCTCGTCGTGGAAGCTGCGGTCGAAGTTCTCCGGCGCATAGCCGGAGAAGCGGATAGGGGCGTCCCTCAACCTGGTGTCGGGCGCGGCCAGACCCTGATCGAAGGCCATAGCGTAGATGAAAGGCTTCAGCGCCGATCCCGGTGAACGCAGCGCACGGGTCATGTCGACCCAGCCGCCGGGGCGATCGCGGCCCCCCGAGGCGACGGCGGCGCGGACGGCGCGGGTCCTGACCTCGACCACGAGGATGGCGGCGGACGCGGCGGCTCCCTGCGCGGCGGCGACGTTGGCGGCGAAGCCTTCCAGTCGCTTCTGCAATATGGCGTCGAGGGTAGTGGCGACCGTAGCCTGGGCCGCCGGCGCGTGACGGGCGAGTTCCCCGGCAACCTGCCAGGCGAGGCCAGGGAAGGGCGCGCGCGCGGAGGGCAGGGGTTCTGCGTCTGCGTTGCGGGCGGCTTCGGCGGTCATCATCCGTACACGGACGAGCTTTGACAGGACGGCGGCGCGGGCCCTGCGGGCGGCGGCGGGATGGCGGTCGGGACGCCGCGCTTCGGGTGATTGCGGGAGGGCGATCAGGAGCGCCTGCTCTCCATCGGTCAGGCTCGACGGCTCATGTCCGAACCAGGCAAGGGATGCGGCGCGCACGCCCTCCAGCGGTCCACCGTAGGGAGCCAGCGTGAGGTAGAGGGCGAGGATGTCGCGTTTGGAATAGCGCGCTTCCAACTGGAGCGCGCGCGTGGCCTGAAACCCCTTGGCGAGGAAAGTGCGGGGCCGCGGCTCCAGCCGTCTCGCCGCCTGCATGGTTAGGGTCGAGCCGCCCGAGGTGATCCGCCCGTGCAGCACATCACCCGCCGCCGCTCGCGCGATGGAAAGGGGGTCCACCCCCGGATGCAGCCAGAACCGGGCGTCCTCGATGGCGATCAGACGCTTGAGGAAGACCCGATCGGTGCGGTCAAGGTCGGTGCGAATGCGCCAGCGCCCATGTTCCACCGGCAGGGCGCGCAGCCACGCGCCGCGCCGGTCCAGCACCACGGGCGAAGACCGTCGCGCCTTGCCGAGGTCAGGCGGGAAGGTTGTATCGACGGCGAACAGGACGAGTTCAGCTCCGAGCAGGGCGATGAAGGCAAGCGCCAGGGCGCGAGCGAGCCTTGGTCGCTCGCTCACGGCCCCGCGATTATCCTTGCTCGACCCGCCGTCGTTCTGGCCGCGACGCCCGGATGATACATATCCCGCGCTTCAACTCCCGGCAGGAAGAAGTCGCCCGGCGTCACCGCCCGCGCCACGTAGGCGACGGCGAAGCCCCTGTTTCCTTCAAGGCTCATGGAGGCGATGTAGCGGTCATCCCTCGCTTCCTGCGCGCTGGCCGCGGTCAGCTTGCCGAGGAAACGGAACGGTCCGCCGCCCTTGCCGTCGTCGGACAGGGCGTCGGCCGGACCCAGCACCGTCTCCACCTCGAACCCTGCGGGCAGGGCGTCGTCCACCACCGCCATCATCGAGCGGCCCTGATGCGAGGCGCCCGACACCAGAACGATCACGCGGGCTCCCTGCGAAAGAGCGCCGGGATTGGCGGGGGCGCCAGCCATGGTGAGGTAGCGTTTGGTAACGCTCATGCCCGAGGCGAGAGCGGCGGGCGCGCTCATCGGCTGACCCCGCACGGTGACGGTGCGCCAGATCACGCCGGTTCCGGTGTTGGTCAGATGCGCGTCCTGCAGACGTCCGACCATGTAGCGACCGTCGGCCTGACGGCCCACGCCCACCGCGCCGATCTTCACCGGCCCCGCTGCCTTCAGCATGGCGTGGGCGGCCTGCAGCAGACGCGCCTCTTCCTGGGTGTTGAGCTGATCCGGGTCCTTCACGGCGCCGGAAAGCCGATCCTGAAGCTGGCGGGCCACGCCTAATTCTCCAGCCTCGTAGGCGAGGGCGACCACGCCGCCGAGGTCGCGCAGCGGGCTTTGATACCAGTCGTCCGGCTCCTTGTAGCCGAGGGCGCGCACGGCCTGCAGGAAGCTGTCGTGGGAGCGAGCCTTGTCGCCCATCAGGGCCAGCCCGGCCCCGACCTGAGCGCGGGCGAGGGGCGAGCCGTCGTCCTTGAACTGCACGTCGTGGAACCAGCGGAGGCGCGCGAGATCGCCCTGTCCGCCCTTGGCCATGACGTAAAGCGCGTAGGCGGCGGCGCGAGATTTCAGCCTAGCGTCGGCGGCCTTGGCGGCGGCGGGGGTGGCGAAACCCGTCGCGGCGTATTTCATCTTGTAGCCGGAGGAAGACGAGCCGTCGGGGCGGGAGATCATCCGCATGGCGGCGAGCGCCCGGTTCATGGCTTCATCGGGAATGGCGACGCCCTGCGCTCTCGCCGAGAACAGGAAGTCCACCGCATAGGCGCCGAGCCAGCCGTCCGCCTCCCCGTCGCCGGGTCGCCACAGGCCGAAGGAACCATCGGTCGCCTGCCGGTCCAAGAGCTTGGACGCTGCGTCGATCAGTTGCGGCGTAGCGCGTCTGACTCTCGGATCGCTAGCCAGCTCCGCTCCGTAGAGCAGGGGATAGGCGGTGGAGACCAGTTGTTCAGTGCAGCCATACGGGTAGCGGTTCAGGGCGTCGGCGATTGGGCCTGGGTCGAAGCCTTTGAACGGCGAATAACTCACCGTCATCGAGACTGTGCCTGCTGAAAGCCCGTTCAGGAGGGCGACAGGCGGAGTGAACATCTCGCCGGGCCTTTGGGGATCATTATAGACCTTCGTCACCGGTCCCCAGCCGACGCGGGTCTGCAGGGGATAGGATTTGATCGTGTTGAAGCCGGGGCCGGAGACCTGAAAGTCCACCCGTCCGATCCCCGCCGTTGCAGGAGCGTTCAGCGGCGCGCGCTCGATTACGTGCTGGCCCAGGATCAGGTGGTAGAGCTTCTTGAACGGCGAGATCAGCCCGTTCACCCCGGTGATGGCGGCGATATAGTCGCCGACCCTGCCCTCCACATTGTGCAACTCCAGCGTCGCAAACGCGTGATCGCCGGGCGCCAGGAAACGCGGCACGTTCAGGTCGGCGACGACCGGCTGGCGCACGGTGATCTTTGACGAGGCGGAGCCCACCGCATCATCGGTCCAGGCTACGGCGACGATACGCAGTTCGCCATTGAAGTCGGCGGCGGCGAGCTTGACCGTGGCATGACCTCCTGCGTCAGTCAGCACTACACCGGACCACAGGGCGACCGTCTTGATCGGCGTCACCGTCAATCCCTGCCCGCCGATCTCGTCCGCCCCATAGTTCAGCGCAGCGGGCGCGCCGAGGTTGGGATCGAGCAACCGGCCATAGTCGTCGCGGTAGTCGAGCGTCAGCGCCCGCTTGCCAAAATACCATTTTACCGGATCGGGATTGGCCCAATGAGTGATGCGCAGAATGCCTTCGTCCACCGCCGCCACGGTCACGTGCGCCCGACCGCCGAAGCCGAGCCCGCCCACCGTCACGGGAATGTTCACCATGGCCTTGGAATCGAGCTTGCCCGGATTGCCCAGCGTCACGTCCAGCACGCGCCCCTTGGGCGTCAGTGGCACGTAGATCAGCCCGAGCGCCCGGCGCGGCTTGGGGGTGACGGAGGGATCGCGAGGCTGGATCACGCTGACCAGCACATAGGCCCCGCCGCCCCAGGCCGCCGAGGTCTTCAATCGCACGACCCCGCCATCCTTGCCGATGCTCGTGGTCTTGAAATCGATCAGCCGGTCGGTCGCCACCGCCACCTGCGCCTCGCCCGCGTAGGGCGCCTGCAGATGAACCTCGATGGTGTCGCCCTGGTTGAAGGTTTTGGTTCCGGCGGAAACGCGCACGGTGTCGGGCGCTTCGGCGTCCTTGGCCGCGTCGTCGCCCCAGCCGGACGCGAGCCGGATCACCGTCCGCGCGCCGGACTTGTCGTCCTGCACTTCTAGCCGATAGTCGCCCCACGGCAGACGCCGGGTCAGGCGCGCGGGCTGACTCGAGCCGATGTCGAGCACACCGGCCATGATGCTGGCGTCCCGGCTCGACCGGCGCCACGACCATCGTCCGTCCTTCTGGAACCAGTCGTAGGTGTAGGCCTCCGAGATCAGATTGTAGTGGACACCGGGGACCGCCACCCGCTGGCCCTGGGCGTTCACCGACACGATGTCAAAGCTCTGCGTCACCTGCGCGCCGGAGCCCGACGAAGTGGTCTTCACGCCGAGATATAGAGGCTTGGCGCGAAGCTTCAGGCTGACGCTCTCGCGCACTGGACGACCACCGGGCTCGAACACCGATGCGGTGACGGCGGCGAGCAGCGGCGCGGCGGTATCCCCTGCCTGTCCGGCGTCTAGGCTGAGGGTCGCATGGCCCTGCCCGTCGGTGACGGTGGAGCCGAGCTCGACAAACTTTTCCTGGAACGGGTTCTTCTCATCGCCCCAGCGATAGTCCTTCAGACCGGGGAAAGGATCGTAATCGGGGCGGATGCGCGCTTCGCCCTGCGTCTGCAAGCCAGCCCCCACCGCGCCGTAGAGGAAGCGGGCGTTGACATCGATCTTTCGCACCTCATTGGGACCGAGAGGTTGAGCGACGTGACCATCGAGTTTCACATCGAGGCGTTGCGGGGCGAAGTCCTCAACCTGGAACGAGAGCTCGCCCGCTGGAGCATCGATTCCCTCCATTTCCAGCGTGGCTTTCCAGCGACCGTGCGGCGCGCTTTTCGGCAGGATCAGGTCCTGCGCCAAGGCGCCGATGTCGGTGCGGTCGAAGCGGTAGCGGGCGAACTCCACTCCCGATGGACGCCGGATCACCAACGCGCCCTTGCGGGTCTTAATGGCGCGGGCGTCCCTGCCCCGCACCATGGCGATCAGGTGAACCACTTCGCCGGGGCGATAGATGCCCCGGTCGGCATAGAGATAGCCGTCCACGTCGCTCTTCGTCTCGCGCCCGCCGATGATGCTGGGCTGATCGGGGCGGCCACCTGTGGGCTGGTGCGACAGGTCCACCGGCGAGCGGTCGAGATCGAGGGCGGTGAAATCGGCCTGCGGGCCGTAGGCCATCACCATCTTTGCCTTCTGCGAGCCTTCGCCTTCCAAGAGGGCGTGGGCGAAGTGCACCCGACCCGAGGCGTCGCTTCTGGTCTCCGTCAGCGTCTCCCCGTCCTTGGCGGCGAGGATCACGCGCACTCCGGTCATGATCTTCGCGGTCTTCAAAGAGCGAACAACCACGTCAAGCGCGTCCGAGCCGTCGTAGGCGGTCAGGCCCATGTCGGTGAACAGGATCCAGCGGCGGGCCTGCGCAGGGTGGTCGTTGGCTTGCGGCGCATCCTTGCCGAGCTTGGAGTCGCGTGCGCCCGAGGCGTCCTTCGCCTTGATGACGTAGGCGCCGGGGGCCATGTACTTCAACACCGCGCCGAGGGGGAAGACGGTGGTATTTCGCTGACCCGCGTGGCCCGCGACGGGCACGACGCCTTTCCACACCTGTTTGCCCTCATCGTCCGGGTTGGTGTCGCCGTAGTCGTCGGCGTATTGGCCGTCCGGCGTTGCGTCAGGAGCGGAGATTTCCTTGCGCACGAGATTCCGATCCGGCACGCGCCAGACCTCCACCGACAGTTTGGCGACATTGATGGTCTCGATGCCGACGCCGTCGCTTTCCTCGCGTGGCAGGATCACCCCCTCGCCCGCGAAGCCCACGTAGGGCGGCTTGGCTTCGAAGGTGAAGTCCACGTCGGCATTGGCCTGGAGCGTCTCACCGGTGCGCGCGGGCAGGCCCTTGAGCAGGGTGACGCGGTGGCCCTCGAACCCGCCGCCGCTAATGCAAAGCTCATCGCCCCGCGCCGTCACCGCGGGCGCATGGCCGAGGTCGGGCGCGATCAGCACGAAATCACCGTACGAGCGAGCGGGATCGAGAGGACGGGTCATCTGGATACAGACGAGTGGTTCGGGTCGGGAGGTGTCGAGCCGGGTGCGCCAGACCGCGAACCCGTCCGGCTTGCGCTCTCCCGCGCGAGGGGCAGACGCCGATCGGGGCTTGCCGAACAGGTCCCACGCGAACCCCTGGGCGCCGGGCGCGGAGGCATGGGAAGGCAGAACCTTTGCGGTCAGGAAACCCCCGCCGAAAGCCGCCAGCACCACGCCAATGGCGATCGCCGCCGTTTCGCGCTTGAGCCCGCCCCACATCGTCGTCGCCC
>JBBQLP010000064.1:0-10818 GCA_038327995.1 Caulobacterales bacterium | reverse complement strand
GCCAAGCTGCGCGCCAACCCCGCCCTTCTGGAGAGCGCGGTGCCGGAGATCATTCGTTGGCAGAGTCCAGTGGCCTACATGCGGCGGACGGCGCTCACCGATGTGGAGATCGGCGGAAAGACGATCAGAAAGGGCGAGAAGATCGCCATGTGGTACGTGTCGGGCAACCGCGACGAGAGCGCCATTCCGCTGGCTAACCGGTTCATCGTCGACCGCGTGCGGCCGCGAGCTCACGCCGCCTTCGGTTTCGGCATCCATCGCTGCCTCGGCCAGCGACTGGCCGAGATGCAGCTCCGGGTGGTGTGGGAGGAGATGCTGGCGCGCTTTCCGGTGATCGAAGTGACGGGCGACCCAACAAGGCTCAGCTCCAACTTCGTAAAGGGTTACAGCCGCCTTCCAGTGCGCATCCCTGGCTGAGGCGATCTCGCAATAGTCACGCAGCTCCGGGCGGCACAACGTCGCCCTCGCGCTGATTTGAGTACCTGCATCATGGACCTTTTCAGCTCTCGGCGCCGAGTCAGCCGTACGCCCAACTCCGCCCCGACGAAGGTTCGCTGTCACGCCCACCGCCTCGATCCGCCGAAAGGCCGGAGGGCGCCAAGAGCGGACATTCGCCTGCTGCCCGACACCTGACGTTCACTGCCGGGGCTGACGGCGAGAATCGGCGTACGGCGAGTGCGGCATTCTACAATTGACGGCGCTTGCTGGGCTATATCGGGTGGGGTGCTTTAGGACCGCCATGCTGCAGTCGTTCGGTGAGGATATCTGGATAGCGGACGGGCCTTCGATTGCCGTGCTGGGCTTTCGGTACCCCACGCGGATGGTCATCATCAGGTTGCCGGGCGGCGAACTCTTCATCTGGTCTCCCATCCCCCTCTCCCTGGAGCTTCGGGCGGCGGTGGACGCTCTGGGCGACGTGCGCTACCTCATCGCGCCCAACTCGCTGCACCACCTGTTCATCGGCGAATGGGCGCTCGCCTATTGCGAGGCCAGGCTCTACGCGCCCGCGGCGCTGCGGAAGCGCCGCAAGGATCTCGGCTTCCACGCCGGCCTGAATGACTCGCCAGCCGATGACTGGTCCGGGGAGATCGATCAGGTCGCGGTGGGCGGCAATTTGATCACCAGCGAGGTCGTGTTCTTCCACCGGAAGAGCCGCATGCCGTTGTTCACCGACTTGATACAGCACTTCAGCCCGACTTGGTTCGCCGGTTGGCGCGCGATAGTGGCCAGGCTGGACCTGATGGTCGCGCCCGAACCTCAAACGCCCCGCAAATTCCGCGGTGCCTTCATCGACCGCCGCGCCGCGCGTGACGCGCTTCGGCGCATCCTGGCCTGGCCGGCGAAGAAGGTGGTGATGGCGCACGCCGCCCCGGTGGAGGACGATGGGCAGGCGTTCATCCACCGCACATTCCGCTGGCTTCGGGTCTAGCCTCGCCGCCCTGAAGCGCAACGTCCGCTTCATCCGCCTCCAGCCCGGTGAGAGCCGCTGTCCGCGCCCGAGGATTCCCGAAGCCTGGGCCGACTCCGCGCCAGAGGCGCCCGTTCGCGTGCTGCCCGAAACCGGACGTTCAGCGCAAACCGCGAAGGGCGAAGTCCGACCTCCCACCGGTCTTTGAAAACGTCTTCGACAAAGCTCGTCTTCAACCCGCTGCCGCCCTCATTGCGGGGCGTTTGTTTCGCAGGTCGCGCGCAGTGACGGAAAGAGCACCAGTTTCCTGAGATAGGCGAACATGTCGGTCGCCATGGGAGGATCGCGGTTGGACAGCACGGTCAGGGTCAGCCGATCTTCCGGAAATACCGCGAATTCCGTATTCGCCCCGAGCGTTCCGCCATTGTGACCAAACCATCTCCGGCCCTTCTCGGTCCCTATGCCGATGCCGAAGCCATAACGTCGCTCGGGCCGGAAAGAGGTCGCTGGCGCGGCGACGATCTGCGGGGTAGTTAGCGCGGTGGTCGTCGCCGCGCGGGTCAGACGGTTGCCTAGTAGAGCTTGTGCGAACCGCTGTAAGTCGAGCGCGGTGCTGAACATCCCGCCGGCGGGCGAGCCATAGCCCTCGACGGCGCCGGGCGCGGGATGAAGCGCGGGTTTCTCCGCCGGCGCGGCCCGGTCCGGCGCGATGGCCTGGTCACCGGGGTTACGCGGCATCAGCCGATTGCTCGCGTCGGGCGCGTCCCCTGCCGCGCCCGGCGTCATGGCTCGCCCGTCGGGACCGATCAGCACGAGCCCGGGTCCGCCGGGCGACCCACGGGGCGCCATACCAGGTTGGCGCGCGGTCATGCCAACCGCCAGCGTCGCCAGGGGCTTGGGATCGAGGCCCGTGTCGGTCATCCCCGCCGGCGCGAAGACATGGCGGGCGAGATAGTCGCCGTAGCTGAGACCGGAGACGCGCTCGACCAGGATTCCGAGCAGCGCGAAGCCGCTATTGGAATAGGCGAAGCGCGATCCGGGCGCGAACGAGGGCTTATCGTCAGCGATCAACGGCAGGATATCGCTCGCGGTGCGCGCCTTCATCATCGCCGCCATGTTTTGCGGCTTGAAGAAGTCGCCGAGCCCCGAACTGTGGGTGAGCAATTGCCGGACGGTCACCGCCGAGGCCTCGGGCGTCAGGCCCTTCACGTACGCGCCGATCGGCGCGTCGAGCCTGACCGTTCCGGCGTCGATCAGTTGTCCGACCGCGACGGCGGTGAACATCTTGCTCGCCGAGCCGAGATTGAAACGGGTCCGCGCGGTAATCGCCGCGCTGTCCTCGCCGGCGAGCTTTCCGCGGGCGAGGAAGGCGATCGGCCGCCCGCGCTCGGTCGCGGCGACCACGCCCGAGAAATCATCCTGTTCGGCCTTGTGGGCGAGGCAGCGCCGCAGCGCATCGGACGCGGCCGTCGCGGGCGCCGGCCACGCGGCGAGCGCCAGCATGAGCGCGGCGCCGACGGTGGCGGCGGTTCGGTGGGACTGGATTACGACATGCTCCCTTGGACCTTAAACACCCTGCGGCGACCAGAACTTCAATGTATAGTCGGTATATTGAACAAGCATTTCGGCGATGCGACAAACCGTTGTCGAGGACCGTTGGCGATGAACGAGACGCTGAAGATCCAATCCACGCGGGCCGCGGCGGCGTTCGAGCATCCGACGTCGCGCCGCATTGTCCTGGAGCTGGTGGCGAAGGAGCAGTCGCTGCGGGAACTCGCGCGTGCCACCGGCCTGTCGCTCAGCCTTCTTCACTATCATGTCGGCCGCCTGCGCGCCCTGGGGCTCATCGAGATCGCGCGAGAGGAACGGCGGCCGGGCCGGCCCGTAAAACGCTATCGCGCGGCGGCGCGCACGTTCTTCGTGCCCGCGGGTCTCGAGGCGCGCGGCGCCGGAGAGGCGCTGGCGCGCGAACTGGCCGCCGCGCTGCAACGCGACCGCATCCGCTCGGACGATGCCGGCGCCGCCTATTTTGTCGATGACGCGGGCGCGCCCCGGATGCGCCGCGTTCGCGGGCGGGGTGGGCAGGGCGCGTTCGAGGCGTGGGTCACGCTGTCGCTCACGCCGCGCGACGCCGAAGATCTCGGCGATGAAATCCGAGCGCTGTTCGCGCGCTACGCGAATCGCGGTGGCGGCGCGGCGCATCGGATTCTTGCCTATTGTGCTTTTGCGGAACGGGCATAGGGGCTGTTGCTGGGCCCAGCGCGCAGCAATTTAACTCCAACTCATGGTGTATGTGGCCTGCGCCCTAACAGTGGGCTCAGGTGAGCAATCTGGCCCACGAGGCTATTCATAGGAGAGAATTGACAGGATCGACGAGTTGCCCGCTTGGTAGCGGAGCGAGCCCACCCGACGGCAACCGCCCACGCGGTCGTTGATTTCAGGTCCGCTTTCCACTCCGGCTCTGTCTCTCGGAGAGACCGGTATCCGCAGCCTGACAGAACCCCGCCGAGTGACAGCTCGGCGCCAGAGGCGGACACTCAAGCGCCCCTCCAGGAAGCAGACCCTCGGCGGTGGACCAAGCGTCCGCTTCCCGCATCGAAGTCAACGGAGAGAAACGACCCATGGCGGACCTCGGGAAGGTCTGCTTTAGGGAGTATCCAGAATCTTGCTGCTTCGTCTTGAACACAATGCCCGAGAATCGCCAAAGCGCGCTCAAACGGTTGTGGACGCCCTCCGGAGCCCTGGATAACGCTTCGTTCATGGCGTTCCTGCGCGTCAGGTTGGTAACCGCTCTGATTTGCACGTGCACGCTGGTGCTGTTGCCTGTTCTCTTTCTGTCCGCACTTTTCTTGCACCTTCGAATCCTAGCTTCTGTCGGCATCATTGTTCTAGCCGTCCATATGGCCAGTAACGCTGCGCTGGAAGCGTTTAGGATCAGGCTGGTCTTGCGCCTCGGACGATGGACTGGATGGAAACGGGAGCCGATCTAGCGCAATGAGCAGCCCGTGCGATACTGGACTCGCACGGCCATGCATGCCGCCATCCTTTCGGTTTATACGGCGGCAGCCGTGTTTCTGTTTTGGTCGAACCTGAGTTGGATAACGCGGCGCTGACGTCCGACTTCCACCCCTGAGCGGACATTAGCGAAGCCAGCTTCAGAGCTTTGGCCTCAGGCTCTTCGAAAAACGGGGGACGCGAGGGTGCGCCGCTCGGCCGGGAGGACCCTCCAGGATCGCGCCGTGCCCCGAAGGTTGCCCTTACGGGGTGCGAGCATAGCGACTTCCGCTTACGCCGCTGGAACCTGCGCGGAGTTCTCGCCGCGAACCCTACTCAAGTCTTTCCGAAAGGTATGATAAACCAGTAAACTAAGGAACTCGACGAGGATTATAAGGAGTGGGACACCTAGAACGCTGCTGGCAAGTACCTGTTGCTTTAGAAGCAGGTAGTTCTCCAGGAACAAACCCGCAAACACGATGACGAACACGAATGGCAGCACGAAGAAGCCGCTGAACCAGAGCCACCGACCCCGGTTCGCGATCACGCGATAGGCGACGACGAGGGGCGGCACGCAAACTGCCCACACGAGCAGGATCGTCATCCAGGAGGCTAGAGGGGAATGGCCGTAGAGATGGTGCGCCACCCACTGCTCGTCGTTCGAGTTAGTAAGAACAAAAATCATCCTGTTGACGGGGAAGTTGGCGAATATAAGCGCGAAGCCGAAGCGGCGTTTGCGCTCGTCAGCTGTCCATAGAAGAAACATGCCCCACCACATGAGGGCGAAGGTGAAAAGTGGCCCTGCGACGGTGGCCCACACGCTCATTGGATTGCCGTCGCACCCAGGCGCGAGCTCGAAGGAATTGAAAGTTTTGTAGCCGAACTTCCCGCAGATAGCTGCGCCTGTGAGGTGATGGACAAACTCATGCGATGTCCCGCACAGCAGGGTCAATGCGGCGAACCCAAGTAGGTAGCGCCAGTTGAGGTGCAACCAAATCTTACCCCGACGCAAAGACCCCTGGTCATATGTCATCTAAACTATCTCGTGCGCACCTACTCTAGACAGAGAGGCCCGTCGCTGCTTAATCGGATGCAGCGGCTTGGATTAACTTTATGTAATGCTACGCCGGATCGATGGACGATAGCTCCGGTTCACACAGTCTCCACCCCTCTTGGAAGTCTCCCAGGGGTCCGCTCACTCATGTCAAGACGCTCTCTTGTTTTAGCCTCCGGAGTCACCCCCCCTTCGGGATGAGTTTCGGGAGATGCGCCGACGGTGGCAAACCACCCAACATCGCCGTTCGCAAGGTCCACTATCCTTGACCTGACGCCAACCGGCCGAGGGGCGGTTCCGCGCCAACACCGGACATTGGGGTGGCTCCAAGCTGCGGACATTTAGCAAGGGGGCAAACAGACCAGGTCGCGCTACAAGCGGAAAGTCGCGCCTGTGACAGATGCGTTTTTCGGGCACTGTCATAGCAAATGAGTATAGGCCATTTTGGGCTCGAAATCTCACATCCGGCGCGGGAGATGCTCCTGTAAAATCAGTGGCGGCCCACGACGACGGAGGGTCTGAACGGCTAGTATAAAATTTGCATTGATAGCATCCCAAGGACCTCTACCGCCAGAGACGCTCCGCCGCCCTTGGCGGAGTGGCGGTCGGTCATGGCCTAAAGTACGCACGGGTTGGGGCTCACTGCGCCTTCCCGGAGACGAGTTGCCTTTGGACTGACAGCACCTTTCGCGCGATCGCGTAGTTCAGTTAGCCTCTCTGGTGATGGCTCCCCGCGCCCGGTGAGAACGACGTGCTCTCAGCGGTTCGTCATGTCGCCGCTTCCACCGGACTCAGATCTCAACGGGCCCGCTCCTCGGTGAGGCCAATTGCCGCGCGTTGCGCGCACGACGAAAAAGACGGCTGCAGCGCCCCGCGCCACGATCGTCGTTTTAGGCGTTCGGGCGCGCCCTTTCAGGGTGGCGCCCTACCCGGAGCTGGCCTGGGAGGCGCCGGCACCGCTCCCGGAGCCGCCGCGGTTCCGGCCCCGGGTGCATTGGCGCCGATCAGGGGGGTCAGGGCGCCCCGGGGCGGGGCCGCGTTTGGACCGGCGTTGTTTGTCGTGGGACCGTTCCAGGGCGCAGCGCGGGTGACCACGGCGCCGCCCGCGACCGAGGGAGCTTGGGTCGGCGCCGTGGATCTGCTGGACGAATCCGATTGCGTCGGCCCTCTAGCGCCACCGCGCGCTGTCGTGGCCGTGGCCAGGGCGGGATTGCCCTGCGCGGCGATCGCCGCGGGGTCGGCCTGCCGATAGACGGTCGCGCCGCTTGGGTCGGTGACGCTTTGCACCGGCGCGGAGGCACCAGTCTGGCCCAGGACGCCGCCTTGAGCAGAAGTCCCTGAATCGGTTCCACTGGCCTTTGCGGCGCCGACCCCGCCAACGGCGGGAGAGCTGTATTGGCGCGTGACCACCACCCCGAGCACGACCAGAATCAGAACAGCGCCCAGCCCGATCGCGACCCAACTCGCGGGCGACAGCCGCCGACCGCGCCGACCATCCGGCGATCCCTCTTCGAGAAAGCCGCCAGATTCCGGCTCCGGCGTCCCGTTCCGTTCCGCGCCTTCAGGCTGCGACATGTCGGCTCCCAATCCTATGAACAGACGGCCAACGCTCCGAGACTCCATCAAGTTCCGGCGTCGCGCACATTTGGTCCTCTCCCCAACAGGTCTCCGTAGTCGGCACTCTCAACAGGCATCGCCGCATTGTGGCGCGAGTTATTGTCCTGTGGGAAATGCCGAAGTCATCACCATTGAACTCAAGGCCAGGACGGCCACCTCCGCCACCTTGGGCGCCGGCGACAAGCTGGTGATCGCCAACGGATCGAAGACGGTCGCCATCCTGCAACTGGCGGGAAACTTTGCCGGCGACACCTTCGCCGTCGCCTCGGACGGCGCCGGCGGGGCGAACATCACGGTGACCACGCCTGACGCGGCGACCATCCCCGCGGCTTTGGGCGTCCCCGGCGCCAGCCACCGGTTCATCGCCGCCATGGCCGCGGGCGTCGGCGGCCCGGTGGATGCGATGAGCCACGGGCGCCCCGACGCTTGGCGGCCCTCCCTCTCCGCGGCGAGACCGGCCCATTTCGCCTAGGTGTCGATGAGCGCGGCAGCAACGCGCTCTTGAGCGCGGCCGAGCCGTTCGTCGGGCGGCGCAGCGGCCTTCTCCGAGCGGGCATGATCAGAGGCGCGGGCACTGTCAAAGCAAATGAGTATAGCCCATTTTCGGGCTCGAAGCCCGACGTCCGCGTCGGCGATTCTCCCGAAAATCAATGGTCGCCGCCGCCGGCGGACGGCCTACGAGGCCAGTATAAAATTTGCGTTGACAGTGCCGGCCGAACCGGTTCCACCACAGCCGGACCGTTTCGTGGCAGATCTCGATCCCGCGCTCGAAGGGCAGGTCCTCGACGTTGCGCACCGACAGCAGGTAGCGAACGTACATCATGACGACCAACCCGATCACCTCCGGCGAGCTGTCGAAGTAGCGGAACGGGTTCTTCGCCTGGGTCATGCGTCCGGCTAGCCGGCCACCGATTAGCGAGGCGTGAATTTTGGGCTGACAATGCCCGCCGGGGCCAAGGCCAAGCTCAAGACGAGAACCAAAGGCAAGGCCACCAAGCCGCGCCTCGCGGCGCGCACGCATCGTTCCGGACGGTCCTAGGGCCGGCGGGCGAGCGGCACCTTCCCCTCCAACAAAGGAGTCGCCCGCGCCGCTCTGGCCCCCTTATCTACCTGTCGTCGGCTCTATCTACCTGTCGTCGGCGTCGCGGCCCGCAGAAGCGGGAACCCCGGGATTCACCCGCGCTATCTGTCCCGACATCACCCAGGCCTTTTGACTGGGGGCGAAGCGTGGCGCGAGGAGTCCATCATTGATCTCGCGCGTGATGGCGAAGCGGGTGAATTCGGTGGCCGGGCGCGAAAGAACACGCCACCAATGCCGGATACGGCCATAACACCCTCCTGAGAAGTCGCTTGAGCGTTTTATCCTGGCTGCGAAAGCCAAGGAACGGTTTTTGCCTTTCTCACACCTTCGGGGAAGGCACGGCGGCCGAAGGCTGTTTTGCAGAGCTACCAGACTCGGCGCGGCCTTCATGAGTACACGTCTGCCCTAGCGCGCCGGCATGAAGCGGCTGTTGCGAAGCAGCCCTGCCGAGACCAGCGAGACGATCACGCCCACTGGGAAGATCTCGGCGAACGTCATCGGCCAGCGATAGAGCGGGTTGGCGTACTGGACCTTGAACTGCTCCATCTCGGCCCTGAACCGCTCCAGCGCCGCGCCCGAGACGCCCTTCGCCTCCTGCTCGGCAATCATGGCCCGGGCGTAGGCGCCGGCGAAATCGGCATGGGCGATAGCGCATGAAGCCTCCCACGCGATCACATAGATCACCCCCGCGACGACGCTGACGCCAAGACCCAGCGCCAGCGCGGGCCAGAACTTGATCACCCCGCCAAGGTCGACGTCGCGGTGGCGCTTGATGGCGAGGAATGCCGCGCTGAGGGCGATCAGCATGGTCAGATAGCCGACCAGCATGCCGTAGTGCATCATCGCCTGGCCGCTCATTGTGAGGGTCAGGATCGACAGCGGCACGCCGACGATGGCTCCCGCGATCACGCCGTAGATCAGGATGTATCGAAGCATTTCAGGCCTCCCCCGTTGGTCAGTTTGGGGCCTGATCGAGCCTGACACAACGGTGGAAATCCATCGTCCAAACGGGTGATTGGGCAGAAATCACCTGTCCCGCCGGCGGATCAACCTATGATCCCCAGCTCTCGCGCGCGGTTGACTGCGTCGGTGCGCCGCTCGGCGCCCAGCTTCTCGTAAAGGCGGGCGAGGTGGGTCTTCACGGTATTAGGCGAGACCTCCAGCCGGCGGGCAATCTCCTTGTTGGAGCGGCCGGTGGCCAGTTCCTTCAGCACAACGAGTTCACGCGGGCTGATGCCGAGCGAGGCGACCGCCTTCGGATTGCCGTCGAACGGCGCCGGCTTGGGCGCGGCGAACACCCGCATGCCGAGGAAGACGCCGAGCGCCAGGAACGCCGCCGCGATCAGGGCGGTGTAGATCTCGCCCGGCCGCGACCGCGCCAACCGGTCGTAGTCGAGCCACTGGAGCGCCAGCGCCCCCGCCGCTAGGGCCGCGCCGTACGCCGCAACCCGCTTCCACATGCCCCGGTTCATGGCGTGAGTTTAGCGCCATTCGCTTACGGGGTCGGCCGCGAAAGCCAAAGGAGCGGTTTCCACCCCGAACGGCCCATCGAATCGTCCGCTGGGTGGCGCGGTGCGTCAATGCCCGGAGTCGGGCCGGCGCTCGGCGGCAAAAATCGACCCGAAGCCGTATCTGCCCGCGACCGTTTGCATCGGCGGCCACGCCTTCAGAGGTCAACCTGTTCCGAGAGCGCCAAAGCGTCGTCCACCTCGATGCCGAGATAGCGGACGGTACTCTCCAGTTTGCGGTGACCCAGGAGGAGTTGGCAGGCGCGAAGGTTACCCGTCTTCTTGTAAACCAGCCCCACTTTAGTTCGGCGCAGGATGTGAGTCCCGTAAGCCCGCGGTTGAAGGTCGATCATGGCGACCCAGCGATCGACCAGCCGCGCGTACTGCCGCGTGCTGATGTGCCCGCCCGGTCGATTGCGGCTGGGAAACAGCCAGTCGTCGTCTCGGCGCCCCCGAAGTGCCAACCAGCCGGGCCAACGCTTCCCGCGTTGCATCCGTGATTTCGAACGGAACCGGCCGACCGGTCTTCTGCTGGATTACGGTGGCGCGCTGGCATAGCGAGCCACCGGGAGCCACGTCGCTTACCCTGAGCTTCACGAGATCACAGCCGCGCAACTTCGCGTCGATCCCGCAATCGAACAGCGCGAGCTCGCGGATTCGTCTGCTGGTCTTCAACTGCTGACGGATCGCCCATACATCCTTCGGCTTCAACGGGGGCTTGGGTCCGATGATACGGCCCGTATTCCAAGGTCGAGACGGCGAACGAAAAAGATCGCGTTGGGTCATGTTTTGGCCTCCGGCTAGCGTTTGGCGCACCAAGGCAGGAACCCGCAAATGGCGGGATCGGCCGGCTCGCGCCAGGAGCGGACTCTGGCTCAGCTCTAGAAAGACGACATTCAGCGCCGGCAAGGGCGTTCCAAGGCCTTTTGGGGGGCGTTCTTCCCGAACGCTGCCCCGACTTACCGCTTAGGGCCCGTGTGGTCTCCTCGGCTTGGCGTCAAACCACGTCGAAACAGTCGGCGTTCATGACCTTGTCCCATGCCGTCACGAAGTCTCTCACGAACTTCTCATGCGCATCGGTACAGGCATAAACCTCCGCGAGGGCGCGCAACTCGGAATGCGAGCCGAAGATCAGATCGACACGCGTGCCGGTCCA
>JBBQLP010000063.1:0-11661 GCA_038327995.1 Caulobacterales bacterium | reverse complement strand
CGACGGTTCGGCCACCATCGACGACGACGGTCGCGGCATCCCGGTGGATATCCACGCGGGCGAGGGGGTCTCCGCTGCCGAGGTCATCATGACCCAACTGCACGCGGGCGGTAAGTTCGACCAGAACTCCTACAAGGTCTCCGGCGGCCTGCACGGGGTCGGGGTCTCGGTGGTCAACGCGCTTTCGGACTGGCTGGATCTGAAGGTCTGGCGCAACGGCAAGGTGCACGAGATGCGCTTTCAGCGCGGCGATGCGGTGTCGTCGCTAACGATCACCGGCGATGCGCCGCTACGTGAGAACGGCGAGCCCCTGACCGGCACCAGCGTCACCTTCATGCCATCGCTGAAAGTGGGCGAGGAGGACGGAACCTTCGCCTTCATAGACTTTGATCGCAAGACGCTGGAGCATCGCCTACGCGAGCTAGCTTTCCTCAATTCGGGCGTCACCATCTACTTCCGCGACAACCGCGACGCCGAGCCGTACGAGGAAATCCTGCACTATGAGGGCGGGGTCGAGGCCTTCGTGCGCCACCTCGACAAGTCCAAGACCGCCGTGCTGAAGGCCCCCATCGTAATTCGCGGCAAGAAGGAGCGGGTGGAGATCGACCTCTCGCTTTGGTGGAACGACAGCTACCACGAGACCATGCTCTGCTTCACCAACAACATCCCGCAGAAGGACGGCGGCACCCATCTTGCCGCCTTCCGCGCCGCGCTCACTCGCGTGATCAGCGCCTATGTGGAGAACTCCGGCGCCGCCAAGCGCGAGAAGGTCGGCGTCTCGGGTGAGGATGCGCGGGAGGGTCTGACCTGTGTTCTTTCCATTAAGTTGCCCGACCCCAAGTTCTCGTCCCAGACCAAGGACAAGCTGGTGTCTTCGGAAGCCCGCCCTGCCGTCGAAGGGCTGGTCAACGAGGGGCTTTCGCAATGGTTCGAGGAGCATCCGGTCGAAGCCAAGGCCATCGTGCAGAAGATCGTCGAGGCCGCCTCTGCCCGCGAAGCCGCTCGCAAGGCCCGCGACCTGACCCGCCGCAAGACCGCGCTCGACATCTCCTCCCTCCCCGGCAAGCTGGCCGACTGCGCCGAGAAGGACCCGGCCCTGTCGGAAATCTTCATCGTCGAAGGCGACAGCGCGGGCGGCTCGGCCAAGCAGGCGCGCAACCGCGACAACCAGGCCATCCTGCCCCTCAGAGGCAAGATACTGAACGTTGAGCGGGCGCGCTTCGACCGGATGCTGTCATCCGATCAGGTGGGCACTTTGATTACAGCGCTCGGCGCCGGGATCGGGCGGGACGACTTCGACGCCGACAAGGTGCGCTACCACAAGATCGTTCTGATGACCGACGCCGACGTGGACGGGGCGCACATCCGCACGCTTTTGCTCACCTTCTTCTATCGCCAGATGCCGGAGCTGATCGCGCGGGGCTATCTCTATATCGCCCAACCGCCGCTCTATAAGGCCAGCAAAGGCAAGTCCTCCCGCTACCTGAAGGACGATCAAGAGATGGAAGCCTTCCTGTTCGACGAGGGGACGGACGGGGCCACGCTCGACCTCGCCAACGGAGAGCGTCTGACGGGTGAGGATCTGCTGCGGCTGGTGCGAGAGGCCCGCAACGCCAAGAGTCTGATCGACCGGCTCTCCAAACGCGCGCCCGCCTTCGCCATCGAACAGGCGGCGATTGCGGGACTGCTCGGAAACAACCCCGATCCCGACGCCGCCGCGCGGGGTCTGGACGCCTATCTCGAGGAGGGCGAGGCGAAGTGGACGGGCGTCGCCGCCACGGCCGATGATCCCACCGGCTCGGGATACGGCCCTGGCGGCTTTGTGTTCAGCCGGGTCAAGCGGGGAGTGTCCGAGCGGATCGTGCTCGACGACCTTCTGCTGCACGCCACCGACGCGCGGCGTCTGGGCGAGCGCGTCGCCGCCATGGGCGAGACGTACGCCGGGATAGCCACATTCCGGCGCCGGGAGCTTTCCACCCGCGTGCGCGGACCGCTGGACCTGATCCAGGCGATCATGGATGCGGGCCGCAAGGGCCTGTCGATCCAGCGCTACAAGGGCCTCGGCGAAATGAACCCCGAACAGCTTTGGGAGACCACCCTCGACGCCAACGCCCGCACGCTGTTGCAGGTCAAAGTCAGCCACGCTGACGACGCCGACGATATGTTCTCCCGCCTGATGGGCGACTTGGTGGAGCCCCGCCGCGAGTTCATCCAGGAAAACGCGCTGGATGCGGCGGTGGACGTTTGACGCAAGCGGTGTCTGTCGGGGAACCCGTGTCCATGGCGAGGCTTTAAGGGCTACAGGCTGCGAACCGCAGGTCTATTTGGGAGAAGACCAATGAACGGCAAGATCATGGCGACGACCCTGGCGGTCCTGCTCGGTTTCGGCTCCAGCGCTGCAATGGCGCAGGGTCATATCGTGGGCGGAGCCGTCGGAGCGGCGGCGGGCGCCAAATCGCATCACGCCGTGGCCGGAGCCGTCGTCGGCGGCGCCATCGGCCACCACATGGCAAAGACCAAGGCCAAGAAGCAAGCCAAGGCCGCTAAGCCAAAATAGACCTTCTCATCAACTTCGTTCGGGGCGGCGGGGCGCAAGTCCCAGCTTGCGCATCCAGCGAGGCGGCCGGACAGGATCGACGGTGAGATCGAGGCGGCCCATGCGCCCAGAGTCGGCGGGAGCGCTTGCGGCAGGGTATCTCGAGAGGGATGCTGGCATAGCTTTTGAGGGCGGCTGCTCGACGTGCGGATCGCTATCGTCTGACTGCCCCAACGCTTTTTTTGGCACACTCTTGCTCGCGATGGGCCGGGTGCGCGCGGCTTGGGCGAAGAGCTGGAGCAGCACGACGATGCGCTCTCGCTCCGGCGCGTCGTTTTCAGCAAGGGTGTCTGGGGTAAAAACCTCGTCCGCCGCGCGTCCGGCGCTCAACATGGTCAGTGTGGTTCCAAATGGCGTCGTGGCTAGCGCCAGCCGAAGCCCTTCGAACTCAGTCAGGTAGAGATCGGGTCCGCGCGAGCGCCACCGCACCTCGCCAGCGGCAATCGCCGCGCCCAGGCGATCAATCAAGCCGAGGCCAAACTGCGCCAGAGGCGTAGTCGTCATTATTCATCGCCTCCCGATACGGCGAAGCTTTTATGCCCCATGTTGCAACAAAGGACAGGGCAATCGTCAACCTTGGCCAGACGCATCGCCGCAGCTTCATGTGCCGCCACCCCGTTTCCGACCAGCCAAAAGCAGATGATGACTCTCGCGTGCGGCGTATCTCCCGATAGACGATGGAGGCGTCAGGAAACAAGAAAGCCCCTTCGCCCCTCCTGGCCTCTTCCCCAGGAAGAGGAAGAGAGACGACGCTTGCTCTACGCCTCCACCATCCGCTTTTCGATGGCCTGAGCCTTCATGGCCTTTTGCAGCTTTTCGAACGCACGGACCTCGATCTGGCGGACGCGTTCGCGGGAGACGCCGTACTGACCGGCGAGGTCTTCCAGGGTGGTGGGATCGTCGCGCAGGCGCCGTTCTGTCAGGATGTGACGTTCCCGGTCCGTCAGGTCCTTCATGGCGTCGCCGAGGAGGCCCATGCGCTGAGTGTATTCCTGGGAATCCGCCACCACCGTCTCTTGTGAGACCTGCGCGTCGTCCTTCAGCCAGTCCTGCCACTCGCTTTCGCCGTCCGAACGAAGCGGCGCGTTCAGCGATGAATCCGGCCCCGCGAGGCGCCGGTTCATGGAGATGACGTCTTCGTTGGTCACGCCGAGCTTCGTGGCGATGATCGCTACCTGATCGGGATGCAGATCCCCGTCCTCGATGGCCGAGATGGCGCTCTTGGCCTTGCGCAGGTTGAAGAACAACTTCTTCTGCGCCGCCGTTGTGCCCATCTTCACCAGCGACCAAGAGCGCAGTATGTATTCCTGGATCGAGGCGCGGATCCACCACATGGCGTAGGTCGCCAGGCGGAAGCCCTTGTCGGGCTCGAACTTCTTCACCGCCTGCATCAGGCCGACGTTGCCCTCGGAGATCACCTCGCCAATGGGCAGGCCATAGCCGCGATAGCCCATGGCGATCTTGGCCACGAGGCGCAGGTGCGAGGTGACGAGCCTGTGGGCGGCCTCGGAATCTTCATGTTCGCGCCAGGCTTTGGCGAACATGAACTCTTCGTCCTTGGTCAGCATCGGAAACTTGCGGATTTCGGTGAGATAGCGGCTGAGGCCGCCGTCCGGTGAAATCACCGACAGAGCGTTGGTAGCCATGAAATATGATCCCCTCGTTATAGCGCCAGATGGCGGCGTCGCTCCGGCCCGGCGGTGAGTCCCGCGGCTTTCGCCGGAGGGTGACGCAGAGGGGGTCGGTGGGAGCGCGGCGTCCCTACCCGTAGCTACGGGCCAATATAGGAACGGTTGCGGCCGGTTTAAGGCCGTGCTGCAAAAAACCTAGTGTGGGGGTTGGTTTTTTGAGGGATGCTTTTCCATCGGTTTCTCGATGCTACAGATTATGAGAAATCTTGGGGCGGCGCGTTATGACCAATTCAACCGGTGGCGAGACTAGGCGGCCTCGGATTCTTCCGCCCGTCGGCTTTGTGGCGTCGCTTCTGGCCCAAGGGGCCCTGCTGGCATTGAATTGGCCGCTGACGCCAGGGTTTTTATCGCTGGTCGTGGGATCGCTGTGTCTGGTCTCCGGCCTGCTGCTCAACCTCTTGGGCGTGAGTACGTTCCGCCGGGTCCACACGGGACTGGTTCCGTTCACTCCAGCCACAGCCCTGGTGCGCCAAGGTCCTTTTCGCCTGACAAGAAACCCTATGTATCTCGGAATGGTGCTGGTGTCGGCCAGCGTCGTGATCGCCAGCGGGGTATGGGTAAATCTGTTCGCGCCAGCCGCCTATTCGGTCTGGTTGCACTTCACCTATATTTTGCCGGAAGAGCGCTTCATGGAGTCTGCGTTCGGTCAGGACTACCTTAGTTACCGCCGCTCGACCTCCCGCTGGCTTGGACCGATCTGACCAGCTCCACCAGCTCCGCCTCGAGCGCGGCCATATCCTTAGGCAGGGGGGTCTCGAACCGCATAATCTCCCCGGTGATCGGATGGGTAAAGCCCAGCAGGGCGGCGTGCAGCGCCTGCCGCGATAGTCCTGCCTTCGTCATGGCTTCGCGCACCACTGCGGCGGGCTGCGAGGAGCCGTAGATCGGATCGCCCAGTACCGGCGCACCCTTGTGGGCCAGGTGAACGCGGATCTGGTGGGTGCGGCCGGTCTCAAGGGTGCAGGAGATGCGCGAGGCGAGGGGTTTGGTCTGCGGACCGAACACGCGTTGCACCCGGTAGTGGGTGATCGCCTCGCGCCCTCCGGTTTTCAGTACCGCCATCTTCTTGCGATCGAACTGGGCCCGGCCAAGGCGGGTCTCGATGGTCCCGCGCGAGGGTTCGATGCCGCTGCGGGCCAGGGCCACATAGGTGCGCTCGATGTCGTGGGCGGCGAACAGTTTCGACAGGCCCTGGTGCGCCGCGTCGGTCTTGGCGGCAACCATGACACCCGAAGTGTCCTTGTCCAGCCGATGCACGATGCCAGGCCGCGCCACCCCGCCGACGCCGGACAGGCTGTCCCGGCAATGGAACAAGAGCGCGTTGACCAGCGTGCCGTCCAGAGTTCCCGGCGCCGGATGCGCGGCCATGCCGGGCGCCTTGTCGATGACGATCAGGTGGGCGTCTTCAAACAGGATGGTGAGGGGAATGTCCTGCGGCTGCGGTTCGGCGGGTTCGGGCGGAGGGACCAGGATCAGGTAGGTAGCGCCCGGCCTGACCTTGGCCGAGGCGTCGGTGAGCACCAGATCGCCCAGCGACACCGCCCCCTCGCTCATTAGCGCCTGGATGCGGGCGCGCGAAAGCGACCCCTCACCTACGGGCGGCGCGAACTCGGCCAGCGCCTTGTCGAGGCGGCCTGTAGCGTCATCGGGGAGGGTGACGGCGAGGGGATCGCCGATGATGTCTTCGTCGTCCGCAGAAGCGCTCACGCCCCGGCTATCCGACCTTGGCCAGTTTCCCATTGCCGCCGACCACCCGGTAGAAGCACGAGCGCGCGCCGGTGTGGCAGGCGTTTCCGTCGCCTTGCGGATAGACCTTCAGCCACACCGCGTCCTGGTCGCAGTCGATGCGGATTTCGTCCACCACCTGGACCTGACCCGAGGTTGCACCCTTGTGCCAAAGCTCCTGACGCGAGCGGCTCCAGTAGTGCGCCTCGCCCGAGGTCAGCGTCTTGTCGAGCGCCTCGGCGTTCATCCACGCCAGCATCAAGACTTCGCCCGATTCGGCGTCGGTGACGACGGCGGCGATCAGGCCATGCTCGTCGAAGCGGGGCGAGAGCACCTTGCCGGTTTCGACGTCTGCCTGTGAGCCGGGCTGGGCGAAGGGGGGTCTGGACATGGCCTGTATATAGGGGGTTCGTTCCCTCTAGGCCATTGCCACGCTATAGGGCGGCGCATGAACCTGAAGCTCTACGACACCCTGGCGCACGAGAAGCGCGTCTTCGCCCCCCGCGAGGGCAGCGGCGAGATCACCCTCTACGTCTGCGGGGTCACGCCCTACAACTACGCCCACATCGGCAATGCGCGCCCTGTGGTGGTGTTCGACGTCCTGTTCCGGCTGCTGACGCGGCTCTACCCGGACCGCAAGGTGATCTACGCCCGCAACTTCACCGACGTAGACGACAAGATCAACGCCGCCGCCGCCGAACAGGGCGTGGACATCAGCGTCATAACCAACAAATTCGCAGGCATCTACGAAGCTGACATGGAGGCGTTGAACGCGCTTCCGCCCACCCATTCTCCTCGCGCCACCGCCTATATGGGCGAGATGGTCCGCCTGATCGAACGGTTGATCGGAGAGGCCGCTGCCTATGTGTCCGAGGGCGAGGTGCTGTTCGACGTGGGAGCCTACGACGCGGGTACGGGACGCTACGGCGCACTGTCGGGACGCTCGCTCGACGACATGATCGCCGGGGCGCGGGTGGAGGTGGCGGAGAACAAGCGCAACGCCGCCGACTTCGTGCTGTGGAAACCCTCCAAGCCGGGCGAGCCGTCGTGGGATGGGCCGCAAGGACTTCCGGGACGTCCCGGCTGGCACATCGAATGCTCGGCCATGAGCGAGGCGGTGCTGGGCCTGCCCATCGACATCCACGGGGGCGGGCACGACCTGATCTTCCCTCACCACACAAACGAGATCGCCCAGTCATGCGCTGCGCACGGGTCGGGCGAACCGTCCGATTACGCCCGCTACTGGATGCACAACGGCTTTCTGGATTTCTCCGGCGAGAAGATGAGCAAGAGCCTCGGCAATGTGGTTCTGGTGCACGATCTGGTGAAACAGGTTCCGGGCGAGGTGATCCGCTGGGCGCTCTTGAGCGGGCACTATCGTCAGCCGCTCGACTGGACGCCGGAGCTGATCGAACAAGCGCGCAAGAACCTCGACCGGCTTTATGGCGTGCTGCAACGCGCGAATGACATCGAGCCTACTCCGACCATCGCCGCGAAGACCTTCGATCCCTTGATGGACGATCTGAATACGCCGGGCGCGATCGCCAGCCTGTTCGCGCTGGCGGGCAGGCTGGAGAAGGCGCTGGCGCTCGGCGACATGAACGAGGCCATGGGAGTGAAGGCCGATATCCTTGGCCTCGGAGCGGTGCTGGGCGTCTTGCAACGAGACCCCGACGCCTGGTTCGAGGGCGGTGCGGACGAAGACTTCAAATCAAGGATCGAGGCCCTGCTGAAGGATCGCCATACCGCCCGCGCCTCCAAGGATTTCGCCACCGCTGACCGCATCCGCGAAGAGCTGACCGCGCTCAATGTGATCGTGATGGACGGGCCGGATGGGGCGACTTGGAGGATGGGCGAGGGGTAGGCCTCAGCCCCTCCCCCATTCCGCCAACGCTTCCCGTGCAAGCCGTTCCGCCCGTTTCATATCTCCTGCCAGCGCCGCTTCCGCCGCTCGGCTATCCAGCACGCTATCCAGAAAATCCCTCCGGGCCTCGAACGCCGGCAGGGCGGCGCGGGCCTCGACCTTCAGTCCCGCGATCAGCGCCGCCACTCGCGCCAGCCCCTCCGGCCACCGCTCGCCCATTTCTATCTTCAGTCTGCGGGCGAGACCTGGAGCGCTGCCGGTGGTGCCAACCGCCCCCACCACCGGTCCCCGGTCCACGATGGCGGGGGTGTAGAAATCGCAGAGGGCCGGTTTGTCGACCACATTGACCAGCGCTCCCGCCGCCTTCGCGGCCGCCCGCGCGAGGGCAGACCATTGCGCATCCTGGTCGGCGATGAAGACAAGTGCGGCGTCTGCATAGGCCGCGGACGTCAGCGCCGCCGCATCGGCGGGCAAGCGCACCAGGGTGGCGGGCGATCCAGCGAACAGCGCCGCCTTCTCCTCAGCCTCCCGCCCCGCGCCGACGATGACCACGCGGCGACCGCTCAGGGGGATGAAGGCGGGGAAGCTATCCATCTGGCTGGTTTAGCGGGCGCAATGCCCTCCGTCCCGCCACCTGCGTCAAGGCGCCGCATCCCGGAGTTGTTTTCGGCCCGATTTTCAGCAACGCCATACCCGTTCCCGGAAATCCCCAGAGGCGCGAATCGGATGCTTACGAAAGGCCTAACGGCAAGGCGCCCCCCGAAAAAATAAAGCCGGGCCCGGAGCGAATCCGCGCGTTGACGGAACCTGATTTAGGGGGTGTCATGGGTTCCGAACACAAGATGTAGGCATTTACCATGGCTGAAGCGACCGCGAAGGCGACTGGGCAAACCGAGGCGAAACGGGGAAATCCCGTGGTGCGTCCGAGGCTTGAGCTGGTGCGCAAGGTCGAGGTAGACCGTACCCGCGACGCGCTTTTGACCGATTTCGGCAAGACTACGCTGGAAGACCGCTACCTGCTCGCGGGCGAAAGCTATCAGGATATGTTCGCCCGGGTGGCCACCACCTATGCCGACGACGCCGACCACGCCCAGCGGGTCTATGACTACATGAGCCGCCTGTGGTTCATGCCCGCCACGCCCGTACTCTCCAACGGCGGCGCGGACCGGGGCCTGCCCATCTCCTGCTTCCTCAATGCGGTGGGCGATTCACTCGACGGCATCGTCGGGGTCTGGAACGAGAACGTGTGGCTGGCGGCCAACGGCGGCGGCATTGGCACCTACTGGGGCGGCGTGCGCTCCATCGGCGAGAAGGTGAAGGGCGCGGGACAGACCTCGGGCATCAGTCCCTTCATCCGGGTGATGGACTCGCTGACCCTGGCGATCTCTCAAGGTTCGCTCCGGCGCGGTTCGGCGGCGGTCTATCTCGACGTCTTCCACCCGGAGATCGAGGAGTTCCTGGAAATCCGCAAACCCTCGGGCGACTTCAATCGCAAGTCCCTGAACCTGCACCATGGCATCTCCATCACCGATGAGTTCATGGAGGCAGTGCGCGACGGCGCGATGTTCGCCCTGCGCTCTCCCAAGACCAGCGAGAAGGTGCGGGAGGTCGACGCCCGCTCGCTATGGCAGAAGATTCTGGAAATCCGCCTGCAGACCGGCGAGCCCTACCTGATCTTCTCCGACACGGTGAACCGCGCCATGCCGCAGCACCAGCGCGAGCTTGGCCTCACCGTGCGCCAGTCCAACCTCTGCTCCGAGATCATGTTGCACACCGGCAAGGATCATCTGGGCCGCGACCGCACCGCCGTCTGCTGCCTCTCGTCGGTCTCCGCCGAGAAGTTCATGGAGTGGCGCGATCACCCGACCTTTGTCGAAGACGTGATGCGCTTCCTCGACAATGTGCTGCAGGAGTTCATCGACACTGCGCCCTCCGAGGCCGCCAACGCCGCGTACGCCGCCATGCGCGAGCGCTCCATCGGTCTGGGACTGATGGGCTTCCACTCATTCTTGCAACAGCAGAACGTGCCGTTTGAGTCGGCGCTCGCCAAGTCGTGGAATATGCGCATTTTCAAGCACCTGCGCCGCGAGGCCGACAAGGCGTCCGTGGTTCTGGCGCAGGAGCGCGGCGCCTGCCCCGACGCCGCCGAGCGCGGGGTGATGGAGCGGTTCTCACACAAGCTGGCCATCGCCCCCACCGCCTCGATCAGCATCATCTGCGGCGGCACATCGGCGGGCATCGAGCCGATCCCGGCCAATATCTACAGCCACAAGACCCTCTCGGGCACCTTCGCCGTCAAGAATCCTTATCTTGAGGCGGTGCTGACCGAAAAGGGCATGAACACCGAGGCGGTCTGGTCATCGATCCTGGAGAACGAGGGCTCGGTGCAGCACTTCGATTTCCTCTCCGCCGACGAGAAGGACATCTACAAGACCGCCTTCGAGCTTGACCAGCGCTGGGTGGTGGAACTGGCCGCCGATCGCACACCCAATATCTGCCAGAGCCAGTCGGTGAACCTGTTCATCCCCGGCGACGTGGATAAGTGGGACCTGCACATGCTGCATTGGCAGGCGTGGGAGCGCGGGGTGAAGTCGCTCTACTACCTCCGCTCAAAGTCGGTGCAGCGCGCGGCGTTTGCGGGCGCGGCGAACGCGGTCGACGACCTGCCCGACGTGGAAGCAGCGGCGCGTACGGACTACGAGGAATGCCTCGCCTGTCAGTGAGGTTGGGGCCGGGGACGTAATTGTGATAGGATGCGGCATGGCCGAACCTGAACCGTCCATCTTCGATCAACCCGACCTCGACGCCGACGAGCAGGCGATGCTTGAGGGAGAGGCGGACTATGCCGCCGGACGGGTCGTCGGCCACGAGGCGATGAAGACTTGGCTTCTGTCTTGGGGCAAACCGGACGAACTGCCGCCGCCAGCCATCGGCTCCTGAGGTGTGAGGCGTATCATCTGGTCGGCGCGGGCGCGGGCCGACCTAATCTCCATTCGCGTTTATCTCGGCTCTCTTAACCCTGCCGCCGCCGAGCGAATATCTACCGGTCTGGTCGTCATGGCAGACTTGCTTTCCGAGATGCCGGATCGAGGGCGGCCTTTGGCACCGAGCAGGCGAGAAGTTACCGCCATCTATCCCTATATCATGCGCTATCGCGTCCATCCCGAGGCCGTTGTTATCCTCAGCATCCGCCATGGCGCCCAGGCGCTACGATAGGATCACGGCCTTATTTCCGGCGACTTGCTAGCGGGACATTCTAACCCCCATAGTCCAGCTTCGGATACCAGTCGGCGCCCCGGCCTTCCGGCGTCATGTCGAGCACGTTCCACAGGGGCGCAGGGTCGGGGGCGCCGCGCGGGTCTTGGCCGGGATCGCCCTCGGTCATTTCCCCGGACCAGAAGTGGCGGATGGTCCCGTCCCGGCGGGTGAAGATGTTGAACGCGGGAACCTCCGAGCCGTCGGGCAGAAGCCCATGATAGTCGCGCGAATAGGCGTCGTTCAGATCGCGGTATAGCCTGAGCGCCCGCCACCCGCGTTCCCGCTTGAACGCCTCCAGCCGCTCCAGCGGAGCCCGCGCGACCACCACCAGGGCGATCTTCTGCTCGAGGTCGCGGGCGTTGCCGTCCAGAGGTCCCAAAAGGTTGGTGCACATGGGGCAGGGGCGCTCGCGCTCCGGCCCGAACATGAAGCTATAGACCGCCAGCGTCTGCTTATCCCCAAAGAGCCCGGCGAAATCGGTGGGACCATGCCCGCCCTCGAACCGGTAGTCCCCCCTGACCTCGCCG
>JBBQLP010000062.1:0-12054 GCA_038327995.1 Caulobacterales bacterium | reverse complement strand
CAGGCCCCAACGAGCTTTATCCAGCAAATAGGGAACGGTGCTCATGCTCTCGGTGCCCGCCGCCACCACGACCTGGGCCTCTCCTAGCAGCAGCGCTTTGCGAGCGTGCTCGAGAGCCGCCAAGCCCGAGGCGCAGGCTTGGTTGAGGGTCCAGGCCGAGGCTCTCTCGGGGATGCCGCAGCCGATGGCCACGTCCTCGACCGCCTCGGGCTCGACCTTGGCGCGGGCGACCGCGTGCTGGATGGCGTGGCCGGCCATGGCCGCGCCGTGGGTGTTGTTGAACCCGCCGCGGTTGGACTTGGCGAGGCCCGTGCGGGCGTAGGAGACGATGACGGCGTCGCGCATGGCGTTTTCCCTGAGTGTTCTGGAAGGATTGGTATGGACCTTGGGCGCAACCTAGCCAGAGCGCGGGCGGAAGGCTAGGCGCCTTGCGCGTCAGGTTCAGCGGCGGGCTGGAGAGCGACTACTGCCCCTGCGAGGTCAACAGCGGTCCGAGCCCGGGTATAGACCCCAGAACGTCGCGCAGCAGATCCTGCCCGCCTGCCTTCTCGCGCACGAAGTTCATGGCGAAGGGCAGGACGGTTTGCATATCGGAGAGGTTGATCCCCTCCCGCGTAAGTCTCTGGTTGAGCGCCATGGCGTCCGACATGGCCGCGCCGCTGGCCCCGCCCGCGCCGCGCACGAGGCCGCCCAGCAGTCCGCGCGGCTTGTTCTCGGTCAACACTGCGCCCTCAGCCGCAAGTTCGGCCGAGCCGGGGATGGCGTTCATCAGGGCGGCGACCTTGTCCGGGTCAGCGTGCTTTTGGATCAGGGCGAGGGCCGCCGACAGGCAGAGCCGCGACTGCTCCAGCGTCAGCCCGACCTTGTCGGCGCAGGCCTCAATCAACTCGTCGATCATTCAAAGGGTCTCTACGTTCCGCTTCAAGCGCTAGAGGATGCTGCCGCGCGCGTCTAGGCCGCCGTCCAGCCACCGTCGATGGAGACGGCCGCCCCGTTCACCGAAGCGCCAGCGTCGGAAACCAGATAGAGCAGCATCCCGGCCAGTTCCGGGAGCTCCACGAACCGCTTGGTAGGTTGGGCGGCGAGGATCACGTCCCGCATCACCTGGTCTTCGGTCATATCGCGCGCCTTGGCCTGATCGGCGATTTGAGCCTCCACAAGGGGCGTCTTCACATAGCCTGGGCAGATCGAGTTGGCGGTGATCCCGTCCGTGGCGACTTCCAATGCGACGGTTTTGGTAAGCCCGAGGATGCCGTGCTTCGCGGCGACGTAGGCGGACTTGAACGGCGACGCCACCAGCCCGTGCGCCGAGGCGATGTTGACGATCCGGCCGCGCTTCTGCGCCTTCATGACCGGAACCGCCGCGCGGATAGCGTGGAAAGCGGAGGTGAGGTTGATGGCGATGATCTGGTCCCACTTCTCGGGCGGGAAATCCTCGATGGGGGATACGTGCTGGACGCCCGCGTTGTTGACCAGGATGTCGAGGCGGCCGAACTCCTTGTGAGAGAAGGCCACCATATCAGCGATCTCGGGGCCCCTGGTCATGTCGGCGGGATGATAGAGCACCGTCACCCCATGCCGCTGGGCCATCGCGGCGCGCTCGATCTCGATCTTGGCCGGATCACCCAGCCCATTTAGCACGACGTTCGCGCCTGCGCCCGCCAGCGCATCGGCCAGCGCCTGGCCGATGCCGGAGGTGGAGCCGGTGACGATGGCTGCCTGGCCGGAAAGGGGCACGGTCATGGAATAGTCTCCTCGGTCTTGCATGGGGCGCCAACGGGCTCTGGTTGCGGGCGTGTGAACACCCACTCGGTCGGGGTGGAAAGAGCGGCTGTGTAGCCGTACCCGTCGGCATCGAACCCCTTCAGCCCCTCGGCGCGGTCGATGCGGTGGTCGATAGCGTAGCGGGCCATGCGCCCTCGCGCGCGCTTGGTGTAGAAGGAGATCAGGCGCGTTTCGCCATCCTTCACTTCCCTGAAACTGCACTGGATCACCGGCAGTTTCAGCACCTTGGCGTCGATGGCGCCGAAATATTCTTGGCTCGCGAGGTTGATGAGGGTCTTGTCCTCGTGCCCTTTCGCCTCGGCGTGCAGGGCTTTCGACAGTCTGTCGCCCCAGAAATCATAGAGGGTCGAGCCTCGGTCGGTCTTCAGCCGCACCCCCATTTCTAGTCGGTAGGGCTGGATACGATCCAAAGGCCGCAGCAGGCCGTAGAGCCCGGACAAGATGCGCAGATGCGTCTGCGCCCACTCCAGTCCCGGCTCATCCAATGTGCGCGCGTTCAGCCCGTCATAGACGTCGCCCGCGAAGGCGAACGCGGCCTGCACCTCTCCGTCGGACTTCGGATTAAAGGTCTTGAACCGGGCCACATTCAGCTCGGCGAGAGCGTCGGAGATATCCATCAACCGTTTCAGATCGCCCGCCTTCAGCTTGCGCGTCACGGCGGCGAGCGCGGCGGTATCCTTCTTCATCGTCGGCGTGGTGGCCGTCGCCGCCGGATCGCCGGGCGTGAAGTCCAGCGTCTTGGCCGGAGAAATAACGAAAAGCATTACGGGGTCCGATGGGCGACCGTGAACGGCGCCGGCGCGGGCTCTTAGACCCGCGTGAGGGGAAAGTCGAGACGACCCCTTGGCGCCTAGAACAGCACTCGGGGGTTCATGATGCGGCGGGGGTCGAGGGCGGCGCGAATGGCGCGCATGGCGGCGATCTCCGCAGCGGGCTTGTAGCGCAGAGCCTCGGCGGACTTCATGGTTCCGAGGCCGTGTTCCGCCGAGATCGAACCATCCATGGATACGGCAAGATCGTGCACGATCCGCGCGCCCTCGTCGCGCAGGGCGGCGTGGGGGGCGTCCGGCGCGCCTTCGGGCTTCAACACGTCATAGTGAATATTGCCGTCGCCGACGTGGCCGAACGCGACCACACGAACGCCGGGAGACAGGCGCAGAACCGCTGCGGTCGCCTCCTCGATGAAGGCGGCGATGCCGGAGACGGGGACGGAGATGTCGTGCTTCCACGCCGAACCTTCGGGCTTCTGGGCGCCCGACTGGCCCTCGCGCACCGCCCAGAAAGCTTTCGCCTGAGCCTCGTTCTGCGCCACGGCGGCGTCGGTGATCAGGCCGTCGTCCAGGGCGCGCGACAGAACCCGCTCCATCGCGGCGGCGGTGTGACCTGCTTCGGCGCTCGCCATCTCGATCAGCACGGTCCAGGCGGGATCGCCCGCCAACGGCGCGCGGAGGCCGAGGTTCTTCACCGCGAACGATACGCCGAGCCGGTTCATCAACTCGAACGCCTCCACCGCCCCGCCGCTCTCCTCCTTGGCTCGCCCGAGCAGGGCCACGGCGTCGGCCGGGCTCGCGACCGCCGCCACCGCCACCGTGCGGTCGGCCAGGATTGGGAAGAGCTTGAGCGAGGCGGCGGTAACGACCCCCAGCGTCCCCTCGGCCCCGATTAAGAGATGTTTCAGGTCATAGCCGGTGTTGTCCTTGCGCAGGCGCTTCAGCCCGCTGAACACCTCCCCAGTCGGCAGCACCGCTTCGATCCCCAGCACGAGGCTGCGCATGGTCCCGTAGCGCAGCACCGCCGTTCCGCCCGCGTTGGTGGAGATATTGCCGCCGATGGTGGCCGTGCCTTCCGCCGCCAGACTGAGCGGAAAGAAGCGCCCGTGCGCCGCCGCCGCTTCCTGCGCGCCTTGCAGAGTCACCCCCGCCTCGACCACCATGGCGTCGTCCTCGGGAGAGACCTCACGCACGGCGTTCATCCGTTCGAGAGAAAGCAGCACCTCGCCTTGGGGAATCTGCCCTCCCACAAGGCCGGTGTTGCCGCCCTGGGGGGTGATCGCCGTTCCGGTCTCGGCACAGAGGCGCACCATGATTGACACCTGCTCCACTGAGCGCGGCAGCAGGAGGAGCGGGGTGGTCCCGCTCCAGCGATCTCGCCACTCGATCAGCTTGGGCGCGAGGCGATCGGGGTCGTCCGACCAGCCGCCCGGCCCGGCGATGGATTTCAGGCGATCAAGGATGGCGGCGGGAATGGACTGCATGGCTATGGTTTAGATTATTCCGACCCGGCATATAACCACCCGATGACCGAACGCCTGCCCACCCAATCCTGGATGACCGCAACGCCCACGGTAAGGGTGATGACCGCGCTGATCGAGGCGGGTGGCTCTGCGCAGTTTGTAGGGGGATGTGTGCGCGACGCGATCCTGAAGCGCGCGGTGTTCGACATCGACATAGCCACCACCCTGACACCGGAAAAAGTGATCGGGGCGCTGGCCGCCGCGAAGATCAAGTCCGTCCCCACAGGTATCGAGCACGGGACCATTACCGCCGTTTGCGAGGGCAAGCCGTTCGAGATCACCACCCTGCGCCGCGACGTGGAAACCGACGGCCGCCGCGCCGTGGTGGCCTTCACTGATGATTGGGCTGAGGACGCCGGTCGCCGCGATTTTCGCCTTAACTCCCTCTACCTCGAACTCGATGGAACGTTGCACGACCCGACTGGCGAGGGTTTGGCGGATGCTCGGGCGGGCCGGATCGTGTTCGTGGGCGACGCGGAGACCCGCATCCGCGAGGACTACTTACGTATCCTGCGCTTCTTTCGCTTCTCCGCCTGGTATGGCCGGGGCGAACCCGATGCGGCGGCGCTCGCGGCGTGTTCAGCGCTGAAGGACGGCCTCCGCAGCCTTTCCGCCGAGCGAGTGTCGAAGGAATTGCTCAAACTGCTCGGCGCTGAGGACCCGCGTCCGGCGCTGCGGCTGATGGCGGCGACGGGGGTGTTGGGCGTGCTGTTGCCCGAGGTGCGCGGGCTCGCCCGGTTCGAGCAACTGGTCGCCATCGAAACCGAACAACTGTTCACGTGCGACGCTCCTCTGCGACTCGCCGCGCTTTTGCCTGACGACCGGGAGGCGGTGGAGGCCGCCGCAAAGCGCCTGCGCCTGCCCAACGCCATTCGCGACCGGCTGACTGCGGCCGTCTCCTCGCTCGAGGTGCGCATCGTCTCATGGCTCTCGCCGCGTGAGCTTCGCCGGGCGATCTACCGGCTGGGCGCGGGGGTGTTCAAGGACCGGGTGATGCTGGGCTGGGCGGCAGCGGCGCGCTCCGTAACACACCCCCAATGGCGGATGCTGCTGGTCTATCCCGACACATGGACGGTGCCGGAGTTCCCGGTCACGGCGTCCGAGATCAAGGCTTCCGGGGTCCCCGAAGGCCCCCTGTTCGGCCAGGTGCGCCGCGAGGTGGAAGACTGGTGGATCGACCTCGACTTCACCGACGACAAACTAGCGGCCATCGAGCGGCTCAAGGCCGTGGCCCAGGGGTTGGCATACTAAAGGTTGGGGGTCCGCATGACCAAAAATTAACAGACGCGAGCGCCGCTGTCGGTGCATGGTTCCGCGCAAATTATTCTTGGAGTTACGCCCTATGAAGTCGATCTGGCTCTGCGCCGTGGCGCTTGGTGCACTGTCACTCGCCTCCGCCTCTCTCGCGGCGGAAAAATCCACCTCGAACCTCCAGCCGAGCTATGGTGCCTGGGGCTTTGACGCCACGGGGGCTGAGATGTCGGTCAAGCCGGGCGACGATTTCTTCACCTACGCCAATGGGACGTGGATCAAGCGCACCAAAATCCCCGCCGACAAGACCAGTTACGGCGCCTTCGACACCCTGGCCGACCTTTCTGAAGCGCGCGTGCACACCATCGCCGAGCAAGCCGCCGCCGGACACCATACGGTCACTACACCCGAGGGCAAGGTGGGCGGCGCCTACGCGGCCTTCATGAACGAGGGGCGGGTCGAGAAACTGGGCGCCGCGCCGTTGAAGAGCGATCTCGACGCCATCCGCGCGGTCAAGGATCGGGCTGCGCTGTCCGTCCTGATGGGTCGTTCGCCGCGAAGCTTCGTGTCTTCGGTGGTGGATGTCGACATCCAGCCCGACTTCAAGGACCCGAAGAAATACAACGTCTACATCAGCCAGGGCGGTCTCGGCCTGCCCGACCGCGACTACTATCTTACGGCCCAGTTCGCCGAGAAGAAAAAGGCCTACGAGGCTTACGTCGCCCGGATGCTGACCTTCGCCGGATGGGCGGAACCGCAGGCGCGTGCCGCTGAGATAGTCGTCTTCGAGACCAAGCTCGCCGAGGTAAGCTGGAGCCGTGCAGAGCAACGCGATCCGGTGAAACTCTACAATCCGACCTCGGTCGCTGAGCTGGAAAAGACCATGCCCGGCTTTGCGTGGCGCGGCTTCATGCGTAGCGCCGACCTCGGCGGGGCCACCACCGTGATTTCCACTACCAACACCTCGATCCCGAAAATCGTCGCCATTTATGATGCGACGTCGCTGGAAACCCTGAAGGCATGGGAAGCCTTCCACGTGGTCGATGCGGCCTCGCCCTACCTCTCAAGCGCCTTCGCCAAGGCGCGGTTCGACTTCCGCAACAAGGCGCTCTCGGGCCAGCTCGAGATCACCCCGCGCTGGAAGCGAGGCGTGCGGGCAGTGAACGGCGCGCTCGGTGAAGCGGTAGGTCAGGTCTATGTGGCGCGCTATTTCCCGCCGCAGTCCAAGGCCAAGATGGAAGCCCTGATCGGCGACCTTAAAGCTGCCTTCCATGACCATATTGAGCACCTCGACTGGATGAGCGCGGCCACCAAGGACGAGGCCCAGAAGAAACTCGCCAACTACGACGTGCAGATCGGCTATCCGAAGAAATGGCGCGACTATTCCGCCCTCGAAATCCGCGCCGACGACCTCTACGGCAACATCGCGCGCAGTTCGGCGTTCGAGTGGGCCTACAAGGCGAACCGGGTGAACAATCCCGTCGACAAGGACGAGTGGGACCTCACCCCGCAAACGGTGAATGCCTACAACCAGCCGTTCTTCAACGAGGTGGTCTTCCCGGCCGCCATCCTGCAGCCGCCCTTCTTCAACCCAAAGGCGGACCCGGCGATCAACTACGGCGCCATCGGCGGTGTGATCGGCCACGAGATGACCCATGGCTTCGACGACGCAGGCCGCAAGTTCGACGACAAGGGGCGCCTGCGCGACTGGTGGACGGCGCAGGACGCCGAGCGCTTCGACGCCAAGGCCAAGGTGCTGGGTGCGCAATACTCCGCCATCGAACCCCTGCCCGGCGCCCACATCAAAGGCGATAACACCATGGGCGAGAACATCGCTGACCTCGGCGGGCTGACCCTGGGTCTCGCCGCCTATCACGCCTCCCTGCACGGCCAGCCCGCCCCGGTGATCGACGGACTGACCGGCGACCAGCGCGTGTTCCTGGGCTGGGCGCAGGTGTGGCGCGAAAAGCTGCGCGACGATGCGCTGCGCCAGCAGATCGCCTCCAATGAGCACTCCCCGCCCGAAGCGCGTGTCAACGCCGTGGTGCACAATATCGATGCCTGGTACGCCGCTTTTAACGTGAAGCCGACCGACAAACTCTACGTCGCGCCGGATAAGCGGGTTCGCATCTGGTAGAGGACTCTTCGCTGTTCCCCGTCGTCCTCGGGCTTGATCCGAGGAGGACGGAGAGGAAGCCCGACCGGAATTTTTTGACCAAACTGTCAAAAAATCTCCACGCACCCGCGCAAATAGAAAGCCCGCCGCGGGGGATATCGCGACGGGCGTTCAGGTAGTTTTCGATTAGGCAGGCGTTTCCTCCCCGAAACGCCGCAGGCTTGAACGTCTTGAGCGTTCATCACCGTGCACGACGAAGAAACGGCAATTTCTCGCCCTTGTCAACGAAACCCTCCGTTGCGGAAGGGAATTGGGCGCACTTTTGACGAGAACGTCGAAAACCTACTGTATGGCCAACGAAACACTGCCGATCAGGGGCTGGGCGGCGGCGGCGGCCCTGCTGGCGGGCACGAAAGAGATAGCTGGGCTGGCTTCCATGCGGCCTTCGCCCGCCAGCCGATTCGCCAGGTCGGTGATGTCGAAACTGCGCGAACGGTTCGCCATCTTCATGCCGCCCATCCCCCCCATGGCCGAAAAGAAATTGAGCGAGCCCACCAGGAAAGGCTCCGGTGCGCCCCTGCCGCGCGGGGCCTCCAAATAGACCGAATAGAGCACCCCCGGTTGGATTTCCGTCGTCAAGTTGCTCAGCACCAGGAACACCTTCTGGCCAGGCTTGGGGGCCAAGACGGGCGAGGTGGGCGCAGGCGGCGGGGGAGCGGCTCCGACAATTGGCGGGGCCTTCTGGGCCAGGAACGGAAACAGCCCTTTTCCCTGTGGCGTGGCCTTTCTGGCGAGGCGTGGAGTAGGAGCCATAAGGGGAGCCAGCGCCCTCGCGGCCAAGGCGGGCGCGGCCTGGGTCGCGCTGAGGCGCACGTGCAGGGTTCCCTGTCCCAACTGCACCTGTTCCAGCACGTGGGTGATCGAGGGAGTGAGGATGCGGATCGGCGCGGCGCGCTTCAGCGAGCGCAGCGCCATCTGAGGCGCAGGGGCGCCCACCATGGGCGGCGTGCCGGGGGGTGGAGGCGCCATCACCATGGCCTCGCTCGCCGTGCGGGTGGTTAGCGGTGAGCCGTCGGCGCCGATCAGAGCGTCATAGTCGTACCCAGCACTGGCGAGGTTGAGCACGCTGGAGACGATCCGGCTGGTCTGCGCGCCGTTGGCGTCAGCGAAAATGAAGGGCTTTGAGGTGAAGGCCGCGTCCGACGGATTGGCCCCGCCCGCCGCGTTCCAGCTCGCCCACAACCGGTCGATGTTGCAGTGGTGCAGCCAGAACACCGGATCGTTGGCCGCCCACGGCACCACGCCCATGCCGTTGGTCGCATTGCCCACGCCCACGTGCACCGTGCCGTGCAGGCCGAAATCGAGGTTGGCGCAGAAGCCCTGGTCCGCGCCGCTCGGCGAGTAGTTCGCTTCCGACAGGATTTCGGGCGTGAGGGCTGCAGCGCTGGCGATGGCCCCGCCAGCGTTTACCGCGCCATTGCGGGTCGACCGATAGAGTGCGCCCCAAACCGGATCGCCGGGCCGCCGGAACTGGCTGGGGATCGCGCGCTGCGCCGGGTCGAGATAGTTCCAGTAGGGCAGGGTGAAGGCCGGCTCGCCCGCCACGCTGCGGATGATGCCCTCGAACGCCATGACGAACATCCGGTGCCAGGGTAGGAAGAAGTTCTCGTCCTCGTTGTCCCCGTGGGCCTGACAGCCGTCCCACATCAGTTGCGCCAGGGTCCGCTGGGGCGAGGATCCACCGCCGTAGATCCGGGCGAGCTCCGAGTTCTTGGCGCTCTGGTCCGCACCGCCGCCGACCCAGTGCGAATACCATTGGAAGGTCCACGAGCGGGGATCGCCCTGTGGCAGCGCCATCATCGTTCCGACCGCGCGGGCGTAGATCGCCAACATGGCCTGGCCTTGCGGGCTTCTGATGTCGTAGCGAATGGGCGGACCAGAGGGCGGGGGCGTTCCTCCGCCGGACGAGCCGGAGCCGCCGGTGCTGTTCCCGCCGTCGCCAGGGCCTGTGGCATTGCCGCCGCCCGCCGTATTGCCGCCGCCGGTGGTGTTTCCGCCGCCCGCATCGCCGCCAGCCGCGCCGCTCCCGGTAGTGTTATTCCCCGTGGCGTTGTCGACGACGGGCGTGTTGTCGCCGCACCCGATCAAGCCCGGAGCCAGAAGCCCCATGGCGGCTCCGGCCAGCAAAAGTCCTCGGCGTGAGGTGTTCATTGGATCAGCCCCCCGGCAATATGGTTGATGCAGGCTATCACCGGGCACTCCCGGCCCCAAACCCGATCATCCGATGGGCGATTTCGCCCTATTGCGCGATCAGCTTGATTCCCGCGGCGGAGGCGTCTGAGCCCCTTTGCGGGGCTGCGGTGGGGGTGATCATGATGGCGACTCCGCCCGCCAGTCGATTACTGCGCGCCACATGGCGAAGCTGTTCTGTCACGTTATAGCTGGTGGAGCGGGGCAGATCGCCGCCAGGCCGGTGCGCGGCGAAGAAGTTCAATGTGCCGAGGACCCCCACGTGCTGCTGTGTGTGATGGCTAGGCGCCAGGGTCAGGTCGAACAGAGCGCCGGGCTGGGTCGATGCGCGCAAGTCTTCCACTACCAGAAGGAAACGCGTTCCGGGTGCAGCCGCCTTCACCATCGCCGCCACGGGACCACAGGTGGGAGCCAGGAGCACCATCCTCGCCTCGGGGCCGAACACGATCCGTCCCGGGGCGCTGGCCGCCAAGGTGCCCGGCCCGGCGTGGTCGCAGGCGGTCATGAGGCGCTCCTTAAGTGGGGCAGGCAGGATTTCGCGCGTCGCTGGCGCGGCGATGGGGGCGGGTCTGGCGGCGACCTGCGCGCGGGCATCCGCCTCTTGCACTCTGCCACAACCGATCAGGACGCAGGCGAGCGCAGCACAGCCAAGCGACGTCCTAGCGAGCATATTCAGTCGGGCCATGTGAGCCTCCATTGATCGCATGATGGTCCGGCTTGGCCGTGGTGAAAAGAGGGCAAGTGCGGCGGTGCTTGCGCTCCCGCCGCCCTTTGTCCGACACTGACGAAAACGCGGAGACGCCGACCATGTTGCGCAGGGATTTGCTGATCGGAGCCGGAGCATCGAGCGGCGTGCTTAGCTTGGCGGGAGCGGCGTTCGCGACCGAGGCGATCACCCTGCGTAGCGCCGCACGGGAGGCGTGGCTTTACACGCTTCCGCTGGTGGAGATCGCCAATGTGCGGATGCGCTCGCTCACTCTGGGAGCAAAAGCCGGACAGTTCGTGCCGCAGAAGGACCTCGCCACCCCAGCCGCGCGCGTCGTCACCACGCCGAACAACGACACCATCTACGCCTCGGCCTTCCTCGATCTCTCGAAAGGGCCAGCCACGCTCACAGTTCCGCCGCTGGGCGAGCGCTACGCCTCCTTCGCCCTGATGGATATGTGGAGCGACAATTTCGCCGTCCTGGGCTCGCGCACCACCGGGCCCGACGGCGGGACCTTCACCCTCGTCGGACCGGACGCGGAAGCAAAGTCAGGCGCGCTGCGATCACCGACGCCGTGGGTGTGGGCGCTGGCGCGGATCGTGGTCAATGGTCCCGCCGACCTCCCTGCCGCCCGCGCGGTACAGGCCGGGTTCGGGGTGGTAGCCTCTCCCGCCGGTCCCTGGGCCAAGGGCGCGAAACGCGACGGTCCCTGGCAGGACTATTTCAAGGCTGCCAACGCGCTCCTGATCGAGAATCCGCCGCCTGAGACCGACCTTGGCGTCTTGCGCCGGATGGCGCCCCTCGGCCTTGGCAAGGCGGGGTTTGATCCGGCCAGCTTCACCCCAGCGCAGCAGTCCGAGATCGCGGCGGGGGTCGCCGACGCTATCGCCCAGGTCCGCAACCCGCGTTTCGGAGTGAAGGACGAGGGGGGCTGGCTCTATCAGGCGGCGGATACGGGCGCTTTCTTCCAAGACTACGGATATCGTGCCCGGATCGCGCTCGCGGGCCTTGCCGCCCTGCCGCCCGCCGAAGCGATGTATCTTGCCGCGCTGGGACCGGACGGAAAGGCGCTGTTCGATGGGGAAGGGCGCTGGCGGCTGCATTTTCCCAAGGGTTCGACACCACCGACCGACGCCTTTTGGTCGCTGACCATGTATGAGGCGACGCCAGAGGGGCAGTTTTTCCTGACTAAAAATCCGATCAGTCGCTACGCCATCGGAGACCGCACGCCTGGCCTCAAGTATGCGGCGGACGGCTCCCTTGACATCTGGATCAGCCGCGCCGATCCCGGCAGCGCGCGCACGGCCAACTGGCTGCCAGCCCCGGCGAAGGGGCCCTATGACCTCTTTTTGCGCGCCTATCTGCCGAAAGCGGAGATGCTGTCGCGCAGCTATGTGCCGCCGAGGATCGAAAAGAACTGAGCTTACGGTCGATGGCGCCGGTCAGTGCAGCGCCCGGACGTGATCTGGCAGCACGCCGGGGTTTCTTCCCGCCGCCATCGCTTCAGCGACTTCTAGAGCACTTTCCTAGCCGGCTGACTCGGAGTGGGATTCCCATCGGGTCGCGAGTCTGATTCACCGTGGCTGCTGGTGAGGAGGCCGGCGGCGATGAGTAGACCTCTATCGGTGGACCTTCGAAGCCGCGTGGTCGCGG
>JBBQLP010000061.1:0-12154 GCA_038327995.1 Caulobacterales bacterium | reverse complement strand
AACCCCCGCCCGAAGGCGGTCTCAACGCGCTGTGCAGTCTTGGTTTCGCCGTCGGCCATGGCCTTGTCTAGCCTCCCCAGCAGCGCTTGCGAAGCGGCTGGATCAGGTCTGGGTCTCATGGGGAGCCAGAATGCGTTTTAGTGGCCTGGCTAGCAACGTCGCCAGGACCCCGCCAGCAATCGCTATGCCCATATGCAAGGCCCAGAATCCCGTCGGACCGAGCCGCTCATAGAAGCCGCCGAGCCAACCGACCAGGGTGTTGGAGATGAACAGGGACAGGAAGACCGCGCCCATTAGCGTGCCCTTGATACTGGCGGGCGCTGCACGCGAGACAAGGGCCAGAAGTGTCGGCCAGTAGTAGAGGAAAGCGATCCCCAAAAGCACGTCGTAGAGGATCGGCGCCATCACCGGGATGCGCTGCCAGATCATGCACCCGGCGACGATGACCAAATTAGCCAACGCAGCGATCCACGCGCCCCAGGCGATCTTGCCGATGTCTCCGGGCTCTGCACCCCGCGCCGCCTGCCAACGCCACAAGCCGAACAGGATTGGAACGCCCACCACGCTGGCCAAAGGGTCGATGGAGTTGAACCAGGCCACCGGCACATGGAAGCCGAGGAAGTTCAGATCAACCTTGGCGTCGATCCACACCAGAGCGATGTTCGAGTTCTGGTAGTAGGCGATGGACTGAAAGACTGTGATCAGCGTCACTACGCCAAGCGCGGCGATCACTCCGAGGTCTCGGCGGGTGAGGGGCGTTTTGGCGGTAACGGGGCCATCCACCCGCTTCTTGTCCGGCAGGTAGCGGAAGCCCGCGACATAGGTGGCGAGCCCGATCAGCATCAGGAACCCCGCCAGGCCGAACCCCACGTGCCAGCCGTAGAGTTGCGCCAGGAGACCACATAGCAAAGGTCCGCCCACCGCGCCGACGTTGATGCCCATGGAGAAGATGGCGAAGCCGCGCGTGCGTTCTTCACTGTCGTGTTCGGAATAAAGCTCGCCCACCTGGGTGGAGATATTGCCCTTCAAAAGCCCACTGCCGACGATCAACAAGGCGAGCGCGGCGAGGAAGGAGCCGTCGAAGGCCATGGCGATATGGCCCGCGCTCATGGAAATGGCGCCGAGGATCACTGCTGTGCGCCGTCCGAGCCAGCGGTCGGCGATCAGCCCGCCCAGCACTGGGGTGAAATAGACCATGGCGGTGTAGAGGCCATAGACCTGCGAGGCGAGCGCCAGCGGCGTCATCGGCCCGAACACGCCCTCGACCACACTGCGGAAGACCTTGAACCCGGCTATGCCTCCGATATGACCGGGCAGGAACAGCGCCTGGGTCATGTAGAGCACCAGAAGCGCGGTCATGCCGTAGTAGGAGAACCGCTCCCACGCCTCGGTGAAGGCCAGATAGGCCAGAGCGCGCGGCTCGCCGAAGAAGGTGCGGGCGGGCGCGGTTTGCGGCGCGGCGGCCTCGGTAGTTTCAATCATTGTCGAGCGGTAACTTAGCGCTTGGAGGAACGGAAGCGCCGACTCACCCCGCGCTCACCAGCATCAGGTAGGCGTAGAAGTCCGCCATCCGCTTGAGGTCGACCGTCTTGATGTGCTCATTCACCCCGTGCACCATTTCCAGGTCCTTCAGGGCGAAGATGATCGGCTGGTAGCGGTAGATGTCGTTCGTTACCAGCACCATGCGCCGTCCGTCGGTGGCGGAGGTGTCCAGCGTCGGGGCGATGGGCGCGGTGGAGACATGGCGTATCGCGGCGGTCAGGTCGCGCCAGCCTTCCGACGTGGTGGACGATACCGGCGAGGGCTCGGCGGGGGTTCCGTCGAAGGCGAGGTCGACCGGCAGGGCGCCCACCGCCGCCTTCGCGCGCGCCATCACGTCCGCCGTCGTCTGGCCCGGCGCGATCCGGTAGTTGATCCGCGCGATAGCTGTATCGGGCAAGACGTTGTCCTTCGGCGAGCCTTGCAACATGGTCGGGGCGATGGTGGTGTGCATCATCGAGCGGCCCGCGGGTGTGGCGCCCATCTGCGATTTTAGGATGCCGCCGAACAGCCACTGATTGGCGATCACCATTCTGGTCATGAACGGTAGGCGAGGGGCGAGGGAGACCAGCATCCCGGCGCTCGGGCCATTGATCGTCAGCGGAAACGGGTGCTCGGCGATAGCCACCACCGCCTTTGAAAGGCTGGTCACGGCGGTCTGGGCCGGGGGCGCGGAGGAGTGCCCGCCCTGGCCGTGGGCGGTGACGCGAAGGGTCGCGTAGCCCTTTTCCGATATGCCGATCAGCGCCGCCGGGCCATGGGTCAGGGGGAAGTCGCCGACGATGGCCGAGCCTTCGTCGAGGGCGAACAATGCGTGCACGCCACGCGCTTTCAGCGCTTCCGCCGCCGCCTGCGCGCCCGAGCCGCGCACCTCCTCGTCGTGGCCCGAGACGATCAATATGGTGCGTTTGGGTTTAAAGCCCTGCGTCGCCAGCGCCTCGCCCGCCTCCATCAAACCGATCAACGAGCCCTTGTCGTCGATGGAGCCTCGGCCCCACACCGCGCCGTCCTTGATCTCGCCGCCGAATGGATCGGCCTTCCAGAGGTTTCGCGTGTCTTCCACCACGGGCACCACGTCCTGGTGCGCCATCAGGATGATCGGAGGGAGGGCGGGGTCGGAGCCCTGCCAAGTCCAGACTAGGCCTGCCTCGCCGACGATCTCGCGGGTCGCGGCGGCGTGGAACTTCGGATAGGTCTCGGCCAGCCAGTCACGCTGCGCCGCCAGGATCTCCGGATGATCATCGGCCTTGTCGGCGTGGGAAATAGTCTGGAACCGCACCGCCGCCGAAAGGTGTTGCGCGGCGAGAGCGCTGTCGATGGCGGGGGTTTGCACGGTCTGTCCCGCCTGCGGGGTCTCCGTCGTGGGCTTCAAAGCCAGCGTGCGCCCCACTACCACCGCCGTCAGGATCAGCACCACGGCCAGCAGGGCGAGGAGCCCGTTACGCAACAGCTTCATCGTATTTCCCCATATTTTGCAGGCAGCTTAAGGCCCTCCTGCGCGGTGATCCACCATCCATTGACACCTGCCGCGCCGCGCGGTCCAACCCGGCCATGGTCGAGGTTCTGGAAGCGGCGGGATACGAGGTGGCGGGCGGCGTTCAGCGTCTTGCCCGTCCGCTCAAGCTCGATTCCGGCGCTGCGCTGGCCGAGGTGGAGATTGCTTACCAGACCTACGGCGAGCTGAATGCTGATCGCTCCAACGCCGTTCTGATCTGCCATGCTCTCACCGGCGACCAGCACGTGGCCTCTGCACACCCGCAGAGCGGGCGGCCGGGCTGGTGGACGCGACTGATCGGCCCCGGCAAGCCGCTCGACCCGGCGCGGCATTTCATTATCTGCACCAATGTCATCGGCGGCTGCATGGGCTCGACGGGGCCCTCTTCCAACGACTCGAAGACCGGCAAACCCTATGGCCTGACATTTCCCGTCATCACCATCGCCGACATGGTGCGCGCCCAGGCCGCCTTCATCGAAGCCTTGGGGATCGAGCGCCTGTTCACCGTGATCGGCGGCTCCATGGGCGGAATGCAGGCGTTGCAGTGGGCGGCGGATTATCCCGAACGGCTGACTTCTGTTGTGTGCTTGGCCTCCGCCGCCCGGCACACGGCGCAAAACATCGCCCTACACGAGGTGGGGCGTCAGGCGATCATGGCCGACCCGGACTGGCGCGGCGGGGCATATCTGGCGGCTGGGGTTCGCCCGGAAAAAGGCCTCGCCGTCGCCCGCATGGCCGCGCACATCACCTACCTGTCGGAGCCCGCCTTGCAGCGCAAGTTCGGGCGTGAGTTGCAGCGCGACGGGCTATCGTGGGGCTTTGACGCCGACTTCCAGATCGAGAGCTATCTGCGCCATCAGGGAGCGAGCTTCGTCGACCGGTTTGACGCCAACGCCTACCTCTACATCACGCGTGCGACGGACTATTTCGATCTGGCTCAGGCGCATGGCGGGATACTGGCGCGGGCGTTCGCGAGGGCGCGGGAAGTGCGGTTCTGCATCGCCTCTTTCACCTCCGACTGGCTTTACCCGACCACTGAGAGCCGCAGCATCGTGCGGGCGTTGAACGCTGCAGGGGCGAGGGCGAGTTTCGTAGAGATCGAAAGCGACAAGGGCCACGACGCCTTCCTGCTCGACGAGCCGGTGATGGACGCTGCTCTGCACGGGTTTCTGGGGTCGATGGCCGAGGAGCGAGGATGGTGAGCGAGATCCTCGTCCGCGAGGACTTCCGCGAAATCCTGCGCCTTGTTCGCCCTGGCGCGCGGGTGCTGGACGTTGGCTGCGGGGAGGGGACATTGCTCGACCTCCTGAGGCGCCAAAAGAATGTGGATGGGCGCGGCATCGAAATCGGCCCCTCCAGCGTTTCGCTGTGCCTCGCGAAGGGGCTATCGGTGATGCAGGGCGACGCCGAGCACGACCTGGCCGAGTTCCCGGCTGGCAGCTTCGACTACGCCATCCTGTCGCAAACGCTCCAGGCCATGCGCGAGCCCAGGAAGGTATTGGCTGACCTGATGCGCCTGTCCGAACGGGCCATCGTCTCTTTCCCGAACTTCGGCCACTGGCGCGTTCGCTGGTCACTCCTGACGCGTGGGCGGATGCCGGAGACGGGCGCCCTACCGGAACCCTGGTGGGATACACCGAACATTCACCTCTGCACGCTGCGAGACTTCACCGTTCTCTGTGGCGAGCTTGGCCTGCGGATCGAGGCAGCGGCGGCGCTATCCGCCGGTCAACCCGCCCGGCCCATGGACCCCTCGCGCGCGCTGGAAAACTGGCGTGCGGAGTCGGCGCTGCTGCTGCTCAGCCGTCGTCACCCGACTGCTACGGCGAATGGGGAGCAGCAGGACCTGTTCGGATAGAAGGCGATTCAGAACAGAAGAATCCCGCTCTAAGATCCGCTCCAACCCCAGTGGCGCGGACCGGGGTCCTCGTCTCGGAACAAGCCATCCGGCAAGTCGTGACGGCGGTGGCAGGCCCATCCTTCGTGATGGAAAGCGCCGCAGCCATCGGAGTAGAGCGAAATGCCGTGGTCATGCACTTCGGCGCCGGGGTCCGAGCCGATCGGGTAGCGCAGGAAGCTGAAGATCGAAGTGTCCTCGATCTCCGCCGAGCCAGAGTAGATATAGACCCCGTATTCAGCGGCATCGATGGCCGAACCGTGCAGCTTCAGGCGCGCCCCGTCCACCGCTATGCCCATGCGGCTGTGACCGATGCGGGTGTGGTTGACCTCGACGCTGAGGCCGCGCTCGAACAGAAGCCCGGTGCGGAAGCCGGAGATGCGGCTGTTCTCGATCTTAAACTTGCAGTCGGCGCCGCGCGCCCGCCGACCGATCACCGCGCTCTGCGGCATATCCCCGACTGGGCCACCCTGGGCGCCAGTGATCGAGACGTGATCCAGGAACACACCCTGGCCCACCCCTGGCCGCACGTCGAGCCCGGTTGAGGCCGCGTGGATTCCCACATTGCGCATGGCGATAGCGGCGTCTTCGGACCAGATGGCCGCGTCGTAGCTGACCGAGTCGATCTCGGTGTCGTTGAGCACCAGTTGCCCGCCCTGGGCGTAAATGGCCGAGCTTTCACCGGTGTATTGCAGCGTCGTGCGCACCAGCGCCACCGCTGAGGACCAGGTCTGCAAACAGGCCGAACGGCCCGCTTGCGGCGCCTCGATTACGATGTCACGAAACTCCACCCCGCCCTTGGGACCCGCGTCGATCACTGCACAGGGCGCGCCGGGAGGGGCGGTTATGGTCGCCGGCCCGGTGACCACCTGGGTCGGGAAGGCGGAGGGCGGATCGCCCTGAATGATGACCGGACGGCTGATCTGCAAGGTCTCCGTGCAGGCTGGGCCTCGCCCGATCAGGTGCAGCGTGCCCCCGTCGGCGAGTTGCGACAGGGCCTCGGAGATGCGCCCATAGCCCGAATGCTCACCCCGGCAATCCAGGGTGATGTGCTGGGCGCCGCCGCCATAGGCGGAGATTTGCGGCGCATTGTAGTTGGAGAAATCCTGCCCCGGCTGCCAGGCCCAGTCCGGACGACCGTAGCCGCCGTAGGTGGGGTCGGAAGACCCTTGTTGCTGACAGTTGGGATCATTGTAGCCGCAGTTCTGCTGGGAATAGCCCTGCTGCTGGCAAGAGGGATCGTTGTAGCTGCAATTCTGGGGATAGCCGTTCTGGTAGCCGCCGCCATAACCGTTGCTGGAGCCGTATCCGCTCCCGAAATAGCCGTTGTAGTTGAAGTTCGACCAGCGGCTCCAGCTTGGACGGTAGTAGCGATAGTCGTGCAGGCGCGGGTGGATCAGGTCGCCGAAGCGGGGCTTTAGCTGGGCGTCCACCTTGGCCGTGCCGTCGGCGGCAACATAGGGAGACGAACTTGGGAAGGCCGAGACGGTCGTGGCGGCGCCTAGCGTCAGGGCTCCCAGCATTAGAACAATCGCGCACCCGAGCGCGCGGGTCAGGGGGCGAAAGCTCACCACGGCCGATACCTTTCAAAGCGGGGATGCGGAGCGCGGTTCATGCGCGCGAGGATCGCCTGCAGCTTGTCCGCAGTGGGATGGAAGCCTGAAAGCGCCGCGTCGAGTTGGTATACCACGGCCTTGGCCTTGTCCTGATCAGCCACGCCCTGAACCCCGAGGGAGAAGAATTGCGACATGGCGTATTTGGCCTCGCCAGAGCCCTGTTTGGCGGCCTGCTCGTACCAGTGGTAGGCGCGGGCGTAGTCGGCGGGCACGCCGATGCCTTCGGAATACATTACCGCTAGCACCAGTTGCGAGTGCACCGATCCATTGGTTGCCGCGTATTGCACTGCGCGCACCTTCTCAAGCGGCGTCAGATAGCCAGTCTGCGGACGACCCAGCATGGCCTGCAGCACCCGCACCTGATCGTGGGTGACGAAGTCCTCGTCGCAGGTCTTGGGGATCACCTTCAGGAAGGTGAGCGCCTGCGCCACATGGGTGAACGGCAGGTCGTGGATGCGGGAGAGTGCGGCGTCGGCCGCGTCGTTCAACGGCTTACTTTCATCCGAGTGCGGCACCCCGGACTGCGGTGCGTCGGGCGGATAGAACTCGTAGGGCGGAGTCCAGCGGTCCGCCTTGGCTTCCACGAAACTGGCGTAATTCTTTCGTTCGGCGGACGACCCCTCGAAGTCCCGCAGCAGCACATAGGCGCCGACGTCGCCGGTCTGCGCCGCGAGGTAGTTGTAAAGGTAGGCGTCCACATCGTTGCGCTGGAACAGGCCAAGGGTCGCCACAGCACCAGCCCGATCCGGCGTCGGCCCACGCGCCCACCGCCCCTGCGCATTGTCGAGCGGCTCGCCATAGGGACTAAAGGCTATGTCATGCAGGCGCGACAGGGTGCGATAGCCCTCCGCCCCGCGGGTAGACAGCACATAGATGGCCCGGTCGCGCACATGATCCCGCTCGTCGGTGGACATCCGCGACAACAGGTGGTCGAGCTTGTGATAGGCCTCGCCCCGTTCCCACGCCCTGCAATCATCGAAATGGGCCACGGCGCGCAGGCGTTCGGTCCACTGATCCTGTCCGTGACTGGCGATGGCCGCATAGCCGGTCTCGTTGGAAAGGGCGAGCACATACCAGACCGCCGCCTCGACCGGGTCTTCGAGATTACGGTCGCTGGCCTTGGGACTGTCGTAGCGACGGGCGAGTTCGAGTTCGGAGAAAAAGTCGCCCCGGAAGGCGCGCTCGCGCAGGGCGCGGATCTCGATCTGCTGACCGCCGAACTGCGGTTGCTCCCCCCCCGCGAGATACTGCGGACGCGGGCAGGCGCCGCTGATGAACTGGTTGTGACGCCACCACCAGCCGCCATCGTCGCAGCTCATCAACGGACCTGAGATGCACACGATCGCCGCGCAAACGAGGGCGCTACGCACACCCGCACCGCCCGGCAGGAGGGAGCCGCCCGGCAATGTGGACCTGCGCTGGTCGGCAAAGACGCCGGCGAAACCCATGAAACCCCCGGCCCAAGACTAACTATAAACAGCCGTCGATTTTGTCCGGCCCGGCCCCTTTATTGTCAAGCCTATTAACCATTTGCGGGATGTGGGTTTTCAAGGGTTGCTGTAACCGAATCGGGCAACCCCTTGTAAGTGGTCTGCTATCACCTCAGAGGGGAATATTCACGGTTGGCGGTTCCGCTATCTCGCCGAGACGCACGGTCAAGCTTAACCTTGTCTTCGATGGCTGAGGCGAAGACTCGATTCGCGTGATAGGTTATTTCACTGCCGCAACAGGCGATCCAGGCCTCAAACTTTGAGCGGAACACCAGTCCGCGCGTGACGAAACCGGGGCTGGACGCCTAGAAGGACCTCATGACCGACGAGATGATCCCGACCGAGAAGAACCCCCGCGAAGGCTGGAGCGGGGTGCGCATCGGCGTGCTGGTTTTGGCCGCCATCGCCACCGGGGGCGCGCTCTGGGCTCTGCGCACCATACTGACGCCGTTGGCGCTGGCGGTTTTCCTGCTGCTCATGATCGACGGCCTGTCGCGCGCTCTATCGCAGCGGGTGGCGTGGCTGCACAAGCGCGCGTCGCTGCCGGTCGCGATCGTCATCATCGTCGCCCTGTTCGCCGGAGCCATCTGGACTGTCGCCGACAATGCGGGCCAGTTCACCCACCAGGCGGGCGGCTACACCATCCGGCTGAACCAGATCATCGGCCAGATGGCGACGCGGGCGGGGGTCGATGCGCCGCCGACCCTGGACGACCTTCTGGAAAACGCCAATCCCGGACGGGTGGTCGGCATGATCGCGGGTGGCCTGCGGCGAGGGGGCGAGATCGCGGTCTTTGTGCTGATCTACCTCGGCTTCCTGATCGCCTCAGGGCAGGGCTTTCCGGCCAAGGTGCGCAGCCTGTTCAGCGACGGCAGCGATCTGGTGGAAGCGGACCGGCTGTTTGAGCGCATCCGTGTGGGGGTCGAAAGCTATGTTTGGGGCCAGACCCTAATCGCCGGGATCATCGCCGCCGCCTCGGCCGCGATTATGGCCGCGCTGGGCCTGCAGCACGTCTTCTTCTGGACCTTTCTCATTTTCCTCGCGAGCTACATCCCAGTGGTCGGCGGCGCGGTCGGCGTTCTGATCCCGCCCCTCTTCAGCCTGCTGCAATTCAACGACCTGACCCGGCCCGTCATCATGCTGATTGGGCTGGAGGCGCTGCATCTGGTGGTCGGGCAGGTGCTGCAGCCGCGCCTGCACGGCAAGAACCTCAACCTCGATCCGGTGGTGGTGGTGCTGTCGCTGGCCTTCTGGAGCCTGATCTGGGGCGTGGCGGGGGCGTTTCTGTCGATCCCGCTGACCGTGATCGCCATGGCCATTCTGGCGGAGTTTCCCTCCACGCGGTGGCTGGCGGTGCTGCTCTCCAGCGACGGCAAGCCCTATCAAGACCTCAAGCAGGCTGCAGGTGGCTGAGGCCAGCCAACTCCGCGTTGGCGATACAGTCGTTCCGGGGCGCGTGTGGATCGCGCCGATGACGGGGGTCTCGGACCTGCCGTTTCGGCGCGCGGCCAGCCGCCTCGGCGCAGCCTATGTCGCAACGGAAATGGTGGCGTGCTCTGAACTGGCGCGCGGGCGTCCTGACGTGGTGCGCCGTGCTGCGGTCGGGGAAGGCCTGCCTCTGACAGTGATCCAGCTTGTGGGCCGCACGGCGGAATGGATGGCGGCTGGCGCGAAGATGGCCGAAGCGGCGGGGGCGGACATCATAGATCTCAACATGGGCTGTCCGGCCAAGGAGGTGACGGGCGCGCTTTCCGGATCGGCCCTGATGCGCGACCTCGACCTCGCTGAGCGACTGATTGCAGCGGCGACCGAGGCCACCTACCGTCCCGTAACACTGAAGATGCGGCTCGGTTGGGATGCCGACAGCATCAACGCCCCCGAACTTGCGGTTCGCGCGGAGGCGGCGGGCGTGCAGGCGATCACCGTTCATGGTCGCACCCGCCAGCAGTTCTACAAAGGCGTCGCCAACTGGATCGCCGTCGCTGAGGTGAAGGCGGCAGTGCGCATTCCGGTGATCGTCAACGGCGACATTGTGGACGCTTTGAGCGCCCGCGAAGCGCTGGCGCAATCCGGCGCCGACGCGGTGATGTTGGGACGCGGCATCTATGGCCGACCCTGGGCGGCGAGCGCCATCGCGCGGGCGCTGGCGGGCGAGGCCTTCGCTGAGCCTGATATGGAAACCCGCCTCGGTCTGGTGCTGGCTCACTTCCGCGACAGCTTGAGCTTTTACGGGGCCAACGGGCGGGGCGACGGGCTGGGGCTGAAGATGTTCCGCAAACACCTCGGCTGGTACATCGAAGCCGCGCCTTGGCCGCTGGACGCCGCCGCCCGCCGCGCCGCCAAGGCCGACCTTTGCCGGTTAGAAACGGCGGCGGGAGTGGAGCGGGCGCTTGCTGCGCTTTGGCTTGAGGCGGACCTCAGGGCGGCGGCTTGACGGATTTTAATGTCGGAGCCCAGGCCTTTGAGGTTAGGCTGAAGACAACCGTGACCGGAGCCCTCCACCCATGCGCACCCTTCTGCTCGCCAGCGCGAGCCTCGCCGTCCTGCTCGCCGCCCCGACCTTGACGGAGGCAGCTTCTCCGGTTGCGACCGTGACCGCAGCCAATCCATTGCTCCAACCCTGGACCGGCCCCTACGGCGGCTTCCCCGCGTTCGACAAGGTGAAGGTGGCCGACTTCAAGCCTGCCCTTGAGGAGGCCATGACCGAGCAACTGGCTGAGGTCGACAGGATCGCCGACAACCCTGCGCCGCCCACCTTCCGCAACACCATCGAGCCCATGGAGCGGGCCGGGCGAAAGTTGAACCGGGTTCAAGCGATTTATGGTGTTTACGGCTCGTCGCTGAACCTTGGCGAGTTCCCGGCGGTGCAAAAGGAAATGGCGCCCAAGCTGTCGGCTTTCTACGACCGCATCATCCAGAATAAGAAGCTCTTTGCGCGTATCGAGACGGTCTATGAGCACCGCGCTACATCGGGCCTGACGCCGGAACAACAGCGGCTGAGCTGGTTCTACTGGAACCGGCATTCCCGCGCGGGGGCCAAGCTCAACGAGACGGACAAGGCCCGCGTCTCCGAGATCAATCAGGGGCTGGCCAAGCTTTCCACCCAGTTCTCGCAGAACCTGCTGGCCGACGAGGCGGGCTATGTTCTCTACCTCAAGGAGGCCGATCTTGAGGGTCTGCCGCAGGGTCTGAAGGACGCCGCCGCCGAAGCGGGCAAGACGCATGGGCATCCGGGCGAATGGGCCATCACCAACACCCGCTCGTCCATGGACCCGTTCCTGACCTATTCGGCCAGGCGAGACCTGCGCGAAAAGGTCTGGCGCACCTATTACAGCCGCGGCGACAACCACGACGCCCACGACAACTCCACCATCATCGCCCAGATCCTGAAGCTCCGCGCGGAGAAGGCCAAGCTTCTCGGCTATACCACCTTCGCCCACTGGAAGCTGGCCGACACCATGGCCAAGACCCCCGACAACGCCATGGACCTGATGATGAAGGTCTGGCCCTCAGCCGTCGCCCGGGTGCATCAGGAAGTGGCTGATATGCAGGCGGTGGCGAACGCGGAAGGCGCCAAGCTCACAATCTCGCCGTGGGATTATCGCTACTACGCCGAGAAGGTCCGCAAGGCGAAATACGCCCTCGATATGAACGAGGTGAAACCCTACCTGCAAATGGACAAGCTGCGCGAAGGGATGTTCTGGGCGGCGAACCAGCTTTACGGCTTCACCTTCACCAGGGTGGAGGGCGTGCCGGTCTTCAACCCCGACATGACCACCTATGAGGTCAAGAACCGCGCTGGCAAGCACGTGGGCCTCTGGTATTTTGATCCCTATTCGCGGGAAGGCAAAAACTCCGGCGCCTGGATGGCCGCTTACCGGTCGCAGCAGACGCTGGACGGGGCGATTCCCACCATCGTCTCCAACAACGCTAACTTCGTGAAGCCCGCCCCAGGCCAGCCTGTACTGATCTCGTGGGACGACGCTGTGACCATGTTCCACGAGTTTGGCCACGCCCTGCACGGGCTGAATTCCGATGTGGTCTATCCAACCCTGGCCAGCCCCAACACCGCCCGCGATTTCGTGGAGTTCCCTTCGCAACTGAACGAGAACTGGCT
>JBBQLP010000060.1:0-13646 GCA_038327995.1 Caulobacterales bacterium | reverse complement strand
CCGCCATCGCGCCTTCGGGTTTCTTGTAGATCGAGCGTTTCACGGTCGAGAACACCCGCTGCACCATAGGCTCAAACGCCTCCAGCGGCATGGACTCATAGGCAGGATCGAAGGCCGACTGGTCGTAGAGATGGCAGAACTGGGCGGTGTATTCAAAGCTCGGGTGGCCGCGGAACTGCTCGCGCACATTCTTGTCCAGCCCCAGAAAGTCGAAGAAATAATAGCCCTGAAAGATGGCGTGATTCTCCACCATCCAGTGGTTCTGCTCCGACACATAGGGCTTCAGGATCGCGGCGCCGACGTCTGCATGGTTGGCTGATCCCAGGGTGTCGCCAATGTCGTGCAGCAGGGCGCAGACCACATACTCCTCGTCCTTGCCTGCCCGGTGCGCGCGGGTGGCGGTCTGGATCGAGTGCTCCAGCCGGTCTACCGGATAGCCGCCGAAATCTCCGTCAAGAAGCTTCAGGTGCTTCAGCACACGGTTAGGCAAATCGCGCTGGAACGCCCCGGCGTGCTTGCCGATGATCATCCAGTCCTCGATCGTGCCGTCGGCCATCTGGGTGTATTTCGCACGCTCCTGGGTCCGTTCCAGAACGCCGTGTTCGCCGTCGGCCATGACCGTCTCCCGCCTCAATCCTGTTGTCGGCCCAAGGTGCGCCTGGGCGCCGTTGAGGTCAATCACACCACATGGGCCGGGGCTAGGGCGCAGCCGGTCTCCCCGTCGATCTCCACCTGAAAGGTCGCATGGCCGATATGGAAGCGGGTGCGTAATTCGTGGCAGAGCCCGGCGAGGGACCCATCTCCGGGATGTCCGCCGGGCATGAACAGATGCACCGTCAGCGCCGTCTCGGTGGTGGACACCGGCCAGATGTGCAGGTCGTGCAGCGTCTCGACCCCCGGCTGACCCTCCAGAAACCCCCGTACGGCCTCCGGGTCGATACCGGGCGGCACGGCGTGCAGCACCATATCGAGGGAATCGCGCAACAGCCCCCACGTGCCCCAGACGATCACGCCGGAGACGATCAGGCTGGCGATGGGGTCGATGCGCGCCCAGCTGGTGAGCAGCACCAGCCCTCCGGCGATCACCACGCCTGCCGAAACCACTGCGTCCGACAGCATATGCTGGAAAGCGCCGCGCACATTCAGGTCGCCCTTGCGGCCCGAGGCGAACATCCAGGCGGTGAGGCCGTTGACGACAATCCCCGCCGCCGCGACTGCCATGACCACAGCCCCGCCAACCGGCTCCGGATCGAACAGCCGCCGGATCGCCTCCCACGCCACGCCGCCGGTGATGACGAGGAGCACCACCGCGTTGAACAGCGCCGCTAGCATGGAGGTGGAGCCGAGGCCATAGGTATAGCGCGCACTGGGCGCCCGCTTGGCGAGGCTGGCCGCGCCCCACGCCACCAGCAGCGCCAAAACGTCGCCAAGGTTGTGTCCTGCGTCGGCCAGAAGGGCGAGAGAGTGGCCCATGAGACCGTAGATCGCCTCCGCCGCCACGAAGCCGACGTTCAGAAGCGCGCCGAGCGCAAAACGTGGACCGAAATCCACCGGAGCATGATGGTGTCCGGGGCTTCCATGCGCACCATGACCATCCGCGTCGTGATGATGGTGATGATGACCGTCGCCCATGCGCTCTGCCTGCCCCCTGTTGCGTCGCAACGGGGTTTAGCATGAACCGATCGGCGAGAAAGCCGCGGCGCCCCGTGACAGATGCAGCCCGCCTGCGCTAGAAGCCTTCCCAGCGCGGGCGTGATGTAGTGGTAGCCTGAAAGCTTCCCAAGCTTTTCGTGCGGGTTCGATTCCCGCCGCCCGCTCCAACGCCGATCCCATCAGACGCCACTTCACGCTTGATTGCAGCCTGCGCCGCACACGAGACTCGGCCCCTGATGGCAACCAGAAAGATACAACTTTAACGGTTGTGTATACTGCTCTTACCACCTACGATCGTGCTGAGGTGGGGGCGTATCGGAACATGGCTGGGCGGACGACACTACGCTCCCTGATCCAGGGGATCGCTGGCGCCATCTCCAGCGCCCAACAGGAAGTTGAGCGCCAGCAGATTTTCAATCTCGGCTCTTACTTCGACGCGAATCTACGACCGAAGCTGTTCAGTATGCGGCTTCCGTCCCTGCGGCATGACGCCAAAATGGGCGATGAAGAAATACTGGATGTTCCCGCACTCACCCTGCTTCCGCACAATCCGCTGCGGATCAGCGAAGTGCAGGTGGAGTTCGATATCGAACTCGGCGGGGTGGAGGACGGCGATTACGTCGATGCGCCCGCCGCCGCGACGTCCATAAGCACCGACTCGAACGCGTCGCCCGCGCCGAAGGTGCGCCGTATTATTGCCGACGCCTTCAGCGGTGCTTCCGCCGCCCTTGGACCCAAGGCCCACGTGGTCGTCAAGGTGCGCGACGCCGAGGTGCCGGAGGGTTTGGCGCGACTTCTGACCGAACTCAACAAGATGCATGGCTCGCGGCCTGTGCCGCCTGACGAGCCGAAGCCGAACTGAACCGCGTACGCTTCCCCACGGGGCGGCGTCTGCAAGATGGCGCCGCGTTGGGCGGCGTGAAACGGGGGAGTTGAACAGATGGCTGACGACGGACTTTTGGATATGGCGTCCCAATTCAAGGGACTGCCGATGGCCGATCTTATCGGCGGACCCTTGCGCGCGGCGTGCGATGCACAGATCGCCTTGGCCAATGCGACGGCCACCTTTATCAAGGTTGTGGGCTTCAAGCCGCCCTCCGACCTGACCGATGTCAACGCAGTCGGCGACATCCGTACCGCCCAGTTCAGCTTCATCCGTTCAAAGATGAAGGATGACGGTACGGGGCTTGAGGACGAAAAGGTCGTCATGGACGTGCCGCTACTGGCCATCGTCAAGGTGCCGTCGCTGTTCATCGACACCGTCGACATTACCTTCGATATGGAGGTGAAGTCATCGACCTCGCACAAGGACTCAAAAGATGAGTCCGGCAAATTCGCTGCCGACATGGAGGCGGGCTGGGGCTGTTTCAGCATCAAGGTCCACGTCGAAGGCTCGGTCGCCACCCATCAGGAGAACACCCGCTCTTCGGACAACTCGGCAAAATACCACGTCGAGGTGCACGCCTCCGACAAGGGGATGCCGGAAGGGCTGGCCCGGGTGCTGGACATCATGAACGCCGCCATCGTGCCGAAGGTCGACACCACCGCGGCGCTTCCGGCCAAATAGCCCAGGGTAAGGCGTGGCTGACGAACGGTTCCAGCTCCCCGACGTGCGCTTCATCAAGCGTATCGTTGTGGGCACTTCGCATCATACCCAGATGAAGAGCGAAGATGAGATCGAGAAGGCGCTGGCCCTGCTCAATCGCTGCCTGACGGACACCCCTAAGGGCGTCATCATCGGCATGGAGAAGAGCTTCATCCTTCTCAATCTGGCCGAGCATCAGATGGTGCTTCAGTATCTGGTCTATCACATCGGATTTCCCCGAAGACCGATGTGGCTGGAGTGAGCAATGAGGAGGCTGGCGCGCGGGCCGAGCGGATGCAGCCGGTGATCGCCTCTATCTTCGGCGAGGGGCAGGCCGCGCTGGCCAACGCCCGCCTTCAACTCGCTCTGCTCGAGGTTAGCTGGATCGAGCATCGCGGAATGTCGCGCTCAACCCTGCCAGGCGCACATGGGGTAAAGGCCCGCCTTCTCGACACGCTGGTCCAACTCTGGCCATGGCGACGGACGGTGATGGTAACAATCCGGCTTGTCGAGGGCGGAGGAGGAGAGCCCCAGGCCGCGATCTCAGCTTTACCTGCAACCAAGCACAGCTTTTTCGACGCCAGAAGCTGGAAGTGGCCTGGAAGCGAGTTTGCGCGGCGACGGACCTGAAAGCCGGTCGTAGGACCAAGGTAGAGATCAGTTCAGATCAGCGGCTCCGCTTACTCTCACGTCGACAAGATCGAGCAGTTGGGCGCGGGCGCGGCGGACTCGGCTCTTCAGCGTCCCGAGCGGGCAATTGCAGATCGCGGCGGCTTCTTCGTGGGTTAGGCCTGCGGCCACGACCAGCAGGACCGATTGCCGCGAGTGCTCCGGCAGAGCCTGAATCGCCGCCAGCATATCGGCATATTGCAGCCGCCATATCTGATCGGCGGGCGAGACTAGGCGGGCAGCGCCTTCCCCATCCACGTCCTGCACCAGAAACCGGCCGTTGCGATGGTCGTCGGTAAACTTGTTGCGCAGGATTCTGTAGACCCACGCCTTCAGATTCGTGCCTGCTACGAAACGAGCCCGATGCCGCCAGGCTCGTTCGAGCGCGTCCTGCACAAGATCATCCGCGTGCGGACGGGACCCGGTCAATAGGCGAGCATAGGCCCGCAGATGGGGAATAATGGAAACAATTTCATCCTCGACGCTAAGCACACTCAAGCAACCTGTCCCGGCGCGACGGCATTCATCCAAGCGGAGCATTTTCCATCTCTCGGGAGACGGACTTGTTGTTTCGATACGGGTGCGGAGCGCGCGCGGATGCGATGTTTCGATATTTTCTCCGCCGTATTGACTTTCGACCTGCATGACCAAGCTGTTGACGAACAGCGGGCGAGAATGAACCTGCGGCTTCGCAGGTTGTTGCAGCGACATGATGCATTGGATGACCTTATCGCGGTGGACGAGGCGCCGACCCGAGCGGCGCTCGGCGTTAGCGCTGGCGCTGGTCGCTGCGGGTCATGGGTGCGTCCTGATATTCATCGCCCTGTGGCGCGGCCCGACACCGGCGTTTGTCCCCGTCGGCGTCCCGGTTTCGCTTTATGTCGGGGTTGGCTTGACGGCTCAGCCGGTGTCCGTCCCAGTGCCGCAGATCAGGGCGGAGACGCCGCCCGCCGACCCTGCACCCCCAAAGATCTCGACCGCCGTGCAGCCGGTCGTCGTCGCTGCCAAGGCGGCCGCCTTGATCGCGCCGCCTACTGTCGACCCGCCTAAGGACCTGAAGCCGATCATGGTCAATGTGACCTATGGAGGTCCGCCGCCCGCGTCTGCTGCGGCGAGCGCGGCGCCCGTTCCGGCCAATCCTGCGATAGCCAGTTCCGCTTCATCTGGCCGCAAGCTCTGCGAGATTTTGGACGTGGTGCAGGCCTCGCTCCAGACCAGTCCGGCTGTTCGCGGAGCGATCGCCGTTATTCCGTCGCAGGCCCGCTCCGTCGCCAACGCGGTGATGATCTGGGACGGGCGGTGGGCCGAAGCGCAGTCGATGGGCGGCGACTCGGGCCTCGGTCCAATCCAGAAGGCAGTCCTGGACGGCATCAACCAAGCGCCCCCCGACTGTCAGGGAAATATCGTTCGCGGACCTCGCCTGATCGCCATCGGCGACCAGCACGACACCACCCTGTTGGCCTTCGGTTCGGGGGAATGGCGATGGTCCGATCTGGTAGCAACCGCGTTACAGCCACAATCAGCGCGATGATAATAGTGATTTAAAACAAAATGCTAGAGATCTTAGGTGGCGAAAAGAAGACCTTTTTGATGGCTACCTGCATCCAGAGCCTTAGATGAATCGTTGGTTTCATTGCGAGGCGCCGTGATCTTCTGACCGCTGAGGCGGTGGTCAGGGTGCGTGCCGGGAGAGCGAAAATGAAACGACAATACGCAGGCGGCGTCGCAGCATTGGCGATAGCGGCCTTCGCCTTCGGTGCGCAGCCCACATTGGCCTCCAGCCACCGCGAAGCGCCCGGCATCACCAAGACGCCCAAGGTCGATGCGACCGACCTCTATATGTTCCGGAGCTACGAGCCGGGACGCGATCAGTTCGTCACCTTCCTCGCCAACTACCAAGGCTTGCAGGGCCCCGGCGACGGACCGAACTATTACACCCTCGATCCCGACGCCATTTACGAGATCCACGTGGATAACGTCGGCGACGCGATGGAGCACCTCACCTTCCAGTTCAAGTTCACTAACGCCCTGGTCAATGGCACCGGCATCACCCTGAATGTGGGCGGCAAGACCTTGCCGGTTCCATTGCGAGCTTTCCCGCCCGTTTCTGGCGCCAACACCGGCGTTGGCGAAACAGAGAGCTACACCCTTACCCTCGTAGCCGGCGACCGCCGACTTGGGACGCGCACCCCAATCACCAATGCGTCGGGCGGGGGAACCAGCTTCACGAAGCCGCTCGACAACATCGGCAATAAGACCATCCCCAACTACGCCGCTTACGCGAACCAGTTCATCTATTCGATCAACATCCCTGGCTGCGCGACGCCGGGCCGGGTGTTCGTGGGCCAGCGCGCCGACGCCTTTGCAGTGAACCTGGGAGGCGCATTCGACTCGGTGAATACCGTGCCGGTCGAGGGCGACAGCGCACCGGGCGCGGGCGACGGCGGGGGCTTTCCCGGCGGTATCAAGCAAAACCGCGCCAACGACGAAATCATCGGCAAGAGGAATGTCGATACCTTTGCCCTAGAAGTGCCCATCGCCTGCCTGGTGGGAACCGGCAATGGCGTGATCGGCGCCTGGACGACCTCCAGCCTGCCGCAGGCGCGCCTGCTCGACCCCTCGCCCAGCTATACCTCGACGGCGCTGCAAGGTGGGGCTTACGTGCAGGTCTCCCGCCTCGCCAATCCCTTGGTGAACGAACTGGTGATCGGCCTGCCTGACAAGGACAGTTTCAACGCCTCCAAACCGATGAACGACGGGACCTATTTGAACTACGTCACCAACCCGACTTTCCCGGCTATTCTCGACGCCCTATTCCGCGCGCCGGTCAACGCGACCTTGGGAACGAACTTTTCGACCATTGCGCCGACCAACTTCCCGCGTAACGATCTTGTCGCCACCTTCCTGACCGGGATCGCCACGTTGAACCAGCTCAAGGCGGTCAAGGGGTCGGAAATGATGCGCCTGAATACGGGGATCAATCCGACGCCGCAGGCGAGCCAGAGCACGTTTGGCGTCGTCGGCAATGACCTTGCGGGTTATCCCAACGGCCGTCGCCCCGGTGACGACGCGGTGGACATAACCTTGCGAGTGGCGATGGGCCGCCTCTGTTATCCCGTGCCCATCGCGGGCAAGCAGACCGACCTTGGTTTCTGCAAGCCCTCAGACGCCAACACTGGCAACGTACCCTTCACCGACGGCGCTCCGGTGAGCGCCGCCGATGTGCAGAACGCCTTCCCTTACCTCAACACGCCGATCCCGGGCTCGCCAGGCCACGCCTCGCGGATCCCGCAGTGAGGACGCCGATCATGACCCGCAAGACGCTCTACAAGATCATGCTTCTGTCCGGTGTGGCGATTACGTTGGCAGGCTGCGGCGGAGGCAGTGGGGGTGGTGCGACTGTGGTGCTGCCCCAGGCAAGGTTGGAGGATTCATTCGGACCACAGTTCGGCGTGGATTATCGCGCCAACCCGAACTCCGAGCCCGTCAAGCCGGTTCAGGGCGACATTGTTCCGCTGACCCTGACAGCAGAGCCAAAGCCGTTGCACTAGCGTTTGAGTGATCAAATCGCTCACTCCCTGCCCCCGCTGGAGTGAGCGGTTTGATAATCAGCTCGTTAGCGATCTTGGCTTGAACGCGATTTCGGAGACGACGCGGCGACCCTCGCGGCGCGATAGTTGTACTGCCACGTCCACCACTCCCCCTACGTAATCAGCAATTTCTTGCCGCCCCAAATTGGCCCCAGCCTGTAGCACCATCAGTGCGATCTGGTCGATCGCCGCGCGCGGATTGTCGGCGTGAACGGTGGTGATCGAGCCTGGGTGCCCGGAGTTTACGGCGCGCAGGAAACTGTAGGCCTCCGCCCCCCGCAATTCGCCGAGAATGATCCGGTCAGGCCTCATCCGTAGGGAGGCCTGCAACAGGTCGTCCACCCCGATCCGCGCCTCTCCCAGCGATCCGCGCGCCGCGATCAGACCCACAGCATTGGGATGAACCAGCCGGACCTCCGGCGTGTCCTCGATGACGATCAGGCGCTCGGTGAGGGGGATTTCCTTCAACAATGCGTTGAGAAAGGTGGTCTTTCCGGTCGAGGTGCCGCCCGAAACGATGATGTTCTTGCGAGCCCGTACGGCTCCCTGCAGAAAGCCCGCGATATTTCCGACGTTCAGCATCGCCTCCAGTTCAACGTCTTCGAGCGAGTGATCGTCCAGCCCGACGCTCCGCACCGCATCGAAAGCGCCCGCCGCGGCATAGTCGGTGAGGCCAAGGTCGGCGACCACGTGCTTGCGGATAGCGATGGCCATAGGACCGCGGGTCGCAGGGGGGGCCACAATCTGCACCCGTGCGCCATCTGGCAGCGTGGCGGCGAGCAGCGGATGTTCGCGATTGACGCCCTGATTGCCCGCCGCAGCGATCTGTGCAGCCAGCCGCCACAGCGCCGTCTCGGTCAGTTCCGGGGCTGGGTGGCGCTGGGTTTCGCCGCCCACCGTCTCGATCCATACCTCTCCTGGAGCATTGACCAGAATGTCGGTCACGTCCGCCCGATCCAGCCATGCGGCCAAGGGGCGAAGATAGGCTTCGAGGTAGACGCCCCTGCCGCCCACGATTTCCTTCACTGGCCCGCGCTCGCCACTGTCGAGAAGTCCAGATCCCGGGCCACGAAAATGCGGATCGCAGCGCCCTGGGCCACCTTGATCGTCGGCGAGATGCTGGTCGGCTGGACCGCCTGGGCTCCAAGATTGGTGGCTTCAGCGCTGGAGCCGATCACCACCTGGGTGCTGGGGGTGCGCGCCAGACTGGCGACACCGACGTTGATGACTGACAACAGGATCGATCCGCCAAACCTCTCAAAGAAGTGTCGATCAACCTTGCCCTCGAGCCCCGCCCGTCCGAGAGGGTCGGTGCCGGAGGAACCGATCTGGATCGAGGCGCCGTCGGGGCGGATGATCCGGGTCCAAATGACGAAGGCGCGGGACTGACCCAGCGCGACGGCGCTCTTGTACTGGCCGATGACGCGGCTGCCGCGCGGGATCAACACCGAGGAGCCGTCGAAACTGCGGACGTCGCGGCTGACCACTGCGCGCGCAAAGCCGGGCAGGTCCGAGTTCAGCGCCGTCTCCAGCACACCGGGGATCATGGCCCCCTGCGGAATGAGGGATTTTGTGTTGCGCAGCATCGTCGCTCGGGCGGTTTCCGGCAGTTCGGTTGCGCTGACGCGGGCGGCGAATTGCTCATCGCCGTTCAGCGCTGCCCGATTGCTGTTGGCCAACTGGCTGGCGACCAAGGTCGCCCCGAGCGCCGTGTTGCCCGAAGACGCCGGGCCGTTCGCGCCCGTGTTCGACGCCGTGCGAGCTGGAGCCACCTCTCCCGCCAGATCGACGACCAGGGCGGGGGATTTGCGCGCCAGAGCCGCCTTGTCGAGGGCGAAGATATTCTGACGTGGTGTTGCGGTCGGGGGTGTCGGCGGCGCTATCGGCGGCGAGACGAGGGTGGCAACGCCGGGCGTCTGGGGCGCATAGGTGGGGGCGCGTCCAGCGACCTCGGCGGCGATCAAGTCGGCAGGAGGCGGAGGCGGGGGGGTAAGCGTTCCGGCCGCGCCGGCTGAGCCCAGCGTTGTCGCGTCACGAACGGTTGCGTCGCGGTGGGTGCTCAGAACCGCGAAGGCGAGCACCCCCAGCAGCGCTGCACCGCCCACGATCAGGGCCGTTCCTCCTGGCGGGCGAACACTGGCCACGGCCGGGCGCAGAGCGCCGCTGGAATCGACCGGCGTCGCGATATCGCTGGGTCTGGGCCGGGGGTCGGGGCCGCCGGGGTGTCTCGTCTCGGGAGGCAGGCTCATCTGTGGCCCTCCGCCTTGGCGGCGGCCCGGGCCGTCGTGGCGTCGGCGGGGCGGGGCGCCAGAACGCCGGGCGAGGGCTCACGCCAGCCATTGTTGATGACGGTGGTCACTTCCTTGCCGTTGCGCAGGACGAAGCGCGACGCAATCTGCTCCACCACCTGATAGCCGTTCCTTACACCGTAGTTGACTATGCTTTCCGAGCCATCGGGCTGGATGACGAAAACCGCCGGGGTCGAGACACTTTCGGGCCACTGGAAATAGGTGAAGCGCCCATCGTCGAAAACCAGTGACGGCAGTGAGGAGCGCGATCCGGTGTAGGTATAGGCGGTGTTGCGCCGCTCAGGGGGCCTGGGGGCCGCCGGTGGCGGAGGACCCGGCGCCGGCGCGGGCGGCGGGGCGTAAAGGAAGCGGACCACATATGCGATGCCGCTTCCCCCCGCGCTCCCAGCCTTGCTGGTTAGCTCGAACACGTAGCGCCGCTGGTCGGTGACGACCGTCATGTCGGTGGGCGCGGCGTGCTCCAACGGTTTCAGGAACAGTAGATTGGCCCGCTTGTTAGGCGTCACCTGCCAAGCGATCCCGTCGCCGATCGCCACGTTCTCGATGCGCTCGTCGGCGCTGAACTCGATCATCATCTGATAACCGAAATAGCCGTGGATCTGCACCACCTGTTCTGGATCGTAAAACACCGTGCGGATACGCGGATCGATGCGGCCGGGGCGCGGGCTCTGGGCCGCATGGGCAGAGGCGAGCGGCAGGGCGAGCGCAGCCAGGGCGAGCATCAGGCGCAGGAGCCGTCTCATCGCGGCGCCCGCCCTAAGGTGTCGATGGGCGTCGCCGCGCCGACCGCACTTTCGGCGTCGCGCCGATAGCTGAGCACCTGGAATCCCAGCGGGTTCACAAACCGGTCTTCCATCCGCATGGGCGCGCCCATGTAGCGGAACGACAGCACCGCCGCATAGGCCCGTATCTCGCCGATGCTGGCCCCCGCTTCCTGCCGGGTCGTGTCGAAGCGGACCAACGCGGTGCTGGGCGTTAGCAGCGAGACGCTCTTGATCGTCGTCGAGACGATGGTTGTCGGCTGATAGAGCACCAGCGGGCTGGCGGGGTTTTTGCGATCCAGGGCGTAGGCGTACTGGCTGCGCGCGGCGGGCGCGGTCCAGAGCATGATCTTGTGATAATTCTCTTTCAGGTCCGCCGCGTCGAAGGTCTCGCGCCCAATCACGTACTGCACCAGAAAGGACTGGGTGACGGCGGCGTTCTCACTGAGCGCGCCGGGCTTCAGACCCTGCAGCGTCTGCACATAGCCGGTCTGGCGATCCACCAGGATGGTGTAGGGCACCACCGTCTTCAGCGGTGAGAGAGCCGCCAGGGCGAAGGCTTCCAGAAGGGCGATCGCGGCGGCTGCGCCCGCGATGATCCACGCCGCTCGCCGCGACGCGCGCAGGGCGCCGTGAATGTCCGCCGCCCAGGAAGCTGCCTGCGCATAATTGGCGTTGCGTTCGGGCGAAGGGCCGGAGGCGGGGGTATTGCTCATCGGGCGGTCCTGGCGCTGGGGCGGGGTGTGCGCGGTCGGGCGGCGCGGCGTGGCTGCTGACCGAGACGGACGGGCTCAACGACCCCGCGCCCCGCGCGTTCGGGGCCAGGGGTGAGAGCGGCGCTGCGGCGGTCGCTGGTCTGGGAGGCGTTCGAGATCATGCGGGAATCGCGCCGGTCGAGCGCAACAGCGGCGGCGGCGACACGGGCGGCGCGGGGCAAGTTGACGATGGCCTCCAGGTGCGCAGGCGCAATGCTGGGCGAGCCGACGCCCTGCGAGAGCGGCGGATTGGCCCGAGGCAGTTTGAACCCTGTGGCGATCATGCCCACGGCGATCAGAGCGCCGAACGACACGCCTGCGAATACTAGCACCAGGGTCATGGTGCTGTAGACGGGTCCGAGGGTGAATATGTGCTGCTTCTGCAACTCCTCCATCTGCAGGAGGGCTGGCTCCAGCATGGTCAGGGCGACGCCGAGCAGCAGAGTCGTGGTCAGGGGCGCGAAGGCGAAGGCCAGGCTGGCCCTCAGCCAACCCTCGAACACCCCTCGCGTCGCGTCGAACAGGAAAAGGGCGATAAAGATCGGCCCAACCGCCAGCAGCACTCCCAGCACGATCTTGGAGGCGAGCAGAACGCCCAGGGTGGACAGGAGAAGAATACTGCCCGACGTGGTGAGCAGAAAGGCGGCGAAACCCGTCCCGCCGAGCAGGGGCGACACCTGCGCCGGGCTGTGGCTGGCGTATCCCGCGCTGAAGGCGGTCAGGTCGTCGAAGGCGCGTTGCAGGCCATCGAACACATCCCCGTGGAAGACCGAAGCGTCCGGCTGCACCGCGCCCAGCATCGCCCCCGCAAGCTGCTGCGGCCCCTGGAACAAAAGGTTGTAAACCACCGCCTGATAGGTGTCCCACTGGGTTGCCAGGGCGAGAACGGCGCCCACCTTGACCGCGTTCAGCGCAAAATCGCTCACCCTCAGTTGCGAACGGCCCAGCAACAGCCGGTAGCCGATGATCGCCACATAGAGAGTCAAAAGAGTTGTCAGCAGGCTGATCAACGCGCCGCCGGGCTGGAAGATCGCCCCGTATCCAGAGTGAATAAGCTCGCGCACATTGCAGTCGACGACGCCAAGAAGTCCTCGCACGAGAGGATCGTCCGCTCCTTGAGCAGGGCAGGTCCCAGCCATCAAACCGGCTCCAGAAGGCGCGGCAGCCAGTCGGCGGGCCTATCGCCCACCTCGCGCCGAATCTCGTCCAACCGACGCACAGAGGCTTCGCGGCCCGACAGCACCGTCAAGAGGTCCGGCATACCGGAAAGGTTCAGACGCGCCACGACGCTATCGTTTCCGTGCTTGATCAGGAAGCAATGGGCGCTGTCGGGCAGGGTGCGGATCAGCTCGAACTCATGTGAGGTCAGGCCGAACCCGCCGCAGTATTCCGCCTCCTGAGCCTTGGGATTAACCATGAAGATCTGGGTCGCCGCCTGCTCGATGATGGCGCTGGAGATGCGGCTTGAGAGAGCGTCCTGCGCGCTCTGGGTGCAAAAGCCGACAATTCCATTCCGCTTACGGATGGTCTTTTCCCAGTCCTTGATCCGTTGGATAAACACCTCGTCGTCGAGCGCCTTCCACCCCTCGTCAATGACGATGATCGCGGGCGATCCGTCCAGCCGCTGTTCGACCCGGTGGAACAGATACATCATAGCCGGCGTCCGGGCGGCGGGGTCGTCCAGAATTTGCGTCATGTCAAAGCCGAGGGTTGCGGCCTCGAGATCGAGTCCATCCTCGGCGTTGTCGAACAGCCAAGCGTAGTCGCCGGATCCGTGCCAAGGGGCGAGGCGGGCGGCGAGATCTGTGCTGGAAGGACGGCGCGCACCCCGGAACAACTCGGCAAAATGGCGCAGGCGCCGGTACTGCGGCGGCTGGGCGAAGTTGGCGTCCACCGCCTGCGACACCGCCGCGAGGTCCTCCGCGTCCAGCGCCTCGCCCCTGCCAGTGATCAGTTTCGTGGTCCAGTCGACCAGAAATCGCCGGTTGGCCGGATCGTCCGGGAGCAGCAGCGGGTTGAGGCCAGTCGGCACGCCGGGACGCAAAATGTCGTAACGCCCGCCGATGGCGCGCAGGAAAATCTCCGCCCCCCGGTCCTTGTCGAAATAGATCGTCCGAGGGCGAACCTTCTGGGCCTGCGCGAGCAGAAAGCCCAGCACCACCGTCTTGCCGGAACCAGAGGGTCCGATAACGGTGAAATTGCCGAGATCACCCTTGTGGAAATTGAAATAATAAGGCCCTGCCGAAGTGGTCTCCAGAACGGTGATTGCTGAGCCCCAGTGATTGTCTTCCCGCTGACCGGTGGGGAAGTTATGCAGGCTAGCG
>JBBQLP010000059.1:0-14049 GCA_038327995.1 Caulobacterales bacterium | reverse complement strand
GCGTCGATGGCGTCTTCCACGCAGAGCATCGAGGGGGTGTTGATAGTCGCGCCCTCGAAGATGTCGGCGATCAGCTTTCCGCTTTTTGTCATGCGGAACAGCTTCGGCATGGGCCAGGCAGGGGTATGGCTTTCCAGCCGTTCGACGGCGCGGGGGCCGAGGATCAGGACGCCGTGCGCCGCCTCGCCGCCGAGCGCCTTCTGCCAGGAAAAGGTGACGACATCGAGCTTTGCCCAATCCAGCGCCTGGGCAAAACAGGCGGAGGTTGCGTCGCAGATTGTGATTCCCGCGCGATCCTCAGCGATAAAGTCTGCGTTCGGGACGCGCACGCCCGAGGTGGTGCCGTTCCAGGTGAAGACGAGGTCGGCGTCCGGGCGCACTTTTGTGAGGTCAGGCAATTCGCCGTAGGGCGCATCCAGCACCTCGGCGTCGAGCTTAAGCTGTTTGACCGCATCGGTCGCCCAGTCTTTGCCGAAGCTCTCGAACGCCAGAAGCTGCACCGGGCGGGCGCCCAGCATCGACCACATGGCCATCTCGACAGCGCCGGTGTCCGAGCCCGGCACGATGCCGATCAGATAGTCGGCTGGAACCTCCAGCACGGCGCGGATGCGGTCGATGCAGTCCTTCAGCCGGGTCTTGCCGGGCTTGGAGCGGTGCGAGCGTCCGAGGACTGCGTTCGAGAGATTTTGGGGGCTCCAGCCCGGACGCTTGGCGCATGGGCCGGCGGAAAACTCGGGCCGCGCAGGGCGCATGGCTGGCTTCGTCGCCGCCCCATTTTGAGGGGGGGTCGCGAGGGTCGTCTGCATCGTGTCTCCCATCCTTGCAGATGGACTGCGCCCCGTTGGGGGGGCGTGGCCCGCCGCCTAGAGACGACGGTTTTTGCTGCGATGCAAGAGAGATTGGCTGAAGGCATTGTCAGTTCCTCCATCCTCACATGGGAGGAACCTAGGTCAGTGCACGCACTGCTGGCACAGGCCGCGTACTTCCAGGGCGATGGCGCGGGCCTTAAAGCCGTGGGCGGCAGCGGCGGCGGACGCCGATGTGACCCTTCCCGGCTCGAACTCTTCCGCCGAACCGCAACAGTCGCAGATCAGGAAGGCGGCGGCGTGATCCTCGTCGTCCGAGCCGCAGGCCATGTAGGCGTTGAGGCTAGCGATGCGGTGCACAAGGCCAAAATGTTCCAGGAACTCCAGCGCCCGATAGACCGTGGGCGGCTTGGCAGCGCGGCCCTCTTGATAGGCGTCCATCAGGTCGTAAGCCTTCACCGGGGCGCCCGCTTTCAACAGCAACTCGTAAACCCGCTCGCGGGGCGCGGTCCACCGCTGCCCCCCCGTCGAGCAGCGCTCGCGAGCGCGATCCAGCGCGGCCTGAAGATCGTGCGGTTCGTCGTGAGCGACGGCGTGATCGCAATGAGTAGCCATGATTCCAGTGTAATATTCTAACGCCTAATCCGCAAGCTTACATTGCCAATCTGTAACATTATCACATTCCACTTGACGCCTAATTATGTTATCTTATAACCCTGCACTGAGATATGCTCCGCCGGGGATACGTCATGAACTTAAAGCTCAGCCTTCTAACCGCCGTGTGCGCACTTTCACTGATATGTGGCGCCGCGCAGGCACAGTCCGCGCCGCCTGCCGATCAAAAGAAAACGGTGCAGGAGGTCGTCGTCACCGCCAGCCGCCTGAACGACGCCCGTGCGTCGATCCAGCCAAGCCTCGGCGCCACCACCTATACCGTCACCAACGACACCATCCAGTCGCTCCCCGGCGCAGACAACCAGCAACTCAATCAGGTCGTTCTCCAACTGCCCGGCGTGGTTCAGGACGGGTTCGGCCAGCTTCACATCCGCGACGACCACAACGGCATCCAGTATCGTCTGAACGGGGTGATCCTGCCGGAGGGGATCTCCACCTTTGGCCAGACGCTCAGCCCTCGCCTGGTCGGCAGGCTGGACCTTCTCACTGGCGCCCTTCCAGCCCAATACGGCCTGCGCACCGCAGGCATCATCGACATCACCACCAAGTCCGGCCTGTTTCAGAACGGAGGTCAGGTCTCGGTCTATGGCGGAAGCCACGGCACCTATGAGCCGAGCTTCGAGTATGGCGGCGCCTTGGACGGGACCAATGTCTTCGTGTCGGGCGATTTCAAGCGCAATCAACTCGGTATCGAGAATGTGCAGGGAACCAGGAACGCCAGCCATGACCGCACCGATCAGGGCAGCCTGTTCCTCTATGCCGACCGGGTGCTGAGCGAGAATGACCGGGCGTCTTTCATCGCCGGATATTCCAATGAGCGGTTCCAGATTCCCAACCCCACGGGGCTGCAACCGGACGGGACCTTTACCCTCAATGGGTCATCCGCCTTTCCCAGCGAGAACCTGAACGAGACCCAGCGCGAGACCACGGGTTACGCCATTGCCAGCCTGCTGCACGACCAGGGCAAGGTGACGGTGCAAACCTCGCTGTTCGCGCGCTATTCGACCCTGACCTACCGGCCCGACGTGACGGGAGAACTGCTCTACAACGGCGAGGCCCAGGCGGCGGCCAAGCGTGACGCGGCGTTCGGCTTGCAGGCCGAGGGGGTCTATCGCCTGACCGATGCGCATACACTGCGCGGCGGGTTGGTTTTGCAGGCCGAGCGCGGCACGTCAAAGACCACCTCGAAGGTCTTCCCGGTGGACACCAACGGCAATCAGTCCGGCCCGCCGATCACCATCGCCGACAACAGCGGCAAGAATCAATTTCTCTACAGCATCTATCTGCAGGACGAGTGGAAGCTGCTCTCCAACCTCATCCTGAACTACGGCCTGCGCGGCGACGCGGTGAACGGCTATCGCAATGAAATGCAGCTATCGCCCCGCGTGAATCTGGTTTGGTTACCCTATCAGGGCGCGACGGTGCACGCGGGCTATGCCCGGTATTTCACCCCGCCGCCCTTCGAGTTGGTCGGCTCGACCGCCATCGCGAGATTCGTGGGGACATCGGCAGCTCCCAATAGCCTTCTCGACACCACCCCCAAGGCCGAGCGCCAGAACTATTACGACATCGGCGCGGAGCAGAAATTACGCGGGATGTTCAAAGGTCTGACCCTTGGCGTCGACACCTTCTATCGCCAGTCGAGCCAGCTTCTGGACGAGGGGCAGTTCGGCGCGCCGATCATCCTCACGCCCTTCAACTACGAGAAGGGTCGCATCTATGGCGTAGAACTCAGCGCTTCCTACGCGCGCGGCCCCCTGTCGGCCTACGCCAACTTCTCCGCCCAGAAGGCGCAGGGGCGGAATATTACCTCCAGCCAGTTCTCGTTCGATCCGGGCGATCTGGCCTATATCAAGAACCACTTCATCTATCTGGACCACGACCAGACCTACACCGCCTCGGCTGGCGCTTCTTACAAGTTCGACGAGGGGACCCGCGTGGGCATCGACGCCCTTTATGGTTCGGGGCTTCGCACTGCGGGCGCCGTGCCCAACGGCAACGCCCTGGCCGATTACGTCCAGGTCAATCTCGCCCTGTCGCAGAAGTTGAAGCTGCCTTACCTTGGGGCGTTGGAGGCGCGTCTCGACGTGATCAACCTGTTCGACAAGGTCTATGAAATCCGCGACGGATCGGGCATCGGCGTTGGCGCGGCGCAGTTTGGCCCGCGCCGGGGCGTCTTTGTCGGCATGACCAAGAGCTTCTGACGATCTGATGACCAGCGCCCTGCAGCACGCCTTCGACCTGGAGACTGAGTCCCTCGTCCCGGTCCCGGGCCGCGAGCAGCGCACCTGGGTTGTGGCGGCGGTCACGGCCGTCGGCGCGGCGCTGGAGGTGACGGGCGGGGTGGTTTTCCACTCCTCCGGGCTTCTGGGAGAGGGTCTGCACGCCTGCGGTCACGTGGGCGCCATGGTGCTTGCGGGCGGAGCTTACGTCATCGCCCGTCGCCGCGAAGGTCTGAGCGATGTGCCGGGCGCCCTGCGGATTCGCAATCAGGCTGGCTTGATCAATGCAGGTCTGTTGCTGGCGTTGGCGACCCTTCTGATCTTCGAGAGTGCGCGCCAGATAGCCTTGCACAAACACGCTGAGTTCTTCCCCGCTATTGCGCTGGCGGCGTTCGGACTGGGGGTCAACATCGTTTGTGTCCTGCTGCTGCGTCCTCATGCGGGCAAGGGCGCGGACCTGAACTTCAAGGCGGTCTACTGGCACATTCTCGGAGACGCAGGGGTGGCGCTGCTGGCGATGGCGGGACTTGGCATCGGCAAGCTGATAGGCTGGACGTGGCCGGACGCCTTGGCGGGCGGATTGGGCGCCGTGCTGCTGCTGACGCTAGGAGTCGGGATCGGACGGCGGTGTTTGCGGTCCCTGCAAACCCGCTAAGTCACCGCCGCCACTCGCGAGTGGCGCTTCTCTCGATAAGCTCCGCTCTCCAGCACCTCCCGCAACACCTCCACCGCGTCCCAAACATCGACGAAGCGGGTATAGAGCGGGGTGAAACCGAAACGCAGTATGTCTGGCGCGCGGAAATCGCCGATCACGCCCCGCTCGATCAGGGCCTGCATGATCGGATAACCGTCTGTGTGGGTGAAGGAGACGTGCGAGCCCCGCGCCGCAGCCTCGCGCGGACTGGCCAGGGAAAGCGTCGGGCAGCGGGCCTCCAGCAGACGGATGAAAAGGTCGCCGAGCGCGAGCCCTTTGGTTTCCACCGCCGCCATGTCGACTTCCATCATCAGGTCAACGCCCACCTCCAACGCCGCCATGGCGAGGATGGCCGGAGTGCCGCAGAGCTGCGCGCGAATGTCGGGCGCAGGCGCATAGGCGTCGTCGAAAGCGAAGGGTTTGGCGTGACCCATCCAGCCGGTCAGAGGAGATTGGATCGCCGCCTGGTGGCGCTCGGCCACGAACAGGAAACTGGGCGCGCCCGGCCCGCCGTTCAGGTATTTGTAGCCGCAGCCGATGGCGAGGTCGGCGCCGCAACTATTCAGGTCCACGGCCAGAGCCCCAGCACTATGGCTAAGGTCCCACAGCATCAGCGCCCCGGCGTCGTGCGCCAACCGGGTGATGGTCGCCATCGGCCAGCGGAGGCTGGACTTGTAGTGAACATGGGTCAGGACGACGGTCGCAACCTCTTCGGTGATGGCCGCCGGCAACTCCTCAGCGGAAACCATCCGCAGTTCGATCCGCTCACCAAGCAGCGCCTTCAGACCCTGCAGGATATAGAGGTCGGTGGGAAAGTTGCCGGGCTCGGTCAGGATGATCCGCCGCTCCGGGCGCAGCGACGCCGCACCGGCCACCAGTTTGAACAGGTTCACCGAGGTGGAGTCCGCCACCACCACTTCGGACGGCTTCGCGCCGATCAGCCCGGCGAGCTTGGCGCCTAAGCGCTGCGGCGCCTCAATCCAGCCGGAGGTGTTCCAGCTTCGGATCAGCCCACGTCCCCACTCCTGTTGCACCACCTCTGAAAGGCGCAGCGCCGTGGCTTTGGGCAAGGCGCCGAGGGAGTTGCCGTCGAGATAGATCACCCCCGAAGGCAGGTCGAACCGTTCGCGGAACAAGGCGAGGGCGTCCGCCGCGTCCAAAGCTTCGCAATCGGCGCGGATAGCGGTCAAAGCACCGTCCTCAGGCTGAGAAGTTCGGGAAAGAAGCTGCGTTCCAGCGCCTTGACCAGATAGCTCACCCCCGCCGAGCCGCCCGTGCCGCGCTTGAAGCCGATGATCCGCTCCACCGTCTTCATGTGCGAGAAGCGCCACTGTTGCAGGCGGTATTCCACATCGACCAGCTTTTCGGCCAGCTCATAGAGGTCCCAGTACTGATCCACGTTGCGGTAGATTGCCGCCCACGCCGCCTCGACCTCAGAGTTCGCCACGTAAGGCTCCCGAAAGTCGCGCCGCAGATGGTTCTCGGGGATGGCGAAGCCGCGCCGGGCGAGGAGGCGCAAGCTTTCGTCATAGAGACTAGGTTCGGTCAGCGCGACATCGAGCGCCGCAGCGATTTCTGGATCGCATCGGTGCACCTCGATGGCGCGCGCGTCCTTCGCCCCGAGCAGGAACTCGATCTGGCGATACTGCCAAGACTGGAAGCCTGAACTCGACCCCAAGGCGTCGCGAAACCGCCCATAGTCGGCAGGCGTCATGGTGGCGAGGATTTCCCACGACTGGATCATGGCGGTCTGGATGCGCCCTACCCGACTCAGCATCTTGAACGCGGGCTTCAGGTCATCGGCACGGATGTGGGTCACGGCGGCGCGCAATTCGTGCAGACACAACTTCATCCAGAGTTCGCTGGCCTGGTGGATGACGATGAACAGAAGCTCGTCGTGCTCCTCCGACTGAGGGTGCTGGGCGTCCAGCAGCTTCGGCAAGCCGAGATACCCGCCGTAGGTCATGGCGTCCGACAGGTCCCAGCGGACACCTTCGTAGGGGTCGGGGGATTGGGGATTTGGAAGTTGATCCGACATGGGTCCGCCTTAGGGGAGCCGAACGTATCGCTGATTCCCTCCCCCGTAAGAGGGGGAAGGAGAGGACGACGCCTCACTAAAACCGGAACTCGCCCGCGCAGATGCGCGCGTAGAGTGCCGCATCGATAGGCGTGTAGACCCCGTCCTGGCGGAAATAGAGCGGCTCACCCCCAACCTTGGCAGGATCGAAACCCTGCTCGATCAGGTCCATCTTGCGATATTTGAAGGTGCCCGTGGTTTCGATCTCCGGCTGCAGGCGCAGGAAGACCGGCTGGGCGTAAGGCGGCAGTGAGGCCGCGATATGCGTGGAAAGAACATCGAGACTGAAGCCCGTTCCGGTGACGAGGGCCGCCATGCCGGCGCGGCCATCGGCGCCTGGAACCTCCACGCCATAGACATTGGCCTCCTTCACGCCCTCGACCTCGCTCAATCGCTCGGACACCTCGCCGGTGGAGACGTTCTCGCCCTTCCATCTGAAGGTGTCGCCGATGCGGTCGACGAAGTAGAAATAACCTTCGCCATCCTGTTTCATCAGGTCGCCGGTGCGGAACCAGGCGTCGCCCTTTACGAAGACGTCGCGCAGCACCTTCTTCTCGGTGGCGGCTTTGTCGGCGTATCCGGTAAAGTTGGAGCGAGTGTCGGTTCCGATCTGGCCGAGGGCCTCCCCCGCCTCGCCCGGACGACAGGGAATGCAGAAACCGCGCCCATCGCGTTCGGGCTGCTCGGTCTCCACGTCGAAGCGCACCAGCTTCACGTTGAAGCGTCCGGCGAGGTATTTGGGGATGCGGCCCACCGCGCCCACCTTGCCGTCATAGTTGAACAGGCTGACGTTGCCCTCGGTTGAGCCATAGAACTCCAGCACCTCACCTATGCGGAAGCGGTCGTTCATTCGCTCCCACACGTCCTGGCGCAGGCCGTTGCCGAAGGCCAGCTTCACTGGCGTGCGCTCGATCTCGCTCTGCGGCTGGTTGACCAGATAGCGGCATAACTCACCGATGTAGACGAACATGGTGCAGCCCTGATCGGCGATGTCGCTCCAGAACTGACTGGCGGAGAACTTGCGCTTGACCACCACCGAACCGCCGTTCAGGAGCGCAGCGCCAACGGCGCAGAGCCCGCCCGTGGCGTGATAGAGGGGCAGGGCGCAATAGATCCGGTCGTCCCGTCCCGCCCCCGTCGATCCGGCGAACCCGCGCATATAGGCCTGCGCCCGCGTGTGTGGGATACGCGCGGCCTTGGGCAGGCCCGTGGTGCCTGAGGTGTAGATGAACAGCGCCGTATCCTTGGCGGTGATATTGTAGCGGGCCGTCGCCCGGGTCGGCCGCAGGGAGGAAACGCCCTTCAGGGTCCGGTCGAGATCGCGGTCAGCCTTGATCGCAGAGCCGCCGACAATCCATTCCATCATCGAACGACCGATCTGATCGCGCACCAGTTCAAACTCCGGCGCGGTCTCTGCATCGGCGATCAGGTGCGCGGCGCCAGAAATCTTCAGGCAGTGCGCCAGCGCGGGCCCGGTCAGATTGTTGTTGATAAGGGCCGTGGCGATGCCGACCTTGGACATCCCGTACCAGATGGCCACGTATTCCAGCCGATTGGGCATGAAGAGAGCGATGGTGTCGCCGCGCTTTATCCCCCGCCCCGAAGCCCAGTGGGCGTAGCGGTTGGCCAGGGCGTCGAACTGAGCGTAGGTGAGCGACTTGCCCTCGAAAATGAAGGCGGTGCGTTGCGGGAACTTGTCCACCGCCCCTTCGATATCGTCGCAGATCAACTCCTCCGAATCGCCCTCGATCCCCTTGATCCCCTTGATCCGCCCAAGCGTGCGCGACAGGCCCTTCACGAACCTTAGTTCGCGACCGACCCGCGCCCAGAAACCCATTGTCTTACGCTTCCCCATGAGCCGATTTGGACCACCGTGCGGGGGTGGGTCAAGCGCTGGTGCAAGGGGCGCGGCGATGATGCACGCCCGTGCCCATGACCGCAGGCTTGCGCCCCCTCTCGCTTCCCGCTTCGCCCTCCGCGCGACCACTGTTCCATCGCGTCCGATTTCGGCCATAGTGGTTAACGGGAACAGCTTTGGGGGACTGTCTATGGCGCAATCGGCGGGATCGATCTCAGCCCTGACCTCGTTTGGGCGAGCATGGCTTCTGGCGTTGGCGGCGGCCAGCATAGCGGCGGTAGGGGCGAATCTGGTGCTTCGGGTGCCGCTTTCCTCGGTGGTCGATGTGCTGCTGGCGCTGGTGATCTTCTCCATCGCCATCCTGGAGATATATTTCGCGATCCGTGCTGTAGGACTTCTGGTGACGGGCAGGATGAGTGAGGCGATGCTGTGGTTGGGCGCCATGGTGGTCTATGTGCTGCTGCTCTCGCCCCCCCTGCTCGCCTTTACTCTCTACGCCTGGCTGACCGGGCAGCAGCTCGCCGGGAGCTCCGCCATCTACGATTCGGTGGTCGGGGCCTTCGAGGCGCTGTTCAAGCTGCCCGCCCAGATCATCTCGGCCGCCTTGGTTCTGGTGCTCCATTCGGGCTCGGCCTACGTCAACTATGTCAAGCAGGCGAAACTCGGGCTGGAGATCGCCGCCAATCTGCTCAGCGTCGTGGTGGCGCTGCAGACCCTGCGGATGCACAGCAGAAAGGACGAGCACGAGGCCCATTAAAGCGGTTGCCGCCGGGCGCTCGGGCGCCTAGAAGCACGCCGACCGCTACATCGCGTGAGGACGCCGTCTATGAAGCTCCTGGCCGGCAACTCCAACAAGACCCTGGCGAGCGCCATCGGCGACTATCTCGACACGCCCCTGACCAAGGCGCAGGTGCGCCGCTTCGCCGATAACGAAGTCTTCGTGGTGATCGAGGAGAACGTGCGTGGCGAGGATGTGTTTGTCATCCAGTCCACCTCATATCCCGCCAACGACAATCTGATGGAGTTGCTGATCTGCTGCGACGCCCTGCAGCGGGCCTCGGCCAAGCGGATCACGGCGGTGATGCCCTATTTCGGTTACGCCCGGCAGGATCGGAAGACCGGAGGGCGCACGCCCATATCGGCCAAGCTGGTCGCCAACCTGATTACCCGTGCGGGCGCCGACCGGGTGTTGACGCTGGACCTGCACGCGGGGCAGATTCAGGGCTTCTTCGACATCCCGACCGACAACCTTTTGCCCGTGCCGCTGCTGGCGCAGGATATCCGCGCGCGCTACGGCGCGACGCACGAGTTGATGATCGTTTCCCCCGACGTGGGCGGGGTGGTGCGCGCGCGGGCGCTGGCCAATCGGCTGAACGCCGACCTCGCCATCGTCGACAAGCGCCGTTCGGCCCCCGGCGAGAGCGAGGTGATGAACATCATCGGCGACGTGCGCGGACGCCGCTGCATCATGTTTGATGACATCGTGGATTCGGCGGGGACCCTGTGCAACGCCGCCAAGGCTCTGGCGGATCAGGGCGCAGAGAGCGTTTCCGCCTACGTCAGTCACGGGGTCCTTTCCGGCCCCGCGTTCGAGCGGGTGAACAAGAGCGTGCTGTCGGAACTGGTGGTGACGGACACCATTGAGGCTTCCGATCCCGTGCGCGCCTGCGCCAAGATCCGCCAGGTTTCGGTGGCCCCACTGATCGGTGAGGCGATACGCCGTATCGCCAACGAGGAGTCCGTCTCTAAGCTGTTCGATTGAATCCGGTTGCGCAGCCATCGCAAGCGATGATTAACGATCTGCCGTCAGAGTGCCGTCACAGTCTTTTGTAAAGCTTTGCTTTTTCAGCGCCAGGAGCGCGAGCTAATGACCCGTCCCCACGCCCCTTTCAATGCGATGAAGATCGCCGCCGTGGCTATCTTGTCCGGTGCCGCCCTTGCCGCCTGCGCCACTCCGGCGCCCGTGGCCCTGGCGCCTGTTCCCATACCGCGCAACGCGCCCGCGCCGCCGCCAGTGGCCCTGTCGAGCCGGGTGGTCGAAAACGCCTCGGAGTTCCGACTCTACATGGCGCGCGCCAGCCAGTTGTCGCCCGTCTTCAAGAGCGGTCCCCAGATCGAACAGACCCTTTCCCAGGCGGAAGGCTATGAGCCGCAACAGCTTTCGCGGGGCGCCATCGCCTACGCCGCCGTCGTCGCCCTGCAGGAGCCGGGCTACGTGGCCAGCGTTCGCACCTTCGCGGTTGACCCTGCCCAGCGGCGCGACCTGGCCCAGCGTCTGATCGCTGATCCCAACTACGCCTCGGTGCTGCCGGGCGCCCCCGCCGCCGCGGGTCTGATTATCGCCAGCCTCAATGCTCAGGGCGCAAAAGTGCGCGGCGTGGGGGAGTTGGTGAAGCAGTCGGCCTACGACGTGCAGCATCAGGCCTGGTCGAAGGGTTTCGTCACCGATCCCGAAGGCCGCCTCGCCAGCGCCAAGACCGTCTCCCACGCGCCCATGACCCCCGAAGCCCGCGATGTGGACGAGCTTAAGGATGCCGCCATTCACGGATCGGACGCCAGCGTAGCCTCACGTTCGCTTCTGGTGTCGGGGGCGGCTTCCGCGCCTCCTTACACGGCGGTCGTGACCCGTGGTCTGGCCATAGCAGCCCTAGCGGCGCTGGGCGAAGCGGGTGACGAAAACGATGCGCAGGTGCAGGGCCTTCTGAACGAATCCAGCAGCGGCTTCTGCCTGAATATGTCGAAGCTCAATCTCAACCAGTGTCTGGCGGTGGCCAAGCCGTGGTACGAAGACATCTTCTGTCTCGGCCAGCACGTGCTGATCGATACTGGCCAGTGCATCACCAAGGCAGCGGGTCAGCCGCAACCCGTGCAGACCCACGCCCCGACCGCCAGCCTTGCGCCAGCCGCCGGAGCCGCCACGGTGGCCGAAGCCCGCTGATTGCAGCGAACTTCACCGCTGCGCCGGACGTTGCACCCGGCGGAGGAAACGTGTAAGCACGCCGCTCAATTTCGCACCTGCCCCGGCGGGAGCATGAACCCCTATCCTCGCCGCGCAGGCTTCCCTCCCGGAGGCGAAGCGCGGCGGTTTCGTTTGTTAAGGCGCTGGAAATGGCCGAGATCGTCCTGAATGTTGAAGTGCGCGAGCGCACTGGCACCGGCGGCGCGCGCGAAGTGCGCCGCAATGGCAAGCTTCCGGGCGTGCTCTACGGCGGCGACAAGCAGCCCGTGCCCATCGCTGTGGACATGAATGCGTTCAGGAAATCGCTCTACACCGGTAAGCTGCTCGGCCACCTCGTAACCCTGAAATATGGCGACGAGACCCAGCCAGTCATCGCTCGCGACATCCAGTTCCATCCGGTGACCGACGTGCCGATGCACTTCGACCTGTTTCGCGTTGACGAGCACGCCGAAATCAAGATCGGCATCCAGGTTCACTTTAAGAACCACGACCTCTCGCCTGGCATCAAGCGCGGTGGGACGATGAACATCGCCTTCCACGAGGTCGAGATCATGGTCGCCGCCGACCATATCCCCGAAGAGATCGTGGTCGACCTGACCGGTTTCGACATCGGCAAGGCCATTCATATATCCGACCTGAAGCTGCCCAAAGGCGCGCGCGCTGTCGCGGCGGGCGATGTGGTTGTCGCCACCGTGGCTGGCACCTCGGCCCAAGCGTCCGAAGACGCAGCCGCTGACGCTGCAGTTTCCGCTGACGCTCACGCCGAAGCTGAAGCGGTTGCGACCGAAGAAGCTGCAGCGGAAGCCGCTGCCGAAGAAACCGAAACCGAAGCCTGATCGTCCAGGCTATGCTACCGCTCAGGCCCCGCCTCCGCGGGGCCTTTTGCTTGCCTGGACCCTGTAAGGACGACGACGCGCCATGCTGATCCTGGTCGGTCTCGGCAATCCCGACGCCAAATATCAGGGCACACGCCACAACTTCGGCTTCCAGACCGTCGATGTGATCGCCAGCCGCTGGTCGTTCGGGCCTGAGCGAAAGCGCTTCGCCAGCCTGGCGCGCGAGGGGTCCATCGAAACTCCCGAAGGGTCGGTGCGTGCGCTCCTGCTCAAGCCTCAGACCTACTACAACGAGAGTGGACGGGCGGTCGCCGAGGCGATGAACTTCATCAAGGCCGAGACCACCGACGTAGTGGTCTTTTATGACGAGATCGATCTCGCCCCGGGCCGGTTTCGCATGAAGGCGGGCGGCGGCGCTGCGGGCAACAACGGCATCCGCTCGATCACCGCCGCCATCGGTCCCTATTTCCGCCGGGCGCGCCTCGGCGTCGGCCACCCCGGCCACAAGGATCGGGTGATGGGCCACGTGCTGTCGGACTTCCACAAGGTCGACCGCGACTGGACCGAGGCTCTCCGTAAAGCTGTCGCCGAGGCGATGCCGCTACTGGCCGTCGGGGAGGACGAGAAATACCAGGCCGAGGTCATGCGTCTTGCCCCTGCGGAGAAGCTGGACCCGAGGGCGGAGGGGCGGGAATAATCCACCTCCCCCTCGCAAGACGGTCGGGTGAGGGGCCTCCCCGCCGGGCGTTCAGTGGGTTATAGGGGCGCAACCTTTTCGGCGCGGCGCGTCCTCCTCCCAGTTTGAGACAAGAATGGCCCTGAAAGTTGCAATCGTCGGCTTGCCCAACGTCGGCAAGTCGACCCTGTTCAACGCCCTGACCCAGACCGCCGCCGCCCAGGCCGCCAACTACCCCTTCTGCACCATCGAGCCCAACGTCGGCGACGTGCCGGTGCCGGAGGACCGGTTGGAGGCGCTGGCCAAGATCGCTGGCTCCAAGGAGATCATCCCCGCACGGATTAACTTCGTCGACGTGGCAGGGCTGGTGCGCGGCGCGTCCAAGGGCGAAGGGCTGGGCAACCAGTTCCTGGCCACCATCCGCGACTGCGACGCCGTCGCGTTCGTCGCACGCTGTTTCGAGGACAGGGACGTGACCCACGTGGAGGGCCGTGTCGATCCCCTGGCCGATCTGGAGATCATTGAGACGGAACTGATGCTGGCCGACCTCGAAAGCCTGGAAAAGCGCATCCCCAACCTCGAAAAGCGCGCCAAGACCGGGGGCGACAAAGAAAGCGCCCTCACCCTGTCGCTCGCCAAACTCGCCTTCGACCAGCTCAGCGCTGGCCGCCCGGCGCGCGCCGCCTTTCCAAAGGTATCCAAGGAGGATGAGAAAGCGTGGCATATGCTTCAACTCCTCACCGCGCTGCCCGCTCTCTATGTCTGCAACGTGGACGAGGATGCCGCCGCCGAGGGCAACGCCTTGTCGAAACTGGTCTCCGAGCGCGCCACCCAAGACGGGGCAAAGTCGGTCGCCATCTCGGCCAAGATCGAGAGCGAGATCGCTCTTCTGCCCCGCGAGGAGCGCGCCGATTTCCTCGAAGCCATCGGCCTCGAAGAGCCGGGCCTGAACCGCATGATCCGCGAGGCCTATGCGCTTTTGGGCCTGCAAACCTATTTCACCGTCGGGCCAAAGGAGGCCCGCGCCTGGACCATCGACGTCGGCTCCACCGCCCCTCAGGCGGCGGGGGTGATCCACACCGACTTCGAAAAGGGCTTCATCCGCGCAGAGACCATCGCCTACGATGACTACGTGCGGCTGAACGGCGAGGCGGGCGCCCGCGACGCTGGCAAACTCCGCGCCGAGGGCAAGACTTATCTCGTCAAGGATGGCGACGTGATGCACTTCCTGTTCAACACCTGATCC
>JBBQLP010000058.1:0-14867 GCA_038327995.1 Caulobacterales bacterium | reverse complement strand
GTCCGCATGATCTCGGACGTGCCCGCGCCGGCCGCGGTCAGGAGCACGATCCGTGCGCGCCACACGTGCTTCTGGGGGCTGTTACGATCCGCTACTATGGCGTCCAGCCGGACCCGGTTGGCAGCGCTTACGTCAATGCAGATGCCTGTTCGCATCCCCCAGACTCGCACTGCCTCAAGACCAAGGGAATCCCCACCGGGACTCAATCGTCGGATTTAGACCACTAGTTAAGAAAATACAGGCAAACTTAGGACGGCGAGGCGGCGCTGGAAGACAACTAAAAGCTAGCCAGAGGCTCATAGGAGGTCAAGGTGCATTTGGTTTGACCGTGCCGGCTGGAACCATCAGATCGAGTTCAGCAAAGTAAATTCTGGCGGCCTTTATGAAAGCCCCGACATTAATCGAGGCTCGTCGGTTTGCCTGGTAGACCAGGTGCACCGGTACAGGAGGCGGTGCGTGTTCATCAAGTAGCGTTGCGACGAGGCCCTTAGTGATAGTTGCGAGCGCCTGATAGGATAGCACGCGGGCAATGCCTGCGTCGGCCGCTGCGGCAGCGATAGCGGCGTCGGCCGTGTTCACAATCAGGCGAGGTTCTATCTTGATCGCGGGTTTTCCAGCGGGGCCAAAGCGCCATTCATGGGCGCGCTCAAGTTCAGTGAACGAGATCAGGGCATGCTGGTGCAGCGTCGCCACGTTCGCCGGTGTTCCATATTTCGCAAGGTAGGCCGGGCTGGCCACTAGGATTCGCCCCACCTCGGCAATTCTCAGCGCATGGAGCGAACTGTCGGACAGGTCCCCGATCCGCACCGCGATATCCACGCCCTCGTCGACCAGGCGTACAACCCGGTCGACGAGGGTCAGTTCGACCTTTAGCGCGGGAAAGTCTCGTAGAAGCCCCGTCACTATTGGCAGAATGTGGAGCGTGCCAAAAGTGACCGGCGCAGTGATCACCAAAGTCCCGCCGGGTGTCGCGCCATCGCCGCGCAGCGCCAGAGCTGCATCGTCCAGATCGGCCAGGATGGCGCGACAGCGCTCGAGATAGAGCGCGCCAGCCTCGGTCAACCTGACCGAGCGCGTCGTCCGGCTCAGAAGTGTGGCGCCCAGAGTCTTTTCAAGCATGGCGACCGACCGGCTTGCCGCAGTGGGTGACACCCGCTGCCGCCGCGCTGCCTCGACGAAGCTGCCTTTGTCGGCAACCGCAACAAAGGTGCGTATCACTTCGAACTGACCCATTATTATCCCGAATTATGCAGGAGTGAAGTGCACTTTAATTGGATTATCACAGTTGGAGATTGGGTCCATCTCTATTGGGCAGGCCGCATTTGGCGGCCAGCACCGGAGCACTCCCATGTCTCGCCTGACCATCCCTGCCCGCGAAGATGCGCCCGCGAAGTCGCAACCGTTTCTCAACGCAGTCGAAAAGCAGCTCGGCGTCGTCCCCAATCTGTTCCGCCTGGTCGGATCCAGCCCGGCCGCACTCGAGGGATATCTTGGCCTCAACGGCGCCCTTGGACGTACGCTCGATGCCAAAACCCGCGAGCGGATTGCGCTCGCTGTCGCCCAGGCAAATGGTTGCGATTATTGCCTCTCGGCGCACGCCTATCTCGGGCTCAATCTCGCCAAGATCGACGACGCCGAGATCGCGCTCAACCGCGCTGGCCACTCGGGCGATGCAAAGGCCGATGCCGCGCTGATTTTTGCGCGCAAGGTGCTTGATGCCCGCGGCCGCGTCAGCGATGCCGATCTCGCAGCAATTCGCCTCGCTGGCTTCAGCGAGGCCCAGGTGATCGAGATCGTCGCGAGCGTCGCGCTCAATGTGCTCACGAACTACATCAACAATGTCGCCGAGACCGATATCGATTTCCCCATAGTGCTGGCCGTACAGGCCACATGAATTGGTTCCGCCGGCGGAGCCTCATGCCCCCCGCCGGCGGCAACGCACGGGAGCGTGGTCATGACGTATAACTTCCTCGATATCGCGACGACGCCGTCTGTGCGTGCGGCGCAGGCCGCCAACTGCAGCGCCGGGCTCAATGACAAGATAGCCACCAAGCGCACCGATCACTTCGGCGCTGCCGAGGCCGAGTTCATCGCCGCGCGCGACAGCTTCTACATGGCGAGCGTATCGGAAACCGGTTGGCCCTACGTCCAGCACCGCGGCGGCCCGCCGGGTTTCCTCACCCTGCTCGACGACAATATGCTCGCTTTCGCCGACTACCGGGGCAACCGGCAATATATCAGCCTCGGCAACACCTCGGCCAATGATCGCGTAGCGTTGATCCTGATGGACTATCCCCATCGCCGTCGACTCAAACTTTATGCGCGATTAGAGCCGCGCGACCTCGCCGCCGATCCTGGACTTGCCGCCCGGCTGGCACGCCCCGAACATCGCGGCGTCCCAGAGCGCGCCTTCCTGCTCCATCTCGAAGCGTTCGACTGGAACTGCCCGCAACACATCACGCCTCGCTACAGCGAGAACGAGATCACCGCCGCCAGCGCACCACTGGCCGCGCGCCTCGCTGCGCTTGAAGCCGAGAATGACGCGCTGCGAGCTGCGCTCATCAACCAGGATGCTGAGCCATGATCGAAATCGAAATCGCGCGCGCACCATTGCCGCCTTTCACTAGGGAAGGGGCATTGCAGAAGGTGCGAGCGGCGGAAGATGCTTGGAACAGCCGCGATCCGGGCCGGGTCGCGCTGGCCTATACCGTCGATAGCGAATGGCGGAACCGCGACCAGTTCCTTACCGGCCGGACGGCTATCGTCGCCCTGTTAACCGACAAGTGGCGCCGCGAGACTGAGTATCGCCTCATTAAGGATCTCTGGGCCTTCACCGACAACCGGATCGCCGTGCGATTCCAATACGAGTATCTGACCGACGCGCAGTGGTATCGTGGCTACGGCAATGAACAGTGGGAATTCGCCAGAAATGGCCTGATGCGGCGGCGCGAAGCCTCGGTGAACCACGTGGAAATCACCGGAGCGCGGCGGCGGTTCCACTGGAATGCACCGGGACCGCGCCCGATTGAACACGCAGGGCTGATCGGTCTTGGCAGATGATCGCAATTGAAATCGTCGCTCTGTCGGGCAGCCTGCGGGAAGCTTCGATAACCTGGTCTGGCTGCGCCAACTTTAACCCGCGCAGGGTCCGTTCAACACGGTCACAACGCCTGAATGGACACGTGTTCACGACGATCCGACACCATTTCTTCTGCTTTGGCGCTTACGCAAAATCGCCGTGTATCTCTGGCAACGGCGGGGATCCTTCACGGGGCTCTCAAAGCGTGGCGGCCTCCTGGATATGCTTGTCCAGAAGCGCCGCAACAGGCATGCGGCTCTGGTCAACGCAAATTTTAGACTTACCCATACCGGGCGTTTTTGGTGCGCCCGCAACGGACCAGAAATTGATTCAAAACAGGATTTTTTTGTAGGCATCCTCGGCTGAAACCGCGCCAAGACAGATTTACTTGTTTGCTTTGACAGCGCCCACTGGAACCATCGCATCGGTCACATTACCGAAGATCAACTCGGCAAGGCGCGCGGCGTCTGACAGACTGCGCGCGACTGCACGAGGGAACGGGATGCGGGGGTTGTTTGGGTGGCTTGTCGGGGCGGGAATGCTTGCGGCGGGGCCAGCGCTGGCGGAGACGACCACGGCGATCAAACCAGAGGTGGTGGTCACCGCCACGCGCCTGCCGGTCGCGGCGGAGCGCCTGCCTGCCATGATTACCCGCATTGACCGCGACGTCCTTGACGCAAGGGGTGCGGGGGATCTGCGGCGCGCGGTTAGCCTCGTCTCAGGAGTCGAGGCGCCTCCGGGGGGCGATGCTGGCCCGGCCAGCGCTGTGCCCTCGTTCTGGGGCCTGCACGAGTTCGACGCATTTCTGCTTGTGGTGGACGGGGTGCCGTGGGGCGGGGCGTTCAACCCGGCCATCGACAGCCTTGACTTCAACAACCTCGACCATGTGGAGGTGTTGAAGGGTGCGGCCCCTGTGCCCTTTGGCCAGACGGCTTTCGTGGGGGTGATCCAACTCGTCCACAGCCCTGCGGGGGAGGCCAAGCAGCACGTGTCCGTCTCGGCGGGGGAGCATGGCTCCTATGCAGGGTCAGGCGCACTGAACCTGACGCCGCTGGGGGATTTCAAGCAATCGGTGTCGTTAAGCGTTGAGGACCAGAGGTTCGACGACCGGTTTGCCCGGGTGCGGGACGTCAGAAGCCTCTACCGTCTGGCCGGGCCGTTGGCTGGGGGCACCTTGCGGTTTGATCTCGACGCAACCATCCGCCGTGACCACCCTCAAAGCCCCACAGTGCGCGAGGACGGAGCCGGCCTGACGCACGCAACGGCACTAGATGGCAACTTCAACCCGGCAGACGGGCGACTGAACCAGGACCGAATGCATGGCACCCTCGCTTACGACCAGCCCACGCCGCTTGGCATTTGGTCGAGCGCGGCGTCGCTGGCCTATACCCAAATCCGCGATGTGCGGGGCTTCCTGCGCGCGTCCCTGACGGATACGGGCGCGGCCAATGCCGACTATCAGAACGAGCACCGGCGCATCCTTGATTTTTATTCCGACACGCATCTGGCCTTTGACGGACCGTTCGGGGGCACGTTGCTGGCGGGAGCAGATGCGCTGTATGGCCTCGGCCAGCAAGTCAGCCGCAATGGCGATTACTATGTGCCCTTGAATGGTCGCACCCGTGCGCCGGCGACCACCACCCTGGCCGTGGACGAGACCAATGGTCTGCGCGACAGCCGCCTCTTCACCGGCCAGTATCTGCAATATGACTGGTCGCCGCAGGGGCCGTTCAGCGTTGTGGCGGGCCTGCACCTGAACGAGACTGCGGAGCGCAAGCATTCCACCCACATCGACACCGCCAATCCGGGCGCCGACGAGGGTGAAAGCGCACGGCGCGGGGGCGTGCGTCTCACAGGCCAGATTGGGGCAAGCTGGCGGTTCTGGTCGAGCGGGGCGGACAAAGCCATCCTCTTTGCCGACTACCGCAATACCGGTCAGCCGGGGGCCATCGACTTTGGCCCTGACTTTAGGCCCGACGTGCTGAAGTCCGAACGTGCCGCTAGCTATGAGTTCGGGGTCAAGGGCGGAGGCCTTGGCGGGCGGCTATCCTACGAGGTCGCAGCATTCCAGATGGACTTCAAAAATTTGGTGGTCGCCACCACCAATGCCGTGGGCGCTCCGGTGCTGGAGAATGCAGGAGCCGAGCGCCTACGCGGAGTGGAGGCGGCGGCGCGATACCACGCAAGCCGCAACCTTGATCTTTACCTAAGCGGCAGCGTGCACGACGCGGTATTCACAAGTTTTATCACCGACCTGGGCGGGGCGACCTTCGATGTGAGTGGCAACAACCTGACCCTCTCGCCAAAAGTTCTGGCGGCGGTGGGAATGGTCTATGCCCCGCCGCAAGGGCTAGGTGGCAGCCTCGTGTTCAATTGGTCGAACCGACGATTCCTTGATCTGCAGAACGAGGTCAAAACGCCCGCATACGCCACGTTGGACACCAGTCTTTCCTATCGCATAGACGCCTATCGGGTCACGGTGCAGGGTACGAATCTGTCTGACCGGCGCGACGCCGCCTCTTCCAGCGAGTTTGGCGATCAGTCCTTCTACCGCCTACCGGGTCGCAAGATCATGGTGGGCCTTGATATGAGCTTCTGACGAAATGAGGGGGTATCCTGGGATGAAATACCGTTCTGTTCTGCTAGTCGCCGCGTTTGCTGCACCGCTGGCGATGGGGTTAGCCGCTGCCCGCGCCGAAACCGTCGACGAGATGATCGCGCGCCATGTCGCCGCCCGGGGCGGGGGCGGGGCTCTTAGCAGCATCAAGACCATCAGCACGACTGGTACGTTCCGACCACCGGGGTTCGATTCCGACCTCGCGTATGCCGAGACCATTGCCCGGCCGGGTCAGGCGCGGATTAACATCACGCTGCAGGGCCTGACCATCGTACAAAGCTATGACGGCACAGCGGGGTGGCAAATTCAGCCCTTCGGCGGACGCAAGGACCCGGAAAGACTCTCTGCCGACGATGTAAAAAGCCTGCAGGAAGAAGCCGATTTCGAGGGGCCGCTGATCAACTACAAGGCGAAGGGTGCAACGGTCACCTATCGCGGCCTTGAGGATGTGGACGGCGCCCCTGCCCACGCGTTCCGCGTCGATCTGAAGAACGGCGATACCCAGACTTGGTATATCGATCCGGATCTCTGGCTTGCGGTACGCGTCACAACCCGAAGCATCCAGCGAGGTGTTGAGAACGTCACCGAGACCGACTTTGGCGACTATGAAAAGGTGGCCGGGGTCTATTTCCCCTTCGAGCAGGACAGCGGTCCAAAGGGTTCCAGCCAGCGCCAGCACATCGTCTTAACCAAGGTGGAAGTTAACGCTCCCATCGACGCGGCCCAATTCACCCAACCAGCCTCTGGAACGCCGGCTGCAAAGCCCGCGACCAGCTGATGACCCGGGGGGAAACCATGACCCGTACCAACCTTGCAGCCGTCCTTCTCCTGTCGGGCAGTCTCACGGCCCTAACCGCCAACGCCGCACAGTCGACCGCCGCGCCGACACCCCTCTTGTCGGGCCCCTCTGTGTCGGGATTAGGCGCGCGCAACATCGGCTCAGCCACTATGAGCGGGCGCATCTCCGCCATCTCCGCCCGCGTTGAGCCCGACGGCCGCACCACACTCATCGTTGGCGCAGCCTCTGGCGGCGTCTGGAAATCCAAGGATGGGGGCGTGACCTTCACCCCTGTTTTCGACAAGGAGACGGTGCAGTCTATCGGGAGCATTGCGCTCGATCCAAACCATAAGGACACATGGTGGGTGGGCACCGGCGAGTCCTGGACCCGCAACTCCGTCTCGGTGGGAGATGGCATCTACAAGACAACCGATGCGGGCGACACCTGGACGAAGATGGGCCTGCCCAACAGCGAGCGTATTGCCAAGGTGATGGTGCATCCGACCAATAGCGACGTCGTATTCGCCTGCGTCGCCGGGCGGCTCTGGAGCGATTCGGCCGATCGCGGCCTTTACCGCACCGACGATGGCGGCAAGACTTGGACCCAGGTGCTGAAAGGGGCGAACCTATCAACCGGTTGCGCCTCGATCGCCATCGATCCGCAAAATCCAAACAAGATGTTCGCCGCGCTCTGGGATTTCCGGCGAAAGGGCTGGTCCTTCCGCTCTGGCGGTGATGGTCCGGATAAACCCTCTGGCAGTGGACTTTATGTCTCAAATGATGGGGGCAAGAGATGGACGCAGCAAAGCGCCAAGGCCAACAAGGGCTTCCCCGAGGGGCCGCTGGGACGCATCGGTGTCACCATCGCCCCGTCCAACCCAAATATCGTGTACGCTTTTGTGGAGAGCCAGCGCAGCGCGCTCTTCCGCTCGGATGACGGCGGCCGGACTTGGGCAGAGCGTGACCGCAGCCAGTCGATGGTCTGGCGGCCATTCTACTTCGCCAACCTGACGGTCGACCCTAAGAACCCGGACCGTGTGTTTAAGGGCGACCTTGGCCTGATCGCCAGCGACGACGGCGGCAAGAGTTTCTCCAGCGTCACTGGGGGCACCCATGGCGACCACCATCAGCTCTGGATCGACCCCACCAACACCAGCCACGTAATCACCGGCGACGACGGGGGCCTTTGGACCAGCTGGGACGGGGGAAACCGTTGGAGCCGGCACGACAACCTGCCCGTCTCACAATTCTATCATGTGAGCGTGGACGCCAAGGACCCCTATCAGGTCTATGGGGGTCTGCAGGACAACACCAACTGGGTTGGCGACAGCGCCTATCCGGGCGGGATCGCCAACTCCCGCTGGGAAAACTTCATGGGAGGCGACGGCTTCTTCGTCTACCCCGACCCCACCGACCCCGAGAATTATCTCTATGGCGAGACCCAAGGGGGCTCCATCGCTCGGGTCAACCGACACACCCTGGAGATGCGCGACATCCAGCCCAAGCCGGACAGGCTGGAAAAGCTGCGCTTCAACTGGAATACGCCGATGGCGCTCAGCCCGCACGACAAGAGCGCGCTTTATATCGGGGCCCAGTATCTCTACCGCACCCGCGACCACGGCCAGACGTGGGATAGGCTATCGCCCGACCTGACGACCAACGATCCGGAGAAGCAAAGGCAGGAGGAGTCGGGCGGCATCACCGTCGATAACTCCGCCGCCGAAATGCACACGACGATCTACGCCATAAGCGAAAGCCCAGTGAAGGCTGGGCTGATCTGGGCCGGAACCGACGACGGCAACCTGCAGATCACCCAGGATGACGGCAAGACCTGGACTAATGTGGTGAAAAACGTGCCGGGCTTGCCTACGGCGAGCTGGGTTTCATGGGTCGAGGCAGGCCGGTTCGCTGAAGGGACAGCTTACACGACCTTTGATCGGCATACTTTTGGCGACTTTACCCCCCATGTGTTCCGCACTACCGACTATGGCCGCACGTGGACGCAGATCGTCAGCGAGGGTTCCGGCGTGCGTGGCTACGCCCATGTGATCAAGGAAGATCTAAAATCGCCCGGGCTCCTTTATCTCGGCACCGAGTTTGGCCTTTATGTCTCGGTGGACGGGGGAGCCCACTGGTCGGCGTTCAAAGGGGGAAACTTCCCCGCCGTGGCCGTTCGCGACATCGCCATCCAGCCCCGCGACAACGATCTGGTGTTGGCAACCCATGGGCGGGGAATCTGGATTATCGACGATGTAACACCACTCCGGGCGCTTACGCCCGAGGTGCTGAAGAAACCGCTGGCCTTCTTGCCCTCCCGCCCTGTTCAACAGCGCATTCAGACTTATGGCGGCTGGCCTGGCGGCGATGGTAAATTCGTGGGCGAGAATCCCACTGACGGTGCCGTCATTACCTACTACCAGCCGACCCGCGCCCTGATTGGCAAGCTGAAGGTTGAGGTGTTGGACGGCTCGGATGGGGTGCTCGACACCCTCGCGGCCAGCAAGAAGCCCGGCCTCAACAGGGTGGCTTGGTCCATGCGCGCCCCGGCCCCCAAGGCTCCTCCGGCCGCACAGGTGGCGTTCAACGCCAGCCAGGGTCCTCGCCTGCCGCCCGGAACCTATACGGTGCGGATCACCAAGGGCGCTGAGGTGTTCACCGACAAGATCCTGGTGGGTCTGGACCGCCGCGCCACCTTCAGCCCCGAAGACCGTCAAGTTCAGTTCGAGACCACGATTAGGGCAGGCGGCGTTTTCAACCGCATGAGCGCGCTTACGGCTCGTATAAACGCCGTGCGGGAGGGGGCCGACGCCCGGGCGGCCAAGGCCAATCCGGCCTTGAAGGCCAGCCTCGCGGCGTTGTCCGCCAAGGCCGACGTTCTGCGCAAGGAGATCGTCGCGACTAAAGAGGGCGGGGCCATCACCGGCGAGGAGCGCCTGCGCGAACACCTAGACCAGCTTTATGGCGCGATAAACGGCTATGAGGGCCGGCCCAGCGCCTATCAGGTTAAGTATCTGGAGGTGCTCGATGGGCAGCTCACAGACCTTGAGAAACGCTTTGCCGCCTTTTCGGCAGACGATCTTGCGGCGGTCAATCGCGACCTCACCAAGGCCAAGGTTTCGCCGATCGATGTGGCCGTGGCTGAGACTGCGCCCAGCGGCGCGGGCGGGGCTAAGGCCCTCGGGCGGCTGGAGGGCTGGCGCTTCTCGCTCCGCGCCATAACGCCTGTGGCGCAAGAGGCCGATGATCGGGACTAAGGGAGGGCTTGCGTCCGCACAGGTTAGGTGAAGAAATCGGGCGCGTCTTCTCCAATCGCTGAGTCTGTCCCCCCATGCGCCTGATCGTCATCTCCGTTTCGCTCGCCCTCTTCGTTGCGGCAGGCGGAAGTACCGCGGCCAAGCCTGCTACAAAACCCGCCTCGTCGGCCTCACCCTGGGCGGAGATGCACTGGCGGTTGCTCGGCCCCTTCCGGGGCGGTTGGGCGGAGATGATTGATGGTATCGCCAGCCGCCCCGACACCTTTGTGATCGGCGCCGCAGGGGGCGGGGTCTGGCGCACCGACAATGCAGGGCGCACCTGGACCTCCCTTTTCGACAAGGGTCCGACCGCGCCTGTAGGCGCTGTGGCCATCGCTCCCTCCAACCCCGACATCATTTATGCGGGCACGGGGCAGCCCACCCCGCGCTATGACGTAGCCGGCGGCGCGGGCGTGTTCCGCTCCACCGACGGAGGCAAGACCTGGAGCGACCTTGGTCTAAAGGACACCCGCCACATCGGTCGCATTTGGGTTGATCCTAAGGATCCTGACCACGTGCTGGTGGCTGCCGTCGGGCATTTCTTCGGACCCAGCCCCGCGCGCGGCCTCTATGCCAGCCGCGACGGCGGCAAGACCTGGGCGCAAACGCTAAAGATCGACGATGACACCGGGGTCGCAGACATTGTCGCCGACCCCGGCTCGCCCACCACCCTGTTCGCCGCAAGCTGGCAGGCGCGCCAATACCCCTGGCAGAGCTATTTCACGCCGATTGCGGGCAGGGGCACGGCTCTCTGGCGTTCGGACGATGGGGGCTCAACCTGGAAAAAGCTCGGCGGCGCGGGCTGGCCGGAGGGGCCGCTCGGCCGAGTAAGCGTGGCCGCAACTCGAACTGCCGAGGGCCTTCGCCTCTACGCGGTGGTCTCTGCGGCGGATAAGGGCGGGCTTTATCGTTCCGACGACGAGGGCGGTCGTTGGACGCGAGTGAACGACGACCAGGCGTTCACAGGCTACTACGCCAGTCACATCGCCGTCGCTCCAGATAACCCCGACGTGGTGTATTTGGTCGGCCAGTCGATCAGGCGATGCGCGGAGGGCGGGGCCAAGTGCGAGATCATCCACGGGGCCCCTGGCGGTGACGACTACCACTTCGTCTGGCTTAACCCGAAGGACCCCAGCCGCTGGGCCTACGCCTCCGACCAGGGGGCGGCGATCACCGTGGACGGGGGCAAGACATTCTCCAGCTGGTTTAATCAACCCACGGCGCAGTTTTATCATCTGGCGACGGACAATCAGTTCCCCTACCGCATTTATTCGGGTCAGCAGGACTCGGGCACCGCTGCACTTCTGAGCCGCAGCGACTACGGCGCGCCCAACTTCCGCGACTGGAAACCGGCGGGGGCGGACGAGCGAGACTATGTGATCCCTGATCCTGAAGACCCGAACATCATCTACGGCACCGGGCTGGGCGGGCGGCTCTCCCGTTATGATAACCGCACCGGAGAGGTGGCCAATATCGCCCCCTTCCTTGAGCCCAACTATGGCAAGCGCCAGATCAGCGTTGCGCACCATTTTGTCTGGGTTACGCCCTTTGCCATCTCGCGTACCGGGCCTGTCACCCTCTATGAGGGCGCTGAGGTAGTGTTCAAATCCACCGACCGAGGCCAGACCTGGACCGTGGCAAGCCCCGACCTTGGCGGGAAGCTAGCCGGAGGGAAGGCCCCTAGCGCAAAAGACTGCGACGGCGACGTGGCGGTCAGCGTGGCGCGGGCCTGCGGCTACGGCGGCATCTGGAGCATCACCACCTCAACCCGACATGCTGGCGAAGTGTGGGTGGGAACCGACTCTGGCCTCGTGCACATGACACGGGACGACGGCTCACACTGGAGCGATGTCACGCCCCCTGGCGTCCCGAGTTGGGCGAAGATCGCCTCGGTGGAGGTATCCGCCCTTGAGGATGGTGTCGCTTATGTTGTGATCGATAATCAGCGTCAGGACGATTTTGCGCCCCACATCATGGCAACCCGCGACTATGGCAAAACCTGGCGTGATATAAGTTCGGGGCTTCCGGTCGGTCAATTCGCCTCGGTCGTCCGGGCTGACCCCGTGAAGGCAGGGCTTATCTTTGCGGGCACCGAGACCGGTGTCTTCGTCTCCCAAGATGACGGCGCCCACTGGAGCGGCTTGCAGCAGAACCTCCCGACCGCCTGGGTGCGCGACCTCGCCATCCACGGGGGTGATCTGATCGCCGCCACCCAAGGGCGCGCCATCTGGATCCTCGACGACATCGCACCGCTCCGGGAATCGGGCCTCGATCTAAAGGCTCCCCGACTGCTAAAGCCCGCTGTCGCCGTGCGGGTGCGGCCCAATAACAACCGCGACACGCCGCTGCCGCCGGAAGAGCCGGCAGGCGAAAATCCGCCTTCAGGCGCTGTGATCGACTACTCGCTGCCAGCGGGCGCGAAGTCCGTGGCGCTGGAAGTGCGGGATGCATCGGGTGCTATGGTGCAGCGGATCGACGACCAACCTCCTGGAAAGGTGGAGGCGGACCGCTACTTCGCGTCTACGTGGGTTAAGCCCGGCCAGCCCCCGTCTCGAACGGCGGGCATGCACCGCGCGCTGTGGAATCTGCGTTGGACCCGACCCCGCACCATTGCCTACGAGTACGCGATCGCCGCCGTTGCCGGACAGGACACCCCCATCGCCCCCGGCGGGGCCTGGGCGCTCCCAGGGGCCTACGCAGTCGGGCTGATCGTGGATGGCAAGGCGGTGGGCAGCCAGCCCCTGACCGTAGCCCCCGACCCCCGTACGTCGCCGGACCGGGGCGGGATGGAGGCGTCGCTCACCCTCTCCAAAGCCATCGGCGCCGCCCTTGGCGACGGCCGCGACACTCTGGCCCAAGCCCAGTCGGTTAAGGCAGACCTCGCCAAACGCGCCGCTGACAAGCCAGCAGTGGCGGACGCGGTGAGAGCGGCAATGCTTTGGACCAAGCCAACGGAAGAGGTCACAGGCCTTTCAGCCCAACTGGCAGGCGTCGAGACCGACCTGGAAAGCGCCGACCGTGGCCCGACGGAGGTCCAAACCCACACAGTCAAGAGGATCGTCGACGCCATGCTCGCTGCGTCAGGGACATGGTCCGCCCACCTTCGCGATGACCTTCCTGCCCTCAATGCCAAACTGATTGCGGCGGGCACAAAGCCAATCATCCCTCCCAACGGGGCCAAGGCAGAGCTGCGGATAGGCGGGGGCGGCGGCGGCGGCGAGGATTTGCCTTAATCGTCGGGCGGCACTGGGCGCAGGAATGTTTGACTTGCCTGGTTGAGCGTCGAAGCGTCGTCTAAGGGCTTGCCGGGCGGCGCGGCCGCATGGGGTGCATTTGCTTTGACAGAACCAGCAAAATGGCTGGAGGTCGGTGGTTTGGCCAGAGCACGGCTTGACTGCTATTTCGTGGAAGTGGATATCGATTAAGCCACATCGGGCTCGATGTTGGTGTCGCCCGTTGGCGTCCCTTAAGCGCCTTCAACCCAGACGAAATTGCCTTTCGACTTCGCCTTTCTAATGGGAAGAATGGCTTGATATTCAGCGGAGAAATACCAAGTCTTTGCAGCGTCCATCGAGGGAAATTCTATAACTACCTTTGCAGGATATCTAAGCCCGCCTTCGACGACTTCCGTGCTTCCGCCTCGAACCAGATATTTGCCTCCATGTTTCGTGACCGTGTCCGACACCTGCGCCATGTAAGGACCGATCCCATCCATACTCGTGACTTCGAGTTCTATAAGAGCGTAAGCAGCCATATATCTCTCCTAGGTGTGGGCATTGTCTTGACCTCGGCGGCTGGCTGAGCCGTTTAAGGCGACCAGTCCGTACCAGATTGGCTGTTACGGTAATCAAGCGGTGGCCGCCACTGCGAATGAGCGAGCTGCCTCGGGCGCGCCGACCTCGAACGGGGTTGGATTGAAGCCAAAGCGACGGGTGAACTTGCTCCCGTCGACTTTATAAGGGCGGTCCAGGTGAAGCTGACGTCGGCCACCTCTTTCATAAATCGCGAAACCAAACCGGCGAGCGGGAGTATCCAGAGCGGGATGGCCATAACTTTCGGACGCTTGCCGATGGCTGCCGCCCCAAGCGACAATAGTTCGCGGGGTGTACGCGTTGGAGCGCACGGCATGTTCCAAACTTGGCCGAATGCGTCATCAGGGGCGTCCAGCAGGGTCACCGCCGCTCGCGCGATATCGGGAACATAGGCGAAGTCGTGGAGCGTATCGGGGGAAACCAGCAGGGCGGCCTTGCCCGTGGCGGTCTGGCCGAAGCCAGTCGTCCCCAGGTAAGATCCAGCGACTCCGGGGCCGTAGAAGTCTGGGCAGCGGAGCGCCGCGAAGCGCACCCGCTCCGAGGCTGACTGCCAAATACGGGTGGTCGCGGCGAGCACTGCCGCCTTACGACAGGTTATGGGAAATCGGCTGGCGGCGAAGGTCGTAGATGCACTCTTAGGCAACCTTGAGAAGGTCTGCTTCCAGGCGGCCGGTCAGCCGAAGGAAGCCAAGGAGGAGGCCCAAGTTTGCAATCAGCCTCCTGTAGGCGTGAGACTGCGCTAGCCGCATCGCAAAACCGTCCAAAGTCGCTGCTGAATACCCTATTCTCGGGAAACCAGACTGAATCGTGAACCACCAGAGACTGCTAGCCCCAAAGGCGCGAGTGAAGCCGCGGAAACGGCTGGAATATCCAAATTTACACGGGGAAAAGGGCATATAAGCGGGTCGCTCTTAGCGAGCGGACGGCTCCAAGCCTGCGGGCCAAGGCCGCTGATATAGAGGCCGCGCGCGCCGCAGCCATTGCGGCGGGGCAGCTCCCCGATCCAAAGCTCGGGTTCGGCATCGAGGGATTTCCGATCTCCGGTCCGTTCGCAGGACGACCTAACAGAGACGATTTTTCTGATGTCCATGTGGGCATTTCGCAAGACGTGCCAAGCGGCGCCAAGCGCAAGGCCGCAAAGGCGCGAGCAAGGCAGGTCGCGCCGAAACCGCCACCGACCCCGCACCTCTGGAAATGTTTGAGACCGCGATTCAATTCAAACCGCGCGAGCAATGGCGAGCGGGCATGACGCCGGAGCGGCTGGTGGAGGAGTTGGACCGTGCCGTGA
>JBBQLP010000057.1:0-15061 GCA_038327995.1 Caulobacterales bacterium | reverse complement strand
TGAACCGGCGGCGGCGCTCGGGGCCCATCAATGTCGAGTACGTCATGCTGCGCTGCTAACACCGCTCCTAACCACGTGGTTAGCTGTGCAGCATCGCCGCCCGGCCCCGTCAGCGATAGGCGGCCCTCACCGGAGGAATACACACCGCCGTTGCAGCCGGCCAATTCAAGACCCTCGCCGCGGCGCTTTCGGCAGCGGGTCTCGTGCCCACGCTGAAGGGCCCCGGCCCGTTCACCGTCTTCGCTCCGACCGACGCGGCCTTCGCGAAACTCCCGGCCGGGACCGTGGAGAGACTGCTGAAGCCCGAGAACAAGGCCAAGCTGGTCTCGATCCTCACCTATCATGTGGTTGCGGGTAAGGTGATGAGCGCGGGCCTCGCCGGGAAGGTCACCGAGGCAAAGACGGTCGAGGGCACGACCGTAAAGATCGACGCAACCAAGGGCGGAGTGACCGTCAACGGCGCCAAGGTCGTGAAGGCTGACATCGCGGCCACCAACGGCGTCATCCACGTAATCGATACGGTTCTCATTCCGAAATCGTAGGTTTCGACGGCGTGTGACCCCCGCGAACCCCAGCGGGCGGTCCAGCCTGTCGAGAGGTGCGCCGCGCCAAGCCTAGGCTGGCGCGGCGTATGCTCGTAGAAACGCCGCGCAGACGCTGTCAATCGTTGCATCCAAGTCGACAGGACTGCATTCACGACCACCCAGGTGATCCTGATGAAGGATAGAGATTAGCAGCGGGGAAAGCAGGACAAGCGCTGCCGCGCGCGTGTCCGTCGGCGCCATTTCGCCACGGCGAACGTGAGCGTCCAGACGTCTGCGCAAGACTTCAACAGATGGATCGATAATGGATTTCAGTGCCGACGGACCGATCTGGGCATCGACCAGCCCTTCGGCGAGGCTCACCGCAAAGACATCTCCCAAGCCGATGGCGCGCGGCGCGCGCATGGCCGCTAAGAGTTTCGCGGCGTAGTCTCGGATCGAGGTTTCCAGGTCGCCAGTCGGTTCGGCCACAGCGTCGAGGCCTCGACGCCCATCCTGCAGATAGGTCTCGAGCAGCGAGGTGATGACGTTCGGGCGGTCACCGAAATAGTGCCGCAGGGTCGGAACGGAAACCTCCGCGGCCTCCGCCAGTTGTCGGAAGCTGGCGCGAGCCCCGGTGGGTCGCAGCGCGCGCACCGCCAACCGGCGCAGCAATGCGACGCGTTTGGCCTCATAGTCCGTATCGCGTGCACCCTTAGGCCTTGACACTCTAATTGCCCTTCGCCGCTCCCGGCCAAGTTCTTCCTTAGCGGACGCACACCATGACAACCAACCAGATGACCTTTGACGATGCGTCAAAGGACCAAGAGCTGTTGGTCGATTTTCGCTCTTTCAACGGGCCTAATACTAGACCCTTACCACGCCGCTAAGTCTGGGCTGACATGGCTGCCAAAAGCCCTAATTGATCTGGCGTTTCCCGAGTTTTCGCGCGAGCGTGCGACGGTGCATGCCGAGGCGCCGGGCGGCCTCGGAGATGTTGAATTCCGTTTCCGCCAGAACCTCGTGGATCCGTTCCCATTCGAGGGTCTTGATTGAGGTTGGGCGCGGGCTGATCGGGGCCCGTGGATTTCCCTCACTCTTGGCGAACGCAGCCTCAATGTCGTCGCTGTTCGAGGGTTTCGCGAGATAGTGGCAGGCCCCGAGTTTGATCGCCTCCACCGCCGTCGCGATGCTGGCGAAGCCCGTCAGGACAACGATCTGCATGGCCGGGTCGAACTCGTGCAGCGCCTTGACACAGGCGAGGCCGGACTCGCCCGCGAGCTTCAGATCGACGACGGCGTATCTAGGCCTTGCGTGCGCCAGGATCGCAATCATTCCGGCCAAATCCGGGGCGCGGTAGACCGCATAGCCCTTGCGCTCGAAAGACCGCTGAAGCGCGGAGGCGAACTTCTCATCGTCCTCGACGATGACGAGCTGAGCCGCAGCGGTCACGCCGCCACCTCAAGCGTGCGAACTGGCAGGAGGATCGTGACCTCCGCACCGCCGCCGGTAAGGTTGCGCGCTGCGACGCGTCCACCAAGTCTGCGCGCCACGTTGGAGACGAGGAACAGGCCGAGGCCGCCACCGGGCCGCCCTTTGGTCGACTGATAGGGTTTGCCGAACTCTGCAAGAATCTCGGGCGGAAACCCCGGGCCGCAGTCATTCACTGTGAGCGCCAGCTCGTCGCCGATCAGGCGAGACCTCATCCGCACCGACTGCGGCGAAGCCTCCAGCGCATTGTCGAGGAGGTTGCACAACGCCTGCTTAAGGGCCGAATCCGCAAAGATTGCGGGATTCGCCTCCAATTCGTCGTCGTAAGTGGCGATACCCGTCGCTCGCCGCGCCTTCCACTCCGCGAACACGCCCGCGAGGTAGGTCTTAAGCTCGGAGACGCCTGCCGACTCCGCACGGGCTTCGCCCGCCGAGAGTAAAACGCCTGTGACGATAGATTTGCAGCGGGCGACCTCTGATCGCATATCCTCGATCTCCTGAGCGATCTCAGGGTCATTCGCGAGGCTGGGCATCTGGCGCCAGTCGGCAAGGATCACGTCCAACGTCGCAAGGGGGGTCCCCAACTCATGTGCTGCGCCGGAGGCGAGCAGACCCATACGGACGATATGGTCTTCTTCCGTGGCCCGCTGGCGGAGGTCTGCGATCCGGAGGTCCCTTTGCCGAAGGTTCGCATTAATGCGCCCGATGAAGGTCACCAGCAGCACGGCGTTCAATATAAAGCCGATCACGGTGCCGGCGATGTAAAGGGTGAACGGATCGAATCCGTCAGGGGGAAAGATCAGCGGCCGGTAGATGCGCGTTAGGCCGACAAAGCACAGGATGATGACTCCCAGGATCGCCCAGACCGCCCAGGCCTCGAGGAGCAGGGCTCCGAGGATCACCTGCAGGAGGTAGAGGGAGACGAATGGGTTGGTCGGCCCGCCGGTCAGATAGAGCAGCGCTGTAAGCATGACGGCGTCGAAGGTCAGCGTGAGAAGCAGCTCGTGGTTGGCAATCCGCGCCGCGAAGCGCGTTCGCAGCAGACTCACTAGGTTGCCGGCGACGAACGCCGCCAGGACGCCGGCTAGCAGCGGGATAGGCAGCCGAACATGGAGCTCGAGCGCCGCGATGGCGATCGTAAAAACCTGGCCCGCAACGGCGATCCAACGAAGATGGACAAGCTGTTTTAGATTCTCGCGCGCGGTGGCGGCGGCCAACGGCGCGTGATCGCGCGGCGGAGCGTCCTGATCAAACTCTGACGTCATCGGCCGGTGATCGCGCAAGTGGGGCGCTGGAACGGCGATCGCGCCCGTCCCCGACAAGCGCCCTGACGCCCCAAAGGGCCACCATTGCGGCGAGGCTGAACCAGGTGAAAGCATAGATGACATGGCTATTGCTGAAGTGGATGACTGTGAGGCCGCCGAGCGGCCAACCTTTCCCAAGTGGGGTGGCGTCCGCGTCGATGAAATAGGGCGCTGCCGCCACCAGGCCTCTCGCTCGGGCGATCTCAGCCACGTCCCGCGAATACCAGCGATCGTCCAGCGGCTGGTTGGCCCGCAGGAACGCCCCTTTCGGCTCGCTCATCCGAAACAGGCCGGTGATGCGGACCCTGGGGCTTGTATGCCCAACCTCCCCTTGCGGCGACGGGCGCCAGCCTGGTGGGACGAACCCGCGATTGACGAGCACCACGAAACCGTCGTCCGACCTCAGCGGGGTCAGCATCCAGAAGCCGGGCCCCTTGACGGTCACGGCCTGGACGAAGCTGTCCTTGCCCTGCACGAACCGGCCGCTGAGCTGGAGGTGGCGGTATTCGTACGCCGCCCTGGTGATGCTGGGCCAGAGGGCGGGTCCCGGTGAATTCACCGGTGCGGCATGAACCCTTCGCTCGACGCGGGCGATGAGATCGAGCTTCCAAGTCAGCCGCTGTAGTTGCCACACGCCCAACCCTACGAATCCGGCGAACAGGAAGAGGCCGACCGCGCCTGCCACGACACGCTGGGGTCTGGAGGCGCGGCCTCTTGGAGGCTGGAACGCGGACAACATCTCAAGGCATCTGCCGCATGTCATCAGGCGACGGTGGCACCATATTGGCGTTCAGGTGGTACATCACCCAGATCGAACCGCTCAGCACGATCAGCACCAGCAAGAGCGTGAAGAGCAGCGCCAAGAGGTTCCAGCCGCCTTCAGAGCGGCTGTTCATGTGCAGGAAGAAGACCATATGGACGACCACCTGCGCCACGGCCAGGCCCATCACTGCGGCGACCGTTAGTGGGGTGTTCCCGAGCGCATTGCTCATCACGAGCGTGAAGGCGGCGGCCGTCAGCACGGCCGCCATGGTGAACCCGCGGACGTAGTCGGCGCGGGCGCCTCGCCCCGGGAGATCGGCCTCTTCGGCGATGGGGACGGCGGCGTTCATTTCAAAGCTCCCAGCAGATAGACGAAGGAGAAGACGGCGATCCAGATGACGTCCAGGAAGTGCCAGAAGAGGCTCAGGCACATCAGCCGCCGCAGATTGGTTTCCGTTAGTCCCCGCCGGGCGACCTGGACCATCAGGGTCGTCAGCCAGATCACGCCGAAGGCGACGTGCAGGCCGTGCGTGCCGACAAGGGTGAAGAAGCTGGAGAGAAAGGCGCTCCGCTGGGGCCCCGCCCCCTCCCCGATTAGGTGCGCGAACTCGCTCAGCTCCAGCCCAAGGAAGCCGCAGCCGAGCAGGCCGGTCACCCCGAGCCACGCCAGCGCGGACCGCCGCGCACCGCCCTGCGCCGAAATCATCGCCATGCCGTAGGTGAACGACGAGACCAGCAGCAGGCCCGTATTCACCGCCACGACCGGCAGCTCGAACAGCGCCGCACCCGACGGCCCGCCGGCGTAGTTGCGGCCCAGCACGCCGAACGTCGCGAACAAGACCGAAAAGATGAGGCAGTCGCTCATCAGATAGATCCAGAAGCCCAGTAAGACGCTGTTCTCCGGATGGTATGGCTCGGTCAGGTGGAACTGCGTTCTGGGCCGACTGGCGACAAGGCGCAGTTGCGATGCGGCGCTCATGCCACGCTCCTGATCATGTCGCTGCGGCTGCATTCGACCCCGACCACGTGCTCCACCGGGATGACGCGCTCCCCGGCATCGGGGAAACTATGGCCGATGGCGGCCGCAAGCAGGCCGGCGCCGGCGGCTGCGGCCAGCCACCAGATGTGCCAGACTAGCCCGAAACCGATGACGACACTGATTGCGGCGAGGATCACCCCGGCTCCGGTGTTGCTCGGCATTTGGATCGGCAGATAGCCTGCCGACGGCCGCTGGTAGCCGCGCGCCTTCATGTCCCACCAGGCGTCGTTTTCATGCACGACCGGCGTGAAGGCGAAGTTGTACTCGGGCGGCGGCGAGGCGGTCGACCACTCCAGGGTGCGGGCGTCCCATGGGTCGCCGGTGAGGTCGCGCAGCGCTTCGCGATTCTTCACGCTGACCGCGATCTGGACCACGAAGCTGACGATCCCGAGCAGGATGAGGCCCGCGCCGACGGCGGCGATCACGAACCAGATTCGCAGGGAGGGGTCGTCGAAGTGGCTCATCCGCCGCGTCACCCCCATGAGGCCAAGGACATAGAGCGGCATGAAGGCCACGTAGAACCCGACCAGCCAGAACCCGAAGGACACCCGCCCCCAGAACTCATCCAGCCGGAAGCCGAAGGCCTTCGGGAACCAGTAGTTGATCCCGGCGAACATCCCGAACACCACGCCGCCAATGATCACATTGTGGAAGTGGGCGACCAGGAACAGGCTGTTGTGCAGCACGAAGTCGGCCGCCGGAACGGCCAGCAGCACGCCGGTCATGCCGCCGATCACGAAGGTCACCATGAACCCGAGCGTCCACAGCATGGGCAGCTCCAGCCGCACCCGCCCGCGGTACATCGTGAACAGCCAGTTGAAGATCTTCGCGCCCGTCGGGATCGAGATGACCATTGTGGTGATCCCGAAGAAGCCGTTGACGTCGCCACCGGCGCCCATGGTGAAGAAGTGGTGCAGCCAGACCAGGTACGACAGCACCGTGATCGCGATCGTCGCGTAGACCATCGAGACATAGCCAAAGAGCGGCTTGCGGCTGAAGGTGGGCACGATCTCGGAGAAGACGCCGAAAGCCGGCAGGATCAGGATGTAGACCTCCGGGTGACCCCAGATCCAGATCAGGTTCACGTACATCATCGGGTTGCCACCGAGATCGTTCGTGAAGAAGTGGGTCCCGGCCTCGCGGTCGAGTGACAGCAGGGCCAGGACCGCCGTCAGCACCGGGAAGGTGGCGACGATCAGCACGTTGGTGCACAGCGCCGTCCAGGCGAACACCGGCATCTTCATCAGCGACATACCCGGCGCGCGCATCTTGATGATGGTGGCGACCAGGTTGACCCCCGATAGCAGCGTGCCGACGCCGGCGATCTGTAGCGCCCAGATGTAGTAGTCGACCCCGACGCCTGGACTGAAGGCGAGGCCGGACAGCGGCGGATAGGCGAGCCAGCCGGTGCTGGCGAACTCACCGACAAACAGCGAGAGCATCATCATCACCGCGCCCCCGGCGGTCATCCAGAAGCTGAAGTTGTTCAGGAACGGGAAGGCGACATCGCGAGCGCCGATCTGCAGTGGGACCACGAAGTTCATCAGCCCGACGACCAGCGGCATGGCGACGAAGAAGATCATGATCACGCCGTGAGCGGTGAACAGCTGGTCATAGTGGTGCGGCGGCAGGAAGCCGTGCGACTGGCCGAATGACAGGGCCTGCTGCGCTCGCATCATCAGAGCGTCGACGAAGCCGCGCAGCAGCATGACCAGGCCAAGGATCACATACATCGCGCCGATCTTCTTGTGGTCGACGCTGGTGAACCACTCGCGCCAGAGGTAGCCCCATAGCCGGTAGCGGGTAACCCCAGCCAGGACCGCCAGTCCAACCGCGGCAACGACCAGGAAGGTCCCCACTACAATCGGCTCGTGAAGCGGCAGGGCGTCCCAGGTAAGGCGCCCGAACAGAAGTCGGGCGAAGTCCAGACCCGCGGGCAGCGGCGGATGCTGCGGGTTTTGCATGATCATTGGCCTTTACTGAGGGAGAGTCCGTTCGCCGAGCCGGGGCGCATTCCGGAGCCGGACGCCATTGACATCGCCGGATCCCTTCGGCCCGCGACGGGGCCGTAGGGAGGTGCGGACATAGCGCTCATGCAAGCCTGCCCAGGCTCGATGCATTGGTTGACCACGGCCGAGAACAGGCCGTGGTCAACGGCGGCATAGTGACGGATGGGGACTGCGGAGCTGGGCCGCGCGAGGCGGAGGTAGTCGGCGCGGGTCAGCTGTGCGCCGCCGGCCCGGATCCTGGTGACCCAGCGATTGAAGTCGTCCCGACGCAGGCCTTCGACCCGGAAGCGCATGCCCGAGAAGCCGTCGCCGCTGTAGTTGGCCGAGAATCCTTCTGAGACCCCCGGCCGGTTGACCACGGCGTGAAGCCGGGTCTGCATGCCCGGCATCGCATAGATCTGTCCGGCCAGGGCGGGCGCATCGAACGAGTTCATCACCGACGAAGAGGTGATGTCGAAGTCGATGGGGGTGTCGATGGGCGCGGCGAGTTCGTTGACCGTGGCGACGCCGAGATCGGGGTAGATGAACAGCCATTTCCAATCGAGCGCGACGACCTGGACACGCAGTGGCTTCACCCCGGCGGGAACCGGCCGGCCGGCCGCGATGCGGTCCAGCTGTCGATAGGGGTCGAGCGTATGGCTGCTGACCCAGGTCACGGACCCCAGGACCAGGATGATCGCCAGCGGCGCGGCCCAGACGACGAACTCGAGGGGCGCGGAGTGGCTCCAGTCGGGGGCGTAGCGGGCTGCGATGTTCGACGCGCGATACCGCAAGGCGAACAATAGGGTGAGCGAGATGACAGGCACGATGATCAGCAACATCAGACCCGTAGCCAGCAGGATCAGGTTGCGCTGCTGCAGCGCGACATCCCCCGCCGGGTCCATCACGACCATCTTGCAGGCGCAAAGCCCGAACAGGAGGGGCAGCGCCAGAACCGCCTTGGAGAACTTCACGCGAGGACCGTTTCAATCGCAACCAACACAATGGTGCATTGCGATACGCCCCCTCCGGCCAGGAGGGCATTGGACGGATTGTCCAAGGGGGCGCGCTTGCCAACCCCGCATCTACGGCGGCGCGGCCGAGGATATTCGGTTGCGTTCGGCCCCTGCCGGGTGATCCTTAGCTCAACGACCGCGAAAATCGCGGCGACCCTGGGACGGAAACGGAAGGACCCTCTATGCCACGGGAATTCGCCCTGCCGACTTCCCTACGCCTCGAGCTCGACGCGCAGCGGATGCATGCTCCGAAGGTGCCCGCGTCGCCGGATAGCTCGGTCCTGGCCGCGGCGCTCGCCAGCCTGCCCGCCGTCTTCGACCTGTCTGCCAGCGTAATCGTTGCGGTCTTAGTATTCCCGAACATGTTCTTTCCGGAACTGTCGTCCGTATTGGGAGCGCTGGCGTCGCTGGCGGTCTGCGGCCTCGCTGTGGCGGCCGGTTTCACAGCGGCGCCGGTGTGGGCGGTGATCCGTCGCCGCCATGGCCTCGGGGTGACCCTCACCGCGGCCTACTTCCTGCTCGGCGCCGCGATGGCCTCGGCCGCCTTCCTGCCCGGTCGCGCGACGGTTGGCCTAGCCGCCCTCGGGATGCTTGCCGCCAGCCGGTTGGCCATGGGACTGGCGCTCGGCGGAACGCGGCAAGGCCGGCGCCGCGGCGGCGATAGGGCCAAGACAGGCCTGGGGGTCTTGCTGGCGCTCGCCTTGACGGTCGCCCTGTTCACTGCGCTCGCCGAGAGTCTCCAACCGCCCGACTTTGTCGCCTGGGGTTGGCGCTATCCGTTCATGATGGGTCCCGCCCTCAACATCGTCGCGCTCTTCGCGCGGCTGCGGCTGGTCGCGGCCGGCCCCGCCGGATGGCCCGGCGACCGGGGCGGCCCGCGCCTTACCTCGCTCACGGTCAGTCCGCACGGCCGCCCGACGGGCCCCTGAACTTCCCTCGGCATGGCGCGGTGCCACCTTGCGGTTTAGGCCGCTGCGTTGATCCAGCCGCAGGCTTCCAGCGCAGGGCCGCGGGCCAGGGCAGGATAGACGCCCTGGGTGCCCATCGCGGACTTGAGCCCCGTGTCGCGCGCACCACCCATGGCTCTTAGCGGCGGTTCCAGACAATGGCGCGGACCCCGCTGTCGGCGAGCAATTCCGCGGTGACCTGCTCCGCGCGTACGGTGCGCAGCACGAGGCCTTGGCCGCCCCTACGGGCGCGAAGGTCGCGGTCCAGGGACTCCAGCGATCCGTGCAGCCGCCATTTTGACGCCCCGCCGGGCCGCCAGTCCGCCGCATCCGCATCGTCTCGGGTAAAAAGGGGGTCACCCCCCCCTCCCCCCCCCGGCGACCACGACCGCCGGCGCCGGGTTGCCTGCCAACGGCAGGTCTCAGCGGAACCACTCAGCACCGTCATGTCGGTGCCCCGGTCCCTCCGGGCCCGCCCGCCCGCCAACTCTCGACAGCGGGGTCGAGAGCCCGCATCAGCTTGGTTTGGACGATCACTTGATCTGTGATGGAGGGCCTACGCGGCGCGCGATCCGACTAATCACTCGAAACAACGGTCCAGGCTGCGGAAGTATGGGGTCGGCAAATCGCTTGCGCCCAACCGAAGACAAGTCGTCGTTGGAACGGCGGCGCCACATTTGGGCTGGCAATGTACCTACTCGTGCTCGCCATCATCGCGCCGCCCGAAACCGCGCGTGAACAACTTAGACTTCGTCGCTGCAGCGGTATAAGTTGCGACCGTAATCGCTGCGGCCCCTATCAAAATAGTATGCCCAACAATGCTTGCAGCAAGTATCGTGTAGCTTCCAATTGCGCCGGCAAAGCTAATCGCCCACATGAACCCCAAAGCCTGCAAAACATAATGTCGCGTCGAAATATTGGGGATGTATCGAAGCGGACTTACCTCAGCATTGAATATGAAGTCCCATAAATAGACGATGAATTTTCTCATATCGCGCTCCTTCTTTCTCATCTGAAACGATGACTTCGCGGTCCGCGCGAAGCACTAATTTTGGCAAACACACTGACCGTGCGGAGCCACATTAGAACAGTCATGCCGCTGCCCCGGAACCTTCGGGCGCGCCCTCCCGCCAACTTTCGACGGCGGGGGCGATAGCGTCGAGGGCACGGATCAGCCTAACGCCCTCGCGCTCGCGCAGGCCGGCGCAGGCCCCGCCAGCCCATATTTCCACGGCGGCGGGCGTGAGCGTGCGCAGTTCGGCGAGCCCGGCCTGGGCCTGGGCGGCGTTCATCAGGCTGGAGAACGACAGTGCCAGGATGTCGGCATGGTGCGCCCGCGCGGCGGCGGCGATGGAGCCGACCGGCATCTGCACGCCCAGAGAAACACAGCGACACCCCGCGAGGATGAACATCGCCTCGGCCATCAGCAGTCCCAACCCGTGGGGCTCCTGCGGGAGGGTGGTGAGTAAGACCAGCGGACGCTCCTGACCTACCCCCGCCCCGCGCGCTGTGTTGATTGCGCCGCGCAGCACCGCTTTGAACTGTTCTGTGAACAGATGTTCCTGATGAATCTCGAGCTCGCCGCGCGACCAGCTAGCTCCGACGGCCTGGTTCAACACCGGAGCGATTTCCGCGGTGAAAGCGCGCAGGCCGAGCCTTAGGAGCATGCCGGACAGAAGCTCCCGCAGACGCTCTGCGTCGTCGCTGCGAAGTACGCTCAGCAGGATTTCGGCCTCCGGCGCTAGGTTTGGGGCGTCGCCGTGGAGGTCCGAGGCCATTCGCGCCAGCGCCTCAAGCGGCTGTCCGACGATCTTTCCGGGCCGGTGTCCGGCGTCGATGAGCCGGCGCAGCAGTCTAAGCGCACGCACCTGATCGTCGGGATAGACGCGCTCTCCGTTGGCGTCCCGGTCAGGGTTGGGAAAGCCGTACCGCCGCTCCCAGACCCGCAGCGTATCTTTCGGCAGGCCGCAGTCGCGTTCGACCGCGGTGATGCTGAGCATGTGCGTCACTTGGGAGCGTGGTCCAATTTCTTTGTCCTGGACAAATGTCAGATTACGTCTGGACAATGGTTCAAGTTGCGCTATTTGTCTAGGACAAACAGGATTTGATCGACAATGAACATGATCCTTCCCATTGCACTTCCCGACGTCCAGTCAAGCGCGGACATCCGGCGTGTTCCTATCCAGAAGGTCGGCGTGAAGTCCGTGACCCATCCCATGGTCGTCGCGACGCGGTCGGGTACCCAGCCCACCGTGGCCACGGTCGACATGTATGTGAGCCTGCCCGCACATCTGAAGGGAACGCACATGTCGCGCTTCCTTGAAGTGCTCGGTGGGTTCAAGGAGCCCCTGTCCGCCTCGACTATGGCGGAACTCTTGGTCGTCATGTTGCGGCGCCTCGACGCCGACATCGGCATGATCGAGATGCGGCTGCCCTACTTCATGCGCAAGGCGGCGCCGGTGTCCGGCGTCGAAAGCCTGCTGGATTATCAGGTGACCCTGCGCGCGGAACAGTTGCCCGACAGGCTGGAAATCACCCAGCAGGTGCTCACACCGGTCACGAGCCTTTGTCCGTGTTCGAAGGAAATTTCGATCTACGGGGCCCACAACCAGCGCTCGCACGTGATCATCACCGCCACGTTGGCGCCGGGCGCAGACATAGCCGTGGAGGAGCTGATCGACATCGCCGAAGCCAGCGCCTCTTGCGAGCTTTGGGGACTGCTCAAGCGACCCGACGAGAAATATGTGACCGAGCGCGCCTACGAAAACCCGAAGTTCGTCGAGGACCTCGTTCGTGACATCGCCGTTGTGCTCGCCGAAGACCCCAGAGTGGCGCGCTATGAGGTCTCGTCTGAAAACTTTGAATCCATCCACAACCACTCGGCTTTTGCATGGCTCTCAGGTCCTCAGTAGCCGCCGCCGAGACAGGGCGGGTCACCGTCTGGTATGATGGCGATTGTCCAATCTGCTCGGCAGAGATCGCATTGATGCGACGTATCGACCGGAGCAACGCGCTTGAATTTGTAGACCTGAGCCTGCCGGGCGCCTGCCCTATGGATCGGGCAGCACGACTGGCGCGGCTGCACGCCCAATCCAGAGGAGGCCCTCTGGTGTCAGGCGCGGCGGCGTTCGTCGCCATGTGGCGTGTTCTGCCGGGTTTGCGATTTCTGGCCTTTGTCGCTGCCTTCCCGCCCTTTCTGTGGGCGCTGGAGCGCGGATATTTACAGTTCCTGCGCTTGCGCCCATCGCTTCAGCGAATGGCCCGCAGGTTGCTCGGCGCGCCGCGCCGCCCCTCGTCGTGACGGCCGCAGTCTCCACCGCACGAGATGTGGCCCACATGTGGTCTACTTGGGCTGGCGCCATTTCGGGCGTTGCCATCGGCCATTGCATCGGCGCGCGTCTCCTTAAGGGATGATGTCTCATGACCGGTGACATCGCCGTTGTCCTCGGCGCCGCTGGCGGCATCGGCGGCGCCCTTGTCGAGGCGCTGCGCCAGGACCTTCGATTTGACCATGTGGCCGCCCTATCCCGCAGCCGCCCCCGTAGCTGGGCCGACGATGACCGTTCGACATGGCTGGCGGCGGATATCCTCGACGAGGTGAGCTTGGCGTCGGCCGCGCAGCGGATTGGCGCCCTTGGCGCACCCACCGTCATCGTCGTCGCCACCGGAATGCTGCATGGCGACGGTGTCACGCCGGAGAAATCGCTTAGGGCCCTTGATCCCCGCGCGCTGACGACCCTCTTCCAGGTCAATGCAATCGGCCCCGCGCTTGCCGCGCGCCATCTTCTGCCGTTGACGCCGCGGGATCGCGCCAGCGTGTTCGCGGCGCTCTCGGCCCGCGTCGGCAGCATCGAAGACAACGCCTTGGGCGGCTGGTACGGTTATCGCGCCTCCAAAGCAGCCCTCAACATGCTGATCCGCACGGCCGCGATTGAGCATCGCCGCGATCATCCTCTTGGCGTCTGCGTCGAGATTCATCCCGGCGCCGTAGGTACCGCCCTCAGCGCTCCGTCTGTGTCAAACCGCCCCCGCGACCAGGTCTTCTCCGCGCAAACCGCGGCGGGTCATGTCCTCAGGGTCCTGGGGGGGCTGGGTCCCTCCGACAGCGGGGGGTTCTACGCTTGGGATGGGTCCGCAATCCCATGGTGACCGCCGCTTCCCCCACATTTTCTTTGCAGATTCGACCTGGAGTGGACGATGAATAAGATCCTTGTGCCGCTATCGCTCGCGGGCGCGCTGCTGCTCCCGGCAGGATCGGCCGCAGCGGTCGAGGAGCCGGCGTTCACGACCGTGCTCAGAGACGGCGCGTTTGAAGTCAGGGACTATCCCGGTCTCATCGTGGCCGAGGTCACCGTGACGGGCGAACAGAAGGAAGCCGCGAGCAAGGGCTTCCGTTTGCTTGCCGGTTACATCTTCGGTGGCAACAAAAGCCGCAGGAGCATCGCTATGACCGCGCCGGTGGCTCAGGCGCACGTCAGCGAAAAGATCGCGATGACGGCTCCCGTCACGCAGATTCAAAATGGCGGGACGTGGATCGTCCGCTTCACGATGCCGAGCGCCTACAACATGGAGGCGCTGCCCGAACCGAATGATCCGAAGGTTCAATTGCGACGCCTGCCGGCGACGCGCTTCGCCGCCCTGCGATTTTCCGGGTTGGCCAGGAAGGGCGACGTTGAGGTGAAAAGCACCGAACTCTTGGCGGCGGCTAAGGCCCATCATTTGCACGCCAGCGGTCCGGTGACGCTTGCCCAGTATGACCCCCCTTGGACGCCTTGGTTCATGCGCCGGAACGAAGTGATGGTCCCGATAGCGCCCTGACGCTGGCGACGGCGTCGCCGCATAGACCAAGCTTATCGGCGCCGCCTCTTTCGATTGTCCCTTTGGTCGAATGCAAAGTCCGGAGATACCCTTTGACCGCACCGACACCTACTTCTCGGCGACCTAATGACTATTCGGCGATGCCGGACACTGCGGGTCGGTTCGGCGACTATGGTGGCCGCTATGTACCCGAGACGCTCATGCCCCTGGTGCTCGAGCTGGAGGCCGCCTATGGCGCCGCTAAGGCGGATCCGGAGTTTCAAAGCGAGCTAGCAGATTATCTGACCCACTATGTAGGGCGGCCCTCGCCGCTCTATTTTGCCGAGCGGCTAACCCAGCACTTCGGCGCAGCCAAGATCTATTTCAAGCGCGACGAGCTGAACCACACCGGCGCGCACAAGATCAATAACTGTATGGGCCAAATCCTGCTCGCCCGGCGCATGGGCAAGACGCGAATCATCGCCGAGACCGGCGCGGGCCAGCACGGCGTGGCCTCGGCCACGGTCTGCGCCCGGTTCGGCTATCCTTGCATTGTCTATATGGGTTCGCTGGACGTGGAGCGGCAGAAGCCCAACGTCTTCCGAATGAACCTTCTTGGCGCCGAGGTGCGACCCGTGACGTCGGGTACAGGCACCTTGAAGGATGCCATGAACGAGGCGATGCGCGACTGGGTCACCAACGTGCAAGACACTTATTACATCATCGGCACTGCCGCCGGCCCGCACCCCTATCCGGCGATGGTCCGTGACTTCCAGAGCGTAATCGGGACCGAGGCGCGGGCGCAGATACTGGAGCGGGAGGGGCGATTGCCCGACGCAGTCGTGGCCTGCATCGGCGGCGGATCCAACGCCATCGGACTGTTCCACCCGTTCCTGGCCGACGAGGGCGTAAAGCTGATCGGCGTCGAGGCGGCCGGCCACGGTTTGGCCAGCGGCATGCACTCGGCGTCACTCACCGGCGGTCGTCCTGGTGTGCTTCACGGCAACAAGACCTACCTACTTCAGGACGAACATGGCCAGATCATCGATGCCCACTCCATCTCCGCGGGACTCGACTATCCCGGGATCGGGCCGGAGCATGCCTGGCTGCACGACGTCGGTCGGGCCACCTATGTCTCCTCCACCGATGAGGAGGCGCTGGAGGCCTTCCAGCTCTGCTCGAAGGTTGAGGGTATC
>JBBQLP010000056.1:0-15083 GCA_038327995.1 Caulobacterales bacterium | reverse complement strand
ATCATTTCCGGCGAGGATATCCGGATAACGTCAAGTTCGGTTATCGCATTTGCTATGACCATGAACGAGCTTTGCACCAACACGACGAAGTTCGGAGCCTTGTCCCTTCCCGAGGGTCAGGTTCGGCTCTGTTGGCGGGTTGAAGGCGGGCGTGTCCACCTCGAGTGGATCGAGTCTGGTGGACCTCTCGTGACCGAGCCGACGCGAAAGAGTTTCGGAACACGGATGATCAGATCGCTTGGTCAACAATTGAAGGGCCAAGTTGAACTCGACTACAAATCGAGCGGATTTGTCTACACGTTGAATGTGCCGCTAGAGGCGCTGACCAACTAGAGGACCGGGCGTCAGAGGCAGTTGCCTAGCCAAGTCCTTCAGCTCTGATTTGTGCGCCTCTCAACGCGGGCATTCAGCCTCCGGCATGGATCGGAAGCGGAACTGAACAAGCTTGCGGACAGTAGATAGTGGCGTTTCACGTCTGCTTTGCGATCCACTGTTCCAGCCCGTGGATGTGATAGTCGCCCGCTTCGATGTCGGGTTCGTGCAGCAGGTCCTGGAACAGGGGGATGGTGGTGTCGATGCCGCCGACCACCATTTCGTTCAGGCAGCGGCGCATCCGCGAGATCGCCTCGCTCCGGTCGCGACCATGCACGATCAGCTTACCGATCAGGCTGTCGTAGTAAGGAGGGATCGAATAGCCGGAATAGACCGCGCTATCGAGGCGAACGCCCAGCCCGCCGGGCGCGTGGAAGTCCGTCACCAGCCCCGGCGAGGGGACGAAGGTGCGGGCGTTCTCGGCATTGATCCGGCACTCGATGGCGTGCCCCTCGAAGATCACGTCCTTCTGGCTGAACGACAGGGGCAGGCCCGCCGCGATGCGGATTTGCTCACGCACCAGGTCGATGCCGGTGATGGCTTCGGTGACGGGATGCTCGACCTGAAGCCGGGTGTTCATCTCGATGAAGAAGAACTCCCCGTCCTCGTACAGGAATTCGATGGTGCCGACGCCGAGGTAGCCGATGGCGGCTACCGCATCGACCACCACCTTGCCGATCTTCGCGCGCGTGGCGGCATCGATGGCGGGGGAGGGAGCTTCCTCCAGCACCTTCTGGTGGCGGCGCTGGAGCGAGCAGTCGCGCTCTCCGAGGTGGCAGACATTGCCGTGGCTGTCGGCGATCACCTGCACCTCGATGTGGCGCGGCTTCTGGAGGTAGCGCTCCATATAGACCGTGCCGTCGCCGAACGCGGCCTGGGCTTCGGAAGACGCGGTGGCGACCGCCTCGGCCAGGCTTTCGCGGTCCTTGGCCACCTTCATGCCGCGACCACCGCCGCCGGAGGCCGCCTTGATCAGCACTGGGAAGCCGATGTCTTCGGCCGCCGCCAGCGCCTCTTCGGGGGTGGATACGCCGCCGTCCGAGCCCGGCACGACGGGGATGCCCGCCGCCTTCACTGTCTGTTTGGCGCTGATCTTGTCGCCCATGATGCGGATATGCTCGGGCTTGGGACCGATGAAGGTCAGCCCGTGGGCGATGCAGATTTCGGCAAACTTAGCGTTTTCCGACAGGAAGCCGTAGCCGGGGTGGACCGCCTGCGCCCCGGTGATCTCGCACGCTGCGATGATCGCGGGCACGTTGAGGTAGGATTTGGCGGCTGGGGCGGGGCCGATGCAGACGCTCTCGTCCGCCAGCCGCACCCACATCGCGCCCGCGTCGGCCTCGGAATGAACCGCCACGGTGGCGATGCCCATCTCCTTGCACGCGCGGTGCACCCGGAGCGCGATCTCGCCCCGGTTGGCGATCAGGATTTTGTCGAACACGCGGCTATTCCAGAACCACGAGAGGCTGGCCGAACTCGATCGGCTGACCGTCGACGACCATGATTTCCACCACCGTTCCGGCGCGGGGCGAGGCGATGGGGTTCATGGTCTTCATGGCTTCGACGATCAGCAGGGTCTGGCCCTCGCTCACCTTGTCGCCGACCTTGGCGAAGGCTGGCGAGCCGGGCTGGGCCTGCAGATACACGGTGCCGACCATGGGCGACTTGACCATGTCTCCCTTGCGCTCGGGGAGGCCGGGCGCCGAAGCCGCAGGGGCTGGCGCGCCAGATGCGGCGGGGGCGGCTGCGACCATCGGTGCAGGCGCAGCAGCATATTGCATGGGCTGGGCGGCGGCATAGAGCTCGCGCGCCACGCGGATGCGCAGCCCGCCCTTCTCGACCTCGATCTCGGAAAGCCCCGTGCTTTTCAGGATGTCGGCCAGCTTTCGCACCAGTTTGGTGTCGATCTCGCCGGTGTCGGTCTTTGCGCCGTCCGGCGTCTCGTTCGCGTCGTTCATGAATACCTTTACGTTCAGGCCGTAGCGCGGGATGCGACCAGGCTGGCCGCCGCCTCGATGGCCAGTTCATAGCCGTGCGCGCCGAAGCCGCAGATCACTCCCGCCGCGGCCGGTGTGATGTAGCTGTGGTGACGAAATGCCTCGCGGGCGTGGGGGTTCGACAGGTGACACTCGATCACCGGGGTCTGCATCGCCTTGATGGCGTCGTAGAGGGCGATGGAGGTGTGGCTGTAGGCGGCGGCGTTCAGCACGACGGCGCAGGCGCCCGTGCCCGCCTCGTTCAGCCAGTCCACCAACTCGCCCTCGCGGTTGGACTGGCGAAACACCACCGTATGCCCAAGCGCCGCCGCCCGCGCCTCACAGCGCTTGCGAACGTCGTCCAGGCTGTCAGCGCCATAGATGTGCGGCTCGCGGGTCCCGAGAAGGTTCAGATTAGGCCCGTTGAGCACAAAGATCGGTTTAGGCATCCGCCCCCGCCGTGATTCCGAGGCGCTTTTATCCCCACCGCGCTTTCGTCACAAGGCGAACCGTCACACGAGGCCGTGACCGCGGTGTTGCAGCCCGCGCGTTCCGATCAGCCGCCGCGCTGGTGACGTTGCTGTTCGATACCAGCCTGCAGTTCTTCCGGCACCCAACCGGCGATCACGTGGTCGCCGACGATGAAGGCGGGGGTGCCCGAGACGCCGATTGTGGCGGCGAGCGCCTTGTTCTCGGCGATATGCTTGTCGGCGACCGATTTGGCGGAAGCGTCGATGCGGGCCACGTCCACCCCGTTCTGGCTCATGATCCGGCGCACCCCGTCGTCGTCCAGCGCCTTCTCCTGCATCAGGTCGCCGAAGACGTTGAGGTATTTGCCGTTGTCCTTGTTGGAGGCCAGTTGGTCGACGGAGGCGTGGCTGGAGGTCTCGGACAGGATCGGCATTTCCTTGAACACGAACCGCACGTCCGGGTTCTTGGCCACCAGGGCGATCACCTGCGGCGCCGACAGCTTGCAGTAGGTGCACTTGTAGTCGAAAAACTCGATCACGGTGATCTTGCCGTTGGGATTGGCGACGAAATCGCCGGGATCGCGCTCCAGCGACTGGCGGTTCTCGGCGAGGGCGTGCTGGGCATCGCGATCGACGGTGGCCTGGCGGTTGGCGGCGAGGCGGTTCATCGCCTCCTCGATCACCTCGGGGTGCTGCACGATGTAGGCGCGCACGCGCTCACCGAAAGCGCGCTCGGAGGCGCTCTCCTGGCTGCACCCGGCGGTGGGAAGCGCCAGGGCGGCGGCGAGAAGCAGGGTGGGAAGGGCGAAACGAAGCATGGCTCTCTCGTCGAACTGATTGCGCACAGTGAAGCTGCACCCATTGTCGTCGGACAAAGTGACAATCACGTCAACGAGACGAACCGCCACGGGGAATATTAACCGTGGGGTGGAGTCATTTGGCGCCGCCGCCTAACCCCCTTGGCCCGCCAGCGCTTTCAGGTCGTTCTTGGAGGGGTTGGAGACTAGCACGATGTCGGTGGCCCGGCGCCACTGGGGGGTGTTTTTGGGCAGGATTTCGCGGGCTCTGAGGGCGAAGATGCGGGCCTGGGCCATGTCTCCCAGCGAGAACCGCTCCTCCGCCGACGCCAGACGGGCCGCGCCGCCGTCGCCCCTGGCGTCCTCCGCCTGCGCCATCAGCGCCCAGGCGAAGGCGCTCTCGTGGTCCAGCGCCAGCGCCTTGTTAAGTTGTTCGATGGCTTCGTTGACGCGCTTGCCGTCTTCCTGCGCCAGGATGGCCCGGGCGAGGTTGATGCGCAGGAGCGGGGCGTCGGGTTTCAACTCCACCGACTTGCGGTGCGGCGCTTCGGAGAGCTTGGCGCGTCCGGCCTCGAACAGCACCTGGCCCTTCAGCTCCCACAGGTAGGGGTTGTTCGGAAAGTCGGCCAAAAGGTTGTCGATGGCCTGGATCGCCATGTCCGGCTCGGTCTCGCGATAGTAGGCGATGGCGCGGGCGTAGCGGGCCGGATAGCTCAGATCCTTGGGGTCATATTTCAGGAAGGTCTGTTCCGGCGGTTCGATGAAGGCGAACAACTTGGCCTTCATCACGGCGTGCTGGGCGATGGCTTCGGGGGTGTCGACGTCGTTGTAATGCCGTTGTTCCTCGGCCCGGCGGCGCAGGGCCTCGATCCGCTCGCCGGAGACCGGATGGCTCTGGAAGAAGGGGAAGCGGCGGGCCTCCTCGAACACTTCCTGGTAGCGAAAATTGTCGAAGAAATCGACCAGCCCCTTGGACGACTGGCCCGACTTTTCCAGATAGGTGATCGCCGCCTGGTCGGCCCGGCTTTCCTGTTCGCGCGAATAGCCTAAAGCGCCAAGCTGGCCGAAATAGCCCGCCGACCCCAGAAGGGCGAGGCCCGCGTCGGGCGCGCCAGCGGCGGCGGCGAGCAGGCCAAGGCCGAGGGTGAGAAGCAGCGGCGCCAAGGCGGCATGATTCATTTCTGACTCGCCCCGCACGGTATGTCCGCCCGCCGCGTGCCCTGTCTCGTGCGCCATGACGCCGACGAGCTGGTTGGGGGTCTCGGTTTCTTGGATCAGGCCGGTGTTGATGCCGATGAGCTGGCCCGAAGCCGTGCCCGCGTTCAGCGATTTGTCGGAGATCAGCAGGATTTTCATCGTCTTGGGGTTGAGCCCGGCGACGGCGAACACCGGATCGCACTCCTTGTGCAGGATGTCGTTTATCTCGGTGTCTTCGATGCCGTGCGGCTGGTCGGTCTGCGCGCGAACAACCGAAAGGGGCGAGGCCAGCACCATCGCCGCCGTCGCCGCGCCGAGCACTGCGCGCCTCAATCCGCGCACGCCGGGCGCTCGCGGGTATCGTTCATTGCAGTCAGCCACGGGCGCGTTAGCTCCTTACCGGTCAACCACAGCCCGCACACGGGGCTGAAGCCCCGCGCCCAAGGTCTTTTAGCCGCTTATCGCTTCAGACGCCACCAGCCACCCTTCGGCTTTTCCGGGGGCGCCTTAATCTCGGAGGGGTCCGGCAGAGCAGGCGCGACAAGCGCCACTACCGCCAGTTCGGGCGTGGACGGCTCTACGACAGCGAGCGCCTCCGGTTCTGGCGCGGCGGCGGGTGCGGTCACAGTTTCCGCCACAGGGGGAGCCGCCTTGGCGCGCCTGGCGCGGGCCGGTTTCGCCGGAGCGAGATCCTCGGTCGCCGGCGCAGCCAGCACGACCGGAGAGACTTCTGGCGTCGGCAGGGTTTCGACCTCGGCGGCGGGCTTGCGGCGGGCGCGGGCGCGCTTGGCGGGGGCTTCGACCGTTTCGGGAGCTGCCGGGGCGGGAGCGGCGACAGCTTCCACAGGCAAATCAGTGACCGTTTCCAGCTCCGTTCCGATGTCCGGTCCACCGGACGTTTTGCGGCGACGACGGCGCGGGGGACGACCCGAGGTATCGGCCACGGGAGACTGCTCGTCCGCGGCGATGCCAGGCGCCGCTTCACCCCCTGCGCCTACCGCTGCGACTTCCGAACCGGGGATCGGGATGCGCACGCGCGGGGCGTGCGGGTCGCGCCAGGCGTATGGATCGTCCGCAGGGTGGGGCGTATCGAACCCGCCGTGCGGATGCTTCCAGGCGTAGGCGTCGCCCTCGGGAGCGTCGTCGCGCACCTTGCGACCACCCCGGCGACCCCGGCGACGACGGCGGCGACCGCTCTTGTCATCGTCATGGGCGGAACCGGGCGAGCCATCGGCGTTGGTTTCCCCCTCGCCGTCCTCATCGCCCTCTTCATCAGTTTCGGCCTCTTCCCCTTCAGCGGCGGGGGCGCGCGCGACCGCTTCGTCGCCCTCGGCCCGTCCACCCCGGCGGCGGCGACGGCCGCGGTTGCGACCACCCCGGCCCTCGCCATCATCTTCACGATCAGCGCGGGGGGCGGCCTCGTCGCCCTCGCTCGCTTCCGCCTCGATCTCTTCTTCGTCGTCGAAATCTTCGGGCGGAGTCCATTCGGGCTCAGGCAAGGCGGGGGCGGGCGGAGCCTTGGGAACATAGTCCTCGCGCGTTTCGGTGCGCTCGATGGCGTGCTCGGCGGCGGCGAGCGCATTGTCCAGCGCGATGGTCACGTGCAGGCCATGGCCGTCGTCCAACCCGGCCAGATAGGCCCGCTTTTCGTTCAGCACATAGAGGGCGACAGCGGCAGGCAGGCGCACGGTGATCGCCCCGGCTCCGCCCTTGCCCGCTTCCATCTCGATGGCGCGCAGGGCCGCGAGGGCGCTCGATTCCACCGAACGCACCCGGCCGGTCCCCTGGCAGTGTTCGCAGACGTGAGTGGAGCCTTCCAGCACACCCGAGCGGCGGCGCTGACGGCTGATCTCCATCAGGCCGAAGCCGGAGATTTTCCCCATCTGGATGCGGGCGCGGTCGTCCTTCAGGCAATCGGAGAGCTTCTTCTCGACAGCGCGATTGTTCTTCGCCTCGTCCATGTCGATGAAGTCGATGACGATCAGTCCGGCGAGGTCGCGCAGGCGAAGCTGGCGCGCCGCCTCCTCCGCCGCTTCCATATTGGTCTTGAGCGCGGTGGCTTCGATGTTGCGCTCGCGGGTAGCGCGGCCGGAGTTGACGTCCACCGCCACCAAGGCCTCGGTCTGGTTGATCACCAGATAGCCGCCGGACCTGAGCTGGACCACGGGGGAATGGATCTGCGCGATCTGGTCTTCGACATTGTGATGCACGAACAGAGGCGTCGATTCGCGGTAGTGGATGATCTTCTTGGCCTGGGCGGGCATGATCATCCGCATGAAGTCGCGGGCCTCGCGATAGCCCGCCTCGCCCTCGACCTCGATGGTCTCCAGGTCCTTGTCGAACATATCCCGGATGGCGCGTTTGACGAGGTCTTCCTCCTCGTAGATCAGCGCGGGCGCGATCGATTTCATGGTCGTGTCGCGGATGTTTTCCCAAAGGCGCAGTAGGTATTCGTAGTCGCGCTTGATCTCGGCCTTGGTGCGCGCGGCGCCGGCGGTGCGCACGATCAGGCCCATGCCCTGCGGCACGTCGAGCGAGGCGACGGCGGACTTCAGGCGCCTACGGTCGGCGGCGTTGGTGATCTTGCGGCTGATGCCGCCGCCCCGCGCGGTATTAGGCATCAGCACACCGTAACGCCCCGCGAGCGAGAGATAGGTGGTGAGGGCCGCGCCCTTGTTGCCGCGCTCTTCCTTGACGACCTGCACCAGCATGATCTGGCGGCGCTTGATCACTTCCTGGATCTTGTAGCGGCGCATCAGGCGGCGACGGCGGCGTTCCACCTCCGCGTCCATGTCGTCGTCGTCATCATCACCGGAGGCGGTATGCGGTTCGTCGTGATCGTCTTCCTCGGCGGCGTCGCGCATGAGGGCTTCGCGGTCGGCGACGGGGATCTGGTAATAGTCCGGGTGGATTTCGTTGAAGGCGAGGAAGCCGTGGCGGTTGCCGCCGTATTCGATAAAGGCGGCCTGGAGCGAGGGCTCGACCCGCGTCACCTTCGCCAGATAGATATTTCCCCGAAGCTGTCGCTTGGACGAGCTCTCGAAGTCGAGTTCCTCAATCCGCGATCCGTCGATCACAACGACGCGGGTTTCTTCCGCGTGAGCGGCGTCGATGAGCATTCGCTTGGTCATGGTTCTGGTCTCCACGGCGCGCGCCTGACCTTAAGGGGGCAGGGGGCCGGATCGGGCTGCGCGGTCGCGCTCTCCCGTCGCCGGACGGCGCAAAGCGCAGCATTCCATGCGAGCGACAGGGGGCGAAAATCGTGCAACCCATTGGGTTTAAGTGTCCTGGCGCGCCCAGAGCGGGCGGCGCCGAGTGTGAAAAGAGTGCGTGGCCCATCGAAGATCGACGGAACGCAGGAAGCGCGCAGCTTGGCTGGTGCTCCGTCGGAGCAACGCCGCCGGGCGCTATAGCCGAGTCTGCAACACTCCGGCTCAAAAGGAAAGCGACGCTTTCACGTCAAAGCGTCGGTCCTCGCAGACGTAAGCCCTTTCGCTCTGGTTAAGGATTTGTCTACAGAGGCCGCCCATAAGAGAATCGGGCGGGCTTCCAAAGGCGCCGCCCCGATCCAGCGGAGGCGAGCGTGCGGAGGTTCACAAGATTGTTTGAGCACCGCGCCGTGCGTCTCACTCTCGCCGGGGCTGCGCTGCTCGCCGCCGCCACACTGTCTGCCGCCGCCCTCGCCAAGGGGGATGCACCTGCGGGGGTGCTGAAGGTGCGGTTGGGCGGAGACGCGGTGCAGACCCGCATCGTCATCGAACTCGACGGCGCGGCCAGCGGCAAACTGATCTCCACCGACGCGCCGTCGCGCCAGATCGTGCTCGCTCTGCCCCATGCCGACACGCCCGGCGAGATGAGCGGACAGGGCGCGGGGATCGTCAAGGCGTGGAGCATCGACCAGGCTGCGGGCGCCGCGCGGGTGAAGCTGGACCTCATCAAGAACGCCCGTGTGGCGCGCCGCTTCCTCCTGCCACCCTCCGAAGGGGTGGTGGTCTATCGCTATGTAATCGATGTGACTTCCGAAGGCGTTGCTCCTGCGAGCGCCAAGGCAGCGGCGAAAACCGCGCCCATTGCTGACACGGCGCCCGTCGAACCCGTCGTCGCCGCGAAAAAGGTGGTGGTGATCGACGCGGGCCATGGGGGCAAGGACCCCGGCGCACACGGCGCCGCGCGTCAGGAAAAGGATGTCACCCTCGCCGCCGCCAGAGCCCTGCGCGACCGGCTGGAGGCCACGGGCCGCTACAAGGTGGTTTTGACCCGCGACACCGATGTCTTCGTGCCGCTGGAAACCCGGCCCCAGATCGCCCGCCGGGCCAACGCCGACCTTTTCATCTCGCTCCACGCGGACGCCTCGGGTGCGGGCAGCGAGACCCGCGGAGCTTCGGTATACACCCTCTCGGATCACGGGGTGGACCGGGTGCAGAAGGGCGTGTTCGGCCATTCCGACTGGTTCATGAACGTGAATATGCCGGGCCAGGACGCCGCCACCCGCCGTATCCTGCTCGACCTTACCCAGCGCCAGACCGTGAACCGCTCGTCCACCTTCGCCGAGATGCTGCTGGAACATATCGGCGAGACCACCGACCTTCTTCACCGCAGTCACCGCGACGCGGGACTGATGGTGCTGCTGGCCCCCGAAGTGCCCGCCGTGCTGCTGGAGATGGGCTTCATCACCAACCCGGAAGATGAAGACGCTCTCGGCAATGCCTCCCACCGCAAGAAAGTCATGTCCGCTGTCGCCGAAGCTATCGACGCCTACTTCGCCCAAGAGGGGCGGTATGCGCTGAAGTAGGACGGCCGCTGTACGACAGGACCGGCTTGGCGACCACGATCCGCTCCCCCGCGACGCTTCACCGGTTGACGGGGCGGGTCGCCTTCTGCAACTCAGGGGGTGGCGCAAACTGGCGCCGGTGGGGATCAGTTGCGTGAACAACGCCGGACGATGGCTGGCGATTGCGGGGGTGGCGGTGTTGAGCCTCATCGCCGTCGCCGGGTTTTCGCTCGCTCTCTATGCGGCGTGGCTGTTCCATGGCCTGCCGGACGCCTCCGACCTCGCCGATTATCGCCCTCCCACATCCACCCGCGTCTATGCCTGGGACGGCACCCTGATCGGTGAGTTCGGCAAGGAACGCCGCATCTTCGTGCCGTACGAGCAGATCCCGCCGACGCTGGTGAAGGCCTTCCTCGCGGCGGAGGACCGCAAGTTCTTCGAGCACGGCGGCATCGATCTTCAGGGCCTCGTGCGCGCTTCCGGTCGCGACGTGTGGAACATGGCCCGCGGACGCAAGCTGCAGGGCGGGTCGACCATCACCCAGCAGGTGGCCAAGAACGTTCTTCTGAACAACGACGCCACTTTCGGTCGCAAGATCAAGGAAGCGATCCTCGCCCGGCGGCTGGAAGAGACCCTACCCAAGGAGCGCATCCTCGAACTCTACCTGAATGAGATCTGGCTCGGCTATCGCAGCTATGGCGTGGCGGCGGCCGCGTTCAACTATTTCGGCAAGCCGCTGAACGAGCTTTCGGTGGCCCAGATGGCTTACCTCGCCGCCCTGCCCAAGGGGCCGGACAACTATCATCCCATCCGCCACCGCACCGCCGCGCTTGGTCGGCGCAACTGGATCATCGGCGAGATGGCCAACATGGGCGCGGTCAGCCGCCAGCAGGCCGAAGCCGCCCTGCACGAAGACCTGAGGGTGCAGACCACGCCAGAACGCACCCACTATCGCGACGCGGACTACTTCCTCGAGGAAGCGCGCCTCAGGGCCATCGGCGTGGTGGGCAAGAAGGCGGAGGACGGTGGGCTCTATGTGCGCACCACGCTGGATTCGCGGTTGCAGACCGCCGCTCGCGTCGCCTTGATGAAGGGGCTGGAGGCCTATGACCACCGTCACGGCTGGCGCGGCGCCTGGGGCCATGTGGAGCTGAAGCCGGGCTGGGAAAAGGTGGCGACCTCCAAGGAGACCCCCTCGGAGCGCCGGGCCTGGCGGGGGGCGGCGGTCGACCGGGTGGTCGGCAATGCGGTGCACGTGATCCTGCCCTCAGGCGGAGCGGGCGAGCTTGATCCCAAGGACGTCGCTTGGGCCAAGACGGGCAAGGGCGGGCTGAACGTCGGCGATCTGATCTTCGTGGAGCCAGCGGAGGGCGGTCACGGCTACAATTTGCGCCAGACTCCCATCGTCAACGGGGCCATCGTGGTGCTGGAGCCGCACTCGGGGCGGATCATGGCCATGGTCGGCGGCTATTCGTTCAGCCTCTCGAAGTTCAACCGGGCGACCCAGGCGAAGCGTCAGCCGGGCTCCTCCTTCAAACCGTTCGTGTACGCCACGGCGCTGGAAAACGGCTTCACCCCCGCCTCAATGGTGCTGGATGCGCCGATCTCGCTGCCGGGCGCCAACGGACAGGTTTACAGCCCGGAGAACTATGAGCGCGAGTCCACGGGTCTGCAGCCGTTTCGTCAGGGCCTTGTCCACTCCCTGAACCAGATGACGGTGCGCATCGCCAATCAGGTCGGGATGCGCAAGATCGCCCCCAACGCCATCAAGTTCGGCGTCGTGGACAAGATGGAGCCGGTGCTGGCCATGGCGCTGGGGGCGGGGGAGACCACGCCCTTCCGCCTCGCCGCCGCCTATGCCGCCTTTCCCAATGGTGGACGCAAGATCGACGCGCACCTGATCGAAGAGGTCGAGGACCGGGGTGGGCAGATGCTGTGGCGCGCCGACCGCCGCGAATGCCCCCACTGCGGCGATCCCTATGGTGGACAGGAGAGCCCCCGCATCCCGCTCGCAGGCGAGCAGGTGATGGACCCGATCACCGCCTATTCCATCTCGCTGATGCTGCAGGGGGTGGTGCAGAACGGCACGGGCTCCGCCGTCTCCGCCCTCGGTTATCCTCTCGCAGGCAAGACCGGCACCACCAACGACTTCCGTTCCGCGTGGTTCATGGGCTTCTCGCCCAACCTGGTCGCCGGGGTCTTCATTGGCTTCGACGACAACCGCTCCTTAGGTGAGGGCGAGACGGGCGCGGTCGCCGCCGTGCCGGTGTTCATCGACTTCATGCGCGAGGCTCTTAAAGGTCAGCCCAAGACCGACCTGAAAGCGCCCAAGGACACCCGCTTCATCTCCGTCGCTGGCCACCGCGAAGCCTTCCGTCCCGGCCAGGAGCCCCAGCCTGTGGAGCAGAGGGCCACCGCCACCGGACCGATCCCCTACGACAAGCTTCCCACCGACAATACCGGCCTGAAACCCGGCCAGACCGCCCCGGCCGCCGCTGCCCCCCCGCCGCCGAAGAAGGCGAGCGACGACCTGAAGGGGTTGTACTAACGCCCTTGGACAGAGGCTGGGCGACACATGATTGAAGCATTCGACATCTAGGTTTTGTCCATGTTCCGACCCATCGCCTTGCTCCTCCTCGCCGCTCTCACGGGCGCCCCGGCTCTGGCCCATGCCGACGACGATGCCTTTCCGCTCACGGCGTCTGCGGTGGAGGCGGAGCGGGCGCTCGAGAGCTTCGCCCGGTGTGTGGCGGAAACACGCACGCCGCTGGCCCGCGAGGTGCTCGAACAATCCCTCGGCAGTCCGGCGCAAGGCGCGCTCATCAAGGCGGGTATGCCGAACGGCTCGGACTATTGCCTAGGCTCCAGTAGCGTGAAGCTGGTCTTCCGTCCCATCCCCTTCGCGGGCGGTCTGGCGAGCTATTTTGTGACGACGCGGTATGTTCGCTACGATCTGCCTGCGTTCGTGCGCGCCGGGACGCTGCCGGTGGTGCAGGGGTCGCCGGAGCGGTGCGGCCTCTGTCTGGTTCAGCACGACGCAGCGGGGGCGCTGGCGCTCATCCGCACGCGGTTGGGCGGACCCGAGGAGGACAGCGCCATAGCCGCCCTGCAACCGGCCCTCGCCGCCTGCGTCACCGCCGGCGTCACCCTGCACTTGGATAAGCTCGCCATTCGCAGCGTCGCGGCCGTGGTGCTTTACCGCTATGCGGCGGCAGCCGAAGCGGGCGCCGAGCCGAAATAGGGTTCGCCCTTCGCCTTGCATTGCGCTCGGCCCCAGCGCCCGCTATCTCCGCCGTCCAACCCACTGAGAGCGATCATCATGCGAGCGGATGTCGAGGCCCTGGCGGCTGACATCGAGCAGTCCATCGGACTGCTCCGGAGGCGTCTTTGACTGGGATACTGCGCTACGCAAGCTCGATGAGCTGAACGCACGGGTCGAGGACCCCACCCTGTGGGATCGCCCCGCAGACGCCCAGGCCCTGACCCGCGAACGGTCCCGCCTCGCCGCTTCCATCGAGGCTGTGCGGATGCTGGAGCGCGAGCGCGCCGACGCTATCGAACTCGCCGAACTGGCCGACATGGAAGGCGACACCGGGGTGGGCGACGAGGCCGCCGCCTCTCTCCGCGCCCTGAAAGACCGCGCCGGCCGCGCCGAGCTCGAGGCGCTGCTCTCCGGAGAGGCGGACGGCAACGACGCCTATGTGGAGATCAACTCCGGCGCGGGCGGCACCGAGTCCGCCGACTGGGCGCTGATGCTCACCCGGATGTACTCCCGCTGGGCCAACGCCCACGGCATGGAGGTGGAGCTGGTGGAGGAAACCCCGGGCGAACAGGCCGGGATCAAATCCGCCACCCTGCTCATCAAGGGAACCAACGCCTATGGCTGGCTGAAGACCGAGGCGGGGGTGCACCGGCTGGTGCGCATCTCCCCGTTCGACAGCAACGCCAAGCGCCACACTTCGTTCGCCTCCGCCTGGGTCTATCCGGTGGTGGACGATGCGATCGAGATCGAGATCAACCCGGCGGACGTGCGCACCGACACCTACCGCGCCTCGGGCTCGGGCGGTCAGCACATCAACAAGACCGACAGCGCCGTTCGCCTCACCCACATCCCCACCGGCATCGCCGTCGCCTGCCAGGCCGGCCGCTCCCAGCACCAGAACCGTGAGGAGGCGTGGAAGATGCTGCGCGCGCGCCTCTACGAGGCCGAGCTGCAAAGGCGCGAGGCGGAAAAGCAGGCGATGGAGGATAGCAAGACCGACATCGGCTGGGGCCACCAGATCCGGAGCTACGTCCTTCAGCCCTACCAGATGGTCAAGGACCTCAGAACCAACGTCGAAACCTCCGACACCCAGGGCGTCCTCGACGGCGACCTCGACGCCTTCATGGGCGCGAGCCTGGCGCAGCGGGTTGGCGTGACGCGGGACGGGGGCGAGGCGGGGTAGGGGGTTTAACGACCAGATGCCTGCTTATGGGCTGACACGCTCTCCGCCAATTCCCTCGTTAGGGTATTGCTTTATATAGGACTTATTTGACGGAATGGGTCAGGCTCTAAGGTTGGCCCTAAATGGCAAGCCGAAGCGACCTAGCCTCAGCGCTACTTAGAAACGATTTATTAATAGCATCGAAATGCGAATCGCCGCAGAGGGTTAGGGTCCGGTGGTGGTTCGCCATGCGCCGGTGGGTGTCGTTGATGATAGCAAGCTCGAAGTCCACATATTCGAGTGCGCGAATTGCGAACTGCAGGAACTTAAAGAACTGCACGAGGCAATCTCCATTGGCTCCGCCGTCGTGATTATACGACAGCACGTTACCAACCGTGGCCGGTGCGCCGGTACAGCTGGGTAGTCTAAGTCGGCTGCTCTGAAGTCGCTGGGGGCAATTATGGGTGGAACGGCACTCGCCCCCAGCACGTAACCGACATCAAAGACCGCTCTTACATTCATTTTGACAGTCCGCTTTCGGACATTGATCGCGCGGGATTTAGCGTCTCGCCTGAAGAGGTCTCATCGCATAACTTTTGGCCGCTGTTGGGGTTCGAGCAAGAGAAACGTCAAATCGATTTTGATAAATCTTCTCATTGGAAGATAAATAAAAAATCTCGTCCAATTCGGTATGCGTCCCACTACGACGCCGCGATATTTAGCCACTATGCTGAGAAATTAGAATTACACTATGAGAACTATCTAAAAGAACACGCGTTAGAGAATTCCGTCTTAGCTTACCGTGGAGGGGTGGGCTCAAATATAAATGCTGCAAAAGATTTATTTGATGAGGTGCGAAGGGTCGTGTCCCATCCCGTGGTGTAACTGCGGGTCGAGATCACCGCGCTCTCCGGCAAGGCCGGGGATGATCAGCGGGCCGGGATGGACAGGCTGACGAGGGGATCATCGCTCAAGGGAGCGAGGGTTTCCAGGGTCATGTAGCGGGCCCGCTGGACGGCCCACTCATCGTTCTGCTCGAGCAGGATGGCGCCGACCAGGCGGATGACGGCGGCCTC
>JBBQLP010000055.1:0-15534 GCA_038327995.1 Caulobacterales bacterium | reverse complement strand
CGCAGCGGGCGAAAGCCATGCGTTTATCGGGTCTGGAGCCTTTCGAGTTGGCCTGAACGATTTCAGGCGCCAAGCTTAGCGGGCAACAAGGAAGGGTGGGATGATGGCGACAAGACGTGAACTTCTGATGCGGGCTGGGGCCGTCGGCGGGGTTGGCCTCGCCTATGTCATGGCGCGCGAACTCGGGGTGATCGAAGGACAGGAGGCCTGGGCCGGAACGCCCGACCTGCAGGCCGGTTCGGGCAAGGGGGCGCGGGTGGTGATCCTCGGCGCGGGCGTGGCGGGTCTGTCTGCGGCGCTGGAGCTTGGCCGCGCGGGCTATGCCTGCACCCTGCTTGAGGCGCAAAGCCGTGTGGGCGGTCGCAACTGGTCGATCCGCAGGGGGAGCGAGGTCGCCATGACCGACGGCTCCCGGCAGGTCTGCGCCTTCGACGATAGCCACTATTTCAACGCCGGGCCCGCCCGCATCCCCAGCCACCATCAGGCCACGCTCGGCTATTGCCGAGAGCTGAAGGTGCCGATGGAGACGCTCGTCAACTACACCGGCTCGGGCATGATCCAGGCCGACCGGCTGAACGGCGGCAAGCCCATCCGTATGCGCCAGGCGGTGCACGATGCGCGCGGCCATTTCGCCGAGATGCTGAACAAGTCAATTAAGGGCGGCGGTCTCGACAAGACCATGTCGAGAGAAGACACCGGACGGATGGCGGAGCTCGCCGCCGCCTGGGGCCAACTCACGCCCAAGGGCGCGGGTCCGGCCGACCCCAACATCAACCGTCTAGGGGGCGACCTGGCCAAGGCCGATCTCGCCTACCAGGGCACCAGCTCGGCCGGCTATGCGACCATCCCCAGCGCGGGCGATCAGGTGGGCGTGCCTGTGGCGCCCCTGCCAGCCAACATCGTGCTCGATCCGTTTGTGCTCGGTATGTCGAACTTCCACGAGGTGATCGATATGCAGGCCACCATGCAGCAGCCCGTCGGCGGCATGGACCGTATCCCCTACGCCATGAAGGCGGCGCTGAAGCCCGGTGTACTGCACGAAGGCGCGGAGGTCCGGAAGATCGGTCGCAAGACGCTTAAGTCGGGTAAGACCGGAGTCGAGATCGCCTATTTCGACAAGAAAACCAGACAGACCAGGGTGATCGAAGCGGACTATTGCATCTGCACGATCCCGTTGAAGGTGCTGGCCGCCATTCCGGCGGACTTCTCCACCGACCGCGCCGCTGCGATCAAGAAGGCGAACTACCTGAACGCCATCAAAATCGCGTTCCAGGGACCGCGCTTTTGGGAAACCAACGACCAGATCTACGGCGGGCTCTCTCTCACGGACCGCGACACCTTCATCACCTGGTATCCGTCCTCGGGCTTCCATGCACGGGAGGGCATATTGGTGGCGGGCTACAGCTTCGCCTTTCAGGCCAACCGCTTCGGCGCCCTGCCGCTTGACCAGCGCATCGCCTACGCCAAGGCCACTATCGACCGGCTGCACCCCGGCCAGTCGGGCGCACTCAAGTCGGGCGTCGCCGTCGAGTGGGCCAAGGTTCCCCACCAACTCGGCATCGCCTGTTCGCTGGATGAGGACGACCCCGCCGCCTACAAGCTGCTTGGCGAGGCGGATGGTCCGTTTTACTTCGCGGGCGAACACCTAAGCCACGTGGGCGCCTGGCAACAGGGCGCCATCGTTTCCGCCCATCGCACTGTCGGGCTGCTCGATGCCCGTCACCGCGAGGGCCGCGTCGTCACCGCCGCCCGCGCTCAATAAGGAAGGAAATCGCCATGAACCGTTCCGCACTCCTGATAGCCTTCGGCGTCCTCGCGCTCGCGGGATCATCCCAGGCCGCGACCAAAGCCAAGACCGTTGAAAAAGCGTCCGCCCCGGCGCCAGCGATCAAGCTGATCTACGCCAAGCCCGACGCCTTCATTGCTTCCGGCGCCATCGTCCAGGCGGGGGCCGACACCTTCTATGTCTCCGGCATCCCCTCCAACATGGCGGGCGGCACCGAGGCGCAAACCACGGACGTGTTGCAAAAGCTGGGCGCGGTTTTGAAGGCCGAGGGCTACGGCTACGGCGACGTGGTGAATATGAAAGTCTATCTCGTGGGCGACCCGGCGAAGGAGGGCAAGATGGATTTCGCGGGCATGAACGCCGCCTTCAAGAAGGTGTTCGGTACGGTCGACCAGCCCAACCGTCCCTCGCGTGTCACCGCCCAGGTCGCGGGCCTCGCCCTGCCGGGCGCACTGGTGGAGATCGAACTGACCGCCGCCAAGGTTCCGGCCAAATAGCCATGGGAAAGACCTACGAGCATCTGGACGACAAGCTGATTGCCTTCATTCGCGCGCAGAAGATGTTCTTTGTCGGCACCGCGCCCTTGTCTGGTGAAGGACACGTCAATCTCTCGCCCAAGGGTTACGACAGCCTGGCCATCATCAACGAGATGACCGTGGCCTATCTCGATCTCGGCGGCTCCGGGATCGAGACCCATGCCCACGTGACCGAGAACGGCCGGATTACCCTGATGTTCTGTGCCTTTCAGGGACCGGCCGACATCGTGCGCATCTATGGGCGGGGCGAGGCCGTGGCGTTCGAGGACCCGCGTTTCCCCGATCTTCTGAAGCTTTTCCCTGGCTTCGACCGGGGCCGGGCGGTCATCACCGTCCATATCGAAAAGGTCGCCGACAGTTGCGGCTGGGGCGTGCCTTTCTATGAGTTCAAGGGCGAGCGCGACCAGCTCAAGCGCGTCTGGGACAGTCGCCCCGCCGAGGAATGGGCCGAGAAACGCTACAACTCCAACGCCAAATCCATCGACGGCCTGCCGGGGCTCGTGCGCCCTGCCGTCGCCGCGTCAAAGTAAGGTTTCGTTTTGCGTCCAGTTTTCGTCAACGTCGGTGAAAGGACCAATGTCACCGGCTCGGCCAAGTTCAAGAAGCTGATCGTCGATGGCGACTTCACCGGCGCGCTCACCGTGGCGCGCCAGCAGGTGGAGGCGGGCGCGCAGGTCATCGATGTGAACATGGACGAGGGCCTGCTCGACTCCAAAGCAGCCATGGTCACGTTCCTGAACCTGATCGCCGCCGAACCCGATATCAGCCGTGTGCCGATCATGATCGACAGCTCCAAATGGGAGGTGATCGAGGCGGGGCTGAAGTGCGTTCAAGGCCGGTCCATCGTCAACTCCATCTCCATGAAGGCGGGAGAGGCGGAGTTCCTGCATCAGGCGCGACTTTGCCTCCGCTACGGCGCCGCCGTGGTGGTGATGGCCTTCGATGAACAGGGGCAGGCGGATACGGCGGATCGCAAGGTCGAAATCTGCGAGCGGGCTTATCATCTCCTGATCAAGGAGGTCGGGTTTCCGCCCGAGGACATCATCTTCGATCCCAACATCTTCGCGGTGGCGACAGGGATCGAGGAGCACGCCAATTATGCGGTGGACTTCATCGAGGCGACGCGGCGGATCAAGGAACGTCTGCCCTACGCCCGCATCTCAGGCGGCGTCTCGAATGTGAGCTTCAGCTTCCGTGGCAACGAGCCCGTGCGCCGGGCGATCCACTCGGTCTTTCTGTATCACGCCATCGCGGCGGGGATGGACATGGGCATCGTCAACGCGGGCGACCTGCCAGTCTATGACGACATCGACGCGGAACTGCGCGAAGCGGTGGAAGACGTCATCCAGAACAGGAAACCCGCCCCAAACTCTAAAGGAGAGGTCGTCGATCCCACGGAGCGGTTGGTCGACATCGCCCCGCGCTACAAGGGCGACAAGGGGCAGGTCCGCGTCGTCGATTTGAAATGGCGCGACGCCGATGTGGCCGAGCGCCTCGCCCACGCCCTGGTGCACGGGATCACCGACTGGATCGTGCAGGATACCGAGGAGGCGCGCGCCGCGCTGCCCCGTCCGCTGCACGTGATCGAAGGCCCCTTGATGGCCGGGATGAGCCGGGTCGGCGACCTGTTCGGTGCGGGCAAGATGTTCCTGCCCCAGGTGGTGAAATCCGCCCGCGTGATGAAACAGGCGGTGGCTTACCTGCTGCCCTTCATGGAAGCTGAGAAGGGCGGCTCGGAGCGCAAGAACGCCGGCAAGGTCTTGATGGCCACCGTCAAGGGCGATGTGCATGACATCGGCAAGAACATCGTCGGCGTCGTGTTGCAATGCAACGACTACGAGGTGATCGACCTTGGCGTCATGGTGCCCGCCGACCGCATCCTGGACGCCGCGGTGGAGCACAATGTCGATATCGTCGGGCTCTCCGGCCTCATCACGCCCTCGCTGGACGAGATGGTGTTTGTGGCTTCCGAGATGGAGCGGCGGGGGCTTTCCATGCCGCTGCTCATCGGCGGCGCCACCACCTCGCGCACCCACACGGCGGTCAAGATCGAACCGGCCTATAAGCGCGGCTCCACCACCTATGTGCTGGACGCCTCCCGGGCCGTGGGCGTCGTCTCGGGCCTGCTTTCGCCTGACGATAAAGATCGCCGCCAAGCTGAAACGCGCGACGAGTACGTGCGCATCAGAGAGCAGTTCGCGAGGGGACGCGAGGCCAAGGCCCGCTCCTCCATCCTCGACGCACGCGCCAACAACTTCAAGATCGACTGGAACGAGACCCCGCCGGCGCCGCGCCCATCGTTCCTGGGCGTAAAGAGTTTCGGCGCCTATGACCTTGGGGACCTCGCCGCCTACATCGACTGGTCGCCCTTCTTTCAGAGTTGGGGCCTTGTGGGCCGCTATCCGGACATTCTCACCGACGATGTGGTGGGCGAGGCGGCGCGGGGTCTCTGGGACGACGCAAGGCCGCTGCTGGACAAAATCCTGAAGGAGCGCCTGTTCACCGCCAACGGCGTTGTCGGCTTCTGGCCCGCCAATGCGGTAGGGGACGACATCGTGCTTTATGCCGACGAGGGCAGGGGGGCGGAGGCCGGGCGCCTGCACACCTTGCGCCAGCAGATGGACAAGACCTCCGGACGCGCCAACGTCGCGCTATCGGACTTCGTCGCGCCCGCCGGAACCGCGCCGGATTACTTGGGCCTGTTCGCCGTCACCGCCGGGCATGGCGAACCGGCTCTGGCCAAGCAATACCGCGACGCCGGAGACGACTATTCCGCCATCATCGTCGCGGCCCTGGCCGACCGTCTGGCCGAAGCCTTTGCCGAGGCCATGCATCACAAGGTGCGGACTGAACTCTGGGGCTATGCGCCGGACGAAGGCCTGAGCGTCGATGACCAGATCGGCGAGAAATACCAGGGCATCCGTCCCGCGCCCGGATACCCAGCCCAGCCCGACCATACGGAGAAGGCGACCCTGTTCCGCCTCCTGAATGCGGAGCTTGAGACTGGCATGGCGCTTACCGAAAGCTTCGCTATGACCCCGCCCGCGTCGGTGTCGGGTCTCTATTTCGCCCACCCAAAAGCGCACTATTTCGGGGTCGGCAAGATCGGACGCGATCAGGTGATGGACTACGCCCGGCGCAAGGCGTGGCCTCTGGAAACCGCCGAGCGCTGGTTGTCGCCGATCCTTGCTTACGAGCCGGGCGAAGAGGTGCAAGGCGCAGCCGCGTAATGTCAGCGCGGCAAGGACTTGGTTAACGAAAACCCTTCATCCTCGATGCATTAACGAGTGATGGAACCGAGCACATGGCAGCCTCCGCCGCCCGCGCCGAAATTGGCGAGGACTATGATCTGACACTGCAACGCGCGACGCTGGCGCACGGCGAGGGGCGTCTGGACGAAGCGGAGCACCTCTACGGGGCGCTCTTGCAAGCGCCGGACGCACAAGTCGGCGTGCTCCACTATGTGCTGGGCATCCTGCATGGTCAGCGCGGCGACCGGGCGGCCGCGCTCCACGCCTACGACAAGGCCCGCTGGGCAGGCTACGCAGCGCCCGACCTCTATCTCGCCCGCGCCGATCACCTGCGCGAGCAGGGTCGCCCTGTGGAGGCGCTGGAAAGCTACGACCGCTCCATCGCCCTCGGCCTTACCTCTGCGCAAGTGCACAACAAGCGCGGCGTGGTGCTGGAAGGCCTTGGGGACTTGGACGCCGCCATAGCGGCGTATGAGGACGCCATCGCTCTTGATCCCCATCACGTCTTCGCTCACCACAACCGGGGGTCTGCGCGCCTGAAGCAGGAGCTGCACGACGACGCCATCGCCAGTTTCGACCGGGCGCTGACCCTGAACCCGGCCATCGCCGAAGCCTGGAACCTGATGGGCGCCGCGTTCGAGGGACTATCGCGCCACACCGAGGCGCTGCAATGCTTCGATCAGGCCATCATTCTGCGCCCGTCCTATGCCGAGGCCTTCAACAACCGCTCCATCGCGCTGCGCTGGTTGACTGATTTCGAGGCGGCGGCGGTGAGCGCTGACGAGGCGCTAGCGCTAGACGCATCGCTCTATCAGGCCCTGAACAGCCGTGGCTCCGCACTGGCGCGAATGAACCGCTATGATGCTGCGATCACCGACTACGACGCGGCCTTGGCGATCAAGCCGGACTATGCGGGCGCGATCCTGAACCGGGGCGGCGCGCGCGAGGCGCTGGGCGACGCGGCGGGGGCGCTGGCCGATTTCGCCGAGGCGCACCGGCTCGATCCCGCCCAGCCCGACGCCGGGTTCAACACCTCGCTCGTTCACCTGCGCGAGGGCGACTACCCGCGCGGGTTCGCGCTCTATGAGAACCGCTGGCGCAAGCCCACCGGCCCCTTCCTTCGCTATCCGCGCGAGACCCTGTGGCTGGGCGAGGAGGATGTGGGGGGACGCACACTGCTGCTGCACGCCGAACAGGGGTTTGGCGACACGATCCAGTTCTGCCGCTTCGCCGCCGATGTCGTGGCGCGGGGGGCCACGGTGATCCTTCAGGTGCAGTCCGCACTAAAGCGGCTGGCGGAAAGCCTCGCAGGACCCGCGATAGTGATCGGCTTCGATGAGCCGACGCCGCCGTTCGATCTGCACACACCGCTGATGAGCCTGCCTTTGGCCCTGAAGTTTTCGCCGGAAGACGTGGCGCGTCGCGCCTATCTGGCCCCGCCGGTCGACCTCGCCGCGATATGGAAAGAGGGGATGGAGGAGATCGCCGGGCCGCGCATCGGTCTGGCCTGGTCCGGCAATCCGGGGCACGAGAACGATCACAACCGCTCCATGCCGCTCGTCTCGTTCACGCCACTGTTCGATGCGCCCGCCAGTTTCATCAGTTTGCAGAAGGACTATCGGGCCGAGGATATGGTCTTGCTGGAACGCGGCGCGCCGGTGCTGCGCTTCGACGATCACCTGAACGACTTCTGCGACACGGCTGCGCTGATTTCCGGGTGCGATCTGGTGATTGCCGTGGACACCGCCGCCGCCCATCTCGCGGGCGCCTTGGGCAAGCCGGTATGGCTGCTTCTGCCGCGCTTCGCCGACTGGCGCTGGATGAGCGGGCGCGCGGACAGCCCGTGGTACCCCTCCGCAAGACTATTCAGGCAGACGGAGTTCGGAGATTGGAGCGGGGTGGTTGAAGCGGTGCGCGAGGCGATCGGTCAGCTATAGTCGTCCCCGCCGGGATCGCCATTGTCGGCATCGTAGCCGCCCCCGCTGTCATTGCCGCCCGCGTCATCACCATAGTTGTTGATGGTGACATTCTCGCCGCCGCCAAAACCGCCGCCGCCGAACCCGCCCATGCCGCCGCCGCCGTGGCCGCCGAACAGGCCCGACAGCCCTTCGAACAGGAAGGCGCCGCCCGCAACGCCCGCCGCCGTCGTGCCCGCACTACGCAGGAAGCTGCCGAGGCCGGAACCGCCGCCGGAGAAGGGTCCTTGCGCGCCCTGGCCAAAGAAGGGCTGTGGTTGGGGTTGACCCATGGCGGCCGGGTTTTGCGCCGCCTGCCCCCACGGCGAGGATTGCTGGGTGTAGCGGGGTCCGAGCCCCAGACCGCCGAGGAAGCTCGACTGCTGCGGCGGAGGTTGAAGGCGGGAAAGCTGATCCTGCAGGTCGCCGATCTGAGCCTGTGCGGCGTGCAGCGCCTGATCGGCCAGAAGCGCGTGCTGGGTCAGCACATAAGCAGCGTCGGGATTGGCGCGGATCGCCTGGTCGATCATGGCGGTGGCCTCAGCGTCCTTGGCCACGCCCTGGGTCTTGGAAAGATCGCCGAGAAACTGGGTGAGCAGGTTGCGCTCGTCGGGGGTCATGGTCTGGGTTCCGAACATCGGCGCTGCGCCGACGGACAAAACATGGCCCCGCGCGCGGGGGCCTGCAACGGGGCGAGACGATGATGACGAGGATGTAATCTCGCTTCCAAACCTTACGCTGGCAAAGGGCAAGACCTGCAAGGCGGAAAAAGGCGCGGCTGGCCTCTCCATGAGGCTCTTGTATAACCCACTGATGCGCCGCCTGTTTCAGCTTCTCACCAATCTCGACGCAAAGGCGTGGCGCACCATCGCGGTGGCTTTCCTGCTGTTCGGCGGCGTGGGGATCGTGTTCGTATTCGGTGCTGGGCTCCTGGGCTTGAACGGCGCGGCGAGCGTGGAGCGATGGATGGGGTCTGGAGTGCAGGGGCCGTGGGCGCCCGTGCTCGCCATTGGCGGATTTACGGCGCTGGCGTTCCTCGGCGTGCCGCAGTTCGTGCTGATCGCTGCGGCCGTGGTGGCTTTCGGACCTTGGCTAGGCTTCGCCTATAGCTGGCTGGGGACCGAGGTCTCGTCCGTGGTCGGCTTCGGGCTCGGACGTCGGTTCGGCGCCCGCATCCTGCGCGACTATGCGGGCAAGAGCGTCGGCGAGTTCGTGGAGATGATCGGCCGCAACGGCTTTCTCGCCAGCCTCATCATCCGCCTCGTTCCCGCAGCGCCCTTTGTGGTGATCAATATGGCGGCGGGCGCAACGCCCATGTCGTTGGTGGCCTTCGCTGGCGGCACGGCCCTCGGTATCGCGCCCAAGATCGCGCTGACGGCGTTTGCAGGGCACGCCATCGTCGGGGCGATGAGCGGCGGCGGCAAGGGCGTCAACTGGCTTTCGCTTGTGCTCATTGCCGCGATCTGGATCGGAGTAGGGCTGCTGGCGCGCGTCTGGTTCAAACGGCGCCAGGCCGCGTTCGCCGCCGACAAGGAGATCGCACCTGATCACCTCACCTGACCTGCGACAGGGTGCGGCTCTACGGCTCAACCGGCGGGCAATAAGCCCTTGAATTGCGATGTTTCCCGGTGCACACGGGTCCCTTCGTCCCACGAGATATGCGAAAAAGCCGCGCTGAGGGGAAGGCGCAGTTTTTGGTCCATGGCTTGTTCGGGCGACGCCTCGGACTTAATTCGTTTCGACCTCTGCAAGGCTCCCCATGTTCCAATCGCTTTTCGGCATGATCTCCAACGACATTGCCATGGACCTCGGCACCGCCAACACCCTCATCTATATGAAGGGCAAGGGGATTGTGCTGAACGAGCCATCGGTGGTCGCGTTGCGGAATGTCGGTGGACGCAAGGTCGTCCACGCGGTGGGCATCGAAGCCAAGCAGATGCTCGGCCGCACCCCCGGCCACATGGAGGCCATCCGCCCCATGCGCGACGGCGTGATCGCCGATTTCGAGGTCGCCGAGGAGATGATCAAACACTTCATCCGCAAGGTGCACAGCCGCAAGGGCTTCGTGAACCCCAAGGTGATCGTGTGCGTGCCCTCTGGCGCGACCGCCGTGGAGCGCCGCGCCATCAACGATAGCTGCCTGAACGCCTCGGCTCGCCGGGTCGGTCTGATCGACGAGCCCATGGCCGCCGCTATCGGAGCGGGCCTGCCGATCCATGAGCCCACCGGATCGATGGTGGTCGACATCGGCGGCGGCACTACCGAGGTGGCGGTGCTCTCGCTCTCTGGCATCGTGTATTCGCGCTCGGTGCGGGTGGGCGGCGACAAGATGGACGAGGCGATCATCAGTTATATGCGCCGCCACCATAATCTCCTGATCGGCGAAACCACGGCCGAGCGGATCAAGAAGGAGATTGGCACCGCCCGCTCGCCCGACGGCGACGGCCTGTGCATCGAGGTCAAGGGCCGAGACCTGATGCAGGGCGTGCCCCGCGAAGTGCGTATCTCCGAGAAGCAGGCTGCTGAGGCGCTAGCGGAGCCGGTGACGCAGATTGTCGAAGCGGTCAAAGTCGCCCTGGAAGCCACCCCGCCCGAACTCGCCGCCGACATCGCCGACAAGGGCATCATGCTGACCGGCGGCGGCGCGCTCCTGCGTGGACTCGACATGGAAATCCGCGACCACACCGGCTTGCCTGTGACGGTGGCCGACGATCCCCTGTCATGCGTCGCGCTCGGGTGCGGCAAGGTGCTCGAACATCCGAAATGGATGAAGGGCGTGCTGGACGCCTCGCTCGCTTAATCTTAACCATACCGTGGGATATGGCGGTCCCTTAACCGCGCCGACGGAGCCCGCCGCGTGGCGTTTCGAGACAGTCCGTTTAAGGAACTGAAGGTCCCGATGACCTGGACCGCCGCCGCTGTGGCCGTGGTGGCCATGGGCGTGGCGCTGGCGCTGTTCATCACCGACCACAAGGCGCAGATCAAGCCGGGCGCTTCGGGTTATGGGGTCGTCCGCGCCGGGTTCGATGGGGTCGCCGCGCCGGTCTCGGGAGTTCTGGCTACGCCAATCCGCTGGATCAACGACGGGGCGTCTTCCGTGGGCGATTATTTCGGCGCGGTGTCAGAAAATCGGCGGCTGAAAAAGCGCGTGGCCGACCTTCAGCACCTGGAGGCGCAGTCCATCGCGCTGCGCAACCTCAACCTTCGCTACGAGCAGCTTCTGAAACTGCGCACTGAACCGCCCATTCCCGGGCTGACGGCGCGAGTGGTTTCCGACGTGCGCGGACCCTTCTCCAACGCCCGGCTGATCGATGTCGGCTCGAATGGTGGGGTCAAGATCGGCAATCCAGCCATGACCGAACAGGGCGTGGTGGGCCGGGTCGTGGGCGTGACGAACAACGTCAGCCGCCTGCTTCTGCTCACAGACCCGGAAAGTCGCACACCGATCCTGGTAGACCGCACCAACGCCCGCGCCGTCCTGACTGGCGACGGCGGCCCTAATCCCAAGCTGGAATATGTGCGCGGCAAGGATACGGTCAAGAACGGCGACATGGTCCTCACCTCGGGCGACGGCGGGCTCTATCCGCGCGGACTGCCCGTGGGCGTGGCGCAGCAGGACTTCCGCGGTGGCTGGCGGGTGCGCCTCTATTCGGATCGCTCGCCGGTCGATTTCGTGCGCGTGCTGGTGTTCGACGACTTCGCGCAGATGGTCGATCAGGCCAGACTGGCGGCGCCCGCCATGCCACCCCTGTCGCGGGAGGATCAGGCCAAGCTGAAGACTGCCACAGACGCGCTCGCAAAACCAAAGGCTGCGACTACGCCCGCTCCGCCGCGTAGTGCAGCCACCATCGCCCCCATCGCGCCACCTCCAACCAAGGCTTCCCCGCCAACGCCGCCGCCCGCGCCGCGCGCAACGACCCCGCCCGCGGTCGTTGCGGCTCCCCAGGGCGCGCGTCCGCTGGCGACGGCCCCGTCCACTGCGCCGAAGAAGCCCAAGCCTAAGGCGGGCCCGCCTCGCGCCACCCCTTCGCCTGCCGGACACAGCTTCAAGCGCGTGCACACTCCAGATAATCTACCGCAATATGATCCGCGTTTCCCCAACGGGCGGGACCCCGGCGCATGAGCCGCAGACCTTCCCAGCCGCTCCAGCCATGGCGATGGATCGGCGTTCCGGCGCTGCTCAGCCTCGCCGCCACCCTCGTCTTCGCCGCCCCTCTGCGCCTGTTCGGCCTTTCGGCGCCCGAGCCGGTGTTTCCGATTGCGCTAGCCTTCGCCTGGGCGGTCGTGCGGCCATCCCTGCTGGGACCATTGGTCCTCTTGCTGCTGGGCCTGTTTCAGGACCTGTTCTGGGGTGGTCCGATGGGAATGTGGGCGATCAGCTTCCTGCTCGCCTATGGGGTCGCGCTTCTGGGCCGCAGCCTGATGGTCGGGCAGGAGATCGAGGTGATCGTGGTCTGGTATGTCGGCGCGGTGCTGGTGGCGATCGGCGCGGCTTTCGTGCTGACGTTGATAAACAGCCACACCGTCCCCAATCTGGTCTCGGTTCTCTGGCAATTTCTCGCCACCGCCGTTCTGTTTCCGGCGGTGCAACGTATTCTCTCTGAGTTCCGGGACGCCGACATCCGCTTCCGCTAAGCCACCGACACGCTTCGTTCCCCCTTCCGCGCAATGAGTCGCCCCTTGAGCCTGGAACCTTCCATCTTCTTCGACGAGGTGAACGAGCGGCAGGGCGTGTTCCATCGGCGCGCCTTCCTGTTCGGCGGCTTCGCGGGGCTGGGAACGCTGGCGCTGGTGGGACGGCTGACCGATCTGCAGGTGGTGGAGGGAGTGCGGTACCAGCTTCTGTCCAATTCCAACCAGTTCAACTTCCGCCTGCGACCGCCGCCGCGTGGCCGAATACTGGATCGCAACGGGATCGAGATCGCCTCCAACCGCCCTGATTTCCGCGTCCTCTACCGCAAGGGCGAGTCAAAAGACATCGAAGGCACGTTGGACAAGGTAGCTGCGCTGATTCCTCTCTCCGACACGCGCAAGGCGAGCCTGCTGAAGGAGATTTCCAATACCCCCAAGTCGCGACCCGTCTCCCTCGCCAACGATCTGAGCTGGGACGAATTCGCTCGGGTGAACGTGCGCGCCCCGGATCTTCTGGGCGTGGCGGCGGATATGGGCGAGGCGCGGGTCTATCCCTTCGGCGGGGCCTTCGCGCACGTGATCGGCTATGTGGCGCGGGTGTCCGCCGAGGACCTGGAAAAGGAAAAGGGCATCGACGGCAAGCCCGATCCCTTGCTGTTGCATCCCGGCTTCCGCATCGGCAAGCAGGGGGTGGAAAAGGCCCTCGACAGCCAGCTTCGGGGGCGTCCCGGCGGTCAGAAGGTCGAGGTCGATAGCGTCGGGCGGGTGATCCGCGACGATCCCTCTGGTGATATTAAGGCTCTCCCCGGCAAGGACGTGGTGCTCTCGCTCGACGCCGACATCCAGAACCGGGCGCTGGAAGTGTTCGGTGAGGATTCGGGCGCGGCGGTGATGATGGACATCCGCACCGGCGACCTGCTGTGCCTGTTGTCTGCGCCTTCGTTCGACGCCAACAGCTTTGTATCGGGCGTTTCCAGTGCTGACTACAAACAGCTTGCCCAATATGAGCGAAAGCCCTTGCTCGACAAGGCATTGGCGGGGCTCTATCCTCCTGGTTCGACTTTCAAGACCATGGTGGCGCTGGCGGCGCTGGCGGCGGGACAAGACCCCAAGCGGACCTACACCTGCAACGGCGCCTTCCAGTTCGGCAACCACGTCTTCAAGTGTGACAAGCACCACGGCACGCTGGATATGCACGGCGCTATCGCCACATCCTGCGACGTCTTCTTCTACCAGACTGCGCTGAACGCCGGCATCGACAAGATCGCTGAAGTGGCCAAGCGATTCGGCCTCGGCCAGACCTTCGACATCGGCATCACCGGCCAGCGCAAGGGCATCGTGCCCTCGATTGAGTGGAAGCGAAACTACTTCAAGAAGACCCCCGCCAACCAGAAGTGGTTCCCAGGCGAAACACCTTCGGTCGGCATCGGCCAGGGCTACGTGAACGTAAATCCGCTGCAGCTATGTGTCATGGCATCCCGATTGGCGAATGGTAGAAAGGCGCTGAACCCGCGTCTGATCCGGTCGATCGGCGGCATAGAGCAGCCGAGAGGTTCGGCGGTGCCGGATCTAGAGGTCAACCCTGACCACCTCAACTTCGTTCGCGCCGCCATGGCGTCGGTAGCCAACGACGTTAGCGGCACCGCCTTCGCCGCAGCGCACCTCGGGTTGGGCTCGGTGCTAATGGCGGGCAAGACCGGCACGGCGCAGTCGCACGTTTACGCCTCGGGCACCCACGGTGCGCATGGCGCACGGGGCGACTGGCAGTTGCGCGACCACGCCTGGTTTATCGCCTTCGCCCCCGCCGACGATCCTCGCTACGCCCTCAGCGTACTGGTGGAGCATGGCGGCTTTGGCGCCGAAGCGGCCGCCCCGAAGGCGCGCGAGATCATGCGAACGGCGCTATTGAAAGACCCCGAAATTCGCGCCCGCATCGAACAGCCGCTACCCCTGCCGCCGCTCGACCCTAACGCCCAATTGCCCGGCGCGGCGCCGCCGCCGCCCACCGACATTCCCGGGGTGCCTGGACCAGCGATTCCTTCGGTGCAGACCTTTGATCCGGGAAGGCCCGCATGACTTCCTCCGCCCTTACGCGCCCCGGTCAGCGGGATCGGCTTTCGGAGAAGGTGACGGAGATCGACTGGCGTCTGGCCTTGGTGGTCTGCGTCATCACCGGCCTCGGAGCGATGATCCTCTATTCGGCGGCGGGCAACGCCTGGTCGCCGTGGGCGGACAAGCACGTGATCCGCTTTGGCCTCTGCCTCGTTCTGATGTTTGTGCTGTCGATGGTGGGACTGAGGTTCTGGTTCATCGCCGCCTATCCTACCTACGCGATTGCACTGTTTCTGCTGATGCTCGTGCCAGTGATCGGCCACACCTCGCTGGGTGCAAAACGCTGGCTGGGGGCGGGAGCGATCCAGATTCAGCCGTCGGAGATCATGAAGATCGGCATCGTGCTGGCTCTGGCCCGATTCTATCACGGCCTGTCGCCGCGCGAGGCGGCGCTGTCGTGGAAACTGCTGATCCCGGCCGCCCTGATCGGCGTCCCCGCGCTACTGGTGGCGCGTCAGCCCGACCTTGGCACGGCGCTCCTGATCGCCTTCACCGGGGCCGGGATGATGTTCCTTGCTGGGCTGAGTTGGCGACTGCTCGCGGCGGGCGGCATTCTGATCGGGGCCGGAATTACGCCCTTTATCCTGTTCGTGCTGAAGCCCTATCAGCGTGACCGCATCCTGACCTTTCTGCACCCGGAGAACGATCCGTCGGGCTCCGGCTATCACATCCTGCAGTCCAAGATCGCGCTGGGGTCGGGGGGATTGCTTGGCAAGGGTTATGGCCTGGGCTCGCAAAGTCAGCTCAATTTCTTGCCGGAAAAACAGACCGACTTCATCTTCGCCACCTTCGCGGAGGAGTTCGGACTGATAGGCTGCATCGGCCTTCTGGCCCTCTACGCGCTGGCGGTGGCCATCGCGCTTCGCATCGCCTCTATTTCGCACAGCCATTTCGGGCGGCTGAGCGCGGCGGGAGTGACGGTGACGTTCGCGCTCTATGTCCTGATAAACGCCGCGATGGTCATGGGCATGGCGCCGGTGGTGGGCGTGCCCATGCCCCTGATGAGCTACGGGGGTACGGTTATGCTAACGGTCATGGTGGGCTTTGGTCTTGTGGAGGCCGTTCGCGTCCACAGGTATGAGGAAATGCCATCTGGCAGGGGCAGCCTGCTGTAGCACCCAGCGCCTTTCGATCCGGCGGTTTAATCGGCTTCGAACGAGCTCACCACCGACGTCAGCCATCGGTTGTCCGCCAAGTTTGCCGACTTAGTTTCGTCAAGTCGCACCCGCCGATTCCACACCTGTGACCGCACCACCTCGAAG
>JBBQLP010000054.1:0-15676 GCA_038327995.1 Caulobacterales bacterium | reverse complement strand
TGCAATACAGAGCAGCGTCGCCAAGGTTGGCCGGCTCTCCGACAGTTTGATCCGCTTTGGGCCTTTCAGCCTCGGGATAGACGGTGTGCTGAGCTGGATCCCGGGGGTGGGTGAAATCTACAGCACTCTGGCTGGCGGCTTTATCGTCATCCAGGGCGCGAGGGCTGGTGTCTCACCCAGCATCCTCATGAGCGCCTGTGCTCTGCTGGTTCTTAGGACTGGAGTGAGTGCTATGCCGATCGCGGGAGCCGCCTTCGCGGACCTGTTCACCGCGCATAAGAGGGCGGCGTCGATGATCGTCGAAGCGATTGATCGAAAGCTTGGCGTTGCACCCGCGTCGCGTGGGACTCCCAAGTACGCTCGACCGTTTGGGCAAACACCGTATCGGGTGTGAGCGGGACATTGCTTCACTCTTCAACACTTAGCCAAGCCGGGTCGGTGAAAGCCGCGTCGCAACTTTGGCCTAGCCCTGCAACGTAAGCTTTTTGCGAACCCGTGACCGGGGAAGATTACGGACGAAAAGTGGACTAACGCTAGGGTGCGCTTCGGCGCATCTGGCGCGCGCCGACGGTGCCAAATGATGGTCACTCGAGTCGTCTCTTCGCAGTCTAACGATTGTGGAAATACGGCAAGAAAGTCAGAGCACCGATGCACGCTGAGCTGAAAGCGCTGAGCAGCACGGCCCCCGCCGCTACGTCCTTCGCGCGTTTGACAACGATATCGTAGTCCGGTGCAACCTTGTCGCAGACATATTCTACCGCCGTGTTGAGGGCTTCGGCCGCCCAGACCAGGAAAATGGCGAGGACGATCCACCTCCAGTCGGCTGCGGAAACTTTGAGTGAGCTCGCGGCGCCGAGGACCAGGATTGTAGCAACCATGTGGATCCAGGCGTTGTGCTGGGTTCGCAGCATGAAGGCGATGCCCTCGAAGGCATATCCCAAGCTCCTGACCCGCGCCTTCAGGGAAAACGCGTTGGAACGGGTCGATCGCGGCTTTTCCATCGTCTCTCCGGTCAAGGCTTAAGAGTCGCAGACGGGGAGAAGAGCGGCGCCATCGCATGGACCCCTAGGTCCACGTCTGCGGCATGGCGTAGGTGTTCCTCGATTCCAAACGCGTCCTCGAAGGTCCGCAACAACGAGTAGTGGTTGTATGGAGTGGGATCCGTGAAGCCGCGCGGTCCATGGTTCGTAATGACCACAGTTGGAATCCGCCCACCCCCGTAGTTGGAAGCCGCGTTTGGGGTCACGGCGCAGCAGCCCTCCCGCGATCCGCCGGAACCTTCGTCGAAGGTTATCACGATCGCCATATTCTCGCTGGACACCCAGGCGCGGGTTCGCTGAAGGCGTGCAACGAGATCGCCGAGAACCCGGTCTCCCCGTCGGATGAGGCTAATGCTGGACAGGATGTTGCAGTCTCCCGGAACGTCCGGTCCCAGTAAGCCATGCATCTCGTCGCACTGGTTGGGGACGATGAGCGCGAAATTGGGCATCTGGTCCGATAGTATATCCCGGTCCAGTTGATCGAACCCGACGATATGCTCGGCGCGCTTGGGGTCTGACTGGACCGCTGCAAAGTTCAGAAAGCCCGAGTGTTTGGAGGCGTAGAGCGAAGCGGGATAGCTTGTCCCACCGACCCTGCGCCGCCCCGATAGCACCTCAAGCGACCCTGCTTCGGGAAGATCGGCGTAGTAGCCCTTCCAAGAAAGATTTTTCGCCTCCAGCTGCTGCCCAAGATGACGCTCGACTATGGTGTGATCGACATATCCCGCCGCCTGCGCGCCTCCGCAGAACGGCCTGTGCGTGCGCGGCGTGCAGTAGAAAGCATCGTCGTCGTGAATGCCGAAGGTATCTCCACCTAGCAGAGCGACATAGTTCGCCTCGCTGGGGTGCACCTCGCCATAAAAGGACGACGCGGTCCCGAACGTGCGGGCAAGCTTCGCCAAGTTCGGCGCATTCCCTCGGTTCATCACTTCGTCGAAGCTTTTATTCTCTTCGACAATCACGAAGATGTAGGAAAATCGCGGGACCGGCGAGTCCTCCAGCCGGCTGGCTTCGCTGGATACTAGGACGCTCGGCAGAACCTTGGGCTCACCTACCGAGCATGCAGCGAGTGCCCACAGCGCTGCCATTGCAAAGGCGAGGTTTTTCATTGGCTTTCCTAAGGCGGAGGCGGGTAGTTAACGTCGACCAGACCGCCTTGGCATAATCAAGACTCTCATTACTGACTATCGAGGTGATCATTGAGCGATATCGAGCTGGCGCGAGCGCGGCCCGGAGCTGGGACAATCATGGCTGAGAAACTGGCTCAGTCAGCGCAGCGCCGTCCGGGTCGCCGCGACCTTGGCCCACTTCGGCGGCTGACCCCCTATGTCATGGCCCATTTTGGGGATGTCGCACTGGCTTCGGTATTTCTGCTCGTCTCCAGTTTGGCGACGTTCGGGCTGACCGTTGGCGTCCGGTTGATCGGAGATAATGGGCTCAAGAGCGACGCGACTTTGCGGCAGACTATGCTCGCGATGGGCGTCGTCGTCGTGGTCCTCGCAGGCGCTAGCGCGCTTAGATTCTACTTTGTCACCAAGCTCGGTGAGCGGGTGGTCGCTGATCTTCGAAAGGCGGTTTACGACCATATTCTGACTCTGGATCAGGCCTTCTTCCTGAAGACCCGCACCGGCGAGGTATTGTCCAGAATGACGACTGATCTAACCATCGTTGAGTCTATGGTTGGCTCATCTGTTTCCGTCGCCTTGCGCAACATTCTGACGTTCGTCGTCGCCTTGGCCGCCCTAATCGCAATCACGCCGCGCTACACCGGACTGGTGGTCGTGCTTGTTCCGCTTGTGTTGGGGCCCATGTTCTATTTTGGGCGGCGCGTACGCCGCCGATCGGTCGATGCGCAGGACCGCTTCGCCGCCGCCGTTGGCTTCGCCGGAGAAAGCCTCGACGCTTTGGAAACCGTTCAGGGGTTTGGCCGCGAGAAAAGCGTGGGTTTGCGCTTTGGCGAGGCGGTGGAAGCGGCGTTTTCGGTCTCGCTAGCCCGAATCCGGGCACGCGCATTCATGACCGCATTGGTCTTTATCCTGACCTTCGCTGGTATTGGCGCGATTATCTATCTGGCGGCGAAGGACACCTTCATCGAACATACCGTGACACCCGGCGTCTTCCTGCAGTTCATCTTTCTGTCGATTATGGCCGTTTCATCGATGGGCCAAGTTGGCGAAGTCATGGGCGACGTACAGAAGGCCGCCGGCGCCATGGAGCGGATCGGGGAGTTGCTCGACGCCCAACCCGGGATTGCGGCGCCCGCCCGACCTCTAATTATGCCGGCGCCGGCTCGCGGCGAGATCGCGTTCGAAAACATCACCTTCGCCTATCCGGGGCGGCCGGACCTGCCTGCACTTAGGGACTTCTCGCTCGTTGTGCGACCAGGCGAGAGGGTTGCTCTGGTTGGTCCGTCTGGCGCAGGTAAAAGCACGGTTTTGCGGCTGCTCCTCCGCTTCTATGACCCGCAGGATGGCATGGTTCGGATTGACGGCGTGGACCTCCGATCGGTTGAGCCAGCGGAAGCGCGCTCTCGTATCGCCCTTGTCGGTCAGGACGCGCCGCTGTTCTCCGGTTCGGCCTATGAAAACCTGCGCTTTGGCCGTGAAGACGCGACGATATCGGAAATGCAGGCCGCCGCCGTGGCAGCGCAGGCCAAGGGTTTCATTGACGCTCTTCCCGAGGGCTTTGACACCCCGATTGGCGAGCGGGCCAAGACACTGTCGGGAGGCCAGCGCCAGCGTCTGGCGATCGCCCGCGCCTTGGTGCGAGACGCGCCAATTTTGCTTCTTGATGAAGCCACCAGCGCCCTGGATGCCGAGAACGAGCAACTCGTGCAGCGCGCCCTCGAAAGGGCCATGATAGGGCGCACGACGCTGGTGATCGCTCACCGTCTGGCCACCGTCCTCAAGGCCGACCGGATCGTGGTAATGCAAGATGGCCATGTGGTTGAAGAGGGCGTTCATGCCGAACTGGTCGCTAAGGGCGGCCTTTACGCGAGACTGGCGCAGCTGCAGTTCGGCACCGAATTCCAATGATGACCTAAGGCAAAGCGCACTTTCGACCTCAGAGCCCGATGCCGTCGAGACAGGCAGATCGCCATGCATACACTAAGCGGAGATTTAGGCTTTCCGGCGACTTTTGCCCCGCCATTAGCGTCGACGCAGCTCGCGCCAACATGATCAAAGCCGGCAGAGGTTAACTGCGGAGCGCCTTCACGACCGTGTGGGCGAGTCTGTCGGCGATCTTCCGCGCGCCAACGCTGTTGGGATGCAGACCGTCTGATTGCTTCATTGCTGGATCGTCGAGGACGCCAGCGAGGAGATCGGGCGTCAGGACGACACCAGGGGTCTTCCTCAACATATTGAAGAAGGCCGCCACTTCCGCGCCATACGCGCCCGACGCCTTTCCGGGCGGGGCGACGCTGCAAACCACAACCCGGATATGTCGAGCGCGGAGGCGTGCAACGATAGCCAGAAGGTTCCGCTTGGTCTCGGCAACGGGGGTGGATTGCATATAGTCGTTTCCGCCGAGCTCAACGATGCAAAGGCTCGTGTCGGGCTGGACGCTGAAATCGAGCCGCGCCAACCCGCCTGCCGTGGTGTCGCCTGAAACACCGGCGCCTCGCACGATCGCTGTCAGCCCAAGTCGGCCCAACGCTGCCTGCAACTGGGCCGGCAGGGCTTCGGCTAAGGGAAGTCCAAGGCCCGCCGTGATCGAATCGCCGAGGATGGTGATGACGGGTATCGCTCGAGACCCCGCGACCGCCCGAGACGCACTGAGCGAAGCTAGCGCGCCAATGAGGACGCGGCGAGTGACGAACGCACGAGCAGGAGGGGCCATGCCTTACTATGTAAAGCGCAAGCGTCTCGCCTCAACTATCTTAAAGGAATTTCCATGCGCGAGCCGCCTGTCCTCGATCTTGCCGGGGTCGATCTCACACTGCCGTCGAGCGCGGGACCAGTGGAAATTCTGCGGGGCGCCAACCTTATTGTCGCCCCCGGGGAGACGGTTGCGGTGGTTGGCCCCTCAGGATCAGGCAAGTCCTCGCTGATATCCGTGGCGGCAGGTCTGGAAAGGCCGACGGCAGGAACCGTGCGGCTTTTCGGCGAGGATCTCTCAAAGCTGAACGAGGACGGACGGGCGCGGCTCAGACGCGGCAGGGCGGCGCTAGTGTTCCAGTCATTCCACCTTCTACCCAACATGACCGCCGAGGAGAACGTTAGCGCGCCGCTCGATATCGCGGGACGGGTGGATGCAATGAAGACCGCTCGCCTGTGGCTGGATAAGGTCGGCTTGATGCACCGACTGACCCACTACCCTCACCAGCTGTCCGGTGGGGAGCAACAGCGCGTAGCGCTGGCCCGTGCCCTTGCAGTCGAACCGGCGCTCCTGTTCGCCGACGAGCCCACCGGTAATCTCGACCAGGCGACCGCGACCCAGATCGCGGATCTGATGTTCTCCCTCGTGCTGGAGACTGGAGCGGCCATGGTTCTGGTCACTCACGAGCCGGCTCTGGCAGCGCGAGCGAGCCGAACGGTGCGAGTGGATCAGGGCCGGTTGCTGGCCGCATGAACACCAGCCGGCTGGCCGCCACCCTGTCCTTCGTTCGCTGTGAACTTCGTTCGGGCGTTCGCGGTTTCCACATTTTTCTTGCGTGCCTGGCGCTGGGCGTGGCCGCGTTGGCGGCAGCAGGGTCCACCGCTGAAGCCTTCCGTCAGGGGCTAGCGAGCCAGGCGCGATCAATCCTAGGCGGCGATGTCGCAGCGAGCCTTGAAGGGCGACGTTTTACAGCCTCAGAGATAGCAGCCTTCGCCAAGGCGGGCGCGACCACGGACACGCTCTTGGTCAGGGCCATGGCCGAGGGACCGAAAGGTCGCCGACTGGCGGAGGTACGTGGCGTCGATCCCACATACCCTTTATCGGGTCATGTCGATCTTGAGGGCGATCAGTCTCTGTCAGACACGCTCAAGGCCGTCGATGACCGTCCCGGCGCCGCCGTTGAGCCCGAACTCCTAGAGCGTCTTGGATTGAGGTTGGGTGATGCCTTCGTGGTCGGCGATCTCAAGCTCGTCGTTCGGGGCGTCCTTAAGTCCGAGCCCGACAAGCTGGGGCGCGGGTTTTCCCTCGGCCCCGGCGTGATGATCGCACGCACATCACTTGAGAGATCGGGCCTCGTCGAAGCTGACTCCCTGTTCGGCGAAACCGTGCGCATCCGCTTGGCCAACGGCGTCAGACCTGAAGCTGTCATCGCCAACTTGCATCGTCGGTTTCCGGATGGCGGCTTCCGCCTCAGGGGTAGAAAGGACGCCGCGGCGGGACTCGGACGGTTGATTGACCAGCTCGAATTCTTTCTGAGCTTCATCGGACTGGCGGCGCTCCTAGCCGGAGGGCTCGGTGTGTCGAGTGCAGTCTCCAGCTATCTGGATACCCGGAAGTGCTCGATCGCGGTTCTAAAGGCGCTTGGGGCCGCCGGGTCGATGATCCGCGACGTTTATCTGATTCAGATCGCGCTCCTGGCGAGCCTCGGGATCGCAATGGGATTGACGATCGGCGCCGCCTCTCCCTTTGTACTCGGCTGGATCGCACGAAACCGCCTGCCAGTACCCGTGCTGTTCGCGCTCTATCCAGCGCCGTTGATCCGCGCCGGATTGTTCGGCGCCCTCGCAGCCGCCGCGTTTAGCCTGCTGCCACTGGCCCGAGCGAGAGCGACGCCCCCCGCCGCCCTCTTCCGCGATAACCTCGCGGGCCGGGTCAGGTTCGGACCGGAGGTGGTGGTGTTGGGCATTGCCGCCATCGGTCTAGCAGCCTTGACGCTCGTATCGGCGCCGAGCGCGCTAGTCGCCGGCGTGATGATCGCAGGCGTGCTCGGCGCCTTCTGTGTCCTGTGGCTCATCGGGCTCGTCGCTATGATGCTGGCCGGAAGGCTCAGGCGGTTTACCAGAGGAGCGGCGCGCATCGGGCTCGCCAATCTGGCTGGGCCCCGCTCTGCGGCGAGAACGGCGACGCCCTCTATCGGTCTCGGCGTTGCCCTCTTGAGCGCCGTGGTGCTGATCCAGTCGAGCCTCCTCGCTGAAGTCCGTGACGTGGCGCCCAACACCGCGCCCTCATTGGTGATGACCCAAATCCCCGGAGAACGAGCGGCGGCATTCGACGCGGGAATGCTCCAGAAAATGGGGTCGTTGAGGTCCGACCGTTATCGTCGCTCCCCCTTCGCCACCGGTCGGATCACCGGGTTGAGAGGCGAGCCGGTCGATCCAAAACAGATCGACGCCAAAGGGCGCTGGGCCTTCGACCAGGACGTTACCTTATCGACCTTGGCTGCCCCACCCCCCGATGCCAACCTGACGACGGGCCGTTGGTGGGCCACAGGCTACACTGGGCCGCCGTTGATCCTGATTGACCAGGACATCGCCCGGGCCGCGAGGCTGAAGGTCGGCGAAAGCATCACCCTGTCGATCCTCGGTCGCACGTTGGAGGCGCGGATCGCCGGAACCCGTAGGGTTGCCTGGGGCCAGTTCGGTGCGAGCTTTCCTTTGATTCTTAATCCGTCGGCGCTGGCTGGCGCAAACCTTCGCGACATCGCCATCGCCCGGACAAAGCCGGGTCAAGACAACCCAATCATCGCCATGCTCGGCCACGACTTTCCCGGAGTGAATGTGGTCAGCGTGCGCGAGCAGCTTCAGGCCGCTCTCAAAATTTTCGACCAGTTGGCGTGGGCAGTGCGGGGGGCTTCGGCCGTGGCCGCGCTGTCTGGCCTCCTGGTGCTTGTCGGAGCGATCACAGCGAGCGGACAAGCGAGGGCAAAGGAGTCCGCCATTCTCAAGGTGCTCGGTGCGGCCCGCTGGCAAATCCTCGCGGCGTTTATGATCGAATACGGCGCGGTGGGGCTGATCGCCGGATTGGCAGGGATTCTGCTCGGCGCGACAGCAGCGTATCCCGTCACCACCTTCATTTTCCAGGCGCGATTGAACATGGATTGGGGCGGGGTTGCGGCAATCTTGGCCGCCGCCGCCGTCATCGCCGCACTCGGCGGACTTGCAAGCGCGCTATCTGCCTTGGCCAAGAGGCCGGCACCCGTTTTGCGAACGGGGTAACGATAGACCTTTCTGAAGAACTAGCAGATGATCGACGGAGTCCAATTGCCTGCGGTTGTGATTACTCTAAACGCGTTGATCGCGCCGCATCAAAATCGGCCCACATCGGGCCACAGTCGATGATGACGCCCTCCGCCATCGCTCGATCAATAGCCATAACTGTCAACCCAGCTTCCAAGGAGTCTGTAGGGGTCACTGGGAAAGGGCGCTCGCCGTCCAGCGCTGCCTTAAGGTCGCGCGCCATCGCTTGATCGGCTCCGTTGTGATTGTCCTCGGTACGGTTGCCGTAGTCGATGCGCTCAGGTCTGCCGCGCTCAAGCGCCCGCCTGATCATCAGGCGGTTGCGCATCAGATCGGCTATTAGCGTGCCCTCGGTTCCCGCTACATACCAACGCCGTTCCTGTAATGCGGTGTGGCTATTGGCGTGAAAGGAAAGGCGCACTTGGTTTGCGTACTCGATGATCGCCAGCTGGTGATCGGCCACATCCATATCTGACTGGAAAGGATCATTGGCGCCGGACCAACCCGCGTCGCGCAAGGCATAAGCTGGGGAGCCGTCGCTGTAGGTCCTTGGCGGATGGACGCGGTCGGCGTGGAAGATCCCCTTGCCGCCGAAGCTCGCTATCCTGGACGCCCGCGCCCCTATGATCCGGCCAAAGATATCAAAGTCGTGACAGACCTTGTCGAGCAAGTAGGAGCCGCCCCACTCTTGTTTGCGCCGCCAGTTCCGGGCGAGATAGGCGCCATGTTCCGGATGCAGATGCTCGGTCGCGTCGATTGAGATAATGTCGCCAAGTTCTCTTGCGTCCACGCGCGCGATCACTTCGCGCACAATGCTCATAGACCTCATCACCAGGCCCACAAAGACCGGTGGCGTGTTTGCATTGGCCAGCCGGCGCGCGAGTTGAAGCGTCTCCTCTTCAGTCCGCACGAGCGGCTTTTCAGTGAAGACAGGCCAGCCAGCGTAAAGCGCAGCATTCAGGTGCTCGAAATGCAGATGGTTGGGGGAGCCGATCATCAAAAGGTCGAACGGTCCATCTTCGATCAAACCCTGCACGGTTGCGAAGCTTCGCCCGCTCGGAATATCCGCAGCGAGCAAAATTGGTTCTCCGACGGGAGCAGGATCGACATAGGCCGCTAGCTCCAAGTCCCAGCCGACTTCGCGCATTGCAGCCAGTACATGGGCGATGCGTTGACCCAGACCGATGACTCCGATGCGGTACGTCCTGGAGCCGTTCATTCTACGCGTTCGATTACGCCACGAAGGATTTCACACAGCTCAGCGATCTCTTCGGTGGAGATGATCAGAGGTGGCGACAGTGCTATGATGTCGCCGGTAGCACGCACGAGAAGTCCCTGCTTCAGGGCTTCAACCAGGACAGCGTAGCCGCGCGCGCCGGGCTCTTCAGCGCGCGGTGCGAGCTCAATGGCGCCCATCAGGCCAATGTTGCGGACATCGATCACATGGCGAGCGTCCCGAAGGCCGTGGATCGCGGACGCCCAGACCTCCTCAAGGTCCGCGACACGCACGAGAAGGCACTCTCGCCGGTAGATTTCTAGAGTCGCCAGCGCTGCCGCACACGCAACCGGGTGGCCAGAATAGGTATAGCCGTGGAAGAACTCGATGGCGCCGAGCGGCCCCTTCATCAGAGTATCGTGGACGGCGCGCTGGGCGAACACTGCACCCATTGGCAGGACACCGTTAGTCAGGCCCTTGGCGGTCGTCATCAGGTCGGGCGTCACGCCGAATCGCTGGGCGGCAAACGGCGCGCCGAGCCTTCCGAAACCGGTAATCACCTCGTCGAAAATCAACAGAATACCGTGTTGGTCGCAGAGCTGGCGCAGCCGCTCCAGATAGCCTTTCGGCGGCGGCAGCACTCCGGCCGAGCCTGCCACTGGCTCGACGATCACCGCAGCGATGGTCTCCGCGCCATGGAGTTGGACTAGCCGATGCAATTCTTCCGCTAGGTTCGCGCCATGCTCGGGCTGGCCTTCAGAAAAGGTGTTGAGAGCCGGTTGGTGCGTATGCGGCAGGTGATCGACCGCAGGAAGGAGAGGAAACATTCGGCGGTTGTTGACAAGCCCTCCCACGGAGATGCCGCCGAACCCGACGCCGTGATAGCCCTTCTCGCGCCCGATTAGCCGGGTGCGTCGCCCGTCGCCCCGCGCCTGATGAAAGGCCAGTGCGATCTTGAGCGCCGTATCCACCGCCTCCGACCCGGAGTTTGTGAAGAAGATCCGGTCGAGCCCCTCCGGCGCGATCCCGGCCAGTTTGGTCGCCAACTCGAACCCAAGCGGGTGGCCCATCTGAAAGGATGGTGCGAAGTCCAGGTCCATGAGTTGGCGATGGACGGCGTCGGCGATCTCGGGCCGGGCGTGGCCCGCATTGACGCACCAGAGGCCAGATGTGCCATCTAGAACCCGCTGGCCGTCCGTCGTCTCGTAGTACATCCCTTTTGCAGCGTTCAGCAGCCGGGGCGCCGCCTTAAACTGGCGATTGGCCGTGAATGGCATCCACCAGGCGTCCATGTCCGGGGTGTTGCGGTGGGCGTCCACGAGGTTCGCTTTCCATGTTGCCGCGCCAAGGTGCAATGGCAGGGCCTGTGCCGCAAGCCATTGTCAGCGCGGAATGCCCGCGACCCTATTTAGGCGCGCCCATGAGCGCGACCCGGAGGGCCCGAGAGCGCTTGGGCCGGTTGTGCGGCCGACTGAAATGGCGGCTTGCCAACGGTTCTCGGCCGCATCTGCATCGCTCCAGCAACTTTGGATCGCTCTCGGCACTGCGCCGTCTTCGCTGGACCAAGCCTCGTTCATCCGAGTTCGAAACCCGGCTTCGAGCGCATCTCGTTCATCTGCGATGAGCGCGAGCGCTTGCGGGAAGTCGTGCAGGGCGGCTCGATGGAGCTGCTCGTGACGCCACCAGCGGCTGTCGGGATCGAAGCTGTCGGTTGGAGGCGGCCCCGTGTCCGGGAGCTTGCAGCCTAGCACCATCGGCTTGAATACGCTGAGGCAGGGGGCTGACGAGCCCGTCACCCAGTGGGTTATCCTGTCCGGCGTCAGGTCTGAAGCCATCGACGCGACCGTCTGGCTTCGGCGCGCTCCAGCAGCGGCGTGCATGCAAATTGAGCGGCGGTCAGTCTTGCGTGGCGACCAATTGGGATCGTCTTCTGCTTCGGCTCCGTGATCCCGCAATATTGCGTGGATATCGCCAAGGCCCATCCGTCCTGTTAAGGGCGCAAGTAGCGCGGCAGCGCGCGCGCAGCGCCCACGCCCGAACGAGGCGGCGTCGCGAACCGGGTCAATCAGTCTCGCTGCAAAGTCGAACTTACCCGCCTCGTCCATCCATTCTTCGCGCGCGGCATGGGCGACAAGGTCGGGGCTCAAGGCGCTGGGGTTGTTCTGGATGCTGAAGGCATTGGAGAGAGCCCTAACGCCGCTCACCTGCTCGACGGCCCACCAGCGCCCGACGGTCTCGACGACGTAGGCTTCATGCGGATCGGCGACGACGAAGCCGTTATGGTAGTAGAAACGCCCGAGGTGGCCACAGTCCCCGCCTTGGCCATATCGCTCCAAAAGGTCGGTGATCACCTGGACCGCGTCGGCCGCGCTGACCGCCCGCTCAAGCGCCAGACGAACCAGGTCCATCCCGATCAGGGCGCGTTTACGCTGGGCCGGAATGAGCGAGTGCATCGCCTCGTTGCCGATGACGACCCCGTGCTCGTTGGAGCCCATCTCCGCGCCCCACATCCAGAATGGCCGACTTATGAGGCAAGCGTTGGTGACCGCCGCCTGTTCGATCTCGATATAGGTGAGGCGGACGGTGGCGCCGGGTTCGTGCGTTGCGCGCGGCAGCACTTGTAACTGCTGCGCCTCATTGCGCTCGCGGTCGCTATTTTTACCGAACAGCATAGCTCCGCTCGTGGTCGTCTGCGGCGTTCCAACGATCGTGTCGCACATACTGCACCGCTACATGGGGCGATGAGCGTCTCCAAGCGGTCAAGCGCTCACTTTAGCCTTCAGTCTTCGATCAAGCCTTGGCTAGGCACTGTCAAGGCTAACAAGTATAGCAGATTTTTGGCCCAATTCGATAATCGATGTCGCCGAAATTCCTTGCGAAATCAGCGATGGAGATCTACGGAACTGTGCCGAAACGGAAGTAAATCCGTTTGCCTTGACAGTGCCATCAACACCCATGTGGCGGGGCCTCGACCCAGCATCAATGAGGAGGGACTTCAACTGGTCGGGGAATTCCTCATTCGTGTGTTGGGCCCCTGTTGGTTAGGTACAGCGTAGTTGGCACACCTCCGGCATTGCGACATGCCAGCGTGACGTGCTCGCTAAACTGGGCATTCGCGGCGGATCACTGAGGAGAGCTTACATGGAGGTGAAAGATAAGATCGTGGTCGTCACCGGTGGGGCGGACGGCATCGGTGCGGCCTTGTGCCGTCGCTTCGCCAGATCCGGCGCTTCCCATGTCGTTGTAGTCGATCGCAACGGCGACGGCGCCAAGGCAGTAGCGGAGGCGATCGGTGGCAGCGCTGTGACGCTGGACGTAACCGATGGGCCGGCGACGACAGCGATGGTTGCCGAGATCGACACCAAACACGGTCGGATTGACCTCTTCTGCTGCAACGCCGGCATCGGCGGTGGCGATCCGGACGCCAATGACGCTGCCTCTTCGCCCGACGCGGTGTGGAACCGGGCCTGGAACGTCAACGTGATGGCTCATGTCTATGCAGCGCGCGCGGTCATACCCGGAATGACCGAACGTGGCGGCGGCTATATCCTCAACACCGTGTCGGCGGCGGGCCTGCTCTCTCAGATTAAAGGGGCGGTTTATTCCACCACCAAGCACGCCGCCGTCGGCTTCGCGGAATCCCTGGCGATCACCCACGGCGGCCAGGGGATCAAGGTCTCGATCCTGTGTCCGCAGGGCGTCGACACAGCCATGCTCCGACAGGGCGACGCTGCCTCCCAGCCGCAGAACCTGGACGGGATCATGAGCCCGGACGAGGTGGCCGACTTCGTCGTGGCAGGTCTCGCCGCCGAGACCTTCCTGATCCTGCCCCACCCGCAGGTCCTAACCTATATGCAGCGCAAGGCTGGCGACTACGACCGCTGGCTCGGCGGTATGCGCCGCCTTCGGGGAATGATGATGGGGGCTTAGAATAGCAGCTCTACCGCTGTAACAAGGTCACAACAGAACAGCCGATCCCGCTCGGCGATGGGAAGAACAGTCGAATGAACGCTCAAGCCATCACCGCCGCCTCTATGTTCAGCCTGGATCCGAACGATCCGTTGAACGACCTGCGGATGAGCGACAAGGCCGCGCCTCTATATGCCCACGTGAAGCGCTTCATCGCCGAGACGGTGGAGCCCATGTATGCCGAATACACTCGCCTGGGTGAAGGCTGGACCGAGCGCTGGCAGTTCGCGCCGGGCCAGCTCGAGGTGCTGGAAAAGGCCAAGAACAAGGCCAAGGCCGAGGGCCTGTGGAACTTCTTCCTGCCCGACGCCGAGACGGGGGTCGGGCTCTCCAACCTCGACTACGCCTATATCGCGGTCGAGCTCGGCAAGTCGCCGCTGGCGTCGGAGACCATGAACTGCAACGCGCCCGACACCGGCAATATGGAGGTGCTGGAGCGCGTGGGCACCGAGGCGCAGAAGGAGCGCTGGCTGAAACCGCTGATGAACGGCGAGATCCGCTCCGCTTACGCTATGACTGAGCCTGACGTGGCCTCCTCCGACGCCAAGAACATCCGCACCGCCGCGGTGGCTGACGGCGACGACTGGGTGATCAACGGCGAGAAGTATTACATCTCCGGCGCGGGCGATCCGCGCTGCAAGATCATGATCGTCATGGTCCGTACCAACCCCGACGCCCCTTCGCATCAGCAGCAGTCGCAGATCCTGGTGCCCATGGACACGCCCGGCGTGAAGGTGCTCGGGCCGATGGAAGTGTTCGGCCACGACCACGCGCCGCGCGGCCACATGCACATCAAGTTCGACAATGTGCGAGTGCCCAGGGAGAACATCCTGCTGGGCGAAGGTCGCGGCTTCGAAATCTCCCAGCTGCGCCTTGGGCCGGGGCGTATCCACCACTGCATGCGCACCATCGGCAAGGCGGAGCGGGCGCTGGACCTCATGGTCTCGCGCGGCCTGTCGCGCGAAGCTTTCGGGAAGCCGCTTATAATGCTCGGCGGCAATCTCGAGAAAGTGTCTCGGGCCAGGATCGAGATCGAGGCCATGCGCCTCATGGTGTTGAAAGCGGCAAAGGCGATGGATGTGCTCGGCAACAAGCAGGCGCGTATCTGGGTCAGCATGGTCAAGGCCATGGTGCCGGAGAAGGCCTGCCAGATCATCGATCAGGCCATCCAGATCCACGGCGCCACAGGGATTTCCCAATGGAGCCCGTTGGCCGACCTTTACACAGACGTCCGTCACCTCCGCTTCGCCGACGGACCGGATGAAGTGCATCACATGGTGGTGGGGCGCAACGAGCTGCGATAAGGCGTCGAAAGCTAAGCCCGTCCTTCAGGAGTTATCGCAACTCCCGCTCCTGGCGAGATGTACTGTAAGGTAAAATCGGCAGCATGATTTCGGGCAATAATCCGGAGCATTAAGTACGAGAAAAGCCAACGAATTCAGAGTGCGTGCGATTCCATCAGTTCTCTCTACGAGCACAAATTCCCTTCTGGCGCTAACTGGGCCCCTAACCTGACAGGCCCCCCACAACGGCCTCACAGGCCGCCAGGTGGAGATAGTTAGCGTAGGACTGACAGCGCCGCCAGCCACTTTTACAGTATATCTCTAGTAGATCTGAATAATAACGCACAGTTCTATTAAATTAGAAATTGCATGAAGTCGATAGATGACTGGACAGTTACGCTGACAATAGGATACTATCGGAAATACATTTCCATGAAATTTTTTGCACTTAACCTAGGGGCTTGTCGTTACAACATTCTCGAAAACCCTAACGATGGTCGAATTCCCTCTCGCCCGCCAGCCACTTTTCCAACCTAGCCCTTTCGGTTTTAAGCGACAAAATCCCCGGAAACGAGACGGCTTTTCCCCGAAACCGTCACATCCATCCAAAATTTCAGCCGCTAACGCAGCTAGGGCGAAGATTATCCCGCTGATCTCTGGGTGTTTTCGATCCCTGCATATTTCCCTGTTGCGGGGAAATAGGCAGGGATATCGATCGGGTTCCTGAGGTTCTGAAATGGTTCCTGGGGAAAAGTGTCATCCTGTCATATGTTTAGGCTCTATTCCCTGGTCAACGCGACGCGGGGATTTCCGGACGATAAGCAGGGAAGTCGTGCGGGTCGGGCGCCTGAGCGTGCGCGGCCTCAGGTTGTCGGTGCTCTTCGTCGTGTCGGGCCTTCTCCCGAGCTTGATCGTCTTTGAAGACGACGTCCCGCCGCGATTTCGGTTGGCGTGGGAAAGCGGCCGGTCCCCTTCTGCGGCCTCGGTCGTAGTCCAGACGGAACGACCGGACGGCGTTATGCAGGAGTTTCAGTTTGCGGACCGTGGCGACTA
>JBBQLP010000053.1:0-16399 GCA_038327995.1 Caulobacterales bacterium | reverse complement strand
ACGCTGATGGAGTTGATGCTTAGAGAGATCGGCGCGCGTCGAGCTCTCGTTCCTCTTCCCTTCTCCGTCGCGAGCGCCATGGGCAGGTTCGGTGAGCTTCTCCGTTTTACCTCCATTGCCCCGCCTCTGACTCGCGATCAGGTGGAGATGCTGAAGGTCGATAATGTGGTGGGCGCCGGATCAAGGGGCCTGTCTGATCTCGGGTTGGAACCTACGGCGCTGGAGTCCGTCATTCCGACCTATCTGTGGAAATACCGGCGGGGCGGCCAGTTCGCCGAGCCTGAATCGGCGGGAACGAGCTAGTCCTCAATATGGACTATAACACAGTGTCGTGCTGTTGGTCACGAGGTGCATAATGCGCCCATCTAATATAAGGTCCAACAAGTAGACGACCGCCTACCCTGAGGCATGATTTACCTCTATAGACCCGCACTCATGCTTCTTATGGCGGAGTGCACCCGTGTCCGAGCGGATGCTGAAATTTACGACCGTGGCTCGCCATACGCCGCCCAAACGGGAGGCGGAGGCGCGTGCAGGCGACTTCCACGAAATCTACTCTGAATTCATCAACGCCAAGGCCTCAGAACAGGCGGCGCGCTGCTCGCAATGCGGCATCCCCTTCTGCCAGACCCACTGCCCGCTGCACAACAACATCCCAGACTGGCTGAGAATGACCGCCGAGGGACGGTTGGAGGAGGCGTATGAATTGTCCGCCTCCACCTCGACCATGCCCGAAATCTGCGGCCGAATCTGTCCGCAGGATCGGCTGTGCGAAGGCGCCTGCGTCATCGAACAGGCAGGTTTCGGCACCGTCACCATCGGCTCGGTGGAGAAATACCTGACGGACACGGCCTGGGCGAACGGATGGGTCAAGCCGCTGGCTCCCAGGCGTCTGCGCGCCGAGTCTGTGGGGATCGTCGGGGCGGGGCCCGCAGGCCTTTCGGCGGCCGAGGCTCTGCGCGAAAAGGGCTACGCCGTCACCGTCTATGATAGACACGACCGGGCGGGGGGGCTGCTCATTTACGGCATCCCGGGCTTCAAACTGGAGAAGGAGGTGGTGGAGCGCCGCACCCGCCGCCTGGCCGAGGGAGGGATCAACTTTCGCCTCAACACCGAGGTGGGGCGAGACGTCTCCCTGGCTGATTTGCGCGCTCGCCACGACGCGCTACTGATCGCCACGGGGGTCTATAAGGCTCGAGAGATCACGGTTCCGGGCGCAGGCTCGGCGGGCGTCACCGCCGCCCTGCCCTATCTAATCGCGTCGAACCGGACGGGGTTAGGCGACCGCGTCGAAGCCTTCGAGAGCGGGGTTTTGAACGCTGATGGCAAGGACGTAGTTGTGGTCGGCGGCGGCGACACGGCGATGGACTGCGTGCGCACGGCGGTTCGGCAGGGGGCGAAGTCGGTGGTCTGCCTCTATCGCCGCGACCGGGCCAATATGCCGGGCTCGTTCCGCGAGGTCGCCAACGCCGAGGAAGAGGGCGTTCGCTTCGAGTGGCTGGCCGCACCGCGCGCCCTGCACGGTGAGGCGGGCGGAGTAACCGGCGTGCGCGCCGTGCGAATGCGTCTCGGGTCACCGGACGCCACCGGCCGCTCGTCCCCAGAAGAGGTAGCCGACGCCGATTTCGACCTGCCCGCCGACATGGTGATCAAGGCGCTGGGCTTCGATCCCGAAGACCTGCAGGTGGGCTGGAGCGCCAAGGAGATCAAGGTCTCCCGCTGGGGCACGGTGAAGGCGGACCTGCGCACCATGATGACCTCCATGGACGGCGTGTTCGCGGCGGGCGACATCGTGCGCGGGGCATCGCTCGTGGTGTGGGCGATCCGCGACGGACTCGACGCCGCCGCCGCCATCGACCGCTACATCGAAGCCAGGGCCAAACCCCTGATGGCGGCGGAGTAGCGCGGATGACCGACCACACTCCCTCCGTTGGGGCTTACGCTATCGTGCCCTCCAATGACCTGCCCGCCGCCATCCCGTTTTGGGAGCGGATGGGCTTCGCCCAGACCGGCGGCGCCCCAGACTATGTGATCATGACCGGCTGGGGCTGCGAGGTGCACCTGACTCAGGCGGGCGAAGGCCCCTGGGCTGTGCCGGAAGACCACAACCCCTTAGGCGTCTTCATCAGAACGCCCGACGTCGACGCAATCGCCGCGCGGGTCGAGGACATGATCATCCGCCCGGGCGGCGTGCTGCGCCACCGCGAATGGGGCCTCTACGAATTCGCCGTTGCTGGCCCGGACGGGCTTCTGGTGCGCGTGGGCTGGCCCTCGGATCTGATCCGGAACGCCCAATGAACGACACAGAACGCTATCTCGCCAATCGCGACCTCCTGATCGCGGGCCACGCCTACGATCCCGACAGCGAACGCGACGCCTGCGGCGTGGGCCTCGTCTGCGCCATCGACGGAAAGCCGCGCCGCGAGGTGGTGGAGCTGGCCATTACGGCGCTGAAGAACGTCTGGCACCGGGGGGCGGTGGACGCCGACGGCAAGACCGGCGACGGGGCGGGGGTGATGCTCTCCGTGCCGCAGGACTTCTTCGCCGACCAGGTGCGGGGCGCGGGCCACACGGTGCGTCCCGGCATGATCGCGGTGGGCCAGATCTTCCTGCCGCGCGTGGACCTCGCCGCACAGGAGGCGGCACGCACCATCGTCGAGAGCGAAGTTCTGCGCTTCGGCTTCTACATCTACGGCTGGCGTCAGGTGCCGGTGGTGACGGCGGTGATCGGCGAGAAGGCCAACGCCACGCGGCCCGAAATCGAGCAGATCATGCTGGCCCCGCCCCAGAACGCCGCTGGTCAACCGATCGACGCGGAAACGCTGGAGCGGGCGCTGTTTCTTTGCCGCAAGCGCATCGAGAAGCGGGTGGCGACGGAGGGCGTGCCGCATTTCTACATCTGCTCCCTTTCGGCGCGGGCCATCGTCTACAAGGGGATGTTCCTCGCCCAGTCCATCGATGAGTTCTATCCAGACCTGACGGATGCGCGGTTCTCCTCGGCGGTGGCGATCTTCCACCAGCGCTATTCCACCAACACCTTCCCCGAATGGCGGCTGGCCCAGCCCTTTCGGATGCTGGCCCACAACGGCGAGATCAACACGCTGAAGGGCAACCGCAACTGGATGAAGAGCCATGAAATCCGCATGGCCGCCGACGCCTTTGGCGTGCACCAGGAGGACGTGAAGCCCGTGATCCTGCCGGGAGGGTCGGACTCGGCGGCGCTGGACAACACGTTCGAGGTGCTGGTTCGTGCGGGCCGCACCGCGCCCATGGCCAAGACGCTGCTGATGCCCGAGCCCTCCACCGGCGGCGGCATCAACGCGACGATGAAGCCCTCGCATCAGGCGCTCTACGCTTACTGCAACGCGGTGATGGAGCCGTGGGACGGCCCCGCCGCTATCTGCGCTACCGACGGGCGCTGGGTGATCGCGGGCAAGGACCGGAACGGGCTTCGCCCCATCCGCGTGGCCATGACCTCCGATGGGCTTTTGATCGCGGGGTCGGAAGCCGGGATGACCGGCATCGACGACGCCCGCATCGCCTCTCGGCTGCACATCTCGCCGGGCCGGATGATCGCCGTCGATCTCGCGGAGGGGAAATTCTACAGCGAGGACGCTATCATCGACCACCTGGCCGACGCCCACCCCTATACCGACTGGCTCGGCAACATGGTGGACCTGGAGGCGGCCATCGGCCCAGGCCCCGAACCCCGCCGCTATGGAAAAGAAGAACTGACCCGCCGCCAGCTCGCCGCCGGGCTGTCGCTCGAGGATATGGAGCTGATCCTCGCCCCCATGGTGGAGGAGGGCAAGGAGGCGCTGGGCTCCATGGGCGACGACACGCCCTTGGCCGTGTTGTCGGAGGGCTACCGTCCGCTGGCGCACTTTTTCCGCCAGAACTTCAGTCAGGTCACCAACCCGCCGATCGATCCCCTGCGGGAAGCCGGTGTGATGAGCCTGAAGACCCGCTTCAAGAACCTCGGCAACATCCTGGCCCAGGACGAAGCCCAGACCGACGTCTATGTGCTGCAAAGCCCGATGCTCACCACCGGGATGTATGAGCGGATCATCGAGTTCATCGGCGCCAAGAACATAGCCGTTATCGATTGCACCATGCCGATTCCGGCGCCCGAGGCCCGGGCAGGCGATTGCCTGCGCGCCGCGCTCGACCGCATCCGCGCTGAGGCGGAGGAGGCGGTCCTTTCGGGCCGCAGCCAGATCGTCCTCACCGATGAAGCCACGGGGCCGGACAGAGTGGCTCTGCAGATGGTGCTGGCCACCGGGGGCGTGCACAGCCACCTCGTGGCAAAGGGCCTGCGCTCCTACGTCTCGATCATCGTCCGCTCCGCCGCCGTGCTCGACACCCACAGCTTCGCGGTGCTGGTCGGGGTGGGGGCCACGGCAGTGAACGGCTATCTGGCGCAGGAGAGCTTTCAGGACCGTCTGGAGCGGGGCCTATGCGGCGATCTTTCCCTCCGCGAGGTTTGTCTGAACTACAAGGGCGCGCTTGAGGCGGGTCTCCTGAAAATCCTGTCCAAGTCAGGCATCAGCGTCGTCTCATCCTATCGCGGCGGCTATAATTTCGAGGCGGTGGGGCTGTCCCGCGCCCTCGTGGCCGAGTTCTTCCCCGGAATGTCGTCGCGGATTTCCGGCATCGGGCTTGGCGGGCTGGAGTCTAAGGCGGTGGAAGCGCACCGGCGGGCCTGGGACCCATCATCCATCACGCTTCCTGTGGGGGGATTCTATAAAGCCAGGCGGTCAGGCGAAGCCCATGCGTTCGAGGCGCGACTGATCCACACGTTGCAGAGCGCCTGCGACAGCAACAGCTATGATCTGTTCAAGGCCTATTCGCGCGGGCTGCGCGCCTTGCCGCCGATCCAGCTTCGGGATTTGCTGGACTATCGCTCGCCGATGAAGCCCGTCGGACGGGATGACGTGGAGAGCGTCAACGCCATCCGAAAGCGTTTTGTCACCCCCGGTATGTCGCTGGGCGCGTTGGGGCCGGAGGCGCACGGCACGCTCAACATCGCCATGAACCGCATCGGGGCCAAGTCGGTCTCCGGGGAGGGCGGCGAGGACCGGGCGCGCTACATCCCACTGCCCAACGGCGACAACGCCAACTCCGCGATCAAGCAGGTGGCCTCGGGGCGCTTTGGCGTCACCGCCGAATACCTGAACCAGTGCCGCGAGATCGAGATCAAGGTCGCCCAGGGCGCCAAGCCCGGCGAGGGCGGCCAGCTTCCCGGCTTCAAGGTGACGGAGATGATCGCGCGCCTGCGCCACGCCACCCCCGGTGTGACCCTGATCTCGCCGCCGCCGCACCACGACATCTATTCGATCGAAGACCTGGCCCAGCTCATTTACGACCTGAAGCAGATCAATCCCGATGCGCGGGTCTGCGTGAAGCTGGTCTCCATGACCGGCATCGGCGCCATCGCGGCGGGTGTCGCCAAGGCCAAGGCCGACGTGATCCTGATCTCTGGCAATGTGGGCGGCACGGGGGCCTCGCCCCAGACCTCGATCAAATATGCCGGGGCCCCGTTCGAGATGGGCCTTTCCGAGGCGCATCAGGTGCTGCCGCTCAACAACCTCCGCCACCGGGTCGTCCTGCGCGCCGATGGCGGGATGCGGACCGGGCGCGACATCGTCATCGCCGCCATGCTGGGCGCCGAGGAGTTCGGCATTGGCACCGCGTCGCTGATCGCCATGGGCTGCGTCATGGTGCGCCAGTGCCACTCCAACACCTGTCCGGTGGGGGTCTGCACCCAGGACGAGGCTCTGCGCGCCAGATTCACTGGCACGCCGGAAAAGGTGGTGAACCTGTTCACCCACATCGCCGAAGAGGTGCGGGACATCCTCGCGTCGCTCGGCTTCACCAGCCTGCTGGACATCGTTGGTCGCACCGATTTGCTGGCGCAGGTGTCGCGCGGCGGGGAACACCTGGACGACCTCGATCTTAACCCGCTGCTGGTCCGGGCCGATCCCGGCCAGAACAAGCCCTACTGCACCATCGAGGGTCGCAACCCGGTTCCGGATACGCTTGATGCCGATATCGTGCGCGACGCCTCCGCCTTTCTGGAGCGTGGCGAGAAGATGCAGCTCACCTACACGGTGCGAAACACCCAGCGCGCCATCGGAACCCGCATCTCCAGCCACATCGTGCGCAAGTATGGCATGGAAGGGCTGAAGGACGGACATCTGACGGTGCAGCTTCGCGGCTCGGCGGGCCAGAGCCTCGGGGCCTTTGCGGTGCAGGGGCTAAGGATTGAACTGGTCGGCGAAGCCAACGACTACTGCGCCAAGGGTCTTTCGGGCGCCACCATCGTCATCCGCCCCGCCTCGCCGCCGACGAACCCGCGCGACAACGCTCTGATCGGCAACACTATCCTCTACGGCGCCACCTCGGGCACGCTGCTGGCGGCGGGGGCGGCGGGAGAGCGGTTCGCGGTGCGAAACTCCGGCGCGACCACGGTAGTGGAAGGCTGCGGAGCCAATGGCTGCGAATACATGACCGGCGGAGTGGCGGTGATCCTCGGCCCCGTAGGCCAGAACTTCGCGGCGGGCATGACCGGCGGCATGGCCTTCGTGCTCGACAAGGACGGGAGTTTTGAGAGTCGCCTCAACACGGACAGCGTGGTTATCTCCCGCATCGCCTCGGCGCATTGGGAGGGCGTTCTGCGGTCCCTGGTCGAACGCCACGCGCGCGAAACAGGATCGCTCGTGGCTGAATCAGTGCTGCGCGACTGGGACATCCTTCTGCCCCGCCTCTGGCAGGTGACGCCGAAAGAGATGCTCTCCCGGCTGGCGCATCCCTTGTCGGATAAGGCTGAAGCCGCGGCGGGGTAGGGGCTACTCGGGCTCCACGCCCACATACCGCGCTCTCGGCCGGATGATCCCGGTCCCCGAGGCCTTCTGCTCCAGCGCGTGCGCCAGCCACCCTGCCGCCCGTCCTATCGTGAACAGCGTGAACGGCGCGTCTTGCGGCAGGCCCAGCGTCCGGCAAAGGGCGACTAGCGCAAAATCCAGGTTGGGTGGTGCGCCAGTCACGCTCTCTCCCGCCTGGGCGATGGCGTACATCTCTTCGGTATAGTGAAAGGCGGCGTGGATCGCCTTGGCCCGCGGATCGCCCTTTGGGTAGAGCGGATGGCCGAAGCCCGGCACATCCAGCCCCTGCGCCAGCCTTTGCAGGGCTGCAGCCCGTGGGTCGCTGGCTCGGCGCACCTCGGCGACGAAGGCCGTCACCTGCGCCGTCATCCCGCCGTGCAGAGGCCCTGAAAGGGCGGCGAGGCCCGCCAGCGCAGACGCCGCCAGCGGAGCCCCGGTGGAGGCGGCGACCCGGGCCGCGAAGGTGGAGGCGTTCAATTCGTGATCGGCGGTCAGCACCAGCGCGCGGCGGATGGCGTCTGCCTTGGCTCCTTCAGCCCGCCAGTTCTTGGCCAGCCGGTCGTGCAACAGACCGTTGCGGGCCGACCCTGTCATGGCGTCCACCAGATCGGTGAGCACCGATGCGGCCTCGCGGCGCAGGCTCCGGTCCGCTCGCCCGGACACCGCCGCATCATTGGCCGCCCGGTGCGCCAAAACGGCGAAGGCCCGGCCCCGCGCCTCGGGTCCGGAGGCCACGGGGGGATGTGGGTTCAGGCCAGCGAACGGGTCGTCGTCCTCGCAACCCCAGAGGAGCCGCGCCACGTCTTCCAAAGTGGCGCTCTGCGCCAGAACGGCGGCGTCCTGGCCCCGGTAGTAGAGCTTGCCGCCCGCGATAGTGGTGAGCGCGCTGGCCAACACCGGTTCGCCGAACTTCAGAGTTTCCTGCGCCAGCGCCGCGCGACGACCCTGTGTCTTGCGCAGCGTCAGGCGGCTCACGTCTTCGGCGGCATAGAGACTGCGACGCGGATCGGCCTCGTCCGTTTTGTTGGAGATCAGGCCCCTGGAGGTGTAGGCGTAGAGGGTCTGCAGCTTGACCCCCAGCCGCGCCTGCGCCTCCTCCGCTGTGATCCAGTGCGCACCCATGCGCCAACCCCCTACGCCGCCCCTATGACGAGTTGATTTACTTGATCGAGGTTGATGAACCCTGAGCGCGGTGAAAGTGGGGCGATGACGGGGCGGGTTTGTAGCCGAGCCTTTCCCGCGCGGGGCAAAGCCTTTAGAGGGACGGCTCCTACAGCCGGTCAGTCCCATGTCGCAGCTCCAAACCCAACGCCCCGTCGCTCCTTCCAACGCTCGCGTCGATATGGACGCGATCCGCGAGGCGGCGATGCGCATCGAGGGGCAGATCGAGCGCACGCCCTGTCGTCCTTCGCGCATCCTGTCGCGGATTACCGGCGCGGAGGTCTGGGTCAAGTTCGAGAACCTGCAGTTCACCGCCTCATTCAAAGAGCGGGGTGCGCTGAACAAGCTTTTGCAACTCACGTCGGAAGAGCGGCGACGGGGCGTGATCGCCGCCTCGGCGGGAAACCACGCGCAAGGGCTCGCCTATCACGGCGCGCGGCTGGGCATCCCCACGGTGATCGTCATGCCGCGCGGCACCCCCACAGTGAAGATCGAGCACACCCGCGACTTCGGGGCGGAGGTTATCGTCGAGGGCGAGACCTTCGACGACGCCAACGCCATTGCGCTGAGAATGCGCGATGAGCGCGACCTGGTGTTCGTACACGCCTTCAACGATCTGGACGTGATTGCGGGGCAGGGCACCGCCGCGCTGGAAATGCTGGAAGATATGCCCGACCTTGATCTCATGCCAATCCCCATCGGCGGCGGCGGGCTGATCGCGGGCATGGCGACCGTGGCGCGCGCCCTGCGCCCCAACCTGAAGGTCTATGGGGTGGAGGCGGCCATGTACCCCTCCTTCACCGCCCGAATGCAGGGGGTCAATGCGGCGGTGGGCGGTCAGACAATCGCCGAGGGGATCGCCGTGAAACAGGTTGGCGATCTGTCCTACGCCATAGCCCGGCCCCTGATCGAGGACGTGCTTCTGATCGACGAGCCCTTCTTCGAGCAGGCCATCGCCCTCTACGCCAATGTGGAAAAGACTGTGGCCGAGGGTGCGGGGGCCGCCTCATTGGCGGCGCTGCTCGCCTACCCCGATCTGTTCAGGGGCAAGCGGGTGGGTTTGATCCTGTGCGGCGGCAATATCGACACCCGGCTTCTGGCCAGCGTGCTCACTCGCGAGTTGGTACGTGAACGCCGTATCGCCTCGGTGCGGATCGTCGGCGACGACCGGCCGGGGCTCCTCGGGACCGTCTCCAACATCATCGGCGCGGCGGGGGCCAACATCATCGAGGTGGCGCACAACCGCCTCGCCCTCGACGTTCCGGCCAAGGGCGCGGAGTTCGACATCATGATGGAGACCCGCGACGCCGCCCACACCGACGAGGTCATCGCGGCCCTGCGCGCCGCCGGCTATCCGCCCCGTCACGTTTAAGGACAGCTTCATGCTTCGCTCTGGCAAGACCGGTTTTCTCTTTCTCGCCCTCGCGGCGGCCCTGGCTTTCGGCGCCTGCGGGCCGCGCGTGAAGGCGCCCGTGGTCGATCCGGTCAGCGCCCAGGCGGGCAAGGCGTTCCTGGCCAAGAACGCCAAGGAGGCCGGGGTGGTCGTTCTGCCCTCGGGGCTACAATATAGGGTGGTGCATTCCGGCGTCGCCGGGGCCCCGTCGCCGCGTCTGCACGACGAACTCAAGCTCAACTACGAAGGCACGCTCACCAACGGCGAGGTGTTCGATTCCACCTACAAGACCGGCGCGCCCATGGTGCTGAAGCTGGACCATCTGGTTCCGGGCTGGATGGAGGCCCTGCCGAAGATGCACGTGGGCGACGAGTGGATCCTCGTCGTGCCGCCAAGCCTAGGCTACGGCGAGCGGGGGGCGGGCGGGGTAATCCCGCCGAACGCGGTGCTGGTCTTTCGCATTCAGCTTCTGGGCGTGCTTCCCGCTGGTGGCGCGGGGCCGCTTAACGCTTGACGGGGGAGCCTGAGGCCAGCTTCAGGGCTTCTTCCGCCGTCAACTGGTCGTGGGCCGCCTTCTGGAGCCCTATGGTCTGGGCGGGTGAGAAGCCAAGCTCCATAGCAGCGGTCTCATTGGCGCCCAGCGTCTGCGGATCGACGCCGGTGAGGCTGCCGAACACCATCAGGGCCTCCAGATAATAGCCGTAGGCGCTGGCGTGATAGTGGTCCCAGGCCCACAGGTCGATCTGGTTCGGAGCGGTCCCGTCGTAGGGGTTGGGGTCGGCAAGGCCCGAGACGATAGCCCGGCTGAAGGCCTCTCCCACCGGGATAACCCCGCGCACCTGCGGCGCCCCCTGTGCGGCGAGATCGCATCCCGCCCGCACATCCTTCGCCATCGCCTCTATGGGTTGTCCGGTCCAGTGCCCGGTCGCGGGATAGGTCTGATCGGGCCGCGACCAAGTGGCGACAAGGCGGATATCGACCGCCGGGTTCTTCGCGGCAAAGCCAGAGGACAGAAGCGCCGTGTATTTCACCAGACTGGCAGGATCGCCCGGCTTGTCCCGGTCCAGCGTCGAGTAGCCTTGCAGGATCACGTGGTCCCAACGGCGGTCGATCAGTGCGAGCTTGTTCGCGTAGTGATAATCCAGGCCCACACCCGGCGCGGTTTCAAGACTGACGTCATAGTCGCGTCCCGCCTCCCTAGCGAAGAGCTTGAACAGGGCCGGGACGCCACCGACCCGCTCCGCGTTCAGATCCGTCACGCTGTCGTTGCGATAGTAATGAACCGCCGAAAGGGCCCCGAAAATGTAGCTGTTGCCGACGAACAGCACGGTCTCAGCGGCTTGGGCCGCGCCCGAAAGAGCGAGGGTCGCAAGGAAAGCGAGGGTAAACCGTCCACGCATCACGCGACATTCCCAGTCCTGCAATCCCGATACACCGGTAAACCCTTCACTTTCCCGCTGCGGCCTTCTGCATCACGCAAAGTTCGCCAATGCCGCCCCGCGCCAGCGAGAACAGGTGCTCGAACTCGTGGCGCGAAAAGCCGCGTTTCTCGCCTGTGGCCTGGATTTCCACGATGTCGCCCGCCCCGGTCAGCACGAAATTGGCGTCTGCCTCGGCGTTCGAGTCCTCTTCGTAGTCGAGATCAAGCACGGGCGTTCCCGAAAATATCCCGCAGGAGATGGCGGCCACCTGATCGAGGATCGGATCGGTCTTGATGACTTTTTCTTCCAGCAGATAGTCGCAGCATTGGCGTAGGGCGACCCACGCGCCGGTGATGGCGGCGGTTCGGGTGCCGCCGTCGGCCTGGATCACATCGCAGTCGACGCTGATCTGGCGTTCGCCCAGCGCCTTCAGATCGACCACGGCGCGCAAGGACCGCCCGATCAGACGCTGGATTTCCTGCGTGCGGCCAGACTGTTTGCCGTGCGCCGCCTCGCGCCGCCCTCGTGTGTGGGTGGCGCGGGGAAGCATTCCGTATTCCGCCGTGACCCAACCCTGCCCCTTGCCGCGCAGGAACCCCGGCACGCCCTCTTCAAGGCTGGCCGTAACCAGAACACGGGTGTGCCCGAACGACACAAGGCACGAGCCCTCGGCGTAGCGGTTCACCCCGGTCTCGAGGATCACGGCGCGAAGCTGGTCGGGCGCCCGTTCTGAGGGGCGGGTGGCGTTGGGCATCGAGAACTCCGCAGGGGGAGGGCGCGCTTGCGCCCGTCCGCACGCGGCTTATCCTATTCACGCTTGCGGCGTCCATCGCCGCGAGGCCGGACAGCGTCTCCCCATGCCCCAGTTCACCGCCGTTCCGCCGCTTCTCGTCGACGCCGCTCGCATGGGGCTGCTGGACGAGCGGGCTCGCGATATCTTCCGCCGGGTGGTCGAGACCTACCTGGAGACCGGGGAGCCGGTGGGCTCGCGCACGGTGTCGAGGGGGGGCGTCTCGCTGTCCTCGGCCTCGATCCGCAACACCATGCAGGATTTGACCCAACTTGGTCTGCTCGCCGCGCCGCACACCTCCGCCGGACGCCTCCCCACCCACGCGGGCCTGCGCCTGTTCGTGGACGGGCTTCTGGAGATCGGCGATCTTGGCGAAGAGGAGCGACGGGTGATCGAAGCCCGCCTGATCGGCCGGGGCCGCAGCTTTGAGGATGCCTTGGAGGAGGCCTCCGGCCTGCTCTCGGGCCTTGCTGGGGGCGCGGGAGTGGTGGTGGCGCCCGTGCGCGACAACGGGGTCAAGCACGTGGAGTTCGTGACCCTCAGCCCGGAACAGACCCTGGCGGTGATGGTGTTCGAGGACGGGGCCATCGAGAACCGGCTGATGAAGACCCCGCCCGGCCTCACCCCCTCGTCCCTGCAGGAGGCTTCCAACTTCCTCAACGCCCGCCTGAGGGGCCGCACGCTGGGGGAAGCCAAGAGCGAGGTCTCCGTCGAGCTTGAGACGGCTCGGCGCGATCTCGACGTCACCGCCGCCCGGCTGGTGGAGGATGGTCTCGCGGCGTGGGGCGGATCAGACGGCGAGCCCCGCGACCGGGCCCTGATCGTTCGGGGCCGGGCGAACCTTTTGCAGGACGGGTCCGCGCGGGAGGATCTGGAACGGGTGCGGATGCTGTTTGACGATCTCGAACAGAAGGAACGGTTGATCGGCCTGCTCGACGATGTGGGCCAGGCGCAGGGGGTTCGCATTTTCATCGGCGCGGAAACCCGACTTTTCTCGCTTTCGGGTTCCGCCGTGATCGCCGCGCCCTATATGACGGGCCGACAGAAGGTGGTGGGCGCGATCGGCGTGATCGGCCCCGCCCGATTGAACTATGCCCGGATCATTCCGTTGGTGGACTACACCGCGCGGGTTCTGGGCCGGATGCTCGACGACCGGGGCGCCTGAACGGGCTCCGGACGCGAAATTGGAGACGTTATGACCGACCTGAACGAAGACGATGTGGTGGAAACCCTCGAGCCCGAGGATATGGCTCAGGAGATCGAGGTCCTGAAGGCCGAGGTCGTCGCCTTGAAGGACCAGGCGTTGCGCATCGCTGCGGACGCCGAGAACGCCCGCCGCCGCGCCGAGCGCGAGGCCAACGACGCCCGCGCCTACGCCATCCAGAAGTTCGCCCGCGATCTGATCGACGCCGCCGACAATCTTTCCCGCGCCGTGCAGCACGCACCGAAGGGGTCCACCGATCAGCAGGTGAAGACCCTCGTCCTGGGCGTGGAGATGACGGAAAAGGCGTTGCAGACGGCGTTCGAGCGCAATGGCCTTAAGCGCATCGAGCCTGTGCGCGGCGATAAGTTCGATCCCAACCAGCATCAGGCGATGATGGAGCAGGCAGACACCGAGCTTCCCCCCGGCTCCGTGACCATGACGGCGCAGTCCGGTTACGAACTCTATGGCCGGATCGTGCGCCCGGCCATGGTGGCGGTGACGCCCAAGGCGACGGCGCAACCCGCGCCCGCTCCAGTAGGCGAAGGCTATGCTCCAGCCGCCAACGGAACCGGCGAGACGGTGGACCGCAAGGCCTAGAGCAGCTTGCGGCCTCCACCACTCCACCCCATCTATACAGTGCTTAGGAGGCGCCGTGCCGGTTGCGGGCGGGGCTTCTGAGGCGAAGTCGCTTCTTGCGAGGACTTTGGCCCATGACGACGCGCACTATCGTGTTCGACAGTCCCTTCCTGCTCGGGTTCGAGCATACCCGGGTGCTGATCGAGCGCGCCGCCAAGGCAGCGACCGAAACCTATCCGCCCTACAATGTAGAACAGATCGATGACCGGGTGCGCATCACCCTGGCGGTGGCCGGGTTTTCGCCCGACCAGCTCCACGTTACGGTCGAGAACCGGCAACTGATTGTTGCGGGACGGCGCGAGCCCGACGGCGAAAAACCCAACAGCCCTCCCACTGAAGCCAAAGGTTATCTGCATCGGGGCATCGCGGCGCGGGGCTTCATGCGCACCTTCGTGTTGGCTGACGGCATGGAGGTGGACGGGGCCGAGCTTGAGCACGGACTTCTGCATATCGACGTCGTTCGTCCCGAACCCGAGGCGAAGGTCAAACGTATCCCTATCCGCGCAGTCGGCTGAACCTGGCGACCCTGCGGACGTTTAGTAAAGGAAAGGAGGCGGTCATCATGACGCCCCGTATCGAGAACATCCAACTGACGACTGAGGCTTTCGCGGCCTTGGGCAGCCCCGCGCTTGTCTATGTTCGCCCGGTCAAGGCGAGCGAAGTTATGGAAGACGCACCGGCGGAGGCCCTGCGCACGTTTGACCTGGAACCCGACCAGACACTCTATGCGGTGCATAGCGCCAATGGCCTGCGTCTGGCCGTGCTGACCGATCGCGACAGCGCCTATGCGGCCGCCTTCGCCAATGAGCTGGCGCCGGTGTCGGTGCATTAGGCTAAGGTTAGCGGGGCGGCCTTGCCTTCGGCCCCTTCCTTCGTGTAAACGCTCCACCCTTCGAGAGCCCGCCGCTTCTTTGGGAGCCTTGGCGGGCTTTCCTTACGCCCTCACAACTCCGCCTCTGGTCGGATGGACGCCCCGATGAAACAAGACATTCACCCCGACTACCACTTCATCACCGTGACGATGACGGATGGAAGCACCTACCGGACCCGCTCGACCTACGGCAAGCCGGACGCGGTGCTGAACCTAGACGTTGATCCCAAAACTCACCCCGCGTGGACTGGCGGCAACCAGACCCTGCTCGACCGTGGCGGTCGGGTGTCGCGTTTCAACGCCAAGTTCGGCGCGTTCACCCGCAAGTAGGTTTGCGTGCGGGCAACGAAAAAGGCTGGCGGGGGCGACCCCACCAGCCTTCGTCATGTCTGGGCTCCGGGTTTCTCGCCTAGATGTAGCGGCGGAGCGAACGGGCAAGTTCGGTGGCGCCGGAGCGGCTGGCGCCCTTCTTTTGCGCGGGCTGATAGGCGAGGCGGGCGTGATCGGTGCAGTAGGGGCCTTCATCGCCGCCCGTGCGCCGACCACAGAAGCTGAACCCGTCACGGGACGGATCGCCGATGGGCCATTTGCACATATGCGCGCCTAACGTGAGCACGGTGGCTGACCCGACCTCCTCGGCGCGATAGACCACAGGCATCTGGGGCTCCACTGCGGCGGGGCGGCGGATGATCGGTTGCACCTGAACCGCCGGGCGGGCGGGCCGGGGCGCCTTGAACACCGGGCGGGCGGGCTGTGAGGGCGCGGCGCGGCCCGAAAGGCCCAGCCGGTGCACCTTGCCGATCACGGCGTTGCGCGTGACGCCGCCGAGTTGTTTGGCGATCTGACTGGCGCTGAGGCCATCCAGCCAGAGCTTCTTGAGCAGGGACACCCGTTCGTCCGTCCAACCCATCATCGCCTCCTGCGCCGTAAACCGGCTCTACATTTGGTGGCTCGCCAGCAGAGTTTTCTGCGCAGCCCCAAAATACAGTAACCCAGTCTTAACGAACCACAATGGGCGCCCCATCGGTCGTCCACAGGAACTAGATGTTGAATCGTCGCACGCAGCGGGTCGAATACGCGCGCGAGGTTGCGCGAACGACGAAGGAGACGCACATCAGGGCCATGACCATGCAGATCGACGCCCCACACCTGCTCGCGCCATCTAGGGCCCCGCGCGCCTTCAGCGCGGTTCAGCCGCGCCGCTATGTCGGGGTGAACTGGGAGGGGCTGAAGACCCTCTATCTCAAGGAGGTGCGGCGGTTCTGGAAGGTGGGGATGCAGACCGTATTCGCCCCGGTCATCACCACGCTTCTCTACATGATGGTGTTCGTGGTCGCGATGCGTAGCGCCAATCCCGCCCGCGCCGCAAACTTCGGAGAGTTCGTCGGGCCGGGCCTGATCATGATGGCGATCATGAACAACGCCTTCGCCAACGCCTCCTCCTCGATCCTGCAGGCCAAGATCATGGGCACGGCGCCCGACTTTCTCACCCCGCCCCTGTCAGCGTTCGAGCTGACCGCGGGATTTGCGCTGGGCGCGGCCACGCGCGGCATCTTCGTGGGCCTGGTGACGGCCATCTCGGTTTGGCCCTTCGCTCATTTCGGCATCAGCAACATCGGCGTGGTGATCTATTTCGCCCTGACGGCCTCGCTTCTGATGGGACTGATCGGAATGCTGGGCGGGCTGTGGTCGGAAAAGTTCGATCACCTAGCCTCGGTGACGAACTTCGTGGTCATGCCGCTGACCTTCCTGTCGGGCACCTTCTACGCGGTGAAGAACCTGCCGGAGCCGTTCCGCAGCATTTCGCACTACAACCCCTTCTTCTATCTGATCGACGGGTTCCGTTACGGATTCATCGGCCACGCCGACGGGATTGTCTGGATCGGGGCTTTGGCCACTGGCGTGCTGACCGTGGCGCTGGCGATCCTGAGTTGGAACCTGTTCCGCATCGGCTGGCGGCTAAAGACCTGACACAGCCCACCACGCGCCCCTTGACTCAATAAGGCCCAACGCGGAAAAGCGCGCCTTCCTCCCCGGCG
>JBBQLP010000052.1:0-17124 GCA_038327995.1 Caulobacterales bacterium | reverse complement strand
GGCTCCACCGGCTACGGCCAAGCCTTCACCGACGCCATTTCCAACCACTGGGGCGACCGACCGCTGGAAGACTTGCAGAAGGGCTGGGCGGCGGCGCAAGCCAAATACCAATGGATCGATGGCTCGAAAGCCTGCGCGGCGGGAGCCAGCTACGGCGGCTACATGACCTACTGGATCGCCGGTGTCTGGAACCAGCCCTGGAAGTGCCTGATCGACCACGACGGCGTCTTCGACAGCCGCATGATGGCCTACTCCACGGAGGAATTGTGGTTCGACGAGTGGGAGCACGGCGGCAAAACCCAGTGGGAAGACCCGGCGACATTCGAAAGGTTCAACCCGGTGAATCACGTGGCCGACTGGACCAAGCCTATGCTGGTGATCCATTCCGATAAGGACTACCGCATCCCGGCGGAACAGGGCATCGCTGCCTTCACCGCGCTTCAGCGTAAGGGCGTGCCGAGCGAGTTCCTCAACTTCCCCGACGAGAACCACTGGGTGCTTAAACCCGCCAACTCGCTGGAGTGGCACGCGACAGTTCAGGCGTGGCTGGCGAAATGGATCGGGCCGGACGCGAAATAGAGGGTCAGAGCGGCGCGATGGCGCCCGGCTCGCCTCGCACCAGAGTGAAGCTGGGCGGCAAGGGATCGCGCGTGGGTGCGCTCTTGCCAAGGGCCTTGGCCGCGCGCGCCAGACCGAGCTTGCCGAGGGCGAGCGGCGCATAGCCCGCCTGAACTTTCGGGGTCGCGCCGACCGCTTTTCGCAGCAGGCCATTCGCGTAGATCACATTGGCCCGCATCAGCGAGGCGGGGGTCATGAACTCGATGGAGAGCGACACATTCATCATCGGCCCGTTCTCGATCCGGTGCGGAGCGTTCTGAGGCCAGGTGATCATGCGGCCGGGGGTCAGCTCCACCCTTTCGGCGCCCGCGTCCCACGCCGGGTCATAGGCGAACTGTTCGGCGGTTTCGCGCCGCACGATCCGCTCCAGTTGCGTGTCTTCCACATAAGGCGCGCGGGGCGGATAGAGCCAGACGGTCTTGGTCCCTCGCAATTGCCACAGGCTCACCAGCGGCACGTCGAGATGGTAGAAGACCTGCACCTCCGGCGAGGAAATCAGGAGCCCTACATCGCGGCGAAAGGTGCGCACGCCCGCGCCCGCATCCACATCGGCGAAGATTTCATCGCAGAGGATCGCATAGTCGTCCGTATACGAATTGACCGCGCGCAGGTTCAGCCAGATGCGTCCCGCCTGCACCGCTGCAAGCAGTTCCGCGCCGCTCAGCCCCTCCGCTACGCCACGCCGCCAGGTTCGCCACGCCACCGGATCATCGCCCATGGTGAAGACGCCAAGCTTGTCGCGCGGATAGCGGTCGAGGATGTCGGCCAGCCCCTCGTCCGAAAACTGGGGCCGGTCGTGCAAATTGTGCTCGAAACAGAGGTTGGCCCGACCGAAGTCAGCCGACTGCTCGGGCGTCCAGCGCTTGATGACGGACATGATTGGTTTCCGGAATGGGAGTGTCTTGCGGCGTAGAAACGGGGCGAGCGGCGGCTTCCTCGCGTATCTGCCGGTCGAGAGCGGCCTGACCGTAGAAGCCGATCTTGAAGGGCGGGAACCAGAGCATCTTGCCGAGTCCCCGCGCCCCGCGATCAAGGGACTGCGCGAGCCTAGGGGAGCGGGTCAGCGTGCGAACGGCTGCGGCGACCCCGTGCAACCCGACCTGCGCCGCCCCGACGGCGGTCCAGAACGGGATCAGGGGCCACCCTTTCGCACCCTGCGCGAAGGCGGCGGAGTTGGGACCCTGACCGTAAGCAAAGGCGCGCTTAAGGGTGTAGTCGAGGGTCAGGCGGCGGGGCTCCGGGTCTTCCCAGACCCAGGCGTCCGGCGCCCAGGCGAATCGCGCGCCCAGCGCCTTCATCTGCGCGAACAGTAAGTCGTCTTCCCCGCCGATGCCGTTGCGGGTAGCGGAAAACGGCGAGGTCTGATCCGGTAGGGCGTCGCGCCGCACCAGGCTGCACCCGCATCCGGGTCCGTCCATGATGGTGCAGGCCTCGTCCGGGCCGGACCGCGAGAAGAAGCCGATCAGGTAGTCGCGGTGACGGACCAGCGTTTCCGGCGCCCGCGCTCGCACCGGGCCGAACACCGCGTCGGCCTCGAACCGCCCTTGAGTCGCTAGAAGTGCGCCCAGCCATCCCGGCGGCGCATCCTCGTCGTCGTCGAGGAAGGCGATGAAGGTCCCCGCGCTGGCCGTCACGCCTGCGTTGCGGGCGTTGGCGACGCCGGGCTTGGGGGCGTGAACATAGCGGATGGAAGTGGTTGTGGTGGCCGCCAGAGCCTCGACCTGCGCGCGGGCCGAGGCTTGGGGGTCGTTGTCCACGATGACGAGTTCAAACGTAACGTCGGGGGCCATTTGGGCGAGGGCCGAAGCCATCGCACAGTTCAGAGGCGCCGGGCGGCGCATCGTCGGGATAACGATGGAAACCAGAGGCGATGGCCGCGCACGCGGGGCAGGCATGGTCAGCCTCCAGGCGCGATTGCGGCGCCAAGATCAGGGCGGCTCAGGTCCCGGCGCGAACGGCTGGCGACCGCATGAACAAGACCCCTGATCCGTCCGCCAATCGTAAGTTCTACCGAAGCGATCTGGTCCATTCGCCGCCGCAGACGTCCCACGCCGCCAGCGCCGAGCGTCGTCTCGGCCAGCCGCCAGGCCTCGGCCTCGCAGCCTGGCGCGATGCGCAGGGCGCCATCGGAGATCGGGATAGTGTGTGACGCAAAAGGCGTCTTGTAGTGGTCGTGTCCGGCGGCGAGATCATAAACGCGCAGGCCCATAGACGGCATGGCCTCGATGGCGCGCCAGAGAAAGACCTGCCCCGGTGAATAGGCCGCCAGAGCCGGGTCCTGCGCCGCGATCCAGGGGTGGAAACGGTCGCCCTCGCGCACGCCGAAGTGCATCACGGCAGGCTTTCCCGCTACAGAGAGCGTGATCATCAACCCCCGTAGGGCGCCCGCCTGTTGCTCGAACAGCGAGCGCATCAGACTACGGGTCCAGGCCGGATGGAAGACATCGTGCAGGCCGGTGCGCATAAACTGGTCCCGCTTCCAGGCGAACATGGTCTCGAAGGTAGAGAAGTTCTGATCCGGGGCGTGGAGCGTCACCGCTCCCACTTCCCGATCCAGTTTGTGATCGAGGCGGCGCACATTTTTGAATCGTTTGGGACTGCCCGCGCGCAGGGCTTCCAGATAGTCGGCGCCCGCCGCAGCGCCAGGCCCTTCGACCACGATCGAGTGGCCCTCGGCGGCGTGCGTCTCGGCGCCTGCGAAAGCGTTATGCGGATCGATCAGGGCGGCGAAGCGGTATTCGCGCAGGCCCGCGAGGCGCAGAGCATCCTCAGCCTTCAGGTCCGGTTCGGCGATTAGGGCGTGGTAGTCTGAAAACGGAGCGCCGATGGGCCGCGCCAATCCGCCGGGACGTCGGTGATGTGGCAGAAAGCCTATGGCGCGGCCATTGCGGCGGAAGATGGCGACAGCGGCGTCAGCGCGCACGCGCCCTACGGCCTCGGCGAAGTCCGGTCCGAGCAGAGGGCTGGCGAAAGCCTCGGCGCTCGCACGCAAGGCCTGCCATGCGGTGCGATCTTCGCTCTTCAGCGCATCGGGGCGGATGATCTCGGCTTGCACCACGCTCGTCCCTCCTCAGGACTTGTGCTGTCGACCTGCATGGGTCGTGCCAACCGTGGGCCAGCTATTGCTCGATTCGTCGATGGTTATCAAGCGGTTAAGAAATACTGGAGGCCCGTGCCTGGAGTCGAACCAGGGTCTCCAGATTTGCAGTCTGGCGCGTCGCCGCTCCGCCACTGGGCCGTGGTTTTCTTCTAGCTGAGCCCTGTTGCCATATGGTGAGCGAACAGGGTGAACGCGCGTTAACCCCCGGCGCACAGATACCTTCAATTCCAAAGCGCGCGAAGACTGGCGCACGGACTGATCCTCGCGCAAACTCGCGCCAAACCGAAAACACGAGGAAGCGCCCATGTCCGTCCGCCCCGAATCCGTTGGCTTGAACGCCGCGCGCCTGAAGCGGCTCGATGGCTATTTCCAGGACAAGTATGTGGGGCCGGGCAAGCTGCCCTGCGCCTCGATCCTGGTGTCGCGGCGGGGCGAGACAGCGCATTTCGGCATGATGGGTCAAGCCGACGTGGAGCGCGGCAAACCGCTTCGGGAAGACACGCTGTTTCGCATCTATTCGATGACCAAGCCGCTCACCAGCGTCCTGTTCATGATGCTGGTCGAGGAGGGCAAGGTGGCGCTGGACGATCCGGTGCACCGCTTCATCCCGGAATGGCGCGGCTTGGGCGTCTATCAGGGCGGCTTCATGGAGACCTTCCGTACCGGGCCGACCGCCGAGCCGATGCGGATGGTGGACCTGCTGCGCCACACCTCTGGACTGACCTACGGCTTTCAGGAACGCACCAACGTCGACGCCGCCTATCGCAAGCAGGGCATCGGCACATTCGGGGTCAAGCCAAGCTCGCTGGAAGAGACGATCCTGCAACTCGGCAAGATGCCGCTGGAGTTCTCGCCGGGGACCCAATGGAACTATTCGGTCTCCACCGACATCCTCGGCTATCTGATCGGCAAGATCGAAGGAAAGCCATTCGAGACGGTGCTGAAAGAGCGGCTGCTCGATCCGCTCAATATGTACGATACAGATTTTTACGCCCCCGAAAGCAAAGCCGACCGCCTGGCGGCCTGCTACCAATACACGCCCGGCAAGGCGCCTGTGCTTCAGGACGACCCGACGCGCAGTCCCTATCTGCGTCCGCCGATGTTCGTGTCGGGCGGGGGCGGGCTCGTCTCGACCATGGGCGATTACCTGAAGTTCTGCACCATGCTGGTGAACAAGGGCGAGCTGAACGGAACCCGCTTCCTCAGCCCCAAGACCGTCGCACTGATGACCACCAATCACCTGCCGGGGGGCAAGGACCTGACCGAAATGTCCGTCTCGCTGTTCAGCGAGGTCGGCTATGCGGGGGTCGGGTTCGGGCTGGGATTCTCGATCACCATGGACCCGGCGAGGACGCTTATCCCTGGCAGCGTCGGCGACTATTCGTGGGGCGGCGCGGCCTCGACCCATTTCTGGATCGACCCGAAGGAAGAACTCATAGTCATCTTCATGACCCAGCTTCTACCCTCCGCCGCCTACCCCATGCGGCGAGAGCTTCGCACCTTGGTCTATTCCGCGTTCGAGGACAGCAACTGTTGAGGCGAGGTCAGGCCCTGAAAATAACCGCCCGATCTTATCCCCCGCCGTGGATCCGGGCGTATGATGTCTTGCTGATACGGCGCGGTCTTTGACAGGTGGGAAGACGGGCGGGTCGAAGCGCGAGATTGACGCTTTGGGGCTTTCGCCGGTCAGCCAGTGAAGTCGCTCGTATCCGTATTGCACTCTTTGCACCCGGAAAGATGGGTGCAATCGGCCAGTTGACCTCTTAGATCGTCACTCCGCCGTCGATAACCAGCGCTTGGCCGGTCATCCACGATCCGGCGCGGGAGGCGAGATAGACGGCGGCGCCCGCAATGTCGTCCGGCACGCCCAGACGGCGCAGCGGCGTGCTTTGCGAGGCGCGCTTCTCACCCTCCGGCGTATCCCACAGCGCCCTGGCGAAGTCGGTCTTCACCAGGCCTGGCGCGATGCAGTTGACCCGAATGTTGTGCGGCGAAAGCTCGTGCGCGAGGTTCCTGGCAAGTTGGAAGTCCGCCGCCTTGGAGATATTGTAGGCACCGATCACCGCATTGCCGCGCAAGCCCCCGATGGAGGAGATGATGACGATGGCCCCGTCCCGGCGCTCAATCATCTCCGGCGCGACCATCTGGACCAGCCAGTGGTTGGAGATGATGTTGTTGTCGAGAATCTTGCGGAACTGTTCGTCCGAAATGCCCGACATCGGTCCGTAGTAGGGGTTGGAAGCGGCGTTGCAGACCAGGACGTCGATCTTGCCGAACGCCTTTCGGCTTTCATCGACCAGCCGTTGCAGGTCCTCCTTCGACGAGATGGAGGCGGGGATGGCGATGGCGGCGTCCGGGTATTTTGCGTTGATGCCGTCGACCACCTCCTGACAGGCGGCGATTTTGCGGGAGGAGACAACCACCTTCGCCCCCTGTTCGGCCATGCGCTCGACGATGGCGCGGCCGATCCCGCGCGAGGACCCCGTTACCACCGCCACCTTGCCGGTCAGATCAAACAGCGACATCGCCCATCTCCCTTATTCGTTGGCGCGAACCAAACCGATAATTCCAATCGTGTAAAGCGCCCCGCCGCTGATTACGCGCGGGCGGTTGACGCAGCCCCAACCATACCGCAGCGTCTAATCCAAGGATGCCGCAATGAGCGTCTTCGGAGGAAGAATGTCGGAAACTCTGACGGACAGGCCAGCGGTTCTGCCTGCGGTGGGCGGCAAGATACCTCTCGGTCTCAAGCTGGTTTATGGGTTTGGATCGATCGCCTTCGGAGTGAAGGACAACGGGTTCTCCACTATTCTGCTGTTCTTCTATGAGCGCGTCATGGGGTTGCCCGCTGTATGGGCGGGAGCGGCTATCGCCATCGCCCTTGTCGCAGACGCTTTTATCGACCCGATCGTCGGCCAGTGGTCGGATGGCCTTCATTCCCGCTGGGGTAGACGCCACCCCTTTATGTACGCCGCCGCGCTGCCCGTAGGCGTAAGCTACCTGCTGCTTTGGAATCCGCCCCACCTGTCGCAACAAGGGTTGTTTATCTATCTGACCGGTGTGGCGATATTGGTTCGGACGTTCATCACCTTCTACGAAATCCCAAGTTCGGCCCTCGCCCCCGAGTTGACCACCGATTATACCGAGCGAACGTCACTATTGGGTCTTCGGATGCTGTTCGCCTGGATTGGCGGACTTTTCATGTATTTCCTCGCGCTTGCCGTTTTTCTGAAGCCTGACGCCACTCACGCGGACGGGCGATTGGTGGCGGCTGGCTATATCCCTTATGGGCTGACTGCCGGTGCGGTGATGATTGGGGCCATCCTGATCTCCGCCGCAGGCACCCACCACCGAATCAAGACCCTCACCATTCCGGCTGTCACGCGGCCGAGCCTGCGGGAGACGCTCCGCCAGGTCGGTCAGAGCCTCGCCAATAGATCCTTCGTAACACTGTTGTTCTCCAGCCTGTTTTCAGCCGCTGGGACAGGGCTCGTGTTCTCACTTGGCTTTTATTTCAACACCTACTTCTGGGGGCTGAGCGCCAAGACTACGGCCCTCTTCGCCTTCGTGAGCCTGGCAGGGGCGGCAACCGCGGTGGTTCTGGCCCCGTTGATGTCCCATCGCCTGGGCAAGCGAAACGCCACCATGATCTTCTTCATTCTCGGGGTGGTCGTCGGCACTGTGCCGATGGTGCTGAAGCTATCAGGACACTTCCTTCCATCTGGATCGCCATTGGTCTTCCCGGTGCTGGCGATCTTTCAATATGTTTCTTTGGCGCTTGCCGTTGGCGCTTCGGTCCTTGCGTCGTCAATGATGGCGGACGTGGTGGAGGATAGCCAGGTGCGAACTGGACGCCGGTCCGAGGGGCTATTCTTCGCGGCCAACGGCTTTGTTCAAAAGGCCGTTACGGGCCTTGGACTTTTCCTCTCAGCGATGCTCGTGGCGTTCGCCCGTTTCCCGAAAAGCCCGAGTCCCGGCCCCGAGACGACCGCGGCGGTAATGCGGCTAGCGTTCATTTACGTTCCAACTGTTGTTGGACTTTACGGAGTGTCCTGCCTCATCCTATTCGGCTATCGCATTACACGAGCGAGCCACGAGCGGAATGTGCGAACCCTTGCTGAGGCAGCAGCCCTTGAACCACTTCCCCCCGGCGCTTGAACCCTTTTTTATCTCTAGGAGAATTCTATGACCACTTCGCGTGAAATCCGGTTGAAATCCCGCCCCGACGGGATGCCCAAGGCATCCGATTTCGAGCTGGCCAGCGTCGAGCTTGGTGCGCCCGGTCCCGGCGAAGTCCAGGTGAAGAACCTGTTCATGTCGGTCGATCCTTATATGCGCGGGCGGATGTCTGACCGGGAAAGCTATGTGCCGCCGTTCCAGCTTGGTCAGGCGATGCAGGGCGGCGCGGTGGGCGAAGTAACCGCTTCAAACGATGCGAATTTCAAGTCGGGCGATCTGGTCTCCTCAATGTTGGGCTGGCGGGAGGCGTTCAACGCGGCCCCCGCCGCCGCGATGATGCAGAAGATCGAAACCCACGGTCTGCCGCCGCAAGCCTTCCTGGGCGCCGCCGGTATGCCGGGCCTGACCGCCTATGTCGGCCTTCTGAAAATCGGGGCGATGAAGGAGGGCGAGACGGTGTTCGTCTCGGCGGCTTCCGGTGCGGTCGGCCAGATCGTCTGCCAGATCGCCAAGATCAAGGGAGGCACCGTTATCGGCTCGGCCGGCGGACCGGAAAAGTGCGCCTATCTGAAGGAAATCGGGGTCGACCACGTGATCGACTACAAGGCCGAGAAGAACCTGACTGCCGCCCTGGCCAGGGCCGCGCCCAAGGGGATCGACGTCTATTTCGACAACGTCGGCGGCGACCATCTAGAAGCGGCGCTGAACGCCGCCCGGCCCTTCGCCCGCTTCGCCCTTTGCGGCGCCATCTCCATGTATAACGAGACCGCCCCCGTACCTGGCCCTTCGAACCTGATGCTGGCGGTGGGCAAGAACCTGCGGCTGGAGGGGTTCATCGTCTCGCTTCACTTCGACATGATGCCCGCCTTCGTGAAGGATATGGCCGATTGGGCGGCGGCGGGGAAAATGACCTGGCGCGAGACTATCGACGTGGGGATCGACAAGGCGCCAGGCGCCTTCCTGAAACTTTTCACCGGCGACAACTTCGGCAAGATGCTGGTGAAGCTGAACTAGCCTGCTCCACTGGACTTAACGGGCGCCGTAGGGGAAAGCTTGCGCATGGACACCCCCCTTTCGGCGCCCGCCTTGTCGGCGCCTTCCACCGCCCGCTACGCCAAAAAGCGCGACGCCATCGTGGCGGCGGCCACCAACATCCTGAACCATCGCGGGGTGAAGGGGATGACCCTCGCCGACGTCGCGGCCAGCGTCGGGCTGATCACCACCAGCGTCACCTATTATTTCAGGAAGAAGGAAGACCTCGCCGCCGCTGTCTTCTTCGCCGGGATCGCGCGGTTCGAGACCCTGATCGAGGCGGCGATGAGCGCGGCCAGCCCCGAGGCGCGCCTGCGCAAGTTCCTCGCGCTCTATCTGCAGGAAAAGGCGCTGATCCGCATCGGTGACGCGCCGCCCATTCCGGTGTTCAGCGATGTGCGCGCCCTCGGTTCCGCCCACCTTGGGCCTGTTTCCGCAGCCTATGGCGAGATGTTCCGTAAGGTGCGCCAGCTTTTCTGGGATGGCGAAGACTCCACCGGCCGGGCCAGCGCCAATGCGCGCACTCACCTTTTGATGGAGCAGGTCTTCTGGGCCGTGATCTGGCTGCCGCGCTTCGAGGTCGAGGACTATTGCCGCATCCGCGACCGGATGGCGGACATCCTGATCGGCGGTCTGGCGCCAGATGGCGCGGTCTGGGACCCACAACCGCTCGATCTCGGGGCCGAAGAGAGCGCAGCGCAGGAGACCTTCCTGATCGCCGCCACGCGCCTGATCAATCTGCAGGGCTATCGCGGCGCCTCGGTCGAGAAGATTTCCGCCGAACTGAACGTCACCAAGGGCTCGTTCTATCACCACAACCAAGCCAAGGATGACCTCGTGCTGGCCTGTTTCGAGCGCACCTTCGAGATGGTGCGGCGGGCGCAATCGGCGGCGATGCGGCTGGAGGGCGACCAGTGGCTCAGGCTTTCCAGCGTCGCCGGAGCGCTGGTCGACTACCAGATGTCGGACCGGGGGCCGCTCCTGCGCACCTCGGCCCTCTCCGCCCTGCCCGGAGCCATGCGGGCGCGGGTGGTGGACCAGTCCAACCGCCTGTCTGACCGTTTCTCAGCCATGATCTCGGATGGTATCGCCGAGAAGTCCCTGCGCCCGGTGGATTCGGTGATCGCCGCCCAGATGCTGAACGCCACCCTGAACGCCGCCGCCGAGCTGGGATTCTGGGTGCGTGGGGTCGAGCCCTCCCAGGCGGCAGGCCTTTACGCCAGACCGCTGCTGATGGGGGTATATTCGGTTTAGGCGCTGGCGATCCGCTTGCTCATCCGCACCAGCGGCACGGCCACACCAGACGGTGTATGATCTATCACCGGTTCCTCATCGCCGTAGCCGCAGGCCCGGTAGAGCTGCGCGCCGGAAAGGGTGGCCATTAGTTCTACCCGCGTGAACCCCTCCGCCGCTGCTGCGCGCTCGCTGAGGTCGAGGATCAACCGTCCCACCCCGCGCCGGGTGAAGTCGGGATGGGTGTACATGGCCCGAACCCGCGCCGCGTTCCTGGCCGGATCGAGCAGGGCGGCGTCGCGCCGTTCTGAATGATCGCCGCCATATAGGGTCGCCCGACGGCTCCAGCCGCCGCAGCCGACCAGCGCCCCATCCGCCTCGACGATGAAATAGGTCCCGTCGGCGATAAGCTGGGTGTCGATGCCCATGATGGCGTGGCTGGCTTCGATCTCGGCGGGGCTGAGAAGGCCTTTCTGGAGTTCGCTGATCGCAAGCTCCATCAGCACCATCAATGCGGGACGATCTTCTGCCTTCGCCAATCGGTTAGCGAGCGCCATGGCGAGACTAGCTCGCCTTCATCGCCATACGGGCGAAGGTCACGACCTGTTCGGAGACGGTCCTGATCTGCCAGGCGTCGCGCTCGTCGCGTAGGGCGCCGTCGTCGGTGAAAAGGCCGCCGCCGTCCCTCGCCGCCATGCCGTTCAGGGCGGCGCCCATCGGAGTGTTCCAACCGCGCATGGCGTGAACCACGGCGCGCACTGCGCTGAGGGTCGCGCCCGCCGCCTGCCAGCCGTCCACCGCCACGATGGCGCCCACGGCCCGACCGTCGAAATAGGGACGGGGGTCGTCTCGAAGGCCTTCGAGGCCATCCAGCGCGTTCTTCACCAGACCCGAAATCGAGCCGTGATAGCCGGGGGAGGCGATGATGATCCCGTCGGCGGCCCGCACCGCTTCCACCAGTTGGTCCCGCTCCACGCAAGGGGCGTCATCCTGGGGATTGAAGATCGGCAACCGGGCCAGGAACTCGCCGCCGAACATCCGGGTCCGCGCGCCCGCCGCCTCTGCGCCCCGCAGAGCGATAGCCAGGAGCCGCTCGCTGGTCGAGCCCGCACGCGTGGTGCCGCCGATGCCGACGATGAAGGGCGCGTGCGAAGAATGAGCTTGGCTTGAGGTCACGATCCGTCTTAGGACGCCGCCGCCTCAGGCTCGAACAGTTTTTTCAATTCGGACTTGAGAATCTTGCCGTTGGCGTTGCGGGGCAGGGTTTCCGGCCAAAAGCGCACCTCCGCCGGAACCTTGAACGCCGCCAGCCGGGCACGCACGAAATCGCGCAATTCCGCCTCGCTGGCCGTAGCACCGGGCTTCAGCGCAACCACGGCGACGGGCTCCTCCCCAAGGGTGCGATGCGGCTTGCCGATCAGGGCGGCATCCATGATCGCGGGATGGTCGTAGAGGCAGTTCTCCACCTCGATACAGTAGATGTTCTCGCCGCCGCGGATCAGCATATCCTTGGCCCGGTCGATCATGGTGACGAAGCCTTCTTCGTCGATGGAAGCGAGGTCGCCAGTCTTGACCCAGCCGTCCACGAAAGTCTCGGCGGTGGCCTCCGGCCTGTTCCAGTAGCCCTTCACCACCTGAGGCCCCTTGGCCCAAAGCTCGCCGACCTCGTTCGCGCCCAGCACCGCGCCTTCTGGGGAGACAACTTTCAGCTCGCCGGAGGGGTTGGCGACGCCGCAACTCCAGGGCCGGTGCTCATAGTCCTCGCCGGCATGGCCGGTGAAGGTGGCGGAGGTTTCAGTCATGCCCCAGGCATTGCCGGGCGAGACCTTTGGGAAGACCTGCTTGATTAGCCGCACCAGTTCGGGGGCCGAAGGCGCGCCGCCGTAGGTGATGCTCTCGATGGATGACAGGTCATAGTTCGCCCGGTCCGGGTGCTCGATCAGTTGCCAGGCGATGGTCGGCACCCCGCCGGTGACGTTCACCCGCTCGCGCTCGATCAATTCCAGCGCCTTTTTCGCGTCCCAACGGTGCATGAGCACGAGCTTGCTCCCCGCATTGAGGTTGGGCGAGAGATTGGCGCACAGGCCCGTGACGTGGAACATCGGCACGACCAAAAGGGTGGTGCGCTGAACCGCCGGATCAGCGACCGGGACGGGCTCGCCCCTCCGCAGGAAGCGCCGCGCCTGGGTCATGGCCGAGGACAGGATGTTGGTGGTGATGTTGCGGTGGGTGAGGAGCGCGCCCTTGGGCTTTCCGGTCGTGCCGGAGGTGTAGCAGAGGGCGGCGTCGTCTTCTGGGTCCAACGCCACGTCCGGCATCGGGCGGTCCGGGAGCGTGGCCCAGTCTGAGGTCTCGCCGATGATCTCCTCCAGCCGGGTCACGCGAGGGTCGGTAATAGGTGCGGCGGCCCGGGAAACGTAGACGCGCGCCAGTGCCGTGCAGGATGAGAGGCGGTCGGCGAGGCGCTCGTAGCGTTCCGTGTCGAGAATGGCGATCCTGGCCCCGGAATCGATCAGTCCGTATTCCAGCTCCGCGCCAGTCCACCAGGCGTTCAGCGGCGTAACCACCGCGCCAAGGATCGATCCGGCGAAGAAGGCCACTGGCCATTCGGGGAGATTTCGCATTACTAGCGCCACCCGGTCGCCCTTCACCACGCCTTGCACGGCAAGCTCGGCGGCGAGGGCCAGGACCGCGCGCGCGAAGGCCTCGAAACTGGCGCGCTCATCCTCATAGACCAGGAAGGTGCGGGCGGGTCCGAAGGCGCGGCCGTTGGCGAAGACGTCGCGCAGGGTCGGCGGTGCGTTCTTCCAGACGCGGGTCTTCACGCCCCGGATCGTCTTCTCGTCGACCTCGAAGCGCGAGCCCGGAACGGTGAGGCGGGCGTGGGCCTCCGCGATGGTCATGGCGGGCCAGATTTGCTCGGTCATGCAGTCTCCGCTGATCGCCGGGGTCGCAGGTGTAGAGGATGTAGCGGATATAGAGGGTCTCGCGCCGGATTCTCCACCCGATCTGCAGGAAGTCCCCGTGCAGCTTATAGCGGTTTTGTGCAGGCGGAATCAGGGATCGCGCGTCCGTTTCCGAGGCCCGCTATTCCGCCGCTTCCAAAGCTTCCAGCCCGTCGAGGATGTCGCCGTATTTCTCCACCGCCGCCTCCTTCAGGTTCAGCAATGAGTAGGCGGGGAACAGCTCGTTCGACGGCTTGTAGTTTCGCAGCACCTGCTTCGCCAGCGTCACCTGGTGCACCTCGGTCGGCCCATCGGCGATGCCCATCACGTGCGCGGCGGTGATCATGCCGACGAACGGCATCTCGTTGGAGACGCCCAGCGCTCCGTGGATGTGCAGGGCGCGGGAGGCGATGCTTTCATAGACCCGCGGCATGGCCACCTTCACCGCGGCGATGTCTTTGCGAACCTTGCGGTAGTCTTTGTATTTGTCGATCTTCCAGGCGGTGTGCAGGACCAGAAGGCGAAAGCCCTCTAGCTCGATCCAGCTATCGGCGATCTGCATCTGCACCGCCTGTTTGTGCGAGAGCGGACCATCGCGGGTGGTGCGGGAAACCGCGCGCTGGCACATCAGGTCGAGCGCCTTCTTGGCCTGACCCACCGTGCGCATGGCGTGGTGGATGCGCCCGCCGCCGAGCCGGGTCTGCGAGATGGCGAACGCGCTGCCCCGCTCGCCCAGCAGATGGTCCTGCGGCACACGAACGTCCGTATACCGCATATAGCCTTCGGAGCCGTGATCGCTGTAACCGACGCCGACGTTGCGGATGATCTCCACCCCCGGCGTATCGGTGGGCACGATGAACATGGACATCCGGCGATAGGGCTCGCCGTCGGGGTCTGAGACGGCCATGACGATCAGAAACTCGGACCACTTGGCGTTGGTGGAGAACCACTTCTCGCCGTTGATAACCCAGTCGTCGCCGTCGAGCACCGCGCGGGTCTTGAAGGTCAGGGGGTCGGCGCCGCCTTCGGGCTCGGACATGGAAAAGGCCGAGACGATCTCGTTGTTGAGCAAGGGCTGGAGGTATCTGGCCTTCTGCGCATCGGTGCCGTAATGGGCGATGATCTCGGCGTTGCCAGTATCAGGCGCCTGGCAACCGAACACGGTGGGGGCGAACGATGATCGGCCCAGGATCTCGTTCATCAGGCCGAGCTTGAGCTGCCCATAGCCCTGACCGCCGAGGTCTGGACCCAAGTGGCAGGCCCATAGGCCCATCTCCTTGACCTTGGCCTGCAACGGGCGAACCAGCCGGTTGCGCACCTCGTTCTTCACGTCATAGGGATGGACGCCCAGCCGGTCGAGCGGCTCCACCTCCTCGCGAACGAAGACGTCCATCCAGTCAAGCTTTTCCTGAAACTCGGGGTCGGTCTCGAAATCCCAGGCCATGGCGTCCTCCATACGACGCCTGGTTTCCATCAAGGATGGCCGGGCGTTCTTTTCCAACATTCGGTATGGCATTATCCGTCCAGAGGGCGCCCGGCGCAACCCTCCTGGCGGCGTCTAGGCGACCTTGGCGGACGCTTCCGGTTCTTCTGTCAGTTTGGCGATTTCGGCGATGATTGCGGCGGGCGAGAGCGGCTTGGCCACCACCCCGTCCATTCCTGCGGCGCGATACTGGGCCACCTGATGCGACATGACGTTGGCGGTCATGGCCAGGATCGGAGTCTGGCCGATGGGTGCGGGCAGTGTGCGAATGCGCCTCGTCGCTTCCAGACCATCCATCACCGGCATCTGCATATCCATAAAGATCAGGTCGAAGGCGCCGCGCTCGACCGCCTCCACCCCTTGCGCTCCGTCATCCGCCGTTTCCATTGAAGCGCCCAGGTTCTCCAGCATCTTCGAGGCGATGATGCGGTTGGTGGCGTTATCGTCCACCACCAGAAGGCGCAGGCCTTCGAGCAGGTCCGGCGCGTGAGCTTTGACCGCGTCCTCCCGCTCCACCAGAGGCGCGGCGATGTCGAACCAGAAGGTCGAGCCCTTTCCGGCCTCACTGTCGAAGCCGATCTCTCCGCCCATCAGTTCCGCCAGACGGCGGGTGATGGCGAGGCCAAGCCCGGTGCCGCCGAAACGGCGGGTGGTGGAGCCGTCCCCTTGATGGAAGCGGTCGAACAGTCCAGCCTGGCCCTCGCAGGTGATGCCGACGCCCGTATCCGTGATCTCGACCCGTAGGCGATGTTCCGCACCCTCGTCCCGGCCCTGCATTTTTATGCTCACGCCGCCGCGCAAGGTGAACTTGGCCGCATTGCCGACGAGGTTGAATAGGATCTGACGGAAGCGCACGGGGTCGACGCAGACCCACTCGGTGGCTGCGTCCGCCTCAATCTTCAGATAGAGATTCTTGCCCTCGATCTGCGGACGGATCATCTGCGCCACGCTCGAAAGGATCGCGCCCGGATCCAGCGGTTCGGGGGAGAGTTCCAGATGCCCGGCCTCGATCTTGGAGAAGTCGAGCACGTCGTTCAAAAGTTCGGCCAGCATCCCGCCGCACGCCACCGCTTCGTCGAGCAGCTTGCGTCCGTCCGGCGACAGCGCTTCGTTCTTCAACAGGTGCAGCACGCCGACGACGCCGTTCAGGGGCGTACGGATTTCGTGACTGATGTTGGCCAGGAACTGCGACTTGGTCTCGGCGGCGTCCTTGGCCGCCTGTTCCCCGAGCAGGGCCGCGTCGCGAGCATCGAGAAGCTCGGTGATGTCCTGGGTCAGGCCGCGGACTTCCCACTTGCCGCTCTCGCAGAGCCGCACCCCGCGCCAAGCTGAACGCAGGCGAACCCAGTCGTCTCCACGGGCGTAGCGGTAAACAAATTGCCCCGCCTGTCCCGTTTGCAGGGTCGGGAAAAAGGCCTTGCCGAATGGAACCCGGTCATCGGGGTGAATATTCTCGGTCATCTGGCTGGTGGAGACGTCCGCAACGCCAACGTTTTCGGGGTTGTCGGCTCCGGCCTGCTCGGTCGTGTAGAGCCCCGTGTCGGGATTGAACCGCCACATATACACGCTCGCCGCCGCCCGTAGCAGTTCAGCGGATTTGGTGGCCAGTTCGGCTTCCGCTTTTTGCAGCCGCTCGGCGTTGATGTCGTGAATGACGAGGAGAGCGAATCCGTCCAACCCCTGCTTTGCAGAGGTGCGCACCCAGATCCAGCCACCGTCGCGTGTCCGCAGCCGGTGTTCAAGGACGACCGCGCCTTTTGTATACAATACAGACTGGGCCTGGTTGAACTCTTGCATATCTTCGGGGTGCACAAGGTCGACCGCCGTCAACCCGATGAGTTCCTCAGACTCGAAGCCGGTCATCTCGCACCACGCCTGATTGACACTCAGGATGCGGCCGCCTTTGGAGATGGAGAATCCGTCGGAGCTGTTCTGAAAGAACCAGTCTGCAGCGTCAGTCGGCATTGCGCCTTCCGTCGAATTGAACTGCAGCGCCATCGCAATCCCCTCAATTTTTTTCGACTATCGCCACGTAAGGTAAACACAAGGTATGCAACATACCGCAGCTTCCAGACTTGGGCTGCGGCCGCTTGCCGCGCGAGACAGACGAGTTATAGCGGTCCATCCCCCAACCGGAGACCACCGCGTGACGACTGCGAAAGCGCTTCTCGACCGGGATTTCGGGACCTTGGGCCCGGTCATCGTCGCCCACGCCGCCGAGCAGCCAGACGCCCTGGCCATCGTCGATGGGGAAAAGAGGGTGAGCTACGCCGAGTTCAACAGCCTTGTTGATCGTGTAGCCGCAGGGTTGCAGCGCGACGGGGTGAAACAACAGACGGCCATCGCCGTCTGCGCCCTGTCGTCTATCGAATACGCTGCGGTGTTCGTGGGCGGCCTGCGCGCCGGGATCGCGGTCTCGCCGCTGGCTCCCTCCTCCACGCCGGAACAGCTCGCCGCAATGTTGGCCGACTGCGCCGCGCCCCTGTTCTTCCTCGATGCAAGCGTGTCCCGGGAGCTTGCGGGGGTGGCGGACA
>JBBQLP010000051.1:0-18923 GCA_038327995.1 Caulobacterales bacterium | reverse complement strand
GATGCCAGCGAGCAGATTGTTGAAGTCGTGCGCGATTCCCCCGGTGAGCTGTCCCACAGCCTCCATCTTCTGTGCTTGGCGCAGCGCGTCCTCAGCGACCATTAATTCTTGGGTTCGAGTCTCGACGCGAGCCTCCAACTCCTCATTCAGTACGCGCAGACGCGTTTCGCTCTCTAGCAACTGTATCGAGGCGCGCGTCCTTTCCAAAGCCGCCCAGGCCCGTTCCGTGAAGTCCCGCAGCACGCTGGCCTCATGGCTGTTCCACTGTCTCGGCTTTGAATCCGAGAGCGAGAGATAGGCGATGAACCGATTGTTTTTAAAGAGTGGAACAGCGAGGAACGACCGTATCTGAATGTTGGCAAAATTGCGCAGGGACTGGGGAGCCGATGTGCGCGGATCGCTTTGAACATCGTCTATCGATACGACCCGATCTCGTTGAAGCTCAGCGATAAGCGTCGAGCCCAACTCCGGAAGGCGATAAAGACCGGCTAAACGGGGAACTTTATCATCGTTCCAGGCCGCTTCGATTAATACAAACTCGTCATCTGGCTGAACCTCAGCATACACAGCCTGGCCAACACCGAAGTGCGGGCCGATCATGGCCGAAACAGTCGCTTTCACGCTTATGGGGTCGGCTGCCTCTCGCAACCGGTCCTCAAGCTCGAGCAACAATGCGGAGCGGCGCTCGGCGAAAACGCGGTCTGTCGTCTCGACTACCGGACAGAAGACGCCTGCAACACGACCAGTCTCATCACGGATGGGACTATACGAGAAACTAAAATAGCATTCTTCCAGATAGCCCTTTCGATGTAGGTCCAAACGAAGGTCGTTCGCCGGAAAAGCCTCTCCGGCGCCCGTCACCCGATCAAGCATCGGGCCGATGGTATCCCAGATTTCAGGCCAGACTTCTCGACCCGGACTGCCGAGCGCATGGGGATGCTTGGCAGCGATGATCTCCGCGTAGGCATCGTTGTAGATTTTGACCAGCTCGGGTCCCCACCAAATTAAAATGGGGAAACTGCAATTGAGGCAGGTGCTGACCGACGTACGCAAGCTCTCGGGCCACGCGTCGGTCGGCCCCAGTGGGGTGGCGGCCCAATCCTTGGCTCGCATCAACTGCCCGAGGCTCCCGCCTCCCGCAAGAAAATCTGACCGGTTTCTCACTTCGCTCATTGGTCCACGTTAAAGCCCGAACCATTTCCTAGACAACAGCCGTAGGCAAAGTTGGTTCACCGCCGCGCCGGTTTGGGTAACACCATTGAAGGTCCCGTTTCCACCCATAGCTGGCCTTCGGAGGGTCCGCCTCAACGGCTAAGCCAGCCCCGTCGCGTGATTACGCTTCTGGTCGATCATGTAGTCAGAATGATGAGGGTAAAAACCCGCTTGACCCGTCCCTTGGGTCCGGCCTCATCCCCTCAAATCGTCGATGAAAGGGAGCCTTCGCCGTGAGCGAGCGAGCCGAACATCTCAGTCCAGCCGAGGCGGCGCGTCGTCTGGGCGTCACCGTCAAGGCCCTGCGTCTGTATGAGACTCGCGGCCTGGTGCGCCCCTTACGCACTTCCAACGGCTGGCGCGCCTACGGACCCGAAGCGATCACCCGTCTACATCAGGTGCTGGCTTTGAAACGGCTGGGCCTGCCCCTCCAGCGGATCGGTGATCTGTTGCGGGGCGGGGTGGGACTGGATGCCGTTCTCGGGCTGCAGGAACAGGCGCTGGCGGGCGACCGCGCGCGGCTGGACCGGGCGCTGGAGCTGGTCCGAACGGCGCGGCGGCGGCTGGCGCAAGGCGAGGCTCTTTCCATCGACGACCTCGCAACCCTGACCAAGGAAACCACCATGACCGAGAAACTGAGCGATGCGGAAATGAAGGCCGTGTTCGATCCCCTGGCTGAAAAGCACTTCACAAACGATGAGCTGAAAACGCTGGAGGCGCGCAACTTCGGCGTCGATGAGCAGACCGAGGCGTCCAACGCCTGGGCCAAGCTGATCGAGGAGTGCAAGGCGCTGATGGCCAAAGGCGATCCTGCCTCGCCGCAAGCCATGGACCTCGCCGACCGCTGGGGCGCTCAACTCGCCAAATTCACGCAAGGCGATCCGGCGCTGCACGCCAAGGCCGGGGCGATGTGGAAAGAGGCCATGGCTGATCCCGCGACGGCGCCTCGTCTGCCCATGACGCCGGATATGTTCGTCTTCATCGGCCAGGCGCAGGCCGCGCGTAAGGCACAGGGCTGATCTCGGCCATAGGCGGCAGGGGCGCTGGCCGCTAAGCTGGCGGCGACGTTTGAATCGCACCGAGCCCGCCCATGGATCGCAGACAGCTTCTGGCCAGCGCCGGAGCCCTCGCCGCCTCGCCCGCGTTGGCCCTCGCCGCCGTACGCTCGCCCTTCAGGCGGGTGCGGCCGGGGGAGGCGGGCTGGCCGCACGAGGGGGCGTGGGCCGGGCTTTCGGCGGAGGTGGGCGGAAGATTGGTGAAGGTCGTCTCGCCGTTCGGCTCCTGCGCCGCCGACCCCAAGGGAGCGGCTTGCGTCGCTCTCTTCACGAACCTGCGCAATCCCTACTTCATCGGCGATGACTTGGCCCTGACACAGACGCTTGGCTACACCGACGCCTGGACCACAAAGCCAAGCGAATACGCCGTGAAGGCTACGAATGCGGCGGACGTCGCGGTGGCGGTGAACTTTGCGCGCAAGCATCGGTTGCGGCTGGTGGTGAAGGGCGGCGGCCACAGTTATCACGGCACGTCCAACGCCCCGGATTCGCTGTTGGTCTGGACCCGGGCGATGCACGACATCGACCTACACGAGGCCTTCATCGCTCAAGGTTGCGCGGGCCGCATCGCGCCGCAACACGCCGTCAGCGTCGGCGCGGGGGCGATCTGGAAACAAGTCTATGACTCGGTGACGACCAGGCGCGGGCGCTACGTCCAGGGCGGCGGTTGCACCACAGTCGGAGTCGCGGGGCTGATCCAGAGCGGCGGCTTTGGCAGCTTTTCCAAAGCCTTCGGCACCGCGGCCTCGAACCTCCTCGAAGCCGAGGTGGTCACTGCCGATGGCGAGGTCCGCATCGCCAATCCGCGCGCCAATCCCGACCTGTTCTGGGCGATCAAGGGTGGGGGAGGGGGCAGTTTCGGCGTCGTCACGCGCCTTACCTTGCGAACCCACGCCCTGCCGGACCAGTTCGGGACGGTGCAGGCGCGGATCGAGGCGAAAACGGACGAGGCCTATCGGCGTCTGGTCGCGCATACGGTGGAGTTCTACCGCAGTATGCTGATGAACCCCCACTGGGGCGAGCAGATCAGGTTCTCCGCGCGCGCAGTCACCCTGTCCATGGTGTTCCAGGGCATGGATCAGAAGGCGGCGCAGGAGGTTTGGCGCCCCTTCTTCGACTGGGTGAAGGCAGCGGGGGACAATTACGCCATGAAGGCCAGGCCCTTCATCATCGCCCTCCCAGCCCGCAAGTTCTGGGACGCCGCCTTCATGGGCTCGCTGGGCGGGATCGTGATCACCGATGACCGGCCCGGCGCCTCTGCGGACAACACCTTCTGGGCGGGCGACGCAGGCCAGGTGGGCCAGGTGCTGCACGGATACCATTCGGTGTGGCTGCCGAAGGGCCTGCTCTTGCCCGGGAGCCAGGGCAGGCTGGTCGATGCAATCCTCACTGCCGCGCGCGATTGGGGTGTATCGCTGCATTTCAACAAGGGGCTGGCGGGCGCTCCGCCTGAGGCGTTAGCCGCCTCGCGAGACACGGCCACCAACCCGGCGGTGCTGGAGGCCTTCGCTCTCGCCATCACGGGTGGTGAAGAGCCGCCCGCCTATCCGGGCATCCCCGGCCACGAGCCCCACGACGCCGACGGCCGCGCCGACGCCACGACCATGCGCGAGGCGATGGCGGCGCTGAAGCTGCTGGCGCCTGCCCCCGCCTCATACGTCTCGGAGAGCGACTTTTTCGAGCCGAACTGGCGCGATGCCTATTGGGGAACGAACGCGGCACGATTGGAGCGGATCAAGGCGCGCTATGACCCCGACGGGCTGTTCATCGTCCACCATGGGATCGGCAGCGAACGCTGGAGCCCCGACGGTTTCACCCGAATGGGCTAAGGTCGCGGGTTAGCGCGCGTTTCCGCTCGACAGGCCTTTGCGTCCGCGCAGGTTGAGGCTGGCGAGGTTTTCCGGGGTCCCGTCGCGGGTGGACGCCTTGTTGATCAGGGCGTCCACGTGGGCCTTCTGCGATTTGAAGGCGGCGAGTTCGCGCCCACCCAGGATCGTGCCCTGTGGCACCTTGGCGCTGGACGGGTTCAGCTTCTCTTTTCCGTGCATCACTTCGTAGTGCAGGTGCGGGCCGGTGGACATTCCGGTGGAACCGACGAAGGCCACCACCTGCCCCTGCGCCACCTTCTGGCCTACGTGCAGGCCCGAGGCGTAGCGCGACAGGTGTCCGTAACCGGTGGCCCAGCCCCCCTGATGCTCGATCTTCAGCCAGTGGCCGTAGCCGCCGGCCCATCGCTCTTCGCGCACCGTGCCAGCGCCCGCCGCATAGACCGGGGTGCCGATAGGCGCACCGAAGTCGATGCCCGCGTGCATCCGGGTGTAGCCGAGCAGCGGGTGCAGGCGCATCCCGAAGCTGGAGGTGACGCGGGCGCCGTCCATAGGCGTGCGCAGGAGGAAGCCTTTGATATTCTTGCCAAGTTCGTCGAAATAGTCAGTGTGGCCGCCGTTGTCGAAGCGGTAAAAACGGGTGGTCTGCCCCTTGGCGCCAAGCTCGGCGTAGAGCAGATCGCCGGTCTCCACCGTCCGGCCGGATTCCGTAACCTTGCGGTCGAACACCAGACGGAAGGCGTCCGAAGGGTGAATGTCGCGGGCGAAGTCGACCTTGTGGCTGAACAGCTTGACGGCCTCGGCCACCATGCGGCTGTCGGCGCCCGCTTTCAGCGCGCTCTCATAGAGCGAGCCAGACATATTGCCCTGCGCGACGGTGGTCTCGTCACGCACCTTTTCCTCAAGTTGGCGCAGCTTCAACGCCCCGTCGAAGGTACGCGATAGGGTGATGGCGCTGGCGGGGCCGGTGCGCATGGAAAGCCCGATCAGCCGCGCCGAACCGCTGCGTCCGCGCGGGGCGGCCACGGCAGCCTGGAAGGCCAGACCCGCTTTAATGTGGATGGTGTCGATCACCGCAGCCAGCGCCTGCACCACGGTATGGGCTTCATCGGCGGCGACGCCTGCGCGCTGAACGGCGGATTGCAGCGTCTCACCGGGCTTGACCTGCACGGGTACCGAGACCGGCGCGGCGAAACCGGCGCGGGTTTCGGCCTGGGCGTAGGCCTGATGCTCCAGCGCCTTGGCCTGAAGCGGGGTCAGGAACCGGGCGACCTGTTTGGCGTCCTGCTTGTGAGAGAAGAGCGCCGATACACCCACTCCGCACCCGACGGCGGCAAGAACAGCCACGCAACCAACGACCACGGGGGCGTAACGCCTGGATGTTTCGCCCGGGCTGAATATCGGCATCGATCTCCGATGGATGCGCGCTGGGAAGAAGCTGTGCCGCTCCGGAGCGCTGGTACTGGTCTAAAAACGGTCAGTGCAAGCAACAGGCCCGCAAACCGTGCGTACTGAAGTTGGATGCGGACAATGCCCCGGACCCTAGGCTAAGAGCAAGAAAGATTTGGGATAAAGGGCAAGCTGAGCCGCGTTTCGCGTCGATCCGCCGCGCATTTGGGTGCAGGATCGTCCTCGGTGACTAAAGCTTGAGCATTTCAACAGCCAGCAATTGAGGCGAGGCGAACCATGATAGGCAGACCCGTGAACTGGCGTCTGATTGTCCCCCTGGGAGTGTTCCTTCTCGTTCTTCTGGGCTTTTTAGCGTGGGGCTTTGCGATGGCGTGGCGCATGGCCGGGAACGCGCCGATGAGCGTGCATGGCTACGTGGCTATGGGTTTGGGCGTCGTGCTGGCTCTCGCGCTCGGCGGCGGTCTGATGTGGCTGGCCTTCTACTCTGACCGGCACGGCTACGACGACGATCAGGGGGGATCGCCGCCGCGGTCCTAAACTCCCCGTCCGTCCTGGCGCGGGTCGGGGCCGACATAGATGAGGGTGAGGTGGTTGGCGTCGATCACCTGTTTTCCCGCCTCCTCGAAGGTGACGGTCACGCGCGCGCCATCCACCGACTGCACCTGGCCGAGGCCCCAGTCGGGGCGAGCCGGATGGCGCACCAGGACGCCGGGCTCGAGAAACGCATCCATCATCTGGGCATGATCGCATGGCGCGGCGGCGCGAGCGAGTGCTGGACCGCCGCGCCGCCGGAGGCTAGCAAGGACGGCCCACCATTCCACCAAGGGGACGCGCATGAGCGACCTGCACGCCACACCCCCCGCGCCCGATCACGATTGGTCCAGGCTGCTCGGCAATGAACCGACAGCGCCACACGGCGAGCGGGTCAGCGCCTCGGAACTGGCGGCGCAACTGGCCGGGCGGCTCTGTCACGACTTCATCAGCCCGGCGAGCGCCATCGTCTCGGGTATCGACCTGCTGGAAGACCCCACCGCCGCCGACATGAAGGCGGATGCGATGAACCTGATCGAGGCATCGGCCAAGAAGCTGGTGGCGCTGCTGGCCTTCGCCCGCGTGGCGTTCGGCGCTTCCAATACCGCCGAGACTTTCGATGTGCGCGACCTGCGGCGGCTGACCGAGGGCGTCTTCGCCCACGTCCGCGCCGAACTGGACTGGCGGGTCGAACTGACCGGCATGAACAAACCCTCCGCGCGCGCGCTCCTTAACCTGGCGCAGATCGGCGCCGGGGTCCTGCCCACAGGCGGCGTGGCCACGATCTCGGCCGTCCGCTCGGGCGGCGACGTCCTGATCTCCATCGACGCCCAGGGTCCGCGCGCGCGCCTGCGCCCCGAAGTGCTGCAAGGGCTGAAGGGCGAACCGCTCGTGGAGGGCCTCGGCGGCAACTGGGTGCAGGCCTACTATCTGCACGCCCTGCTCGAAGGTGCAGGTGGACGCGCGGACGCGGTTGTGGCGGAGGGTCATGTGATCCTGCGCGCCCGCTGTCCGGCAGATTAACCCTGCCGCGAAATATCCCCAATCAATTGGCTCCAGCCAAACGGCTCTTTAACCGCGTTCGCCCATAATGGGGTCAGCGGGCGAGTAGCTGTCCGCCGCGATCCACTTGAGTAAAACGGGAAGCCGCGCGTGAAGACCTGTCTTGTCGTCGACGATAGCCGCGTGGTCCGCAAGGTCGCGCGCCGCATCCTCGAAAACCTGGATTTCGAGATCACCGAGGCGGTGGACGGCGCCGATGCGCTGACCGCCTGCCGGGGCATGATGCCCGATGCGGTGCTGCTCGACTGGACCATGCCCATGATGGACGGGCTCGAGTTCCTGCGCCGTCTGCGACTCGAGCCTGGCGGCGACCATCCACAGGTGGTCTTTTGCAGCGCCGAAAACCGTCCCGCTCGTATCCGCGAGGCTCTCGACGCCGGAGCGAACGAATACATCATGAAGCCCTTCGATGGCGAAATCGTGGTGGCGAAGTTCGCCGAGGCGGGGCTGCTATGAGGGATGAGGACCTCGATTTCCTGTCCGCCCTGGTGCGCGCGCGCTCCGGCCTGGTGCTGAGCGGCGAGCGCGGCTTTTTCGCCGAAACGCGGCTGGGCCCCCTGGCTCGACGCGAAAGGCTGGCCTCGGTCTCCGACCTTGTGGCGCGCCTGCGCGAACAGCCCGGTGACGAACTGGCCCGCGCCGCCGTAGAGGCCATGACCATTCAGGACACTTCGTTCTTCCGTGATCGCGCAGTGTTCGGGGCTTTGGCGCGGCACGTCCTGCCGACCCTGATGGCCGGAGCGGGGGGGCGACCCCTGCGCATTTGGTCGGCAGGTTGCGGTTCGGGGCAGGAAGCCTATTCGCTGGCCATGCTGACAGCCGATTCCGACGTCATGCCGCTCACCGCGGACATTCTCGCCACCGATCTCTCCACCGCCGCGCTCGATAAGGCCAGGACAGGGCTCTACACCCATTTCGAGGTGCAGCGCGGCCTGCCGATCCGTCGCCTGCTGGACCATTTCGAGGAGGCGGACGACGCCTGGCGGGCCAGCGCGACCCTCCGCGCCGCTGTGCGCTGGAAGCGAATCAACCTGATCGATCCCCTCACCGGCGGGGAGCCTTTCGACCTGATCCTCTGTCGCAACGTGGTCTGCAGCTTTGCGCCCGAAGCCCGCGCCGCCGTCCTGAGGACCCTGAGCGCCGCCCTGGCGCCCTACGGCCGGATGGTGCTGGGCTCCGGCGAGTTTCCCCCTGAGGGACTGGACGCCGAAGGCTCCGCGCCGGGCATTTTCGCTCGCCCCGGCACGTTCAGCGCGGGCGCCGCCGCGGCCTGACGCTATGCGGCAGCGTAACTTGCGGGCCACGCCCATGCGCCGCCTTGATACGCGCGCCGCGTGACGCATTGCAGTCCACTGTAACGGCGCCTAAGCCTTTATCTATGCCGGACGCCCGCTCTTCACTCGCCCAGGACCTTGCGTGGCGCGCAGAGGCCATAGCTTTCGATCTCGTCAGCGTCCTGGTGCGCGCCTTGCCCGTCGAATGGGTCTCTGCGACGGGGGGATGGGTGTTTCGCACGTTTGGACCGCTGACAGGGCCAGCCAAAATCGCAGCGCGCAACATCGATCTGGCCTTTCCAGACCTGTCGCCGCCGGATCGCGCGACCCTGCTTAACGATCAATGGGACAATATTGGTCGAACCTTTTTTGAGTTCCCGCTTACCCACCGGTTGACCCCCACTCTTGGCCGGGTCGAGGTGGTGGGCGCCGAGCGTCTCGCCGCCATCGCAAGGTCCGGCAAGGCGGCGGTGTTCGTCTCCGGCCACCTCGCCAACTGGGAAGTGATGGCCGCTGCTATCGTCGATGCGGGTGTGCGCTGCCGGATGACCTACCGCGCGGCCAACAACCCCTATGTCGACCGCAGCATCCGCAAGGCGCGCGCACGCTATGGGGTCGAACTGTTCGCGCCAAAGGGCGGCGCGGGGTCGCGCGATCTGATCGAAACGCTGAAAAAGGGCGAGTCAGTCGCCTTCATGAACGATCAGAAGTTCAATGCGGGCGTCGCCGCGCCCTTCTTCGGGCGCACGGTGCACAGTGCGGGCGCCCCCACCCGGGTGGCCCTCAAGTTTGGAGCGGTGCTGCAACCCATGTCGGTGGAGCGCCTGCCAGGAGCCCGGTTCCGCGTCGTGGTGGGGGAGCCCATCGTCTTGGAACACACCGGCGACCGGGACCGCGACACCGAAGCCGGGGTGCGTCAGATCAACGCCTTCGTAGAAGCCTGTGTGCGCGCCCGTCCCGCCGAGTGGTTCTGGGTCCACAAACGCTGGCCCCAGGAAAACTACCGCTAAGGCTTACGCCTCGTCCCACTGTAGCTTGGCGCCGGGGTTTTCGGTTGCGTTCGCTGCGCCGCGCCCTTCGTCCGCCGCGCGGAGCCATGGGCCCGCGAAGGCTGGATCGTCACGCCTGCGACGGTCGGGGCCGAAATAGCTGGCGGCGCGAACGAAGGTGCGCGGGTGGTAGATCACCGCCTGGATACGCTCCAGCACCGACTTGGCGGTCAGCGGCTTGGCGACGAACTCGGTCACGCCCGCGTCGCGCGCCTCCATCACGCGCGTGCGTTCGGAGTGGCCGGTCATCATGATGACCGGCAGGTAGGGGTTTTTGCTGTCGGGCGCGGTGCGCACCATGCGGGTGAACTCCACCCCGTCGATGGGAAACATCTGGAAATCGACGATTGCCAGATCGGCGGGCCAGTCGCGCAGGGCTTCCAGCGCCTCGGCTCCGTCGCGGGTCTCGCGCACATGACGCACTCCGACACCGGCCAGCACCGTCATAACGATGGCGCGCATATGCTGGTTATCGTCCACCAGAAGGACGCGAAGACTCTCAAGACCGGACATTAGACGCTTCTATCAGACTGCGTCGGAACAACCAGTGGCGCTTCCCGGTCTCTACAGAGCATCGCGATTTCCGAAAGCTTATCCAAAGTGTTTGTTCTCAACAGGTTCAATGTTCGCGCGGTGGTGGCGCGGCGCTATAATCGTCGGCTCAGGCTTGTTTCCGAAGCTCTTTCCAGCGCTGCAGAGCTTCTTCCGGTCCGGCATAGGCTTCTTGCAACTCGGGATTCCAGTAGTGCAGCGCTTCCAGCACGATTCGCTTGCCACTGACGGCGCAGACAACATAGCGGCCGGGTTTCACCACCACGTAGTCCCCATCGCCATAGCGCAGCGAGGCGGCGCCATCCAGATTTCGGTCCATCGCATTCATGACGAGATTGTAACCCGCCCTTTCCGTAACGCAAACCACCTGTGGTCCAGGCGTCTGTTAGAACAGGTTGCCTTGGGTGCTGGGCGGCGCTTTTCGATCTGGCGTCGCCTTTTTGTCGCGTTGGGGCGAGGGCGCAGCGCCATCGATATGGGCGTCCAGACTGGCGTCGGCGAACCTGAGCGTCACGCCCTCGCCGGGTTTCAGCGCGGACGCAGTACGAGCCAATGCGCCGTCTGCGCGCTGAACCAGGGCATAGCCGCGGGCGAGGGGGGCCTCGGGGTTTAGCGAACGCAGGAGCTGGTCGAGCCCCGTTACGCGGTCTGCAGCGTGTTTCAAACGGCGGCGGACACCAGCGTCCAGACGTGCGCCAAGCTCTGGCAGGCGGGCCCGGCGTGCGGCGTCCGGGGCGAGGCGCGCCCCGATCAGGCCCAGACGCGCCGCTATACCGCCCAGCCGTTCGGCCTTCAGCGTGCGCGGGCGCTGCAACAGGCCGGGGGCGAAGCGGCTGGAGGTGCGCAACAGGTCGCGCTGGTGCGCATCCACGTTGCGGGTGAGCGCCGCAGACAGTCGCCCCGCCGCTAGATCGAATCGCTGGCTTTGCAAGGCGAACAGGGCTTCGGGTTTCGGCAGGCCCCGTCCCGCCGCATCGAGCCGCGTGCGGCGCGTTTCCAGCATATGCCGAGTGGTTCGCGCCATTCGCTGCTCGAACCCGAGGACAACAGCCTTCAGGTCGGCCAGCACCGGCGTCGCCATCTCCGCCGCCGCCGTGGGGGTCGGCGCGCGCCGGTCGGAGACGAAGTCGATCAGGGTGGTGTCGGTCTCGTGGCCCACAGCGGAGATGAGCGGGATGGCGCTCGCCGCCGCCGCCCGCGCCAGCGCCTCGTCGTTGAAGGGCCAGAGATCCTCAACCGAGCCGCCGCCGCGCGCCACGATGATCACCTCAGGCCTGGGAACCGCGCCGCCGGAGGCGATAGCGTTGAAACCCTGGATCGCGGCGATCACCTGCGCCGCCGCCTGATCGCCCTGCACCACCACCGGCCAGACCAGAACGTGCGCGGGCCAGCGATCGCGGATGCGGTGCAGGATGTCGCGGATCACCGCGCCCGTAGGGCTGGTGATGACGCCGATGACGGCGGGGCTGGCGGGCAGGGCGCGCTTACGGGCCAGCTCGAACAGGCCCTCGCCCTTCAGCCTCTCCTTCAACCGCTCCAGTTGCGCTAAGAGCGCGCCCACCCCGGCGGGCTCCATGGTCTCGATCACGAGCTGGTAGGAGGAGCGCGCAGGATAGGTGGTGATCCGCCCGGTGACGATCACCTCGAGCCCCATCTGCGGCTGATGCTTGAGCCCCCGCACCGAGCCTTTCCACACCACCGCGTCGATGGAGGCGCGCTCATCCTTCAGGGTCAGATAGATGTGGCCCGAAGCGTGGCGCGTGACCTTGGAGATTTCGCCACGCAGCCGGACGAATCCATAGGCGTCCTCCAGCGTCTTCTTCATGGCGAAGGCGAGTTCGGAGACCGAATAGGCCGAGGCGTTGGTCGTGGCCTCGGGCGAGGCTGATTCCGGACTGGGATCGGGCGATTCGACGAAGCTCATGACCTGCAAGATAGGCGCTCGACGATATGGAGGGCAGGGCGAAACTTTAGGCGGGGTCGGTCCGTATTTCTACACAGCAAAAAGGCTGTCCATGAAATCCGCCACGTTCGCCGCTCTGGCTTCGATTTGTCTCGCCTTGTTCGCGGCTCCCGCCTCGGCCTCGGCCGCTGACCTGTCGGGGACCTGGCGTGTGGCGGGAAAGATCGCCTCCTTTGCGTTCGCCCTGCGTTGCGAGTTCAAGCCGGAGGGTATGCATCTTGGGGGGCACTGTATCGACAATCCCCACAACGACCCGAACCAGACGGGCGGCAAGCGCCATCCGTTGGCCGGCGTCGTTGATGGCGACAAGGTGAACTTCGCCTACAAGACCACTTTCCTCCTCGCAAAATTCGATGTGGCTCTCGATGGGGTGCAGATGGGCGACCAGATCAACGGCAAGATCAACGTCGAGGGTCACGAAGGCGAGTTCACCGCGACCCGCGAGTAGTGCTAATTCGGGCCTGAGCCCGTTAACCAACTTCTGCGGCGGTTAGATCGTAGCTGCGTGAAGCCAAGGAGGATCCCCGGATGAAACTCGCCCTGCCCGCAATGCTCACGTCTCTGTTTCTCGCGGCTCTTGCGTCGCCTGCGTCCGCGGCTGACGTTGCGGGTTCCTGGCACGTGGCGGGCAAGATCTCGACCTTCGCCTTCACCCTGAATTGCCAGTTCAAACCGGATGGCGCGCGCCTCGGCGGGATTTGCGTGGACGCTTCCACCAGCGATCCCAAGGTCAACACTGGCAAAAGCCATCCCCTGACCGCAGGTAGCGTGAACGGCGACAAGGTGAGCTTCACCTATCAGTCGAATTTCCTGTTTTCCAGGTTCGACGTGACATTCAACGGCGTGCAGACCGGAGATCGCATGAGCGGCGAGATCAACGTTCAGGGGCGCGCGGGCGCGTTCACCGCGACGAAGCAGTAGCGCCGAGGCGCGCTTCCTTTCTTGACCCCGCCCCCGCGCCACGCAAGACAGCGCGCATGAAGGTTCTGCTGGTCGGATCGGGAGGGCGCGAACACGCGCTGGCGTGGAAGATCGCGCAATCTCCCATGCTGACGAAGCTGGTCGTTGCGCCGGGCAATCCGGGGATAGCCTCGCTTTGCGAGTGCCGTGCTTTGAGCGCCACGGACGTGGACGGCCTCCTCGCCTTGGCGCTGGAAATGGCGGCGGACCTCGTGGTCGTCGGCCCGGAATCCGCGCTCGAGCTTGGGCTCGCGGATCGGTTGGCCGAACTGAGCATCCCCTGTTTCGGTCCCACCGCAGCGGCGGCGAAGCTGGAGACCTCCAAGGCCTTCTCCAAGGCGTTCGCGGATCGCCATCGACTTCCCACCGCGCCGCACTTCACCTGCGAGGACGCGACCTCCGCCTCACTAGCGCTGGATGCATTCGCGCCGCCGTATGTCATCAAGGCCGACGGGCTGGCGGCGGGCAAAGGCGTGGTGATCGCAGCGACCCGCGCCGAAGCCGACGCGGCGGTGCTGGATATGCTCGGCGGCCGGTTCGGATCGGCGGGCGCGCGGGTGGTGATCGAAGCCTTCATGCCAGGGGAAGAGGCGTCGCTATTCGCCCTGTCGGACGGCGAGCACGCGATCCTGTTCGGCGGCGCGCAGGACCACAAGCGCGCCTACGATGGCGATGAAGGCCCCAACACCGGCGGCATGGGAACCTATGCTCCCGCGCCAATCCTCACCGACGCTGTCGCTGGAAAAGCCTTCGCTACGATGATCGAGCCAACTGTGCGGGGCATGGCTGCGGAGGGCGCGCCCTATCGCGGGGTGCTCTATGCCGGGCTGATGATCGCGGGCGAGGATGTGAGGCTGGTAGAGTTCAACGCCCGCTTCGGCGACCCCGAATGCCAGGTCCTGATGCTGCGACTTGAGAGCGATCTTTTGCCCTACCTCCACGCGGCTGCGACAGGAAACCTGGCGACGATGCCGGTGCCAAAATGGCGGAACGAGGCGGCGCTTTGCGTCGTGCTGGCGGCGAAGGGTTATCCCGACGCGCCCGAAAAGGGGTCGGTCATCCGGGGCGCAGAGCAGGACTTCGGCGCTGACGTCGCGGTGTTCCACGCGGGCACGGCGCGCAACGCCGAGGACGCGCTGATCGCCAGCGGAGGCCGGGTGCTTAATGTCTGCGCGCGGGGCGCTACGCTGGAAATCGCCCGCGTTCGAGCCTACGCCGCCGTGGCGAAGATCGACTGGCCGGGCGGCTTTCACCGCACCGACATCGGCTGGCGGGCTCTGACGCAGCGATAGCGTTGCGTTCGTCCGCGCCGCGCCGCTAATGTCGCGCCGATCAACAAGGAAACGCCCATGGCCGACGCCGCTGACGCCCCGAGCGCGCAGGAGACATTTTCCGGCACCAAGGCCGTGGAGGAGCGCTACGTTCTGGACCACGCCAAACTCGACGCCTGGATGAAGGCCAACGTCGAGGGCTATCGCGGCCCCTTGGACGTGCGCCAGTTCAAGGGCGGCCAGTCCAACCCGACCTACCAGCTCGTCACGCCCAGCACGAAATACGTTCTGCGTCGCAAGCCCCCAGGCAAGCTTTTGCCCTCCGCCCACGCGGTGGACCGGGAGTTCAAGGTGATCGCGGCGCTGGGCACGACCGACTTCCCCGTGGCCCGCGCGTACGCACTGTGCACCGACGACAGCATCATCGGCACGATGTTCTATGTGATGAGCATGGTGGAGGGCCGCATCCTGTGGGACGGAACCCTGCCCGACATGGCGCCGGACCAGCGACGGCTAACCTATCAGGCCGAGATCAAGACCCTCGCCGACCTGCACAACACCGACTACGCCGCCATCGGACTGGCGGATTTCGGCAAGCCGGGTAACTATTTCTCGCGCCAGATCGACCGCTGGACCAAACAATACCGGGCGTCGGAGACCCAGAGCATCCCTGCCATGGAACGGCTGATCGAGTGGTTGCCCCAGACCACGCCGACCGACGACTCCACCTCCATCGTCCACGGGGACTACCGGCTGGACAACATGGTGCTGCACGCTACCGAACCGCTGGTGGCGGCGGTGCTGGACTGGGAGCTGTCGACGCTGGGCAATCCCCTGGCCGATTTCAGCTATTTCCTGATGCAGTGGTCGACCCAGCGCGATGGGAGGAGCGGCCTCGCCGGGCTCGATCTGAAGGCGCACGGCATTCCCACGCTCGACGAGGCGGTGGAGCAATATTGCGGCCTGACCGGGCGCTCATCCCTGCCTAAGCTGGAATGGTATTTTGCCTATAACCAGTTCAGGTTAGCCGGGATTCTTCAGGGCATCGCCGGGCGCGTCCGCGACGGCACCGCCGCCAGCCCCCAGGCCATCGCCATGGCCGAACGGGTCGTGCCGCTGGCGGAGAGCGCGCTGGCGTTCGCCAAGAAGGCGGGGGCTTAAGGACATCGGCGATCCCGCACCACTAACGCTTCGCACGCTAACCGGAATCACTCGAGCCCTTGAGACGCCTAGCCAGCGGGATCATCACCTGCCTTCTTTCGCCAAGCGCGGATAACTGCGGCAAAGCCTTTGAGAATGCCTTCCGCTGGTCGATCAGCAGTTCAATCAAATGGTCGGTCATAGCCTAGCTCCTGGAACGCCAAGCAGCCTGCAGAAGGTTTTGGCATCGCAACGCGGAGCGTGTCGACAGAACGCGGTCCGCAGAATGCACTCGATTGTGCCGAGGACTTTGGCGCGTCGGATGAACTTCAATTCCGGGCATTGCGGAGCCAATCACCTGCAGGCGTGCTAGCGCACGCTTGAAAAGTTGAAGGGGCTTACCGCGCCGGAGAACCGACAATTTATCGGGTTACGTCCAGCCAGTAGAAAGGGCTACTGACGGCTTTTCAGACCATAAGCGATTCGTAGGCTTTCGTCTTTCCGAACAGCGCCAGCCTCAAATGCAGCCTTTGACCAGAAACAGCTTGCTGTGGGTTGTTCGATGGCGAACGTCGAATAGAGCCTGAGCGTCGGGGTCGCTCAAAAAAGCCTTGGCGTGCTGGCGCGAGGGGAATTCGAGGATGACGATCCGCTCCGGCGACCAATCGCCCTCCATGACCTCCGGTTCGACCCCACGAACGATGTATCGTCCGCCGTGTTTCTCGATGAATGCGGGTATGGCTTCGACGTATGGAAGAAAGCCAGCAAGGTCTTTGACGGCGAAGTCGAGCACCAGATAGGCCGTCATCGCGCCGCCCTCAGCACCCGTTCCAGCAGCGCATCCAGCGCATCGTCGTCGGCGAACTGCGCTCGCACCGGCCAGGCGGCGACCTTGGCGCGCCATTCGGGCGACAGGCGCACCCAGTCTTTCTCGGTGGTGACGAGACCCGCCCCAAGCGTGTCGGCGCGGGTTTGCAGGAAGGCCAGATCGGAAGGCGTGTAGGGGGCATGGTCAGGGAAGGGCGCGAAATCCACCAGATCGCACCCGGCCGCCTTCAACGCACGCTCGACCTTCCATGGCTTGGCCACACCGGCGAAGCCAAGCTGCGGCCCCGAGGGCGGATCGGCGGCGGGCTGAAGCTGGGCGGCCAGCACGCGCCGCCCCTCGAACAGGTCCATCAGGCGCGGATCGACCTCATCGAGATCGGACGGCAGGAGAACGACGATGGCGTCGGCGCGGTCCAGGCCCGCCCACAGGTCTTCCCGCATCGGCCCGGCCGGGAAGATGGAGCAATCGCCGAACGGCCATTCCTTTCCCCGCGTCTCGCCGTCCACCACCACCAGCGACAGGGCTTTCACGAGGTTCGGATTCTGATGTCCGTCGTCGAGCACAATGGCTTGCGCGCCCGCCGCTCGCGCCGCCCTGGCCCCCGCCACCCGGTCGCGCGCCACCCAGAACGGAAAGTCCCGCGCCAGCATCAAGGGCTCATCGCCCACATCGCCCGCCAGATGCACGGCAGGATCGACCCGCGTGGCGTCTTTCAACGATCCGCCATAGCCCCGCGACAGGCCGTGGGCGTCCACGCCCGCTGCACGCAGGCGCCGCAACACCTCGCGCGCCACCGGCGTCTTGCCCGCTCCGCCCATGGTGACATTGCCGATGCAGATCACCGGACAGCCCACGTTCACCGGCGTGGCGTTGGCGATGCGGCGCTCGGTCGCCCAGGCCCAGACCCAGGAGGCGGGGGTCAGAAGCACGCGCAGGATCACGCTGCCGCCGCTCTCGGCATACCACCAGCGGGGGGTGGAAAACTGGCTCATGGGAGCAGCATCAAAAGCCGATCCACCGCCGCGTCCAGCCCTTCGTCGCCTCCCGCGACAACCGCGCGCGCCCGCTCGGCCCGGTGAGCGGCCAGTGCGGGCTGCAGCAGAACCTCGGAGAAGGCCCCGGTAAGGCTGAGCGCGTCCTCGGCGACGAGAAGGGCGTTGGCCCCGATCAGCGCCGCATAGACCCCGCGCCAGTTGTCCACGTGGGGCCCGGTGATGATGGGGCAGCCAAGCTGGGCGGGCTCCACCGGATTGTGTCCGCCGGGTCCGGGCAGAAGGCTGCCGCCGATCACCGCGCCTCCCGCGAGCGAGAACCACAGCCCCATCTCGCCCAGGGTGTCAGCCATATAGACGTGCGCGTCCCCGAAGGGGGCTTCGGTGCGCAACGCGACCTCGAATCCGCGGCTTTGCGCGGCTTGAGCGACCTCGGCGGCGCGGGCGGGATGGCGGGGCACGATGACGAGAAGCGCGTAGTCGCTGATCTTCTGAAACGCCTCCAGCACGATCTCGTCTTCACCGGGATGGGTCGATGCGGCCAGCAAAACGGGGCGTCCGTTCGCGGCGGCTCGCAATTCGGTCAGCGTCGCCTCGTCGACCAGCAGCCTTGCCCCCGCCAGCTTCAGGTTCAGGCGTCCGCTGTCGCGCGCGCCGAGCGCTCTCAGGCGGGCTGCGGTATCGTCGTCCTGCGCCATGACGAGGCTGAAGGCGACGAAGATCTCCCTCGCCGCCCCCGTCGCCCAGGACCAGCCCTTCAGGCTCGCGTCGGAAAGGCGGGCGGAAAGGAGCGCGAGCTTCGCCCCTCGCGCCTTCGCCCCCAAGAGCAGCGTCGGCCAGATTTCGCTCTCGACCAGGACGACAAGGTCCGGGCGCCAGTGATCGAGAAACCGCCCGGCGGCGCGGGGTGCGTCGATGGGAGCGTACTGGTGGATCACGCCGGGCGGCAGCCGCTTCGCCAGAAGCTCGGCGGAGGTCACGGTGCCGGAGGTGACGAGGACCTGGAGCGCCGGGCGCATTGCGAGGAGCCGGACTATCAGCGGCAGCAGCGACAGGCTCTCTCCCATGCTAGCGCCGTGCAGCCAGGCCAATTGTCCGCCTGGGCGGGGCAGCGACGCATGGCCGAGCCGCTCTGATATTCGCGCCGGGTCTTCCTTGCCGCCTCGGGCGCGCTGACGGAGGATGGCGGGAGCCAAGGGCTCTAGCAGGCCCGTCGTCAGTCGATAAAGGGTGAGCGCGAGGCTCATCCGACCAGCGCCTCGGCCCGCCGGGTGACGGCGGAAAGGCGCGCGGCCCAGTCGTCGGCCAACGCCGGCGTCTCCGCCTTGCGATCCACCCCGTCCAGCCCGTCCCAGACGATGGCGCCGCGCGCAAACGGCAGCGGAATGACCGCCCGGTCCCAGCTTTTCAGGGTGATGCAGGGCTTCGCCGCCAGCCCCACAAACAGGATCGGCGCACCGGAGAGCTTGCCAAGCAGCGGCGGTCCGTCGGCCATGGCCTCCGCTGGGCCGCGCGGTCCGTCTGGAGTGATGGCCACGCCGTTGCCGCTCTTGATCCACTTCAGGACGTCGCGAAACGCCGCGCTCCCGCCCTTGTCGTTGGTGGGGTCGGCTTGCTTGCGCGAGGAGCCGCGAATGGCCGGAAAGCCCAACCGCCGCATGGCTTCGGCGATGAAGACCCCGTCGGGGGAGAGCGAGACGAGGGCGCGCGGCTCCTGCGCCCGGTCCAGAGGCCAGCAGGCCGGAGAGAGCGAAATGCGCGAGTGCCAGAAACAGACGATCACGCCGACCTTCGACG
>JBBQLP010000050.1:0-19163 GCA_038327995.1 Caulobacterales bacterium | reverse complement strand
GGCGTGGCCGAGCTTCAGGGTCGAGGCCGGGTTCATGTTGACGAATACCTCTTCCACCGCCGCCTCGTGGGGGGCGTGCTCGGCGATCACGGCCTCCAGCGCCTCGAACAGGTGCAACAGCCGGGAGGCGAAGGGGCCGGTCTCGGAGGGCGTGATGGTCCCGTGCGCGACGCAGGTCAGCTGCGAGCCCTCGCACACGATCACCCCCCAGCCCATGCGGCGAAGGCCGGGATCGAGGCCCAATATCCGAATCGCGTTCGTCATGTGTTCCACACCATCGCGCGCGGCGATGATGGAGGAAAGCACGAACCTCTGGGTTAACGGCGTAAGGGCGTCAGACCAGCCCTTTGAGCTCGCCTACCAGATCGGTGTTCTCCCAAGAGAAGCCGCCGTCGGCGTCCGGCGTCCGGCCGAAGTGGCCGTAGGCGGCGGTCCTGGCATAGATCGGGCGGTTGAGCTTCAGGTGTTCGCGGATGACTCTCGGGGTTGCGCCGCCCACCATGTCAGGCAGCGCCTTTTCCAGCTTGGCGGGGTCGATTTGGCCGTTCTCGTGCAGGTCGACATAAAAGCTCAGCGGCTTGGAGACCCCGATGGCGTAGCCGATCTGGATGGTGCACTTGTCGGCAAGGCCCGCCGCGACGACGTTCTTGGCGAGATAGCGGCACATATAGGCGGCGGAGCGGTCGACCTTGGTGGGGTCCTTTCCCGAGAAGGCGCCGCCGCCGTGCGGAGCCGCGCCGCCGTAGGTGTCGACGATGATCTTGCGGCCCGTCACGCCCGCGTCTCCATCCGGACCGCCGATCTCGAAGATGCCGGTGGGGTTGATGTGCCACTCGGTCTCTTCGGTGACGAAGCCGGCCGGCAACACGGCCAGAATGTGCGGACGCACGATCTCGGCCACGTCGGCGGAGGTCAGCCCCTTGTCGTGCTGGGTGGAGAGCACGATGGAGGTGGCGCGGATCGGCTTGCCGTTCTCATAGAGCAGCGTGACCTGGCTCTTGGCGTCGGGCTGCAGGCCGCTCGTGGTTGACGCATGGCGCACGTCGGCCAGCTTTTTCAGGATGTTGTGGCTGTATTGCAGGGTCGCCGGCATCAGCTCCGGCGTCTCGTTGGTGGCGTAGCCGAACATGATGCCCTGGTCGCCCGCGCCCTCGTCCTTGTTGCCCGCGGCGTCCACGCCCACGGCGATGTCGGCGGATTGGGCGTGCAGGTAGCAGTCGTAGCTGGCGGTCTTCCAGTGGAAGCCCTCCTGCTCGTAACCGATGTCCTTGACCGCCGCCCGGACCTTCTCCTCGAGGCTCTCGATCACGCCTTCGGGGCCACGCACCTCGCCCGCCAATACGATGCGCTGGGTGGTGACCAGGGTCTCACACGCGACGCGGGCGTAGGGATCGGCGCTCAGAAAGGCGTCCACCACCGTGTCGGAGATGCGGTCTGCGACCTTGTCCGGGTGCCCCTCTGAGACGCTTTCGGAGGTGAAGATATAGGAGGGACGGGCCAAAGGAGCGCTCCGGAACGAAATGGTCTGTGCTGATCGCTACGCGGCGGGCGCGAGCATATAAAGACATCCTTATATGGCTGACCTGCGGTCTGCAAGCCGCAGGTCGCGGGGATTCGCTACGCTTTCCAGTCAGAAGATTGACCGTTTTGTCCGCGCCGCCGACAGTCACAAATCCCGGAGGCGCGTTTCGCCCTCAGGGCGCGCGAGGCAATAAGCTGATGATGAGCAATTCTGAGGTGGGGCGCACGGCGCTGGTGGTGATCGCGGTGATCATCGGCGCCGCGGCGCTGTCCTGGATGTCGGGCATCCTGACCCCTCTGGTGCTGGCCTTGTTTCTTCTGGTCTTGGTGGACGGGTTGGCGCGGCTTATCGCCGGGCGGGCGCCCTTTTTGCCGGAGTGGGCCGCCTTGCCCGCAGCGCTGGTGCTGACAGCGCTGGCGTTCGGCCTGACCATCTATGCGGTGGTCGGCAACGCAGCGGCCTTCATCACGGAACTGCTGAAAGACCTGCCCCACCTGAACGCCCTCATCGCCCAGATCGGCGGGGCAATGGGGGTGATGTCGCCGCCGACGGTTCAACAGCTCATCGACCAGCTAAATCCCAGCAAATACATCGGCGACGTGGCGCGGGCGCTGCAGGCGTTCGGGGGTGGGGCCTTGACGGTGCTGATCTATCTTGGCTTTCTGATCGCCTCGCGGCAGCTCTTGCCGAAGAAGGTCGCCGCCCTCTTTCCGGAATGGCAGGAGCGCGAGCACGCCACCGCCGTTTTCCTGCGCATCAGGAATGGGGTGGAGCGGTATCTGTGGATCCAGACAGTGACGGGGGCGATGATCGCCCTGGGCTCCTGGGCGCTGATGGCCCTGGTCGGATTGCCGAACGCTAGCTTCTGGGCCTTTCTGATTTTTGTGGCGGTCTATGTACCGGTGATCGGCGGGGCTATCGGCACGGTGCTGCCGCCCCTATTCGCCCTGGTGCAGTTTCCCAGCTTCTGGCCCGGCTTGATGCTGTTCATAGGGCTCGAGGTGATCATGTTCGTGGTCGGCAATGTGATCCAGCCGAAGATGCAGCGTGACGGTTTAAACATTGATCCGGTGGTGGTGCTGCTCAGCCTCGCCTTCTGGGGCGCGATCTGGGGCATTCCCGGGATGTTCCTCTCTACGCCGCTGACCGTGACCGGGATTATCATTCTGGCGCAGTTCGAGGGGTCGCGCTGGATCGCAGTCCTGCTTTCGGGAGACGGCTCGCCCGAACAGGAGCCGGTGCTGATCCGCAAGCCTCGCTCGGCCGTGGGCGATGGAAAACTGGCTGACGTCACGCAAGCGTGAACAGTTTTTTCGCCTCGGGAGGGCGCTATGGGGTGAAAATGTCGCAGGAGGGACTACATATCTGTCGTCGGGGCCAGAATCCCGACCTTCGCCCGCGCACCCGTCCCCCCACGAGTTAGCGTACGGCGTCGGAAAATGGCGACCCGTTCCCCCGCGTGGTCGCCCGCGCCGTCGATGGCTTCGCGCCGTCGGCGGCGTTTCTGTATATACGTCCTTCCGTCCGGAACAAAAAGTGCGCGTTGAGCGGCCGTTTCCCGCCAAATCCACACACAGTTCGCTGCGAAATCCTCTAGGTTCGACCGTAAGCCCGGCTTTCCGGGGCGAATCCTGCGGAAAACCCTATGAGCGGCGATCAGACCCTTCCTCATCTGGCGCATGAAAAATCCGCCCGAACCCTGATGCGCGCCTTCGCCGAAGCTCTGGGGTCCAAGGTGCTGTCCGCCGCCCAGGAAGACTTCGTCCGACAGGCGGCGGACGACTGGCGGCCCGAGGAGTTGCCGGACTGCGACCTCGCTGACCTGATGGCCAATCTGGCGCAGGCCTGGCGTCTGGCGCAGGACCGCAAGGGCGATGCGCCACTGGTGCAATTGCTCAGCGGCGCGGGGGCGGACGGACGGCGTCTGAAGTCCGACGTTCTGGTCGTTGTGCAGGACGACAAGCCCTTCCTGGTCGACAGCGTCATGGGCGAACTTGGCGACGGCGGCTTCGTGGTGAAGGCCATGTTCCATCCCGTGGTCACGCTGGGGGGCCGCGAGACATCCCTGATCGTGGTGGTGCTGGAGCCGGTGGGCGAGGATCGGCGCGAGGGCTTGATCACCGGGGTCAAGGCCACGCTGGAAGACGCCGCCGCCGCCGTCGCCGACTTCCCCAGGATGACTGCGCTGATGGACAAAGCCATCACGGAACTTGCCGCGACCGCGCCCCCGAGGGCGTTCGGCGCGGCCGGGGCCTATGAGGTAGGGGAATACCTGGCCTTCCTGAAATGGCTGACCACCGACCGGTTCGTCTTTCTCGGCGCCCGCATCTACGAATATCCGCGAGAGGCGAACGGCGACTACGCGGCGGAGGAGCCGAAGTTCAGGCCCGAGGATTGCCTGGGCGTCTTGCGCGATCCAGCCCGTTCGGTGCTGCGCCGGGCGTCGGAGCCCGCCGTGCTGGCGGCGGGGCTGGCCAGCTATCTGAAGGGGGCCGCGCCCGTGGTGGTCGCCAAGTCCAACCTTCGGTCTAGGGTGCATCGACGCACCAATATGGACTACATCGGGATCAAGCGTTACGGCCCGGACGGGGCCGCGTTTGGCGAGGTCCGCTTCGTCGGCCTGTTCACCGTGGAAGCCTACGAGGCCTCGGTGCACGACCTGCCGCTGATCCGCCGCAAGGTCGAGAATGTGCTGCGTCGGGCGGGCGAAAACCCCAGCGCCCACAACGAGAAACGCCTGCGCAACGTGGTGGAGAGCTATCCCCGCGACGAGCTGTTTCAGATCGAGGAGGACGACCTTTACGAGAATGCGCTGGGCATCCTGCACCTGTCCGACCGTCCGCGTGTGCGGCTGTTTGCGCGCCAGGACCCGTTCGACCGCTTCATCTCAGTACTCCTGTTCATCCCCCGCGACCGTTACGACATGGATGTGCGTACGGCGGCCGGAAAGATCCTGGCGCGGGCCTGGGGCGGGCGGGTTTCAGCTATCTATCTGACCCTGTCGGACCAACCCCTGACGCGACTGCACTTCATCATCGGCGTGTCGCCCGGCGATCATCCCGAACCGGATCCCCGCGCCATCGAGGCGGAAATCGCCGAGCAGGTGCGCACCTGGTCCGACCGCTTCGAGTCGCAGGCCCGCGACGGCGGCGTCGCGCCGGGCCGCGTGCGAGAGATTCTGGGCCGCTACGCCGAAGCCTTCCCCGCAGGCTACCGCGACCGCTATTCCCCCACCGAGGCGCTTGACGATCTGCAGGTGATCGAGACCCTCGAGCGCCCGGAAACGGGGCAGGAAAATCCCTTGCGGATTCGCGCCTACCGCCGCGAGACGGACTCAAAACGGTCATTCCGGGTCAAGCTCTACCGTGCGGGCGATTTCGTGCCTTTGGCGGACGTCTTGCCGATCTTCGAGAACATGGGCCTGAAGGCGCTCACCGAGGATGGATTCCAGGTGAAACGGCAAGAGCCGGACGGGGCTTCAACCACCATCTGGGTGCACGAGTTCGAGCTTGAGGACGAGCGCGGGGAGAAGCTGAGCTTCGCCGACATCAAGGCGCCCTTCGAGGACGCCTTCGTGGCCATCTGGACCGGACGCACCGAAAGCGACGGCTTCAACCGTCTGGTGCTCGAACTGGGCGTGCCGTGGCGCGAAGCGGCGCTGGTGCGCGCCTTCGCCCGCTATCGCTTGCAATCGGGGCTCGACCCAAGCCAGACCGTGCAGGAGCAGTCCCTCAGCGCCTATCCCGGCATCGCCCGACTGATGCTGGATATGTTCCGCGCCAAGTTCGACCCGGCGGTCTCCGCGCCTTCTGCGGATCGCGAAGCGCAGGCGGACGCCATCTTCGGCAAGATCGTGGACGCCCTGCAAACCGTCGAAAGCCTGGACGCCGACCGGGTGCTGCGCCGCCTCGCGCTTCTGGTGAAGGCGATGAAGCGCACCAACTATTACCAGACCGGGGAGGACGGCGGCCCCAAGCCCTACATCTCCTTCAAGGTAGCGAGCCGGGAGCTGGATGATCTGCCGGCTCCACGGCCCTATCGCGAGATTTTCGTCTGGTCGCCGCAGGTGGAGGGCGTGCATCTGCGCTTCGGCCCGGTGGCGCGGGGCGGGCTGCGCTGGTCGGATCGCCGCGACGACTTCCGCACCGAGGTGCTGGGCCTGGTGAAGGCCCAGCAGGTCAAGAACGCGGTGATCGTGCCGGTGGGGGCCAAGGGCGGCTTCTTCCCCAAATGCCTGCCGCGCGGCGGAACCCCCGACGCGATCCGCGTCGAGGCTGTGGCGGCTTACAAGACTTTCCTCTCGGGTCTCCTCGACATCACGGACAACCTCGACGCCAAGGGCGCGGTGATCCGGCCCGAGGGGGTGATCGCGCTGGAGGGAGACGACCCCTATCTGGTGGTCGCCGCCGACAAGGGCACCGCAACCTTCTCCGATATCGCCAACGGGGTGGCGGGCGACTACGGCTTCTGGCTGGGCGACGCCTTTGCGTCAGGGGGTTCGCACGGCTACGACCACAAGGCCATGGGCATCACCGCCCGCGGCGCGTGGGAAGCGGTCAAGCGCCACTTCCGCGAGATGGGCAAGGACATCCAGTCGGAACCCTTCACCGTGGTCGGCGTCGGCGACATGAGCGGCGACGTATTCGGCAACGGGATGCTGTTGTCGAAAGCAACCAAGCTCCTCGCCACCTTCGACCACCGCCACATCTTCCTCGACCCCGATCCCGACCCGGCGGCGAGCTGGACCGAGCGCAAGCGGATGTTCGACCTGCCGCGTTCGTCCTGGGACGACTACGACCAAAGCCTGATTTCCCAAGGCGGCGGCGTGATCCCGCGCACCGCCAAGACGGTGGAGGTGACGCCGCAGGTGCAGGCGCTGCTGGGCATAACGGAAACGCAGCTTTCGCCCACCGATCTGATCCGCGCCATCCTGAAGGCGCCGGTGGAACTGCTCTACCTCGGCGGCATCGGCACCTATGTGAAGGCGGCGACCGAGAGCCATGCCGACGTGGGCGACAAGGCGTCGGACGCGGTGCGTATCGACGCCAGCGAACTGCGTGTGCGGGTGGTGGGCGAGGGGGCCAATCTCGGTCTGACCCAGGCGGGGCGGATCGCCTACGCGCGCTTCGGCGGCCCGGACGGCAAGGGCGGCCGGATCAACACCGACGCCATCGACAATTCCGCCGGGGTCGACACCTCCGACCACGAGGTGAACATCAAGATTCTTACCAATCAGGCCGAGCGGGCGGGCGACCTGAAGCCGGAAAAGCGCGATCCTCTGCTGGTGGAGATGACCGCCGACGTCGGCCTGCACGTCCTGAAGCACAACTACGCCCAGACCCTGGCCCTGTCGCTTCAGGAAGCCAGCGCCATCGCCGACCTCGATGCGCATGGGCGTTTCATGCTCGACCTGGAGGCGCAGGGACGACTGGATCGCAAGGTGGAGGGCCTGCCCCGCGCCGCCGCCGTCGCCGACCTGCGCACGGCAGGCCGGGGATTGACCCGGCCTGAACTGGCGGTGCTCACCGCTTACGGCAAGCTGGAGCTATCTGCCGAGATCGTCGCGGGCGCCGCGCCGGACGATCCCTATTTCGAGATGACCCTGCGCAACTATTTCCCCAAACCTCTGGCCAGGTTCGAGGACGAGATGCAGGCGCACCGGCTGCGGCGGGAAATCATCGCCACGGTCCTCGCCAACACCGTAGTGGACATGGCCGGGCCCACATTCGCCTCGCGTCTGCAATCCGCTGTGGGCTGCGACGCCGGGGCGATGGTGCTGGCGTTCGAGGCGGCGCGCCAGGTGTTCCGCCTCGACGAGGCCTGGAAGGCGGTCGGGGCGCTCGATCTCAAGGTTTCCGCCTCGGCCCAGCTTGCCCTGTATCAGGAGATCGCCGACGTGGTTCGCGGCCAGACCTTCTGGTTTTCCCGTCATGCCGCTGAAAAAGGCTCAACCGTGCAGGGCCTGATCGACGCCTATCGCCCTGCGTGCGACGCGCTGAAGGGCAAGGGCGTCGCGCTGTTGTCGCCCTTCGAGCGTGAGGTCGTGGCCAGCCGAACGCGAAGGTTCGTGGAATTGGGAGCGCCGGAGACCCTCGCGGCGACCGTGGCGGCCCTGCGCCCCATGACCTCGGTGACGGAGATAGCCGATCTGGCGGCGGCGTCGGGGTGGGACGCCCTCGCCGTGGGCCGGGTCTATCATCAGGCGGGCGCAGCGTTCGGCTTCGACCGGTTGCGGGCGGCGGCGGCGGCGATCCGCACCACCGACCCCTATGAGAGGCAGGCGCTGCGCGGCTTGATTCTGGAGTTGCTCGGCGAACAGACCGCCCGCACCAGAGCCATCATCGCCCTCGCTGGGGATGAGCCGGTCGCCAATGGCAAGGCGGCGGACAAGGCGGTGGACGCCTGGGCCGAACCGCGCCGCGCCAGCGTGGACCGCGCGCGCAAGCTCATCTCCGACATCGAGAGCGCCGCCGACGGCTGGAGCTTCGCCAAGCTGACCATCGCCAATGCGGCGCTCCGGGAGGCGGGGACGGCCTAGCCTCGCGTCAGACCTTCACCTGGGCCCCAAGCTCCACCACGCGCCCGGGGGGGATGTGGAAGAAGTCGGTGGGATTGGCGGAGTTCTTCAGCAGGAAGATGTAGATCTTGTCCTGCCAGAGCCACATCCCCGAATGGGCGGATGGCACCACCGAGCGCCTTCCGAGGAAGAAGGACGTCGACATGATGTCGAACTTCAAACCCTGCTTGCGGCAAAGCTGAAGCGCCTTGGGCACGTTCGGGCTTTCCATGAAGCCGTAGTTCAGAGTCAGTTTCTTGAAGTCGTCGTTGACGGGAACGATCTGCAGCCGGTCCTTCTGCGCAACGCGCGGCGTCTCGGCGGTGCGCACCGTTAGAACGATGTTCTTCTCGTGCAGCACCTTGTTGTGCTTTAGATTGTGCATCAGCGCGACGGGGGCCATGTCCGGGTCCGAGGTCAGGAAGATGGCTGTCCCCGGAACCCGGTGCGGCGCGCGGGCGCGCAGGATGTCGATGAGGTCGGCGAGGGGCACGGCTTCGCGCCGGGTCTTGTCGGTCAGAAGGTGCGAGCCGCGCACCCAGGTCGACATGATCAGGAACAGCGAGCCGCCGATCAGCAGCGGCAGCCACCCACCCGAGGCGATTTTCAGACCGTTGGCGGCGAGGAAGACGCTGTCGATAATCACGAACGGAATGATCAGCAAAAGCAGCGGCCCCAGCCTCCACTTCCACATATGCCGGGCCACGATATAGGCGAGGACGGTGGTGACGAGCATGGTGCCGGTCACGGCCAGACCGTAGGCGTTGGTCAGGTTGTCGGCGTTCTGGAACACCACCACCAGCACCAGCACGCCGACCATCAGAAAGGTGTTGATCTGCGGCAGGTAGATCTGGCCGGACTGGGTCTCGGAGGTGCGCTTCACGTCCATCCGGGGCAACAGACCCAGAAGGATCGCCTGCTGGCTCAACGAATAGGCGCCGGTGATCACCGCCTGGCTGGCGATCAAAGACGCGAACACTGACAATAGCACCAGAGGCAGCCGCAGGACCGGCGGGGCCATGACGAAGAACCAGTCGAGGTTCTTGAATGGCAGGTGATGGGCGGTGGTGTAGCTGAGCGCCTTCAGCACGAACGCGCCCTGGCCGAGATAGTTGATCGCCAGACAGGGCAGGGCGAAGAACAGCCACGCCGCCTGGATCGGCCAGCGCCCGAAATGGCCCATGTCGGCGTAGAGCGCCTCGGCGCCCGTCACCGTCAGGAAGACCGAGCCCAACACCAAAAAACCCACCAGTCCATGTCGCAACATGAACTCCACGGCGAAGTGGGGACTGAGCGCCCACAGCACGCCGGGGTCGTCGGCGAGGTGATACAGCCCCAGAACGCTGATGGTCAGGAACCAGACCACCATCACCGGGCCGAACAGCTTGGCGATGCTGGCGGTGCCCCGCGCCTGAACCATGAACAGGCCGATCAGCAGGACGAAGGCGGCGATGGTGATGTACTCGGGTTTTATCAGGTGGCGGATTTCAGGAATGTCCTGCATCCCCTGGAAGGCGCCGAGAACGGAAATGGCCGGAGTAATCACGGCGTCGCCATAGAAGAGCGCCGCGCCCACCAGACCCATGATGAAAACTAGGGTGGTGCGCCGCCCAAGCGCCCGCTGCGCCAGCGCCATCAGCGAAAGGATGCCGCCCTCGCCCTTGTTGTCGGCGCGCATGACGAACAGCACATACTTCGCCGTCACCACGATGAGCAGGGCCCAGATGGCCAGCGACACGACGCCCAGCACGGCCGGGCGGGTCACGGGGTCGTGCGCCGCCTGTCCGATCGCCGCGTTGAAAGCGTAGAGCGGGCTGGTGCCGATGTCGCCGAACACCACCCCCACTGACCCTAGCGTGAGGCCCCAGAACCCGGCGCGCTTCAGGTGAGGTCCGACCCCGTGTAGCACGGCCTCCTCGTTGGCGGCGGTGACTTCGGTGATGGCCTTGGGATCGGGGGGCTCGATCTTGAACGACGCCTTCCCGGACTCGGTCGTCTCGGGGGATGTTGCGGCTGACGCGGCCTCGCCATCCTGAGCGGGCGGGACGCCATCGGCTGATACAGCCATCTAAGTCCTCCGAAGGGCCGAAGGGCGCCTTCACGAAAAGCATTTCGCTCCGGGGACCCGGGGCAAGGCGCGCCGCGATACGCCCATTTTCGGTCCCATTCAATCGCTCAACACGCAACGCCCACCTTGGCGGCAGCGACGCGCCCCATTGAAAGACGCAAGCCCCGCCTTAAGTTGCGGAGACACAAACCGATTTTTCCAACCGACCTTCAATGTCAGACAGCCAGAGATTCCCCGTCGCCGCGCACGCCCTGGTCTATCTCGCCCACGCGGGCGCGTTCGGACCGTGCGGAGCCGTGTCGTCGGGTTCGCTTGCGGCTTCCATGCCGACCAATCCGGTCGTCGTGCGCCGGGTGACGGCCATGTTGGCCAAGGCGGGACTGATCGGCACCCGCGCTGGAGCCTCGGGCGGGGCTTGGCTGCTCACTACGCCAGACAAAATACCGCTGGATAAGGTGCTGCGGGCCGTGGGCGGCTGCGGCCATTTCGGCTGTCCGCCGCCGGGGGTGCGGGGTTGCCCCGTGGGTGAGCGGATTCCAGACGCGGTGCGCGGGGCTATCGAAGCGGCGGACCAAGCCGCGAGCGAGCGGTTGTCGCGCATCACCGTGGCCGATCTTCTGGCGCAGGTTCAGACGGTCAAGGCCGCTTAAGACCCGTTTGCTGCGGCGGCGTCCCGGCCTATCTTGCGCCCATGACCGATGCCGACCTGATCTCCCTGACCGCCGATGCGCCCGAGCCCTCAGTGACCATCGACCCCGCCCAGCCCGTGCGGCTCTATCTGATCGACGGGTCGGGCTATATTTTCCGCGCCTTCCACGCCTTGCCGCCCCTGACGCGCAAGACCGACGGCCTGCCGCTCGGCGCCGTAGCGGGCTTTTGCAATATGTTGTGGAAGTTCCTCTGCGAGATGAAGCAGGAGAAGCCGACCCACCTGGCGGTCATTTTCGATAGCTCCGAGAAGACCTTCCGCAACGAACTCTACGACCAATACAAGGCGCACCGCCCGCCCCCGCCCGAGGATCTGATTCCACAATTTCCGCTCGTTCGGGAGGCCACGCGGGCCTTCGGCGTGCCGGCCATCGAGCTTGAGGGCTATGAAGCCGACGATCTGATCGCCTCCTACGCCAAGGCGGTGGCCGACGCCGGGGGCGAGGTGATCGTGGTGTCCTCCGACAAGGATTTGATGCAGCTTGTCACTGAGCAAATCTCCATCCTCGACCCGGTCAAGCAGCTCAAGATCGGGCGGAACGAGGTGATCGAGAAGTTCGGCATGGGGCCGGAGCGCGTAGTGGAAATCCAGGCGCTGGCCGGGGATAGCGTCGACAACGTCCCCGGGGCCCCCGGCATCGGCATCAAGACGGCGGTGCAGCTTCTGACCGAGTTCGGCGATCTCGACAGCCTGCTCGCCCGCGCCTCGGAGATCAAGCAGCCGAAGAAGCGCGAGACCCTCCTCGAGTTCGCAGATCAGGTGCGGCTGTCGCGCCAACTGGTGCGGCTGGCCGATGACGCGCCCTTGCCGATGCGCGTGGATGAGCTGACCGTGCGCGATCCCGACGCGGCGACCCTCGCCGCCTTTCTGGAGGCGATGGAGTTTCGCACCCTGGCCCGCCGGGTCGCCGAAGGCGCGCCCGCGTCGCAGAAGGGCCTCAACACCACGGGCGTGGTCCCCGCCAAGGGCAGCCGCTACGCTCCCGGTCTCACCCCGACCCCACCGCCCGCACCGATCCTGGTCCCGTTCGACCCCACCGCCTACGCCTGCGTCACCGAGATGGAGGTGCTGGACGCCTGGATCGCGCGGGCGACAGCGGCGGGGGTGATCGGCTTCGACACCGAAACGGCCTCGCTCTCGTCGGACAATTCCGAGCTTTGCGGCGTCTCGCTGGCCGTGGGACCGGGTGAGGCCTGCTACATTCCCGTCGGCCATTGCAAGGCGGCGGCGGTTGCAGGCGGCCTCGACTTCGGCGGCGCTGCTGACAATGAGGCGGACGGCGAGGATTGGCGCCAGCTAAACTGCGACGAGGCGTTGGCCAAGCTCAAGACATTGCTGGAAGACTCGAACGTGCTGAAGGTCGGCCAGAACGCCAAATACGACATGGCCGTCCTTGCCCGCTATGGGATCGATGTCGCCCCGATCGACGACACCATGCTGATCTCCTATGTGCTCGAAGGCGGCCTGCACGGGCACGGCATGGACGAGCTGGCGCAACTCCACCTTGGCTACACCCCCATTCCCTTCAAGCAGGTTGCGGGCACGGGCCAGAAGCAGATTTCGTTCGCGCAGGTGGAGCTGAAGCCCGCCACCGCCTACGCCGCCGAGGACGCGGACGTGACCCTGCGCCTGCATGGCGTGCTGAAGCCACGTCTGGTGAAGGAGAAGCTCGCCACGGTTTATGAGACATTGGAGCGGCCCCTGCCCGCCGTGCTGGCGCAAATGGAACTGGCGGGCATCGCGGTTGACCCCGAGCGCCTGCGCCAGCTTGGCCACGAGTTCTCGCTGAAGATGGTGGAGTTCGAGGCTGAGGCGCATCGTCTCGCCAGCCGCCCCTTCAACCTTGGTTCGCCCAAGCAGATCGGCGACATCCTGTTCGGCGAAATGGGCGTGCCCGGCGCCAAGAAGACCGCCACCGGGGCCTGGGCCACCGACGTCAGGGTGCTGGACGATCTGGCCCTGCAAGGCGACGAGCCGCCCAACAAGTTGTCGCGCGCCATTCTCGACTGGCGCCAGATGGCCAAGCTGAAAAACACCTATACCGACGCCCTGGTCGCAGCCGTCTCGGGCCGCACCGGGCGGGTGCACACTTCGTTTTCGCTGGCGGCGTCGTCCACCGGGCGGCTGGCCTCCTCCGATCCGAACCTGCAGAACATTCCCATCCGAACCGAAGAAGGGCGAAAGCTGCGCACCTGTTTCATCGCCGAGCCCGGCAATGTGCTGATCTCGGCTGACTACTCCCAGATCGAGCTGCGGCTTCTGGCCGACATCGGCGATATCGAACAGCTCAAGGCGGCGTTCAGGAATGGCCTCGACATCCACGCCATGACCGCCTCGGAGATGTTTGGCGTGCCTATCGAAGGGATGCCGTCGGACGTGCGCCGCCGGGCCAAGGCGATCAACTTCGGTATCGTCTATGGGATTTCCGCCTTCGGCCTGTCGAATCAGCTCGGCATCGAGCAGAAGGAGGCTGCCGACTACATCAAGACCTACTTCGAGCGCTTCCCCGGCATCCGCGCCTACATGGAGGCGACCAAGGCCTACGTGCGCGAGCATGGCTATGTGAGCACCATCTTCGGGCGCAAAATCCACATCCCGGCGATTCGGGGCCGCACCCCGGCGGAGCGCAGCTTCGGCGAGCGCGCCGCCATCAACGCCCCGATCCAGGGCGCCGCCGCCGACATCATCCGCCGGGCCATGGTGCGGATCCCCGGCGCGCTGACGGGCGCAGGCCTTTCCGCCCGGATGCTTTTGCAGGTGCACGATGAACTGGTGTTCGAGGCGCCCGAGGCCGAGGCTGAAGCGGTCATGGCTCTGGCCAAACGCGTGATGGAACGCGCGGCGGAACCCGCCGTGGCGCTATCGGTGCCCCTGGTCGTGGAAGCCCGCGCCGCGAAGAACTGGGACGAGGCGCACTGAACGCTTTCTTGCATGGGTGCTCAGATCGTATCCCCCCACCCGGCCTTCCGCACCGCCTTGAACGCTGGCTTGTCGCGCCGGGCGAAGCGACGGGCTGCTAGCGCGCCGACATCTGTGCAGAGCTTGAGCGTGATCCCGGCCTTGTCTTCCATGGGCGGCGCGAGGACGCGGGGCCGGGGCGAGTCCAGCGCGACGCCGGGACGCGCGACGGCGAGATAGGCGAACTTTTCGTCTTCAAACGGGGCGCTTGCGCCCTTGGCTTTCAGGTGCGCGCGCGACCGGGGCAGGCGCTGGCTGAAATGGCACCAGTCGGGGGGCGCCAGCGGACACGGCGCGTAGTGAGGGCAGGGGGCGATCACGGTCCCGCCCGCCTCGATCAAAGTTGATCTGATCCGCATCAACCGCGCCCAGGCGTCCGGCGTGCCGGGCTCAACGATCAGAAGCACGCCCGTCGTGGCCGCCCAGAGATTGTGGGTCACCGCTTCAATCCGCTCAGTCTGCAGTTCCACCAGTGCATAAGCCAGGATGACCAGATCGGAAGTAAAGGTAGGGAGAATTTCCTCGCCGTCGCTGTCATGGAGAGCCTGAAACGCTTGCGCACTTGTGATGTCGCCGAAGCGGGTCCCAATGATGGGAACAGGTGAGCTTTCCATAAGCCGCCTCGCCAGCATCATCAGCGGCCCGTTTTTGTCTGCGAGGCGGACGCCTTCCAGCGATGCAAACGCCTCGCAGGCCGCCCAGGCCGCCGTGCCAGGGCCGCATCCGGCGTCGAGCAACGTGGCGGGCGCAAAGCCGGGCGCGCGCTCCATCACCGCCTCGAGCGCCGCGCCCACGGCGGCGTAGGTCGCGGGCATCCGGGTCAGGGCGTAGGCGAGGGCGTCGTCGGCGCCCGTCACGGCGCGCGAAGAGGGGGCGTGGGCGCGATAGAGGCGGGAAATCTCAGCCGAGCGCGCGCCAAGCTCGCGGCCCGAACGCCCCTCGGTCATCGCCTCCATGGCTGTGCGGAGCGCGGCGGGTAGGCTGGGGTCCATGGCTGCTTGTCCCGGATGGCTCGCGCTTCGGCAAGCCTTCGTCCTCGCTCAAAGGCTCCCGCCGCCTTCTTCGACCCGCTCCAACTGCGCCTGCGTCGAATCCTCGTCCGTCGCTGGCACGGCCCCTACTGTCCGCAGCGTCGGATTGAGCAGGGCGAAGGCCAGAAGCCCCGCCAGGATCGCTCCATTCATAAGGTAGGGCGTCGGGTGGAAAAACTTGTAGAGCGACACGCCCAGCAAGGGCGCCACAATCACCGACGAGCCGTTGATGGCCGCGATGGCGCCCGCCGCCCGCGCCTGCTCCGATCCCTCCACCGAGAGCGAGGCCCCCGCCGTGAAGCCGGGGCGGCAGAAGCCATAGCCCAAACTCGCCAACGCATAGCCCGCGACGACCCCAAGGTAAGAGGGCGCAAAGGCGATCAGAAGGTTCGCCGCCATGGCGAGCCCCGCCCCCCAGCGGATCAGGTGGCGCGGCTGCATCCGAAACATCCGTATCAGTCCCCACTGGGCCAGAAGACCCGAGATGGCCCCCGCTCCCATGGCCACGGCGATGAAGCCTTGCGCCTTTAGAGGGGCCATGTGCAGCTTGTCGATGATCAGAAAGCCCAGCGTCTGCCCGTTCACCGTCTGCGCCGAGGCGACCAGAAACCCGAAAATCAGAAACGGCGTCAGGCGCGGGTCGCGCCACAGGCCGGGCTGTTTGCCGGGCTTGAGCAGGTTCGGCTCGTCCCGTGCGGGCTCGGGGTCCAGCCGACCCTCGGTGGTGGGCGGCGCGAGCGGCAGGCGCTTGGGCTCCGGCAGCCAGCGGAAGACGGCGAACGCCATCCCCGCCGCCATCAGCGCGAAGACGAACATCGGTCCCGCCAGCCCGAGGTAGATCACCAGCGAGCCCGCCACCACCGGCCCGATCACCGTTCCGAGCCCGAAGGCGCCCGCCAGCGAGGCCATCTGCTCGGTGCGTTCCTCCCGCGTGGTCCGCTCGGCCACATAGGCCTGGCTGGCGGGGTTGGCCGCCGATCCCACTAGTCCGAAAATCCCCCGCGCCAGCAGAAACAGCACGAAGATCACCGGCACCGCGACCCAATGGTGCAGCCCCGCCCAGACCACCGCCCCACAGCAGATCATCGACACCATAAAGCCGATCAGCCCAAGCATCATCATCGGCTTGCGACCCCGGATGTCGGATTGCCTGGCCCAGTAGGGCGATGAAAAGGCCCAGACCAGCGCCGAGAGCGAGAAGATCGACACCACAAGTCTATCGTCCATGCCGATCTCGCGGCCGATGGCGGGCAGGATCGACTGCATCCCGGTGTTGCCGAACGCGGTGACGATGGAGACCCCGAAGATCAGGAAAAACGAGGTGCGGGAAAGCTTGTCGAGAGGAGCTTGGGCGGTAGCGGTCATCCCGCAAGCATAGGGGGGAGGGTTGGCTCGGCAATAGAGTGCGAAGCTGGATCGGTTGAGCTCCCTCTCGCCCCCTTGAGCCCCGCGCAGCCCCCGCTATAGTCCGGCCCGCGCGACCACGCCTTAACCGACCCGGAGCCTCCCATGGCCACGCACACTGAGCCCTCGACCAGCGAATACCAGCACGGCCAGATGGAGGTCGCGGCGCATCAGGCGACGTTCCACAGCATCATGGGCCTGACAAAGTGGGGCTCGCTGGCAACTGCGTGCGCACTAATCCTGCTCGTGGTGTGGTTCTGCACCCCGGCAGGCTTCATCCCCGCCTTCGTGTCGGCGCTGATCGTGGCGGTGCTCGGCGGCTTTATGCTGAGCCGCAAACCCAAGGCGGGGCACTAGGCTTTTCCGGGCTGGCGTCTGCGCTAGACAGGAGGGGGCGAAACTCCCTAACCTTCCGGTCAATCAAAGGTCGGGGGCTCCATGGCGGCGCAGATTGCGGTCACACGGGAACGCAAGGACGGCGAGACGCGCGTCGCCGCCACCCCCGATAGCGTCAAGAAGCTGATCGCGGCGGGCTTTGCCGTGACGGTGGAGACTGGCGCGGGAACCGCCGCCGCCTACCCCGACGCAGACTACGTCGCCGCGGGCGCGACCATCGCTCCTGACGCTACCTGTGCGATCAAGACCGCCGACATCCTGTTCAAGGTGCGCAGCCCCGACGCGAGTGAGATCGCCAGCCTGAAGAAGGGCGCGCTCGTGGCGGCCCTGCTCAATCCCTACGGCGACCGTGCGGCGGTCGATGCGCTGGCCCAGGCGGGCGCGACCGCCATCGCCATGGAGTTTATTCCCCGCATCAGTCGCGCGCAGTCGATGGACGCGCTCTCCTCGCAGGCCAATCTTGCCGGATACCGCGCAGTCATCGAAGCGGCGGAGGCTTACGGACGCGCCCTGCCAATGATGATGACGGCGGCGGGCACGGTGGCGGCGGCTAAGGTCTTCATCATGGGCGTCGGCGTCGCGGGGCTGCAGGCCATCGCCACGGCCCGGCGGCTCGGCGCGGTGGTCACGGCCACGGACGTGCGCCCCGCCACCAAGGAGCAGGTCGAAAGCCTCGGCGCCAAATTCCTGGCGGTGGAGGACGAGGAGTTCAAGAACGCCCAGACCGCGGGCGGCTACGCCAAGGAGATGAGCGCGGAATATCAGGCCAAACAGGCGGCGCTCCTGTCCACCCATCTGATGAAGCAGGACATCGTCATCACCACCGCCCTCATCCCCGGACGGCCCGCGCCCAAGCTGGTCAGTGCCGAACAGGTGGCCTCGATGAAGCCCGGCAGCGTGCTGGTGGATCTGGCGGTGGAGCAGGGCGGCAATGTCGCGGGTGCGGTGCTCGGCCAGACGGTGGTCACCGCCAATGGGGTGAAGATCTGCGGCGTGCCCAATCTGCCCGGACGGATCGCGGCGGACGCCTCCAACCTCTACGCCCGCAACCTCGTCAATCTCGCCACCCTGTTCGTGACCAAGGAGGGCGCTTATCAGCCCGACTGGGACGACGAAATCCTCAAGGGCGCCGTAGTGACGCGAGATGGGGCGGTGGTTCATCCGGGGCTCAAATCATGAAGCTGCGCCTTTTTGTCCGATACCTTGGGTGGTTCTGCCTTGTCGGCGGCCCCGTGGCGCAGTTGATCCTCATCCTGAGCTACCAGCGCGTGTTTCACTCATCCGCTAGTCTCTCGGCGTTTGCTGGCTTCTCTGTGCTGAAAGACGTGGTCGCGAGTATCGCAGTCGGCGGCGGTCTTATCCTGTTGTCCAACATCGACGAAAAACTGAGCCGGTCATCCGGGAAGGAAAGCTGATGGACGCCGCCCTCGTCGATCCCACCGTTTTCCGTCTGGCGATCTTCGTACTCGCTATTTTCGTCGGCTATTATGTGGTGTGGAGTGTGACGCCCGCCCTGCACACGCCGCTGATGGCGGTGACCAACGCCATATCCTCGGTGATCATCGTCGGCGCCTTGTTGGCCGCCGCCGCACACGGGGCGATGGGGGCAGGCACGGGCGCCACCGTCTGGGTCTCCAAGGGCGCCGGCGCAGTGGCCGCAGGGCTGGCGGCGGTGAACATCTTCGGCGGCTTCCTCGTCACCCAGAGAATGCTGGCCATGTACAAGAAGAAGGAAAAGGCGTGATGGGCGGCAATCTGTTCATGGGCGCCTGGCTGCCGATCCTCCTCGCGGTGTTGGCTCTAAGCGTCGCCATGATGGGCCAGTTTTTGCCCGAGCCCTTTCGTGCCCGTATCAGAGCCCCGCGTACCAAATTGATCATCAGCGGAGTCGTAATTCTACTGATCGGCGTAAAGATCGGGTGGCTGAATGGCAGCCGCCCAGACCCGGTTTCGCTATGGATCGGCGGCATGGTGGCAGGTTTCGCGCTCGCGCAGATAATCGCCGCGATCAAAGTACGATGGCTGCTTGGACGGGCGTGGGAGTCATGAAGCGCACGCTTGCCCTGCTTGCGTTGTTGACCGCCGCCGGCGCCGCCTCGGCCCAGCCCGGCGCGAACCTTTCGCTGAAGATCGACGCCGCCCCGACCGCCAGCTACCAGATGCTCTGCCATGTGCGCACCAACAAGAACCCGGGCGGGGGCATCGCCAATCGCTATGGCGTCGAGAAGACCGGCCCCTATACCGACACCCTGCCCTCGCCCATCGCCACCTGCCAGGTCAAGAAGACAGGCGGGCCGGGGCCAGTGACTGTCACCCTCTATAAGCCGGGCGTGAGCCGGTCCGTCACCGTCACCACCATCGGCCCGGCGGGCCAAAAGCCGCTGACGATATTCTGATGCGCCCGCAGCAGCGCACCACTTGAGGCTTCCGGGGCATCCATGAACGCCAATCTCGCCGCCATTCTCTACCTCGTCTCCGGGGTCCTGTTCATCCTGGCCCTGCGCGGCCTGTCGAGCCCT